>NZ_JBFTJK010000098.1:0-340 GCF_056395385.1 Paenarthrobacter sp. 10L420 | reverse complement strand
TGGTCGGTGCGTCGTTCGAAGAGGTCGCGTTCGTCGATGGTGAGGGTGAGTTGGGGTCGGAGTCCGCCGTTGGCTGGCAGTTTCCCGGTGGTCATCGCGACGGCACAGGCTCCGACGAGTCCGTCGAGGAGTTTCATGGGGCGGGAACGCCGGTCCAGRTCCGGTCCGGTGGGATTACTATCCGTGGTGAGTCGGGGGTTGGTGGCGACGTTCATGGCGGTGGTGAGGGTTTCGTATTGTTCGGCGGTGGCGAAGATTTCGATGTGGTGGAGCCCGTGGCGGCGTCGGCGGCGGAAGAACGCGCCTTGGAGTTGGCGGAGAACTTCTTCGGACGGTTCGG
>NZ_JBFTJK010000097.1:0-341 GCF_056395385.1 Paenarthrobacter sp. 10L420 | reverse complement strand
CTGTTGTTTGAGAACTCAATAGTGTGCCAAGTTTGTTGATGCCGATTGTTTTATTGATTGGTTGAAATTATGGCCAGGCCGTTGCGCACCCCCGTGTGTGGTGGTTTGGTTTTCAGCTGGTTTCGAATTTTGTGCAGCCGTGCCTGTCGTTATTTCCGGTGGGTGTGGTTGTGTCTGTTTGATTTGTTTTWCTTCAACGGAGAGTTTGATCCTGGCTCAGGATGAACGCTGGCGGCGTGCTTAACACATGCAAGTCGAACGATGATCCCAGCTTGCTGGGGGATTAGTGGCGAACGGGTGAGTAACACGTGAGTAACCTGCCCTTGACTCTGGGATAAGCC
>NZ_JBFTJK010000096.1:0-350 GCF_056395385.1 Paenarthrobacter sp. 10L420 | reverse complement strand
GATCATGCAGGAGTTGGAGGCGTTCTTCCGCGGCGCGGGCTGGAACGTGATCAAGGTCGTCTGGGGCCGGGAATGGGACACCCTGCTGGAAAACGACACCGACGGGGCGTTGGTGAAAATCATGAACGAAACCCCCGATGGTGACTACCAGATGGTGACTACCAGACCTACAAGGCCGAGTCCGGAGGGCTTCTTCGGCAAGTCCCCGCAGACCAAGGACATGGTCGCGGACCTGACCGACGAACAGATCTGGGGCCTCAAACGCGGCGGGCACGATTACCGCAAGGTCTACGCCGCGTACAAGGCGCCGCGTACAAGGCAGCGGTGGAGTTCAAGGGCAAACCCACCGT
>NZ_JBFTJK010000095.1:0-352 GCF_056395385.1 Paenarthrobacter sp. 10L420 | reverse complement strand
GCGTCGGACATGAGGCGCTCCTGGCGGTTTCGAACCCGCTCAGGATCGCCTTGCCGGAGCAGCCGGGGACGACGCCGCCTTCGTCCCCGGCGCAATCCCCGTCCTACTCGGCGGCGAAAGCCAGGCGATTACCGGCCGTCAGGGCCGTCTTGGCCGCCAGTTCGGCCATGGCGTCCTCATATTCCACCGCCAGCTTGGCGATGCGTTCGGCGACCGGCAGCACTTCCTTGATGGCGCCGATGCCCTGGCCCGAGCCCCAGATGTCGCGCCAGGCCTTGGCGTCCTGGTTGCCGCCCGAGCCGAAGCTCATCTTCGAGGGATCGCTTTCCGGCAGGTTGTCGGGATCCAGGCC
>NZ_JBFTJK010000094.1:0-357 GCF_056395385.1 Paenarthrobacter sp. 10L420 | reverse complement strand
CCTTATGGCGGATCGCACGGCTAAACTCATACTGGTTAAATTCGGCAATCGCGCCCGGCAGCAGCGGGTGCTGGGTTTTGCGCTTCGCCTCATCTTCGGTAAAGCCCGCCATATATAAGCCGACCGGCCCGGCGGTGCAGAGCACCAGATCGACCCAGTCCAGCGCTTTATCCGCCGCCATCAGCGGATCGCTCTCACCGGTCAGGGCGTGCCCCTCCTCTTCATTCATCGCCAGAATCGAGACGTTCTCTTTGAGGAAGTCGCGCCACCACGGCACGTTATCGGCGATAACGTATTTGGTACCCAGCGTCAGCACCACCGGCACATTGTGCTTTTTGGCATAGGCCACCGCCTGCC
>NZ_JBFTJK010000093.1:0-357 GCF_056395385.1 Paenarthrobacter sp. 10L420 | reverse complement strand
ACAGGCACGGCTGCACAAAATTCGAAACCAGCTGAAAACCAAACCACCACACACGGGGGTGCGCAACGGCCTGGCCATAATTTCAACCAATCAATAAAACAATCGGCATCAACAAACTTGGCACACTATTGAGTTCTCAAACAACAGACCCCCCAAAACATCACCCCGAACAGCGCACCACAAAAACAGCGCACCCAACAAGGGCCATTGGAAAAGAAGAGTTATTTTTGGCCGCCTACCGAACCGTACACACCTTCCGGCTTTCCGTTTCGCACCCGGCGACTCAGAAAACAATACACGCCCCACACCCCCAACGCAAATCCACCCCAACAACCACCCAACACAACCCCAACACCC
>NZ_JBFTJK010000092.1:0-364 GCF_056395385.1 Paenarthrobacter sp. 10L420 | reverse complement strand
GACTCGTGAAGCTGACCGGTACTAATAGGCCAACAACTTACACCACACACAACACTGCACGCGTCCACTATGTGGTTCCCGAACAACAAAACCCGTTGTCAGGAACAAAAACCACAACTAAACACAACAACACCACAGGACCCTCAACATCGAGGGAACACACATGTTGTAACCACAAAAGCTTCCCACCCAAAAACCGGCACCAAACCGGCACGGGGGAACGGGTAACAAGGTTACGGCGGTCATAGCGTGGGGGAAACGCCCGGTCCCATTCCGAACCCGGAAGCTAAGACCCACAGCGCCGATGGTACTGCACCCGGGAGGGTGTGGGAGAGTAGGACACCGCCGGACAATCATTAACAGG
>NZ_JBFTJK010000091.1:0-370 GCF_056395385.1 Paenarthrobacter sp. 10L420 | reverse complement strand
GACTCGTGAAGCTGACCGGTACTAATAGGCCAACAACTTACACCACACACAACACTGCACGCGTCCACTATGTGGTTCCCGAACAACAAAACCCGTTGTCAGGAACAAAAACCACAACTAAACACAACAACACCACAGGACCCTCAACACCGAGGGAACACACATGTTGTAACCACAAAAGCTTCCCACCCAAAAACCGGCACCAAACCGGCACAGGGGTTCGGGTAACAAGGTTACGGCGGTCATAGCGTGGGGGAAACGCCCGGTCCCATTCCGAACCCGGAAGCTAAGACCCACAGCGCCGATGGTACTGCACCCGGGAGGGTGTGGGAGAGTAGGACACCGCCGGACAATCATTAACAGGGAAAGC
>NZ_JBFTJK010000090.1:0-375 GCF_056395385.1 Paenarthrobacter sp. 10L420 | reverse complement strand
CACCAGGGCCAGACGCCCCACCTGTCGCCGAATGTTTCCCACGCTCAACTCCCACGCGGCTCTCTGGCCGCTCCGCTGACTGACGCCAGAACGGCATACATGGATGCAGACCATTTGTCCTAGCAAAAATCGATCCGGTCTGGAAAAATTGGTTCTCGCATTTTGCTATACCAGTTTCGCAACTGGTATATTCACTAGAGCCCGACCTCCCCCGCGAAGGCGGGGGCCCAAGCTGGTTCTCCGAATGGGACGACGCGATCGCGGGCCTCCCCACCTCTGCTTGGATCCCCGCCTTCGCGGGGACGATCGGAGACGGCGGCGCTTGCCATCGCGCCGGAAACCACATAGCTATACATATAGCACGCTATGTATATG
>NZ_JBFTJK010000089.1:0-380 GCF_056395385.1 Paenarthrobacter sp. 10L420 | reverse complement strand
ATCCCGAACCGGCCCCCCGACACATGATCCGCCGTCACGGCCATCTTCGCCGCCATCACCGGATGGATAATCGGAACCTGCACMGTGGCAAACGCCTGGATCCGCTGAGTCCGCGCCAACAACGCCGTCGCCCACGTGAACGGCTCAAAAGAGCGATCCGACAAATTGAACTGCCCACCAAACCCACGCCACCGCTGCACCGGGATCACCGCRTCAAACCCGATCCGATCAGCATGCTGCGCCAACCGAAGGCTCTCCTCCCAACTGCCCAGGACCTTGCCCTCCACATTGGCAAGCGTCACACTCCCACGCATATTGGTAGCGAACGTCGCCAACTTCAACCGATTCTCATCATTCAAAACCGGTGTTGACCACTTGTC
>NZ_JBFTJK010000088.1:0-383 GCF_056395385.1 Paenarthrobacter sp. 10L420 | reverse complement strand
GTCCGCAGGACGTTCTGTGCGGCGTCGGCCATGAGCCGCTTCCCGACCGGGGTGGAGCCGGTGAAGGAGATCTTCCGCAGGCGTGAATCCTTCAGCAGCGGCCCGGAAATCCCGGACGCGCTGGAGGAGGCGACGACGTTCAGGACTCCGGCGGGCAGGCCGGCGTCGAGCATGGTCTKYGCGAAGTACTGGGCCGTCAACGGTGTGAGCTTGGCAGGTTTGAGCACCATCGTGCAGCCTGCCGCGACAGCGGGAGCGACTTTGCGGGTGGCCATCGCCAGCGGGAAGTTCCACGGGGTGATCAGCAGGCAGGGTCCGACGGGTTTGTGCTGGACCAGGATCTTGTTCTTGCCCTCGGGCGTGGTGAGGTAACGGCCGTAGTC
>NZ_JBFTJK010000087.1:0-398 GCF_056395385.1 Paenarthrobacter sp. 10L420 | reverse complement strand
GTGGGTTGGGGGGTCTCGACCTAATGTGTGTCCGGCGGTGTCCTACTCTCCCACACCCTCCCGGGTGCAGTACCATCGGCGCTGTGGGTCTTAGCTTCCGGGTTCGGAATGGGACCGGGCGTTTCCCCCACGCTATGACCGCCGTAACCTTGTTACCCGTCCCCCCGCACCGGTTGTGGTGGGGGTGGGAAGCTTTGTGGTTACAACATTGTGGTGTTGTTATTTTGTTGTGGTTTTTGTTCCTGCGAGCAACGGGTTTTGTTGTTCGGGAACCACATAGTGGACGCGTGCAGTGTTGTGTGTGGTGTAAGTTGTTGGCCTATTAGTACCGGTCAGCTTCACGAGTCTTTAGTCCTCGCTTCCACATCCGGCCTATCAACCCAGTGGTCTGGCTGGGG
>NZ_JBFTJK010000086.1:0-407 GCF_056395385.1 Paenarthrobacter sp. 10L420 | reverse complement strand
GGCTTATCCCAGAGTCAAGGGCAGGTTACTCACGTGTTACTCACCCGTTCGCCACTAATCCCCCAGCAAGCTGGGATCATCGTTCGACTTGCATGTGTTAAGCACGCCGCCAGCGTTCATCCTGAGCCAGGATCAAACTCTCCGTTGAAAAATAACAGACACAACCACACCCACCGGAAATAACGACAGGCACGGCTGCACAAAATTCGAAACCAGCTGAAAACCAAACCACCACACACGGSGGTGCGCAACGGCCTGGCCATAATTTCAACCAATCAATAAAACAATCGGCATCAACAAACTTGGCACACTATTGAGTTCTCAAACAACAGACACTAACCGGCACCACCAGAACCCCTAACAGGGCCACAGGATCGCTCCGGAGCAACTTTTCAAACTTACCCGAT
>NZ_JBFTJK010000085.1:0-413 GCF_056395385.1 Paenarthrobacter sp. 10L420 | reverse complement strand
CGTTCCCGCCCCATGAAACTCCTCGACGGACTCGTCGGAGCCTGTGCCGTCGCGATGACCACCGGGAAACTGCCAGCCAACGGCGGACTCCGACCCCAACTCACCCTCACCATCGACGAACGCGACCTCTTCGAACGACGCACCGACCATCAACGACTCAGCTCCGGTACAGCAACGTTCCTGGGTCCGATGCACCCCAACACCATCCGCAAAATCGCCTGCGACGCGGACATCCTCCCCGTCCTGCTCGGAACCGACTCCCGAGTCCTGGACATCGGCCGCACCACCCGGATCTTCCCACCCCACATCCGCAAAGCCATCACCGCCCGCGACGGCGGCTGCGCCTTCCCCGACTGCACCATGCCCGCCCCCTGGTGCGAAGCCCACCACATCACCTACTGGTCACACGGCGG
>NZ_JBFTJK010000084.1:0-414 GCF_056395385.1 Paenarthrobacter sp. 10L420 | reverse complement strand
ACATTGCCGTGCTGCTGGTAGGCCACTCCCCCGCGGCCCTCGGGTGCAAACCAGTACGTGTTGGGTGCCCAGAGCGCCATCCAGGACAGCGAGTCGCCGCCTTGCCGGATGAGGCCGCGGGCCCTTTCCCGGTCCTCGGCCCCCGCATCCGTGCCGTGGTGGCGGCGCAGCAGCACCAGCCAGACCCCGGCCAGCGCCACGACCCAGAAGATGATGCCGGAGGAGGCGAACAGGAAAGCCTCGGCCGCGTTGCGGTTCTGGAACACGCGGTTGTAGATGCCGGGAATGGGCAGCGGCAGGTACTGCCGGGCGAGCTCCGCGGCGAGTCCCAGCCAGCCGCCGTCGCGCTCCAACCCGCCCGAGGCAAACCATGCGGCGCCATAGCCCCCGGCGAGCACCAGGAAGGTCCCCGCC
>NZ_JBFTJK010000083.1:0-442 GCF_056395385.1 Paenarthrobacter sp. 10L420 | reverse complement strand
CTCGCTTCAAGATGAGATTTCCATACACAATTTGTGTGAGAGGCCCCCAGCCAGACCACTGGGTTGATAGGCCGGATGTGGAAGCGAGGACTAAAGACTCGTGAAGCTGACCGGTACTAATAGGCCAACAACTTACACCACACACAAAACACTGCACGCGTCCACTATGTGGTTCCCGAACAACAAAACCCGTTGTCAGGAACAAAAACCACAACTAAATACACAACACCACAGAACCCTCAACACCGAGGGAACACACATGTTGTAACCAACAGTCTTCCCACCCCCGCCACCCAAACCGGCACAGGGGAACGGGTAACAAGGTTACGGCGGTCATAGCGTGGGGGAAACGCCCGGTCCCATTCCGAACCCGGAAGCTAAGACCCACAGCGCCGATGGTACTGCACCCGGGAGGGTGTGGGAGAGTAGGACACCGCCGGAC
>NZ_JBFTJK010000082.1:0-452 GCF_056395385.1 Paenarthrobacter sp. 10L420 | reverse complement strand
CTCGCTTCAAGATGAGATTTCCATACACAATTTGTGTGAGAGGCCCCCAGCCAGACCACTGGGTTGATAGGCCGGATGTGGAAGCGAGGACTAAAGACTCGTGAAGCTGACCGGTACTAATAGGCCAACAACTTACACCACACACAAAAACACTGCACGCGTCCACTATGTGGTTCCCGAACAACAAAACCCGTTGCTTCCAGGAACAAAAACCACAACTAAACACAACAACACCACAGGACCCTCAACACCGAGGGAACACACATGTTGTAACCACAAAAGCTTCCCACCCCAACACCGGAACCAAACCGGCACAGGGGAACGGGTAACAAGGTTACGGCGGTCATAGCGTGGGGGAAACGCCCGGTCCCATTCCGAACCCGGAAGCTAAGACCCACAGCGCCGATGGTACTGCACCCGGGAGGGTGTGGGAGAGTAGGACACCGCCGGAC
>NZ_JBFTJK010000080.1:0-518 GCF_056395385.1 Paenarthrobacter sp. 10L420 | reverse complement strand
GATTGGTGCCAGACGCGGATTGGCTTGCGGGGGGTGCGCCGGACCATGCTGGGGAGGTTGTTCGCGCCCAGAATGTTGATGAAGCTGCCGCAGTGAGAGATCACGTTTCCGAACTGGTCCGGGCGGTGGAAGGCAGCGGTGAAGGCGCCTGCGCCACCGGAGCTGAAGCCGCAGATGACCCGGCCCTTCGGGTCGTCRGTGAGCCTGACTTTGGTCCGGATGATCGGAAACAGCTCTTCCACGAGGTAGCGGGCGAAGTCCTCGCTGACGGTGTCGTACTCGACAGCGCGGTTGGTGCTTCCACCGTAGATCGGGTAGCCCGGTCCGGTCTCTCCCGGGTTGTGGAACAGGCCCACAGTCATGGGAATCTCGCCCGTGTGCACGAGGTTGTCCAGGACTGTGGTGGCACGAACCTTCTCTCCGGTGTACTCCAGGCCGTCCAGGCAGATCATCAGGTTGACCGATTCGGCTTCCTCGGCGCCGTGGGGCAGGTACAGGTAGACACTGCTGGTGACGCC
>NZ_JBFTJK010000079.1:0-577 GCF_056395385.1 Paenarthrobacter sp. 10L420 | reverse complement strand
GGGGTGTGTGGTGGTGGTTGCGTCGGGGTGTTTGTTTGGGGTCGATGTGTGGTGGTGGGGTGAACCAGGGCACGCCGGTGGTCATGTCGATCCGCCATTGTTCTTTGTGGATGACGTGGTGGTGGTGGCTGCAGAGCAGGGTGCCGTTCTCGGTTCCKGTGGTGCCGCCGTGTGACCAGTAGGTGATGTGGTGGGCTTCGCACCASGGGGCGGGCATGGTGCAGTCGGGGAAGGCGCAGCCGCCGTCGCGGGCGGTGATGGCTTTGCGGATGTGGGGTGGGAAGATCCGGGTGGTGCGGCCGATGTCCAGGACGCGGGAGTCGGTTCCGAGCAGGACGGGGAGGATGTCGGCGTCGCAGGCGATTTTGCGGATGGTGTTGGGGTGCATCGGGCCGACGAAGGTCGCGGTCCCGGTGCTGAGTCGTTGGTGGTCGGTGCGTCGTTCGAAGAGGTCGCGTTCGTCGATGGTGAGGGTGAGTTGGGGTCGGAGTCCGCCGTTGGCTGGCAGTTTCCCGGTGGTCATCGCGACGGCACAGGCTCCGACGAGTCCGTCGAGGAGTTTCATGGGGCGGGAACG
>NZ_JBFTJK010000078.1:0-689 GCF_056395385.1 Paenarthrobacter sp. 10L420 | reverse complement strand
CGGGGCAACGGCAAGATCATGCAGGAGTTGGAGGCGTTCTTCCGCGGCGCGGGCTGGAACGTGATCAAGGTCGTCTGGGGCCGGGAATGGGACACCCTGCTGGAAAACGACACCGACGGGGCGTTGGTGAAAATCATGAACGAAACCCCTGATGGTGACTACCAGACCTACAAGGCCGAGTCCGGAGGGTTCGTCCGGGATCACTTCTTCGGCAAGTCCCCGCAGACCAAGGACATGGTCGCGGACCTGACCGATGAGCAGATCTGGGGGCTCAAACGCGGCGGGCACGATTACCGCAAGGTCTACGCCGCGTACAAGGCAGCGGTGGAGTTCAAGGGCAAACCCACGGTGATCCTGGCCAAAACCGTCAAGGGCTACGGACTGGGCCCGCACTTCGAAGGCCGCAACGCCACCCACCAGATGAAAAAGCTGACCATGGAAGACCTCAAGGCCTTCCGTGACCACCTGCGCATCCCCATCAGCGATGACCAGCTCGACGCGGACCTCTACCGGCCCCCGTACTACCACCCCGGCATGGACGCCCCCGAAATCCGGTACCTGATGGAACGCCGGGCAGAGCTCGGCGGGTTCGTGCCCGAACGCCGCCGCACCCACACCCCCGTGACCCTGCCCGAGGCCAAGTCCTACGAGGTCGCCAAACGCGGCTCGGGCAAACAACAAGCCGCGAC
>NZ_JBFTJK010000077.1:0-723 GCF_056395385.1 Paenarthrobacter sp. 10L420 | reverse complement strand
GCGATGACCGCGGTGGGTACCCCTGAGCAGGTCGTCGCAACACTGTTGGAACTGTCCAACGCCGGACTCGACGGGGTAGCGATCTCCTGGGTCAACTACGACGAGGGACTCCAGCAGATGGAAGACGACATCCTGCCCCTCATGGTCCAGGCCGGCCTCCGCGGCGGATAACCCGAAGCACACCGAGCAACCCAACACATCGGTAAGATCGGCATACACCCGCAACGTTCTCAATGGAGAGGAAAACCACATGCCCGCCAGCGACACACGAACCCGGACGGAGACTGCCGCCGCTCGTCTGCGTGAGCTGTTAGCGGGTGATGGGCTGATTCATATTCCTGGGATTCACGACCCCTTTTCGGCGCGAGTAGCCCAGGATCTAGGATTTGGCGCGGTTACCATCGGCGGTGGGGTTACGGTATCGGTCGCTTACCATGCGATTCCTGACATGACGATGATCTCCACCCGCGACATCATCGATGTGGCCCGGGGTATCACGCGGGTGATTGACATTCCGCTCATCGTCGATTTCGACGACGGGGGAGGCAACCCACTCCAGGTACGCCAGGCGGTGCAGATGGCGGAGGCTGCCGGTATCGCCGGCGTCATGATCGAGGACACGAACTTCGCCTACCCCAAGCACACGCCCCCCAAAGAGCTCGGGAACGTCATGCAGTTCAAAGACAATCACCACTTGACACGCGATGCGGCGGTCCAACGTGT
>NZ_JBFTJK010000076.1:0-726 GCF_056395385.1 Paenarthrobacter sp. 10L420 | reverse complement strand
TCATGTGTCGGGGGGCCGGTTCGGGATCAATGTCGTGGCGGGGTGGTTCCCGGAGGAGTTCGCCATGTTCGGCCTCACCCAGCGGGAGCACCAGGCCCGGTACGCCTACGCTGATGAGTGGACGACGCTGTTGAAGCGGTTGTGGACCGGGGACACTCCGGTGGATTTCAACGGTGAGTACGTCAAGGCTGTTGACGCGTTCTCGGACCCGCACCCGTTGCAGGACCCCTACCCGGTGATTATGAATGCGGGCACGTCCGGTCCCGGCCGTGAGTTCGCCGCCACGCACAGTGACCTCATTTTCGCGTCCTTGCAGGACATGGCGACCGCGCAGCGTCAGATTGCCGAGATCAAGCAGCAGGCGCGGGTCTCCCACGGTCGTGAGGTGCGTGTTTTCGGGCGGGTGCACATCGTGTGTCGGCCGACCGAGCAGGAAGCTCAGCAGTACTTCCGCTGGGTGCACCGCGACAACGCGGATGTTGCCGCGATCGAGAAGTTGCTTGCGGGGGTTTCCGCCAACTCGGACAGTTTCGACGTTGATCCGGAAGAGCACGCCAAGACCATCGAGCGGCTCGCCGCCGGCCGCGGTGCGATGACCGCGGTGGGTACCCCTGAGCAGGTCGTCGCAACACTGTTGGAACTGTCCAACGCCGGACTCGACGGGGTAGCGATCTCCTGGGTCAACTACGACGAGGGACTCCAGCAGATGGAAGACGACATCCTGCC
>NZ_JBFTJK010000075.1:0-731 GCF_056395385.1 Paenarthrobacter sp. 10L420 | reverse complement strand
CCCGATGTGTCGGCGGAAACGGCGAACCTGCGCGTGCGCCAACAGGCCATCCGGTTGGGCACTATCGACTCACTTGCCCCTGGAGAGATGGGTGTTGAAGGAGGCACGATTGCCGATGTCGAGTATGGGGGCGCCTCTGTCGATGTCGTGGTCAAGTTCGTCGATGGTCGGTCTGTCTCGAGCCGTATCCCACTCACGGGGGAGGGAGCGCACCGCTTCGAACCCGGTTCTCGAACCACCGTGATCTTCTCGGCCTGTGATGCCAAGCTCTTCCCCACCAGTCCGACCGGCTCGGCGGGAACCGGCCAGCCGGCGCACGACGATGTCGCGCTGGAGCAGAAAGCTGGGGCGGGCAGATGAGCGTTTCGGACATCCAGGTTTCCGATCACGGAACGGCTGGGCCCGGTCCAGGCGTTCCGTTCGCGCCGGGTGCGTCGCAGAAGCCGCGTTTCCGGGTTCGACCCGTCCATTTTTGGACCCTCGGGGTGGTGTTGTTCGTTGTCTTCGTCGGACTTCTGGTTCTGCGGCCGATCTACTTCATCGTCGACCGGTCGGCGCTGAACAACGGTTTCACCACAGCGTTCACTGATCCGTTCATCTGGCAGGCGATCGGGACCACGATCGTGCTCACGGTCGGGGCCGTGGTGCTGGCGCTGGTCGTCGGCACTGCCCTGGCCTGGTTCTCCCTGCGTCTTCCGCGAGGCCTGGGCTGGATGTCGGCGTTGCCCGTC
>NZ_JBFTJK010000074.1:0-751 GCF_056395385.1 Paenarthrobacter sp. 10L420 | reverse complement strand
ACACGTTGGACCGCCGCATCGCGTGTCAAGTGGTGATTGTCTTTGAACTGCATGACGTTCCCGAGCTCTTTGGGGGGCGTGTGCTTGGGGTAGGCGAAGTTCGTGTCCTCGATCATGACGCCGGCGATACCGGCAGCCTCCGCCATCTGGACCGCCTGGCGTACCTGAAGTGGGTTGCCTCCCCCGTCGTCGAAATCGACGATGAGCGGAATGTCAATTGCCCGTGTGATGCCCCGGGCCACATCGATGATGTCGCGGGTCGAGATCATGGTCATGTCAGGAATCGCATGGTAAGCGACCGATACCGTAACCCCACCGCCGATGGTCACCGCGCCAAATCCTAGATCCTGGGCTACTCGCGCCGAAAAGGGGTCGTGAATCCCAGGAATATGAATCAGCCCATCACCCGCGATCAGTTCACGCAAGCGAGCGGCGGCCGACCCTGGCCTCCTGGTTGTACCGCTCAATGGCATTCGGTGTTCCTCTCTATAGAGCACAGGTCTGTTGTACTACCTGAATGTGGCTTCGGATTGTTCCGAGCATCCACACGCAGCGGTGCTGCAGGTCCGAAAGACTGATGTCATTACCGGCGGAGGCCGGCTTGGACCATGAGGGGCAGGATGTCGTCTTCCATCTGCTGGAGTCCCTCGTCGTAGTTGACCCAGGAGATCGCTACCCCGTCGAGTCCGGCGTTGGACAGTTCCAACAGTGTTGCGACGACCTGCTCAGGGGTACCCACCGCGGTCATCGC
>NZ_JBFTJK010000073.1:0-761 GCF_056395385.1 Paenarthrobacter sp. 10L420 | reverse complement strand
GTTTCCGGCGACATCCGTGTGGCGATGAAGCTGACGGCCATGGTCAAGGACATGTAGATGGCGATCGGGATCCAGGAGTTGCTGAACATTGCCAGCAGGCCTGCGCAGATCATGGGAGCGACGCCGCCGCCGATGATGGAGGAGAACTCCCGACCCAGGGTCACGCCTGCGTAGCGGTAGCGGCTGCCGAAAATCTCGGGGAAGTAGCTCATGTGGACGCCGACCACGCCTTGGCAGGCGAGCATGAATCCGATGATGATGACCATGACGATTGCTGCCGGGGAGCCCGTGGTCAGCAGCAGGAACGCTGGGGCGGGGAAGAGGATCAGGGCTCCGGTAATGAGGGAAACAACGCGCCTGCGTCCGATCTTGTCGGACAGAATGCCGAAGGATACTGCCGCCACGCCGCCGCAGAGTGAACCGATCAGGAGTACGGGTGGAATGAATTTCGGGTCGGTGCCCACGACGGTGATGAGGTAGGAGGCCATGAAGACCTGGATGGTGTAGGACTGGGTGCTGACGCCGAAGTTCATGAGGATGACGCGCAGGACGTTGGCCTTGCCGTTCTTGGCGACTTCCTTGAGCGGTGCGGGCGGGACTGTGCGGGTTTGCTTGATTTCTTCAAAGACCGGAGACTCGTCGAGTTTGCGCCGGATGACAAGGGCGGCAATGGTGACGAAGATGCTGGAGAGGAACACGAGCCGCCAGCCCCAGGTGAGCATGTCGTTCGGTGCCAGTGCTTGGGCGGCGATCCATACGAG
>NZ_JBFTJK010000072.1:0-797 GCF_056395385.1 Paenarthrobacter sp. 10L420 | reverse complement strand
ACGTAGATCGGGACCAGGGGTTGGCCGTGGGTGGCGTACGCGGTTCCGGCGGCGGTGAACGCTGCGACGGCGCCGGCTTCGTTGATGCCGGGGTGGATCAGTTGCCCGGCGGGGGATTCCTTGTAGGCCAGCACGAGGTCCCGGTCCACGGAGAGGTAGTTCTGGCCCTTGGGGTTGTAGATTTTCGCGGTCGGGAAGAACGCGTCCATGCCGAAGGTCCGGGATTCATCCGGGACGACGGGCACGAACCGGGCCCCGAAGTTCTTATCCCGCATCAGGTCCTTSAGGAGCCTCACGAAGGCCATGGTGGTCGCGGCTTGTTGTTTGCCCGAGCCGCGTTTGGCGACCTCGTAGGACTTGGCCTCGGGCAGGGTCACGGGGGTGTGGGTGCGGCGGCGTTCGGGCACGAACCCGCCGAGCTCTGCCCGGCGTTCCATCAGGTATTTGATTTCGGGGGCGTCCATGCCGGGGTGGTAGTACGGGGGCCGGTAGAGGTCCGCGTCGAGCTGGTCATCGGTGATGGGGATGCGCAGGTGGTCACGGAAGGCCTTGAGGTCTTCCATGGTCAGCTTTTTCATCTGGTGGGTGGCGTTGCGGCCTTCGAAGTGCGGGCCCAGGCCGTAGCCCTTGACGGTTTTGGCCAGGATCACGGTGGGTTTGCCCTTGAACTCCACCGCTGCCTTGTACGCGGCGTAGACCTTGCGGTAATCGTGCCCGCCGCGTTTGAGGCCCCAGATCTGTTCGTCGGTCAGGTCCGCGACCATGTCCTTGGTCTGCGGGGACTTGCCGAAGAAGTG
>NZ_JBFTJK010000071.1:0-848 GCF_056395385.1 Paenarthrobacter sp. 10L420 | reverse complement strand
GGCAGGATGTCGTCTTCCATCTGCTGGAGTCCCTCGTCGTAGTTGACCCAGGAGATCGCTACCCCGTCGAGTCCGGCGTTGGACAGTTCCAACAGTGTTGCGACGACCTGCTCAGGGGTACCCACCGCGGTCATCGCACCGCGGCCGGCAGCGAGCCGCTCGATCATCTGCCCGTGCTCTTCGGCTTCGACTTCCAGGCTCTTGGAGTTCGCGGTGCTCTTATCGAACAGCTTCTCGATCGCGGCAACATCCGCGTTATCGCGGTGCACCCACCGGAAATACTCCTTGGCGTCCTGCTCGGTCGGCCGACACACCACATGCAGCCGCCCGAAGACCCGCACCTCGCGACCGTGGGAGACCCGCGCCTGCTGCTTGATCTCGGCAATCTGACGCTGCGCGGTCGCCATGTCCTGCAAGGACGCGAAAATGAGATCACTGTGCGTGGCGGCGAACTCACGGCCCGGACCGGACGTGCCCGCATTCATAATCACCGGATAGGGGTCCTGCAACGGGTGCGGGTCCGAGAACGCGTCAACAGCCTTGACGTACTCCCCCTCAAAATCGAACCCAGCGTCCTCGGTCCACAACCGCTTCAACAGCGTCGTCCACTCATCAGCGTAGGCGTACCGGGCCTSGTGSTCCCGCTGGGTGAGGCCGAACATGGCGAACTCCTCCGGRAACCACCCCGCCACGACRTTRATCCCGAACCGGCCCCCCGACACATGATCCGCCGTCACGGCCATCTTCGCCGCCATCACCGGATGGATAATCGGAACCTGCACMGTGGCAAACGCCTGGATCCGCTGAGTCCGCGCCAACAACGCCGTCGCCCACGTGAACGGCTCAAA
>NZ_JBFTJK010000070.1:0-853 GCF_056395385.1 Paenarthrobacter sp. 10L420 | reverse complement strand
GTCTGTGAAGAGGCCGGCTGCCCGAACATTTTCGAGTGCTGGGAAGACAAGGAAGCGACGTTCCTGATCGGCGGGTCCGAATGCACCCGGCGCTGTGATTTCTGCCAGATCGATACCGGCAAACCCTCCCCGGTGGACATGTTCGAACCCACCAAGGTGGCCCGGTCCGTGCAGGCCATGCAGCTGCGCTACGCCACGGTCACCGGAGTGGCCCGTGATGACCTCGCCGATGAAGGTGTCTGGCTGTACGCCGAAACCGTCCGCAAAATCCACGAACTGAACCCCGGCACCGGGGTGGAACTGCTGATCCCGGACTTCTCCGGCAAACCCGAACACATCGCSGCGATCTGCGATTCCAAGCCCGAGGTRTTCGCGCACAACGTCGAGACCGTGCCCAGGATCTTCAAGAGGATCCGCCCGGCGTTCCGGTACGAACGCTCCCTGGATGTCATCACCCAGGGCCGGGACCTGGGCATGGTGACCAAGTCCAACCTGATCCTGGGCATGGGCGAAACCCGCGAGGAAATCTCCGAAGCCCTCCGCGATCTTCACGCGGCCGGGTGTGATTTGATCACGATCACCCAGTACCTGCGCCCCTCCGAACGGCACCTGCCSGTGGACCGGTGGGTCAAGCCCCAGGAATTCGTGGACCTCCAGCACGAGGCCGAAGAAATCGGSTTCCTCGGTGTCATGTCCGGTCCGCTGGTCCGCTCCTCCTACCGGGCCGGGCGTTTGTGGGCCACCGCAATGCGCAAGAAGGGCTGGGAAATCCCCGCCGCCCTGGCCCACATCGAGTCCTCCGGCACCACCCGCCAGGAAGCCTCCACCATCCTCGCCGCCCACGCCTAACCCC
>NZ_JBFTJK010000069.1:0-902 GCF_056395385.1 Paenarthrobacter sp. 10L420 | reverse complement strand
TCCCTTGATGCGTTGATCGCGGAGCAGGGCACGGAGCGTGCCCAGTACATTATGCGGTCGTTGTTGCAGCGTGCCGGTGCCCGGTCGGTGGGTGTGCCGATGGTGACGACCACTGATTATGTGAACACGATCCCGGTGGACCAGGAAGCGGAGTTTCCCGGGAACGAGGAGTTCGAGCGCCGGTACCGTGCGTACATGCGGTGGAACGCCGCGGTCATGGTCCATCGTGCGCAGCGGGCCGATATCGGGGTGGGTGGGCATATTTCCACCTATGCCGGCGCGGCGACCCTGTATGAGGTCGGGTTCAACCATTTCTTCCGCGGCAAGGACCACCCCTCGGGCGGGGACCAGGTGTTCTTCCAGGGCCACGCGTCCCCGGGCATGTACGCCCGGGCGTTCATGGAAGGACGGCTCTCGGAGGAGGATTTGGATGGTTTCCGTCAGGAAAAGTCCAAGCAAGGCCATGCCCTGTCCTCGTACCCGCACCCGCGGTTGATGCCGGACTTCTGGGAATTCCCGACGGTGTCGATGGGCATCGGGCCGATGAACGCGATCTACCAGGCCCAGTCCAACCGGTACCTGCACAACCGCGGCCTCAAGGACACCTCCGACCAGCAGGTCTGGGCGTTCCTCGGTGACGGGGAAATGGACGAGCCCGAGTCCCGCGGGTTGCTGCAGCTGGCGGCGAACGAGAACCTGGACAACCTGAACTTCGTGATCAACTGCAACCTCCAGCGCCTGGACGGGCCCGTGCGGGGCAACGGCAAGATCATGCAGGAGTTGGAGGCGTTCTTCCGCGGCGCGGGCTGGAACGTGATCAAGGTCGTCTGGGGCCGGGAATGGGACACCCTGCTGGAAAACGACACCGACGGGGCGTTGGTGAAAATCATGAACGAAACCCC
>NZ_JBFTJK010000068.1:0-935 GCF_056395385.1 Paenarthrobacter sp. 10L420 | reverse complement strand
TTGAAGTAGCGGCGGGCGGCTTGGCGGGTGTCGGAGAAGCCGAAGCCGTCTGCTCCGAGGGAGGCGAAGTCGTTGGGGATGAATTGGCGGATTTGGTCGGGGACGGCTTTCATGTAGTCGGACACGGCGATGACGGGTCCGGTGGTGCCGGCGAGTTGTTCGGTGATGAAGGGGGTGCGGGCGGGTTGGCCGGGGTTGAGGAAGGCGTGTTCTTCGGCGGCGAGGCCGTCGCGTCGTAGTTCGTTCCAGGACGTCACGGACCAGACGTCGGCGGCGATTCCCCAGTCCTCGGCGAGGATCCGGGCGGCGTCGATGGCCCAGGGCACGGACACGCCGGAGGCGAGGATGTTCGCGGTGGGCCTGTTCCCGTCTCCTTCGGGGGCGGGCGCGAGGCGGTAGATGCCTTTGAGGAGCCCGTTGATGTCCAGGTTCTCGGGTTCGGCGGGTTGGGTGATGGGCTCGTTGTAGACGGTGAGGTAGTACATCACGTTACGGTCTTCACCGGTGCCGGTGCCGGTGCCGGTGGCCTCGGTGTCGGGGCCGTACATTTCTTCGAGGCCGTGGCGGATGATGTGGCCGATTTCGTAGCCGTAGGCGGGGTCGTAGGTTTTCACGGCGGGGTTGGTGGAGGCCAGGATGGGGGAGTGCCCGTCGGCGTGTTGGAGTCCTTCGCCGGTGAGGGTGGTGCGTCCTGCGGTGGCGCCGATGATGAAGCCGCGGGTCATTTGGTCTGCTGCGGCCCAGAAGGAATCTCCGGTGCGTTGGAAGCCGAACATGGAGTAGAAGACGTAGATCGGGACCAGGGGTTGGCCGTGGGTGGCGTACGCGGTTCCGGCGGCGGTGAACGCTGCGACGGCGCCGGCTTCGTTGATGCCGGGGTGGATCAGTTGCCCGGCGGGGGATTCCTTGTAGGCCAGCACGAGGTCCCGGTCCAC
>NZ_JBFTJK010000067.1:0-950 GCF_056395385.1 Paenarthrobacter sp. 10L420 | reverse complement strand
GTGGACCGGGACCTCGTGCTGGCCTACAAGGAATCCCCCGCCGGGCAACTGATCCACCCCGGCATCAACGAAGCCGGCGCCGTCGCAGCGTTCACCGCCGCCGGAACCGCGTACGCCACCCACGGCCAACCCCTGGTCCCGATCTACGTGTTCTACTCCATGTTCGGCTTCCAACGCACCGGAGATTCCTTCTGGGCCGCAGCAGACCAAATGACCCGCGGCTTCATCATCGGCGCCACCGCAGGACGAACCACCCTCACCGGCGAAGGACTCCAACACGCCGACGGGCACTCCCCCATCCTGGCCTCCACCAACCCCGCCGTGAAAACCTACGACCCCGCCTACGGCTACGAAATCGGCCACATCATCCGCCACGGCCTCGAAGAAATGTACGGACCCGACACCGAGGCCACCGGCACCGGCACCGGTGAAGACCGTAACGTGATGTACTACCTCACCGTCTACAACGAACCCATCACCCAACCCGCCGAACCCGAGACCCTGGACATCAACGGGCTCCTCAAAGGCATCTACCGCCTCGCGCCCGCCCCGGAAAACACCACCGGGGACACCAGCACAAATCCCAACCGCCCCACCGCGAACATCCTCGCCTCCGGCGTGTCCGTGCCCTGGGCCCTGGACGCCGCCCGGATCCTCGCCGAGGACTGGGGAGTCGCCGCCGAAGTCTGGTCCGTGACGTCCTGGAACGAACTGCGACGCGACGGCCTCGCCGCCGAAGAACACGCCTTCCTCAACCCCGGCCAACCCGCCCGCACCCCCTTCATCACCGAACAACTCGCAGGCACCACCGGACCCGTCATCGCCGTGTCCGACTACATGAAAGCCGTCCCCGACCAAATCCGCCAATTCATCCCCAACGACTTCGCCTCCCTCGGAGCAGACGGCTTCGGCTTCTCCGACACCCGCCAAGCCGCCCGCCGCTACTTCAA
>NZ_JBFTJK010000066.1:0-970 GCF_056395385.1 Paenarthrobacter sp. 10L420 | reverse complement strand
GTGAGAGAGAATTAATCATGCTAGAGATTCAGGGATTGCGGAAGGAGTTCGTTGTTCGCCGCAATCATGTTGTGGCGGTCAACGACTTGACCTTCACGGTGGAGGAGGGCGAGCTGCTGGTCTTGCTCGGATCGAGTGGATGTGGGAAGACGACCACGCTGCGTATGGTCGCGGGGCTTGAGCAGGCTTCCGCTGGCCGGATCAGCATCGGGGACAAAGTTGTCTGCGACACGACGCGGCGCGTCGATCTCAGTCCYAACCGCCGCGACGTGGGGATGGTYTTCCAGTCGTTCGCYTTATGGCCGCATATGACGGTTCGCCGCAATATCGGCTACCCCCTTCGAGCCCGCGGGTTGAAGCAGGGCTTYAAAGAGGGCTGGATTGASGAGGCCGCCCGGATGGTTGATTGCACCGATCTCCTTGACCGGTATCCGGGCCAGTTGAGCGGTGGTCAGCAACAGCGGGTGGCKGTGGCGCGTGCGCTGGTTGCCCGCCCGTCCCTGCTGTTGTTCGATGAACCGCTGTCCAACCTTGATGCCCGTTTGCGTGATCAGCTGCGTAACGAGATCCACCAGTTGCACCAACGCGTCGGATTCACGGGACTCTATGTCACTCATGATCAGTCCGAGGCGCTGGCGCTGGGGGATCGGTTGGCGATCATGCGTGCGGGKCAGATTGAACAGCTGGGTCGCCCGCGTGAGGTGTATGAAAACCCGGCGACGGAGTTCGTCGCCGAGTTCATCGGTATGGGAAACTCCATCTCCTTGTACAAAACGCCCTCGGGATGGGCAAGCACCAGTGGACAGCTTGTTGGCCGTGTTCCCGATGTGTCGGCGGAAACGGCGAACCTGCGCGTGCGCCAACAGGCCATCCGGTTGGGCACTATCGACTCACTTGCCCCTGGAGAGATGGGTGTTGAAGGAGGCACGATTGCCGATGTCGAGTATGGGGGCGCCTCTGTCGATGTCGT
>NZ_JBFTJK010000065.1:0-1091 GCF_056395385.1 Paenarthrobacter sp. 10L420 | reverse complement strand
ACGGTGTACGGAGTTCTGAATACGAAGACTGTTGACCTCCTGCCGGCCGCGTTCCACAAGGACTACCCGAACATCAAACTGACGTACGTTCGTCTGAGCGCATCAGACATCAGGGCCAGACTGGATGCCGAGATCGCGTCCGGGAACGCCGGTGCGGATGCCGTCGACAATCTGGATCACCCGACGTTCGATGGCTATGCGGCCAAGGGTGCTTTGCTGCCGCTCACTGCTCCGTCCCTGGGCGATCCGGAATTCGACCGGGCCAAGTATCAGCGCACACCATATGTGGCAACGTTCGCAAACCTCGGCTACGCGTGGGCCTGGAACACCAAGTTGCTGCCGAACGGCATCAGCTCCTGGCAGGACTACTTGAACCTCCCCGCGTCGCAGGTGGGAGCAACGGACCCCTCGATCGGCCCGACCGTGGCCGCGCTCTATGAATCGATGGAGAAGTCCGATGCGGGCGGCTCCGGATTCCTTGACAAGCTGACGGCTAAGGGCAAGCCCCAGATCTATGCTGGCTCGAACCCCCAGGTCGCGGCGCTGTCTGCTGGGGAAGTGGCTGCCTCGCTGCCAGTTCCTGTTGCGGTCGCGGCGACCATCAAAGCGACCGGTGCACCGATTGACTACAGGCTCCCCCAGGAGGCCCCAAGCGTTCCCAACGAGCTGGCGGTTGTGAAGTCGGCCAAGCACCCGAATGCGGCGCAGGTATTCGCGAACTGGCTGCTGAGCAAGGCAGGTCAGGGTGTGGTGGCTCAAGGTGGATTTGTCGCAGTACGCCAGGACGCACCCCAGACCATCGACACCAAGGGAGTCACACTTGTCGAGCTCCCGCAGATCACGACCGAGCAGTTCAAAGCGTTCCTGCAGCGCTGGAACCAACTGTTGGCCAAGTAGTAGCTAGTTGCTGGCTCGCAAGCGCTCAGTGCTGACGCGATATAAGTGAGAGAGAATTAATCATGCTAGAGATTCAGGGATTGCGGAAGGAGTTCGTTGTTCGCCGCAATCATGTTGTGGCGGTCAACGACTTGACCTTCACGGTGGAGGAGGGCGAGCTGCTGGTCTTGCTCGGATCGAGTGGATGTGGGAAG
>NZ_JBFTJK010000064.1:0-1103 GCF_056395385.1 Paenarthrobacter sp. 10L420 | reverse complement strand
TCCCTTGATGCGTTGATCGCGGAGCAGGGCACGGAGCGTGCCCAGTACATTATGCGGTCGTTGTTGCAGCGTGCCGGTGCCCGGTCGGTGGGTGTGCCGATGGTGACGACCACTGATTATGTGAACACGATCCCGGTGGACCAGGAAGCAGAGTTTCCCGGGAACGAGGAGTTCGAGCGCCGGTACCGTGCGTACATGCGCTGGAACGCCGCGGTCATGGTCCATCGTGCGCAGCGGGCCGATATCGGGGTGGGCGGGCATATTTCCACCTATGCCGGCGCGGCGACCCTGTACGAGGTCGGGTTCAACCATTTCTTCCGCGGCAAGGACCACCCCTCGGGCGGGGACCAGGTGTTCTTCCAGGGCCACGCGTCACCGGGCATGTACGCCCGGGCGTTCATGGAAGGCCGCCTCTCCGAGGAGGATTTGGACGGGTTCCGTCAGGAAAAGTCCAAACAAGGCCACGCCCTGTCCTCCTACCCGCACCCCAGGTTGATGCCGGACTTCTGGGAATTCCCGACCGTGTCGATGGGCATCGGTCCGATGAACGCGATCTACCAGGCCCAGTCCAACCGGTACCTGCACAACCGCGGCCTCAAGGACACCTCCGACCAGCAGGTCTGGGCGTTCCTCGGCGACGGGGAAATGGACGAGCCCGAGTCCCGCGGGTTGCTGCAGCTGGCAGCGAACGAGAACCTGGACAACCTGAACTTCGTGATCAACTGCAACCTCCAGCGCCTGGACGGGCCCGTGCGGGGCAACGGCAAGATCATGCAGGAACTCGAGGCGTTCTTCCGCGGTGCCGGCTGGAACGTGATCAAGGTCGTCTGGGGCCGGGAATGGGACACCCTGCTGGAAAACGACACCGACGGGGCGTTGGTGAAAATCATGAACGAAACCCCCGATGGTGACTACCAGACCTACAAGGCCGAGTCCGGCGGGTTCGTCAGGGACCACTTCTTCGGCAAGTCCCCGCAGACCAAGGACATGGTCGCGGACCTGACCGACGAACAGATCTGGGGCCTCAAACGCGGCGGGCACGATTACCGCAAGGTCTACGCCGCGTACAAGGCAGCGGTGGAGTTCAAGGGCAAACCCACCGT
>NZ_JBFTJK010000063.1:0-1112 GCF_056395385.1 Paenarthrobacter sp. 10L420 | reverse complement strand
CTTCCCACATCCACTCGATCCGAGCAAGACCAGCAGCTCGCCCTCCTCCACCGTGAAGGTCAAGTCGTTGACCGCCACAACATGATTGCGGCGAACAACGAACTCCTTCCGCAATCCCTGAATCTCTAGCATGATTAATTCTCTCTCACCTATATCGCGTCAGCACTAAGCGCTTCGGACGCCAGCGGCGAGCTGGCGTCCGAGGCAGCAAATAACTATTTGGCCAGCTGTTGGTTCCAACGCTGCAGGAACGCTTTGAACTGCTCGGTCGTGATCTGCGGGAGCTCGACAAGTGTGACTCCCTTGGTGTCAACGGTCTGGGGTGTGCCATCGCGTACTGCGACGAATCCACCTTGAGCTACAGCCGCCTGACCCGACTTGCCCTGCAGCCAGTTCGCGAATACCTGCGCCGCATTCGGGTGCTTGGCCGACTTCACAACCGCCAGCTCGTTGGGGATGCTTGGGGCCTCCCGGGGGAGCCGGTAGTCAATCGGTGCACCGGTCGCTTTGATGGTCGCCGCGACCGCAACAGGAACTGGCAGCGAGGCAGCCACTTCCCCAGCAGACAGCGCCGCGACCTGGGGGTTCGAACCAGCATAGATCTGAGGCTTGCCCTTAGCCGTCAGCTTGTCAAGGAATCCGGAGCCGCCCGCATCGGACTTCTCCATCGATTCATAGAGCGCGGCCACGGTCGGGCCGACCGAGGGGTCCGTTGCTCCCACCTGCGACGCCGGGAGGTTCAAGTAGTCCTGCCAGGAGCTGATGCCGTTCGGCAACAACTTGGTGTTCCAGGCCCACACGTAGCCGAGGTTTGCGAACGTGGCCACATATGGTGTGCGCTGATACTTGGCCCGGTCGAATTCCGGATCGCCCAGCGACGGAACAGTGAGCGGCAGCAAAGCACCCTTGGCCGCATAGCCATCGAACGTCGGGTGATCCAGATTGTCGACCGCATCCGCACCAGCGTTCCCGGACGCGATCTCGGCATCCAGTCTGGCCCTGATGTCTGATGCGCTCAGACGAACGTACGTCAGTTTGATGTTCGGGTAGTCCTTGTGGAACGCGGCCGGCAGGAGGTCAACAGTCTTCGTATTCAGAACTCCGTACACCGT
>NZ_JBFTJK010000062.1:0-1121 GCF_056395385.1 Paenarthrobacter sp. 10L420 | reverse complement strand
CCTGATGATTTGGTGGTTTACGGCGGCACGGGCCGTGCTGTCCGGTCCTGGGCTGCGTTTGATGCGATCACCCGGACCCTGGAGACGATGGAGAAGGACGAGACCCTGCTGGTGCAGTCCGGCAAGCCGGTGGGTGTGTTCCGGACCCACGAGTGGGCGCCGCGGGTGTTGTTGGCGAACTCGAACTTGGTGGGGGACTGGGCGACGTGGCCTGAGTTCCGTCGTCTGGAGGCCGAGGGCCTGATGATGTAYGGGCAGATGACGGCCGGGTCCTGGATTTACATCGGTACGCAGGGCATCCTGCAGGGCACGTACGAAACCTTTGCTGCGGTGGGTAATAAGCTCGCGGCGGAGGGCCGCCACCCGGCGCCTGCTGCTGATGGTTCGTCGGAGGGACCGTTGGCTGGGACCCTGACCCTGACCGGTGGGTGTGGCGGTATGGGCGGCGCGCAGCCGCTGGCCGTGACCCTGAATGATGGTGCGTGCCTGATCGTGGACGTGGACGAGACCCGCCTGCGCCGCCGCGCCGGGAAGCGGTACCTGGATGAGGTCGAAACGGATCTGGATGCCGCGATCGCGAAGGTCCAGAAGGCCAAGGCCGAGCGCCGTGGCTGGTCGGTGGGSTWTGTGGGCAACGCCGCGGAGGTGTTCCCGGAACTGCTGSSCCGYCAYAAGGCCGGCGAGGTGACCTTTGATGTGGTCACGGACCAGACGTCCGCGCATGATCCGTTGTCGTACTTGCCGGAGGGCATCACGGTGGCGGAGTGGCACACGGAGGCCGCGGCGGATCCGGAAGGCTTCACCAAGAAGGCCCAGACGTCCATGGCCCGGCAGGTCCAGGCGATGGTGGAGTTCCAGGACGCCGGGGCCGAGGTCTTTGATTACGGCAACTCGATCCGGGATGAGGCACGCAAGGGCGGGTACACCCGGGCGTTTGAGTTCCCTGGTTTCGTTCCGGCGTATATCCGTCCGTTGTTCTGCGAGGGCCTGGGCCCGTTCCGCTGGGTTGCCCTGTCGGGGGATCCGGAAGATATCGCCGTGACGGACAAGGCCATCAAGGAGCTCTTCCCGGAGAACACGCACCTGCACAAGTGGCTGGACGCCGCGGCGGAGCGGGTGGA
>NZ_JBFTJK010000061.1:0-1128 GCF_056395385.1 Paenarthrobacter sp. 10L420 | reverse complement strand
TCTAGTGCCGCGTGTCTAAAGTAGTTTTATGGTTGGTGTTTGGGAGAATTGGGCATGGCTCATCCTCCCGCTCCTGCTTTGGATATTCGTGATGGCGACTTTGAGGTGTTGTCGCGGTGGTCCCGTTCCTCGGCGATGAGGGCAGGGCTGGTCCAGCGGGCCAGGATCATCTTGATGGCGGCCGAGGGCACACCGAACTCACGCATCGCCCGGGAGGTCGGCGTTTCGGTTCCCACTGTCCTGGCCTGGCGTGGACGGTACCTGGAACGGGGAATGGGCGGCCTGGAGGACGAGCAGCGTGCCGGCCGGCCGCGGGAGATCGACCGGACGAAAATCATTGCCGCGACCCTGACACCGCCGCCGGCATCGCTGGGGATCACGCACTGGTCTTCCCGGCTGCTGGCGAAGCATCTGAAGACGGACTTTTCCACCGTGGCCAAGACCTGGCGCGAATACGGGGTCAAGCCATGGAAGTCCGAGACGTTCAAGTTCTCCACGGACCCGGAGCTGGAAGCAAAAGTCGTCGATGTGGTCGGGCTCTACCTTGCCCCGCCGGAAAACGCTGTCGTTCTATGCATTGACGAGAAGTCACAGATCCAGGCGTTGGACCGGACAGCGCCCCTGCTGCCCATGCAGATCGGCGTACCGGAGAAACGCACACACGACTATGTCCGCCACGGAACCACGACCTTATTCGCGGCACTGGACATCGCCACCGGAAACCTCACCGGCCTCTGCAAGCCGGCCCACACCCACAAGGAATTCCTGTCCTTCCTCAAACACGTGGCCCGAACCTACCCAGGCGTGGAACTGCACCTGGTGATGGACAACTACGCCACCCACAAGAAGGCCGAGGTCCGGGCATGGCTGGCAGAGAACCCGCGCATCCATGTCCATTTCACCCCCACGTCCGGGTCCTGGCTGAACATGGTGGAAATCTGGTTCGGCATCATCGAACGCCAGGCCATCCACCGCGGAACGTTCACCTCGGTCACGGACCTGATGCGCAAGATCCGGCAATTCATCACCGGCTGGAACAAACGCAGCCACCCCTTCACCTGGACCAAATCACCCGAAGAAATCCTGGCGAAAGCCAAGCCAAAGACAACTTCAAACACGCGGCACTAG
>NZ_JBFTJK010000060.1:0-1305 GCF_056395385.1 Paenarthrobacter sp. 10L420 | reverse complement strand
TGCGCTCGTCAAGTTTTTGAGACAGTTTCGTTGGTGTTAGGCGGCCAGGGGTTCCTGGGCGCGGTTGTGGTGGTTTTCGTGGGCGGCGGCTGGTGGGATGCCGCCGGCCCTGCGGTTGGGACGGCGGCGGTTGTACCAGCCTTCGATGTAGTCCATCACTCCGGTCCGGGCTGCGAGTCTGGAGCCGAATCCGTGGTGGTGGTAGAACTCGGTTTTGAGGTGGGAGAAGAAGTTCTCGGCGACCGCGTTGTCCCAGCACACCCCGACCTTGCCCATGGACTGGGTGACCCCGTTCGTGGCGCACCATTCCTGGAATTCGTCAGAGGTGTATTGGGTGCCACGGTCGGAGTGGAACACCACACCATGCTCGGCGAAACGGCCGTGGTTCCGTGCCATCTGCAGGGCTGCGGTGCACAGGCTTGCCCGCATGTGGGCAGCCATGGACCAGCCGATGACCATGCCCGAAAACAGGTCGATGACGGTGGCCAGATAAAGCCAGCCCTCCCCGGTGCGCAGGTAGGTGATGTCTCCGACCAGGCGGGTCCCGGGCACCGCGGAGGTGAAGTCGCGTTTGCCCTGTTCATCGAGCATGTGGTTCTCGATGTGGGCGGTCTTGGCTTGCGGGTCCTGGACCGTGGTCTGTTTCCAGGCCCGGGTTCGGATGGCCCGCAGGCCCTTTTCTCGCATGATGGCCCCGACGGTCGGGGCGGAGACTTTGGTCCCGGCCGCGTTGAGCAAAAGCGTCAGCTGGTCACGGCCGGCACGGCCTTGTTCCTTCTCGTACAGGCCGGTAACCGCGGTGACCAGATCCTCATGCCGCACGGCACGCGGTGAGGGCCCGGCAGGGGCGCGCCACCGGTAGAACGAGGCCCGGGAGACCTTCAACGCCCGGCACAGCCACGCCACGGAATAGTTGGCCTTCTCCGCTTCGATGAACTCGTAGAAGTCCTCTACTTTTGCTTCGCGGCAAAGAAGGCGCTGACTTTTCCCAGGAACTCGACCTCGGCCTTCAACCGCTCATTTTCGGCCAGTGCCTTCCGGTGCTCGTCCCACGGCACCGGCCCCCGTTCTTCAGGCAGGACCGGCGCGGCGCCCTGGTGGCTCTCTCGATGCCTGTGCAGCCAGTTCCCCAGCGTGCTTTCCTTCACCCCGATCTCCTCGGCGACCTGTTTCACCGACCGGTTCGTGGACAAAACAAGCCGCACAGCATCCTCACGGAAAGCCGCATCGTATTTTCTTCTGGGCGTGGTCATCTGAACTGAAGCTCCCATCAAGCTGTCTCACAAAACCATACGACCGCAGATC
>NZ_JBFTJK010000059.1:0-1315 GCF_056395385.1 Paenarthrobacter sp. 10L420 | reverse complement strand
TCGCCCGTGTGCACGAGGTTGTCCAGGACTGTGGTGGCACGAACCTTCTCTCCGGTGTACTCCAGGCCGTCCAGGCAGATCATCAGGTTGACCGATTCGGCTTCCTCGGCGCCGTGGGGCAGGTACAGGTAGACACTGCTGGTGACGCCAGGGTAGACGGTGTGACTGGTCCACCTGAAGTGGTAGTACTTCCCGGCAGGAACGCCCTCCTGCGGCAGCGATTCGGATGTCAGGCGGTACTCGGACACCGTGTCGTTTTCTGATAACTCGTAAGTAGCGATGTCCTTACTCGGGACGGAGTTCGCCAAGTCTTCGTCGTTGGTCATCATTCCCCAGTGGTCGAGATCCACCAGTTCGAGCTTGGTTGCAGTTGCCTGCGCATGGGTCATGGTGAAACACCCTTTCTTCTTTTCAAGCTGGTCGAGGTCTTGTCTCGAGGTCGCAAACCACTTGGAGCTCAGCCCTGATAAGCACTGAGAAACCAACACCAAGCACTTTGACGACGGCGGCTGCAGGCCACGTCAGGTTGGGCTTTCGCGCCACGCTGGTTGCGTTTGGGTACGTACCCTCAGGTGATCTCCCTAGATTCGTAAGTATTCGACGGCCGTAAATTATGTGGTGACCTAACCCACACCTTCAATTCAGCAGCGTGCATTGATTTTGCCTTAAGTTGAATGCTTCAGGTAGTGGTGGTTTAACCAATCGGCGAGCCATGATTTGGTGTTGTTTCAGTGTCCAGACTCTTTTGCTAGGTGTCGCCCGCGTCACAAGCGTCAGTGACAATTGTGACGCGGGCGAATAGTCGTGGACACGGGAGGTCCTGGGCGGGTCATTAGGTCCGCGGTCCTAATCGAGTAAATCTGGCAGCCAGCGCGAGGCCCTGTAACTCCAGGGTTCCAAACTAAGATTGTGCTGCGGTGCCCTCAGCCTGTGAAGAGGCGTTCTTTGAAGCGAAGCGTCGACTAAGCGCGATTCAATTGGCTTCAACCTGGTCGCGGAAGATCCATTGGAGTGTTTCGGGGAACACTGCGCCGGCGTGTCCGAGGGTGTGCCCGGCGGTGCCGAACACGAACATGGAATCGTAGCGGCGATACTTCAGGGCTGCGTCGAGGTCATGGTTAGCGATGGGGATGTTGCCGTAGACGATATCGAGGTCGCGCTTGCCGGATTGGTGCCAGACGCGGATTGGCTTGCGGGGGGTGCGCCGGACCATGCTGGGGAGGTTGTTCGCGCCCAGAATGTTGATGAAGCTGCCGCAGTGAGAGATCACGTTTCCGAACTGGTCCGGGCGGTGGAAGGCAGCGGTGAAGGCGCC
>NZ_JBFTJK010000058.1:0-1446 GCF_056395385.1 Paenarthrobacter sp. 10L420 | reverse complement strand
GGCTCTTCGTGGTTGGTGGGGAAGTGAGTTCGTGTCGTTGAAGACAAGAGGGCCCGTGGCCCTGCTGGGATGAGTGTGTCTAAGCATTCAACCTGGAACAGGACCACGAGCCTTGAACGAGCCTACCGGGGTCGCAGCTGACGCTGCCACCATCCTCTTCAACCTGCCCGACTACCGCGTCATTTCCACTACTGTCATTGCCGGCTGCCGGCAGGTCATCGTTGAAACCAACGAGCCACCGGGCTGCCCGAGTTGTGGTGTGATTTCTTCCCGACGGAAGGAACGCCGCCTGCAGCGGGTCCGGGATATTCCTGTTGCCGGGCCAGTCGAAGTGCTCTGGTCCAAGTACCGCTGGTACTGCGAAGAGTCGGCCTGCGAGAGGCTCTCGTTCTTTGAATCCACGCCCCAGGTCCCGCGCCGTGCACGCTCCACCGGCCGGCTTCGGGACCAGCTCGTGGACGCGGTCATCCGTTCGGGCCGGGCCGTATCGGAAACGGCCGCGGCGTTCGCGGTGTCCTGGTGGATGGTCCGTGTCGCGTTGAACGAAGCCTGTTTCCTCACTCTGCCGGATGTGGATCAGCTGAGCCCAAGAATGCTGGGCATCGATGAGCACCGGTTCCGGTCCGTGCGCTACTTCCAGGACCCTGAATCCAAGGCCTGGAGGCGGTTCGAGCCGTGGATGACAACGATCGTGGACCTGGACACCGGCCAGGTCTTGGGTGTCGTCGATGGCCGGGACCACCGGGGCGTCGGGGACTGGCTCTTCGCCCGGCCGCTTCAGTGGCGCTTGGGCGTGCAGGTCGTCGCGATCGACCCTTCGGCGGCGTTCAGGAAGGCGTTGCGGATGTGGCTTCCCCGCACCGCGGTCGCGGTTGACCATTTCCACCTGGTCTCTCTGGCCAACCAGGCCGTGACCGAGACACGGCAGAACCTCTCTCAACAGGTCAAGGGCCGGCGCGGACGGGCCGTCGACAAGGCCTGGGCTCACCGCATGCTGCTCCTGCGCGGCGGCGACACCCTCAGCTGCAGGGCCGCCCACCGGCTCGAGGAAGTGTTCGCCGCCGACGATCCGACAGGCACCCTGCGGGCCGTGTGGAAGGTCAAGGAACAGCTCCGGGTTCTCCTGCGCACCGGCTCCCTGGACGACGCCGCTGCGGCGAAGAACGAACTTGAGGAACTCGTGAAGGCAGCTGCACGGCCGGAAACGAACAGGCTCTACCGCACCGTCTGCCGGTGGTGGAAAGAGATTGAAGTGCTCATTATTACCGGGGCCACGACAGGCAAGGTCGAGGCCAACAACACAGCAATCAAAAACATCAAGCGAACCGCCCGCGGCTACCGCAATGCCGCCAACTACAAATCGGTTATTCTCTTGAGAAGTGCCGTCCGGACGGCGGCATGACGCTCATCCCGGGAATCCATTTCCCCACGAACCGTGAAGAGCCA
>NZ_JBFTJK010000057.1:0-1538 GCF_056395385.1 Paenarthrobacter sp. 10L420 | reverse complement strand
CGGTATATATCAAGCTGTTTGTGACAGCGGGGTGGGTTGTTTGTGGTTGATGCCGGCCCGGGGAGGGACTCCGGGTGCGGTGGGCCTGCGGCGGTAGCGGTGTGGGTTGCGGGCGTAGCAGGCATCGAGTGTTGTTTGCCGTTGCCGGCGTGCTTGCTCGACCAGTCCGTAGTGGACGGTGTCTGGGGTGTAGTAGTTCAGGCCGCTGTGGCGGTGGTTGGTGTTGTAGTCCGTGAAGAACGCCGCCATGTAGTCGCGTGCGTGCTGGAGGTCCTGGAAGCGTTGTGGAAAGTCCAGGCAGTATTTGACGGTCTTGAACAGGGATTCCGAGTAGGGGTTGTCGTCGGAGACCCGTGGCCGGGAGTAGGACAGGGTGATGCCCAGGGCCCTTGCGAGGTCCAGGGTGGTTCCTGCCCGCATGGGGCCGCCGTTGTCGGCGTGGAGCACTGCAGGGCAGCGCTCGTTATCGGCCACCGCTTTCCGGATTAACGTTGCGGCCAGGGCTGCGGATTCGGTGTACTCGACGCGATGGCCGACGACCCTGCGCGAGAATACGTCCATGATTGTGTAGAGCTTGTAGGTGTGTTTTCCGGGGCCGTGGAGCATCGTGATGTCCCAGCTCCAGAGTTGGTTGGGAGCCGTGGCTTCAAGGACTGGCTTGACCCGGGCGGGGCCGGTTCCGCCGCGTTGGGCGCGGCGGTCTCCGTTTTGTCCATGGCTGGCCACGATCCGGTGGGCTGCGGCGATCGAGAATGAACAGTGGCCTTTATCGAGCATCCGGTAGTAGGCCTGGGTGACTGACAGGTTCCCGTAGTCCTGGGAGTTGAGCAGTTCCATGAACTCCTCGGATTCGGCCGGTGTGATCCGGTTTGGGTAGGCCCGGTCGGCTTGAGGGACACTGATCCCTGCCCGGACCGGCGGGTTCAGGTGCCGGTACCAGGTGGTGCGGTGCAGACCCACTAAAGCGCAGGCCTTCACCGCTGACCAGCCAGCAGCCACGAGCTTCCCGGCGAAGCTCAGGGTGACGTCTTTCCAGGCTTTGACGTCAACCATTCCGGGCGCTGGGGCTCGGGTTCCTTCAGTTCCGGATCCGTTGCCGCTGCGCTCTTGGCCATGGCGTCCAAGAGCGCGGAAGCTTTTCCCAGGATGTCCACCGCGGCCTCGGATCGGGCCAGCTTGGCTTTGAGGACCTCGTTCTCTTTCAGGACCTGTTTGAGCAGTCTCTTATCGTGTTCGCGCAATCGATGATCCTCTCTGCCTTGCTTGCTGCGGGATCTGAGCTCCCCAGTCTCGCGCTGTTGGACCCAGAGGCGAATGGTGTTATCACCGATGCCCACGGCCCGGCAGAACGCAATCCGGGAACCACGCTCGAGGCACTTGTCGTACTCATCCAGAATCGCGTGCTTTTGATCGAGAGTGAAGTGGCTCCGCTTCGAACGACGGGGAGGAACAATAAAATCCATGACGGACCTTTCCCTGCCGCGTGTATCACCTGGTGGGAACAGCAAACCTGTCACACAACAGCCTGACACACACGG
>NZ_JBFTJK010000056.1:0-1584 GCF_056395385.1 Paenarthrobacter sp. 10L420 | reverse complement strand
CGGGATGTCGGATTGCTGGCATCGGCGATGGCGGCCAGTGGGCCGTGGGACTGCAGGATGTCGATAAATTCGCCGGTGCGTTCGATGAAGTCAGTGCGCTCGGCAAGTTCCTCGCCGAGGAGATGGTGATCGGCCAGGACACTTTCGGCCAGCTCATGGCCGGAGCGGGACTGGGCCGCCAGACCGGAGAGGAGCCGACGGGCGGGATCTTCCATGGCATCTGCATGTTCGCCGGGCTCGAAGCCACCCAACGGGGCGAGGCACGTCAGGTAGGCCGCTGTGGTGAGGGCCAGAAGCTGCGGCATGGTCCCGGCGTCGAGCATTTTCAGCGCCGGCAGCGGAATGCGCTGCCTGAGTTTCACCGAACCGTCGGAACCGACTTGGCTGGTGCGGTGGCCCAAAGCCGAGTTGCGCCAGCGTGAGAAGAGCTGCTCCTCGTAGGCGCCGACATCCACGCCGGCTGGAACGTTGACGCTGGGCAGGTACTCGTCGCGCAGCACCGTACGGGCTGCCTGTTCGATGTGGGCCTGCGCTACCGATTCAGGGATAGTGGCTGCTCCGGTGAGCGCACCCAAGTAGGCGATCAGGGAGTGAGTGCCGTTGAGGAGCCGGACCTTGAGCTGTTCATACCCGGCGACATCGTTGGAGAAAACAGCACCTCCGGCTTCCCACATGGGCCGGCCCGCTATGAAGTTATCTTCCATGATCCACATGGAGAAGGGTTCCGCCGGGACCGGGATGGCGTCGATGTAGCCGCGTTCTTCCGCGACAAGGGCTCGGTAGTGTTCGGTGGTGGCCGGTACGATCCTGTCCACCATGGATGACGGGAAGCTCGCATGGGCATCGATCCATGCCAGGGTTTCCGTTGCTTCGGGAGCTGGCAGCCTGGAGGCGAATTCGCGGACCAGCCGCTGGGTGTGGTGGCCGTTGTCGGCCAGGTTGTCGCAGCTCAGGATCGTGATGGGTTCTGAGTGTGTGCGGGCACGGTGTTGAAGTCCGCGGACGATTTGGCCGATCGGCGTCTTGGGCGCGGTGGCGTTGAGCAGGTCGTGTTGTACGGCGGGATCGGCGAGGTTCAGCGATCCTGTGGAGGGTGAATAGGTGTAGCCGTTTTCGGTCACGGTGAGGGAGACGATACGGGTGGCTGGGTCACCGATGACTGCTGGGACGCGCTCCGGATCGTTGGCTGCCACAAACGCGTCGGTGTGTACGCGGGGGATCGAAAATCCCGAGCCTTCGGGGGAGATTTCCACCACGGTGTAGAGCATGTCCTGGGCGTGCATGGCGTCTGTGACAGTCGAGGACCGGCTGGAAACGCCGATGATTCCCCAGTCGCCGCCGCCGGCTTTGATGGCCGCGTCGGTGTAGACGGCTTGGTGGGCGCGGTGGAAGTTGCCAAGGCCCAAGTGGACGACGCCAGCGGGAGGGGTGGTGTGGCTGCTGATGAGGCCAGGTGTGCCCAGCGAGAGTGGTGGGGTCTTTGGGGATGCCATGGTTTACCAGTCCTTCATGGAGCCGTCGAGCTCACGGGCAATCGGCAGGTAGGCCTGCTTGTACGGGAAGCGGGCTGCGGCCTCTTCGTCT
>NZ_JBFTJK010000055.1:0-1584 GCF_056395385.1 Paenarthrobacter sp. 10L420 | reverse complement strand
CGGGATGTCGGATTGCTGGCATCGGCGATGGCGGCCAGTGGGCCGTGGGACTGCAGGATGTCGATAAATTCGCCGGTGCGTTCGATGAAGTCAGTGCGCTCGGCAAGTTCCTCGCCGAGGAGATGGTGATCGGCCAGGACACTTTCGGCTAGCTCGTGCCCGGAGCGGGACTGGGCCGCCAGACCGGCCAGGAGCCGACGGGCGGGATCTTCCATGGCATCTGCATGTTCGCCGGGCTCGAAGCCACCCAACGGTGCGAGGCACGTCAGGTAGGCGGCTGTGGTGAGGGCCAGAAGCTGCGGCATGGTCCCGGCGTCGAGCATTTTCAGCGCCGGCAGCGGAATGCGCTGCCTGAGTTTCACCGAACCGTCAGAACCGACTTGGCTGGTGCGGTGGCCCAAAGCTGAGTTGCGCCAGCGTGAGAAGAGTTGCTCCTCGTAGGCGCCGACATCCACGCCGGCGGGAACGTTGACGCTGGGCAGGTACTCGTCGCGCAGCACCGTACGGGCTGCCTGTTCGATGTGGGCCTGCGCTACCGATTCGGGGATGGTGGCTGCTCCGGTGAGGGCGCCCAAATAGGCGATCAGGGAGTGCGTGCCGTTGAGGAGCCGGACCTTGAGCTGTTCATACCCGGCGACATCATTGGAAAACACGGCACCTCCGGCTTCCCATGTGGGGCGGCCGGCTATGAAGTTGTCTTCCATGATCCACATGCTGAAGGGTTCCGCCGGGACTGGGATGGCGTCGATGTAGCCCCGACGTTCGGCGACGAGGGAACGGTAGTGTTCGGTGGTGGCCGGTACGATCCTGTCCACCATTGATGACGGGAAGCTGGTGTGCGAGTCGATCCAGGCCAGCGTTTCCGTTGCTTCGGCAGCTGGCAGCCTGGAGGCGAATTCCCGGACCAGCCGCTGTGTGTGGTGCCCGTTGTCGGCCAGGTTATCGCAGCTAAGGACAGTGATGGGTTCTGAGTGTGTGCGGGCACGTTGTTGAAGTCCGCGGACGATCTGGCCCATCGGCGTCTTGGGCGCTTTGGCGTTGAGCAGGTCGTGTTGTACTGCGGGGTCTGCCAGGTTCAACGATCCTGTGGAGGGTGAATAGGTGTAGCCGTTCTCGGTCACGGTGAGCGAGACAATCCGGGTGGCGGGGTCACCAATGACGATGGGGACGCGCTCCGGATCCTTCGCTGCCACAAAGGCGTCAGTGTGTACCCGGGGGATCGAAAATCCCGAGCCTTCGGGCGAGATCTCCACCACGGTATAGAGCATGTCCTGGGCGTGCATGGCGTCGGTGACAGTCGAGGACCGACTGGAAACGCCGATGATTCCCCAGTCGCCGCCGCCGGCTTTGATGGCCGCGTCGGTGTAGACGGCTTGGTGGGCGCGGTGGAAGTTGCCAAGGCCCAAGTGGACGACGCCCGCAGGAGGGGCGGTGCGGCTGCTGATGAGGCCAGGTGTGCCCAGCGAGAGTGGTGGGGTCTTTGGGGATGCCATGGTTTACCAGTCCTTCATGGAGCCGTCGAGCTCACGGGCAATCGGCAGGTAGGCCTGCTTGTACGGGAAGCGGGCTGCGGCCTCTTCGTCT
>NZ_JBFTJK010000054.1:0-1700 GCF_056395385.1 Paenarthrobacter sp. 10L420 | reverse complement strand
TTCGGGATGGAAGGCATCACCGACGCATCGACGACTCGAAGGCCCTCAACGCCGTGCACCCGGAAGCTGTGGGGATCGACGACGGACTGGTCATCGTTGCCCATCTTGCAGGTCCCGCAGGGGTGATAGGTGGTCTCGGCGTCCTGGGAGACCCAGTCGAGGATCTCCTCGTCCGTCTGGACTTCCGGGCCGGGCGAGAGCTCACCGCCGTTGAATGCTGCGAAAGCGGGCTGATTCATGAGCGCCCGCGTAGTGCGAACACCGTCAATCCATTCCTGGCGATCACGCTCGGTAGACAGATAATTGAACGTCGCAACGGGTTGCTCGAACGGATCACTGTTCCGCAACTTGATGTGCCCCTTGGATTGTGGCTGCTGCGGACCGAGGTTGATCTGATACGCGTGAGGCGTCTCGGCAGGAGTGCCATCGTTCCGCACCCCGAGCGTGAGCATGGTCAGCATCAGATTCGGCATCGGGGCGTCATCGAACGAGCGGACGAAACCGCCGCCCTCGAAGTGATTCGACGCACCCGGCCCGGTCCTATTGAACAACCACTTCAGCCCAGTCATCGGGTAAGTGTACTTTTTGACGATGCTCTGGTTGGAGACCGGCTGCTTACACTCAAACATGATGAACGCTTCAAGGTGATCCTGCAGGTTCTCACCGACGCCCGGCAGATCGGCGACAACATCGATGCCGTGCTCCCTCAGCTCAGCGGCGTTACCGACACCCGAAAGCTGCAGCAGCTGCGGCGAGTTATATGCGCCGCCGCTCAAAATAACTTCAGCGCCTCTCGCGATGCTCCGCTTCCGAAACCGGGTGGCAAACTCGACGCCGACCGCGCGAGTCCCCTCAAAGACCACCCGCGTTGCCCGCGCACCGGTGATGACGTCGAGGTTCTTCCGCTTCTTCACCGGGGCAAAATACGTGCGCGCGGCGTTGTAGCGTTCGCCGTTCTCAATGTTTGAGTCGAACGAGGAGAAGCCCTCTTGGCGGTAGCCGTTGACGTTGTTGACGAGTTCGTAGCCCGATTGCTCGGCCGCTTCAAAGAGCGCACCAAACAACGGGTTCCGCGAACCCTTGTGATGATGCTGATTAACCGGAATAGGTCCAGACCGACCTCGGTACTCACCCGTTGGATCCGATCCCTTGAACGACTCAATCCGCTTAAAGTACGGAAGAACGTGAGCGTAGTCCCATTCCTCGGCCCCGGTCTCCCGGGCCCAGCGCTCGTAGACGAGCGGATTGGCGCGCTGATAAAACATCCCATTAATCGAACTGCTTCCCCCCATGACCCTGCCGTGATAATGGTCAATTCGACGACCCTTAAGCCCAGTCTCAGGCTCCGACTTGGTACGCCAGTCATAGAAAGGGTGGCCCATGAGGAAGAGGAAAGCCGCAGGCACCCGCACCGGCACATCAAACAAGGAATACCTATGACCAGCCTCAAGAACCAACACCCGATTTTGCGGATCCTCGCTCAAACGGTTCGCGAGGACACAACCTGCCGAACCTCCCCCAACAATGATGTAGTCATAAGCGTCAAGCTTCACTGTTTTGTCCTCACTTGGTAAATGGCATTCTCGAGCGGCGTCATCCGACGCAAAGCCATGGCCTTACGATTATCTTTCCCCAGATGCCAACGGGATGGGCTAGGGAAGATTACGAAGTGCAGCATGGCAACTTGTGAGCCATGACAT
>NZ_JBFTJK010000053.1:0-1865 GCF_056395385.1 Paenarthrobacter sp. 10L420 | reverse complement strand
GAAACGCCCGGTCCCATTCCGAACCCGGAAGCTAAGACCCACAGCGCCGATGGTACTGCACCCGGGAGGGTGTGGGAGAGTAGGACACCGCCGGACAATCATTAACAGGGAAAGCCCCGACCACGACGGTCGGGGCTTCCCCCATTTAAGCCCATAAGACGCAGCTGACTGCCGAAGATGTCCACCGCCGCTCAATTTGTTCGGACAGCGTCCAGGGAAGCATCGCCATCACACCTCAACGACGTCGCCACGCGCCAGGGCGAAAGGCAGACGATCGAAGATGATCTGGATCTCGGCGATCTGATCATTGTGAATGCGATACAGCTCCGCTCCCGGGGCGCTAGGAACTGCCCGATTGGCTGTGTCGTACATCAGTATTGCTTCGTCGTCGGACCCATAAGCCGCAAGAAGGGCTGATTTGGTGAGCGTAGCAGCGAAGGGCTCCATGAATGCCCGGACAGCGGCACTACCTCTCATGGTGCCGGACGGTGCATGGCAGGTGACATCCTCGGCTAGGTGCTTGATCGCTGAGTCCAGGTCGCCGGTTGTCCAGGCCCGGTGGTACGCGACTGCGATCTCAACGGCTCTGGCCTGTTTTTCAGACATGGTCTGACTCCTTTCGTAGACGGAATACTCCTGTTAGACACCACTTCCCAGCAGATCGGAACGCTCTAGTGGGTCCGTGCCAAGATTGAACGGTGACATCAGCCGAGTTGGAGGCCGCCCGGGCCGGCGATGAAGAGGCTTTCGCCTCGCTCGTGGCGCCCTTTCGCCGGGAGCTTCATCTGCATTGCTACAGGATCACAGGTTCTGTTGACGATGCAGATGATGTACTGCAGGAGGTTTTGCTTGCGGCGTGGAAGGGGTTGCCTGGTTTCGCCGGCCGATCATCCTTGCGGACTTGGCTCTACAGGATTGCTACTACTCGTTCGCTCAATACTCTGAGGGACCAGCAGCGCCGACCTCGTACCGCGCCCATACCTCCGTTCGCGCCTCCAGCTGCAAACGACCGATTCGACCTGCCGCATGTGCAGCCTTACCCCGATGTATTGGTCGACGAGCTTGATCCTGCTGTGCAGGCGGTGGCCCGTGAAAGTGTCGAGCTCGCATTTGTTGTTGCGCTTCAACGGATGCCGCCGCGCCAGGCGGCAGTGTTGATCCTCTGCGATGTGTTGGATTTCACCGCCAGCGAGGCTGCCGAGATGCTCGCGATAGGCCCGACGGCGGCAAAGGGTCTTCTTCAGCGCGCCCGCTCCGCCAGACCCTCTCCAAGGTCAATTGCGACCGGAGCAGAACACCACGGTCTAGCCCGTAAGTTTGCAGATGCCTTCTCGCGAGACGACGTCGATGCCGTCCTTGAGCTCCTCACCGATCAATGTTGGCTCGCCATGCCTCCGGCCAGAGAACTTTACGTGGGCCTGCACGCCGTCGGGAGCTTCCTCCATGCCAGCGCAGCCGGGCGCCCTGGCGGCAACTATGCGCTGACCGCTGTCATTGCCGGTGGCAGGCCGGCGTTCGTCTGTTATCTGCAAGGCCGGGCCAGGGGACTCCTGGTGATTGAGCCAACTCAGGTTGGAGACAAGATCGCATCGATCATGCGATTCCTCGATGATGGTCTGCACCGACACTTCGGGATGCCGGACTTTCTTGAGTGAAGTGGAGCGCAACTGGCTCAGCGACGCGCGTCCGAACGATTGCCCGACGGCGGGCTGACGCGGGTGTTGGGGTTGTGTTGGGTGGTTGTTGGGGTGGATTTGCGTTGGGGGTGTGGGGCGTGTATTGTTTTCTGAGTCGCCGGGTGCGAAACGGAAAGCCGGAAGGTGTGTACGGTTCGGTAGGCGGCCAAAAATAACTCTTCTTTTCCA
>NZ_JBFTJK010000052.1:0-1930 GCF_056395385.1 Paenarthrobacter sp. 10L420 | reverse complement strand
ACCGGAGACTCGTCGAGTTTGCGCCGGATGACAAGGGCGGCAATGGTGACGAAGATGCTGGAGAGGAACACGAGCCGCCAGCCCCAGGTGAGCATGTCGTTCGGTGCCAGTGCTTGGGCGGCGATCCATACGAGTGCACCCAGTGCGGTACCGGCTGCCGCGCCGACCATGATCAGTGATGCAAAGCGTCCTCGGGTACCTGGAGCAGCGGACTCTGTCAGCAACGTCGCACCTCCGGATTGTTCTGCGCCGGCGCCGAAGCCTTGGGCGGCCCGGCAGACACATAGGAGGATCGGTGCCAGGAGTCCCACTTGGTCGAAGGTGGGCAGCAGGCCGATGACCAGCGTTGCGCCACCCATGAGCAGAAGCGTTACAACGAGGATCCATTTCCGGCCCAGTCTGTCGCCGAAGTGGGAGAAGAAAATTCCACCCAAGGGACGGAAAAGGAAGCCGACAGCGAAGGCGGTGAAGCTTGCGAGGAGCGCGGTCGCCGGGGAAATGTTGGGGAAGAAAAGTTTGCTGAAAACCAAGGCCGAGGCCGTGCCATAGATGACAAAGTCATAGAGTTCCAGCGTGGTACCGATGAGACCCGCGACGGCGGCCTTCCGGACCTTGGTTTGGTCCACGGGCGTGGGTGGGAGGTTTGCTGCTGTAGTCATTTCCATACTCCTTTGAATGGATGTTTCTTTGATGCTTTCCGGCGGCAGCTATGCCGTGCGGGGGTGTTTAGTAGCTGATCAATACTTTGAGATTGCGCGGATCGTTGACAGGAGCCGTGAGGGCCGCTGCTGCGTCCTTGAGCGGATAGGTGGCCGTGATAATGGACCGCAGGTCCACTTTCCCGGACGAGGCCAGGCCGATCGCCGTCGGGAACGCGTTGGCGTACCGGAACGCCGTCACAAGGTCGATTTCGTAACGCTGCAGGTAGCCAAGCGGAATGCCGTCTACTGTGGGCCGGGCTTGCCCGACCACCGTGGCGCGGGCGCCCGGACCCAGTGTGTGGATGCCATCGACGAGTGCGCGGATGTTTCCGGAGCATTCGATGAGGCGGTCCATGTCTTTGAGGTCAAGTGGTTCCGTGGAGGTGTTGATGGTGCGTGTTGCTCCCAGGCGGGCAGCGACGGCGAGGCGGTCGTCGTTGACGTCCGTGACAACGATTTCGCTGGCAGCTTGGGCCGCTGCTACCTGGGCCACGAGAAGGCCAATGGGTCCGGCACCAGTGACCAGCACCCGATGCCCGCTCTGGACCTGAGCGCGTTCGACGGCCCAGACCGCCACGGCGAGTGGCTCGATCGCAGCTCCGATTTTGGCTGGTACGGCTTCAGGTAGCGGGTGGAGGGTGGCGGCGGGCACCACCACGTGGCGGGCAAAGAGCCCGTCCGTGGGCGGGGAGCCGAAGCAGGTTCCTGTTGGGCACACGTTGTAGCGGCCGGAGAGGCATGCCGGGCATTCGCGGCACGGCATGGCCGGTTCGATGACGACGGCGGTACCCACGGTGGTGCGGGCCTTTTCGCCGGCGGCAATCACCACGCCGGCGCCCTCGTGGCCGAGGATGGTGGGTTGGCGGAGGACGTTGCTGCCATTACGACCCTCTGCGAAATAATGCATGTCGGAGCCGCAGATGCCACCGGAACGCATCTCCACGAGCACGTCGTTGGGGCCGAGCGGTTTCAGAGGTTTGTTCTCGATGCGGATATCGCCGGCGCCGTGCAGGACGGCTGCTTCGGTGGTCGTTGGCAGATCCGTGCGATGTTCCGAAAGGATGGTTTGGGTGTTCATGGGGTGCTCCGGTGGGCTGCGTGGGGACGGGATGTCGGATTGCTGGCATCGGCGATGGCGGCCAGTGGGCCGTGGGACTGCAGGATGTCGATAAATTCGCCGGTGCGTTCGATGAAGTCAGTGCGCTCGGCAAGTTCCTCGCCGAGGAGAT
>NZ_JBFTJK010000051.1:0-2115 GCF_056395385.1 Paenarthrobacter sp. 10L420 | reverse complement strand
CCCGATGTGTCGGCGGAAACGGCGAACCTGCGCGTGCGCCAACAGGCCATCCGGTTGGGCACTATCGACTCACTTGCCCCTGGAGAGATGGGTGTTGAAGGAGGCACGATTGCCGATGTCGAGTATGGGGGCGCCTCTGTCGATGTCGTCGTCAAGTTCGTCGATGGTCGGTCTGTCTCGAGCCGTATCCCACTTACGGGGGAGGGAGAGCACCGCTTCGAACCAGGTTCGAGAACCACCGTCATCTTCTCGGCATGTGATGCCAAGCTCTTCCCCACCAGTCCGACCGGCTCGGCGGGAACCGGCCAGCCCGCGCACAACGATGTCGCGCTGGAGCAGAAAGCTGGGGCGGGCAGATGAGCGTTTCGGACATCCAGGTTTCCGATCACGGAACGGCCGGGCCCGGTCCAGGCGTTCCGTTCGCGCCGGGTGCGTCGCAGAAGCCGCGTTTGCGGGTTCGACCCGTCCATCTTTGGACCCTCGGCGTGGTGTTGTTCGTTGTCTTCGTCGGACTTCTGGTTCTGCGGCCGATCTACTTCATCGTCGACCGGTCGGCGCTGAACAACGGTTTCACCACAGCGTTCACKGATCCGTTCATCTGGCAGGCGATCGGGACCACGATCGTGCTCACGGTCGGGGCCGTGGTGCTGGCGCTGGTCGTCGGCACTGCCCTGGCCTGGTTCTCCCTGCGTCTTCCGCGAGGCCTGGGCTGGATGTCGGCGTTGCCCGTCATGTCCATCCTGATGCCTTCCGTGGCGAGCATCACAGGCTGGATCTTCCTGTTCTCTCCGCGGGTCGGGTTCGCCAACACGGTGCTTCGCACCCTGCCCTGGTGGTCGGASCAGACGTCCGGKCCGATCGATGTCTACACCACCCCGTGGATCATCTTGTGCACGGGCCTTCAAATCGCGGCCTTCGTGTACCTGTTCATGAGYTCTGGCTTCACCGGRGTCAACTCCGACCTGATCGAGGCYGCTGAGGTCGCCGGATCCTCAAAACTCGGAGTGTTCTTCCGTGTCACCCTCCCCCTTGTCCGGCCCTCGCTCGTTTACGCCACGGCGACTGCGATCCTGTTGGCTCTGGGACAGTTCACCGCACCGCTCCTGCTCGGACGCAACTCCAACATTCAGGTCCTCACGACCCGRATATTCACGTACCTGAACAGCTCGCCGGTCGACTTCAATGCGGCCGCCGCGCTAGGCGTTCCGCTGGTAGTCGTCGGCGTGATCATTGTCTTCGGACAACGGGCGCTACTGGGAAACCAGAGCCGGTTCGTCACCCACGGCGGCAAGGGCTTCAAAGCGGTCGGGCGGCCCTCATGGTCCGGCGTSGTCTGGATCGGTGCTTATGCSCTCTTGACGGCCGTGTTGCCGCTGCTTGCCATCATCATTGTCGCGGTTTCGCCGCGATGGTCAGCGGACATCGTGCCCTCGACATTCACGCTCCAGCATTTCTCTGAGGCGTTGAACTCGCCAGAGATTCTCAGTTCAGTGCAGAACAGTGTGCTGTTCTCGCTCACCTCGATCCTGATCGTCATCCCCATCGGCTTCCTGTGCTCGGCGATCCTGGTCTACGGACGCCGATTCAAACTGTGCCAAATCGTCCTGGAYTTCGTGGTCGCCATGCCTCTGGGCATGCCCGCGCTCATCTTCGGTCTGGGCTTCATTTTGGCTTACAGCGGACCCCCCATCAACCTCTACGGCACAAGCTCGGTGGTGATCGCTGTCTACGTGACACTGATGATCCCGTTCTCCGTCAGACTTCAATCAGCCGCAATGCTCTCCCTCGGAAAGCAGTACATCGAGGCATCACAGGTGGCCGGTGCCAACCTCTGGCGAACCACGCTCAACGTCCTGCTACCGCTCATGCGATCTGCTTTCGGAGCCGCMGCTGCACTGATCTTCCTCCTGCTCAGCCACGAATTCGCCGCGTCAATGCTCGTCCGCGCACCCACCACCCAGGTCATGGGAACGACCCTCTACGACCTACTCGAATTCGGCTCGTATTCCGCGGTTGCGGTGCTTGCCCTGATAATGGCCGCCGTTTCGCTAGTCGGGCTCGGTCTTGCCTTCCTGCTAGGCGGCCGGGGCGCCCTGAAAGGCCTCTAGAGGGAGA
>NZ_JBFTJK010000050.1:0-2303 GCF_056395385.1 Paenarthrobacter sp. 10L420 | reverse complement strand
GGCTGCTGATGAGGCCAGGTGTGCCCAGCGAGAGTGGTGGGGTCTTTGGGGATGCCATGGTTTACCAGTCCTTCATGGAGCCGTCGAGCTCACGGGCAATCGGCAGGTAGGCCTGCTTGTACGGGAAGCGGGCTGCGGCCTCTTCGTCTACCTCTACGCCGAGGCCGGGTTCGTCGCCGGGATGCAGGTACCCGTCCTCGAAACGGAAGCTGGAACGGAACACCTCCGACACCAGGGTGTCGTAGCCCATGTACTCCTGGATGGCGAAGTTGGACGTGGCCAGGCCGAGGTGCAGTGAGGCGGAGAGATTGATGGGGGAGACATCCGAGGGGCCGTGGGGTGCGCCCTTGATTTGGTAAACCTCGGCAAGGGCGAGGATCTTGCGGACGTGCGAGATCCCGCCGGCATGGACCACGGCAGTGCGGATGAAGTCGATGAGTCGCTCAGTGATGAGTAGTTCCGCGTCCCAGATGGTGTTGAACACTTCACCTATCGCCAGCGGAATGGTGGTCTGCTGGCGGAGTATCCGCAGCAGGCGCTGGTTCTCGGCGGGCGTCACGTCTTCAAGCCAGAAGAGATCCACGTCTTCCAAAGACCTGGCCAGGCGGGCCGCTTCGGTGGGGTTGAGCCGGTGGTGGACGTCATGCAGGAGTTTTAGTTCCGGCCCAACATGGTCTCGGACCGCGGAAAGTACCCTGGGGGCGTGGCGAAGATACGCCGAGGTGTCCCAGTCCTCCTCCACGGGACCTACGCCGCGGCCCGCCGGCTCGTAACCCGCAGCGCCCTTGGTGACGCCGTAGACCTTGTCCAAGCCGGGAACTCCGGACTGGGCACGCACAGCGCGGAAGCCCTGCTCACGGCGCTGGTCAACGGAATCCAAAAGTTCAGGCAGGTCCCAGCCGGTCGCATGCGTGTACGTAAGTATCTTGTCCCGCGCGGCGCCGCCGAGGAGCTGGTACACGGGGACGCCGAGGGCCTTGCCTTTGATGTCCCACAGGGCCAGGTCAATGGCGCCGATAGCGGCCATGGTTACCGGGCCCCGGCGCCAGTAGGCGCCACGGTAGAAGTACTGCCAGGTGTCTTCGATGCGGTCCGCGTCCCTGCCCAGAAGGGCGGGTGCAAGGTGGTCCCGCAGGTAGCTGGCCACCGACAGTTCGCGGCCGTTGAGCGTGGCGTCGCCCCAGCCAACCAGGCCGTCGTCGGTGGTGATTTTGAGCGTGACGAAGTTGCGGCTGGGGCTGGTTACGAGGACGTCGACGTTGACGATTTTGCGGGTCATTTGGAAATCACTACATTCTTCAGAGGTTCGCCGTTGGACAGTCTGGTGACGTTTTCGGCGATTTCGCGGGCACGATTTCGGAAGGTTTCCGCGGTAACACCGGAGGAGTGTGGAGTCATGATGATGTTGTCGAGTCGCCCGAAGGGATGGGTCGACGGTTCGCCGCGGCCGTCGGTCCCCGGGTATTGGTACCAGACGTCGGCGGCGGCACCGGCGATACGCCGGTCCTTCAGGGCTTCGTAGAGGGCGGCTTCGTCCACGACGGGTCCGCGGGCCACGTTCACGAGAAGCCCGTCAGGTCCGAGATCATCGAGTTCGGCGGCCCCGATGATTCCGACGGTTTCTTCTGCCAGCGGGATGCTGATGACGAGGACTGTGGATTCGCTGAGAGCTTCGCCGAGGCGGTCGACGGTGCCTGCCCAGCGCAGGGCATTGGCTTTGGCGTCGATATTTCCACTGCGTGTTATGGCGATTCCTTCGGCGCCGAATGCCTTCAGCAGGTTCCATGCCGCCCCGCCGATGTGGCCGAAGCCGAGGAAGGTCACCACGGCGCCACGAAGAGTTTCGGGCTGGCTGATGGATGTCGAGTAAACCGACGAGGACCACACACCCGACCGGAGGGCGGCATCCTGGCCGAGCAGGTTTCGGCGCAGGGCAACAAGCACAGTGGCCACGTGTTCAGCGATCGAGCTTTCGTGGTGAAAGGTATTCGCGCAGACAACGCCGGGCGGTAGGGCGTCGGCCTCGATGCCGTCGTAGCCGGCGCCGCCAACATGAACCAAGCGAAGGTTGCGCGCCGCTGCGCCCATGGTGCCAGTGAAGCGTGGGCCGACGTAGACGTCTGCGTCTTTGAGGTCTGTGAGTACGGAATGCTCGTTCCAGCTCTCATGCCAGGAAGTGAGTGCTCCTTCGGGAAGAGCAGCTTCGAAGGTGGAGCGGTGGGGCAGCAGGTTGGGGTCTGCGATGACGATTCTCATGGTTACTTTCCCTGGAGGGCTTGGTTTGCTGTGCGTGCGGCAAATGT
>NZ_JBFTJK010000049.1:0-2550 GCF_056395385.1 Paenarthrobacter sp. 10L420 | reverse complement strand
ACCATCGGTGATCACCATGGCGGCGCCGGAGAACAGATCGCCGGGTGGCTCCGGGAAGCCGTAGCCGGCGTCCAGAGCACCGGAAGCCATCGCCCCGACGAGATCCGCGCGAAGGCAAAGAGTTTCGTGTCCGAGCGACGCGCCGCCCGCGAACCGATCGAAGGATTCGGGCACCCGCACCACGACGTTGACCCACGAGCGCCTCTGCTGATGGGGATTGCCGATGAATATGGGGTCTACGGCGATCACTGTCTTCTGCTTGAGTCGATCGAGGCCGAGCTGGAAGCAGCCGTGGGACGGCGAATCGCGACCAACATCGACGGCGTCTCCGCTGCGCTGCTCTTGGACCTCGGCCTCGATCCCCGCCTGGCACGTCCCATCCTGATGACTTCACGGACGTTGTCTCTTGCTGCGCACTTCATCGAAGAGCAGGACCAAGGTCAGAAATGGCGCCACGTCCCCGGAAGCCAAGTCACGTACACCGGGCCACAACATCTACGCACAACCGAATAGACATCTCGTGGACCTAGACGTCATCGTTAGTGCACATCGATTGCAGACTACGAATCCAAAGAGCACGTGGAATGTGATCCCACGTGCATGCGGTACTAACTCGGCCGCGATAGCTCGGCACAATGAGTCCGTGTCTCCCCAAACGGAGCCGGCACCCCCAGGGAGAAAATCACATGAAAACTGGCATCAAGTTCTACCCCACCGATGAGACATTTCCGCCTCTGGAGTTCGCTCGCATTGCCGAGGACAGCGGTATCGAGTCGATCTGGCTACCGGACCATTCTCACGTTCCAGTAGCTTCGCGGTTACCCGTTGACCAGAAAGTGGCTTACGGCGGCAGCGCGGATGCACGCGAGCGGCGCTTCACCGGGTCGCACTCGCCCGGGGGCTTCCCTCGCGAGTACTACCGCAACTACGATCAGCTGACGACGCTTGCGATGATGGGGGCGGTGACCTCCACCCTGCTGTTGGGGACCGGCATCTGTCTGGTCGTTCAACGCGACCCGATCTGGCTTGCCAAGGAAATCGCCACGATCGACCGTTTGACGGGCGGACGCTTCCTCTTCGGCGTCGGAGTGGGAGCGGCGTGGAACGCTGCTGAGCTCGCTAATCACGGCGTAAACGTCAAGACGCGTAACGGGCTCATGCTGGAACGCATTGAAGCTATGAAGCAAATCTGGGGGCATGAAGAAGCGGAGTATCACGGGAAGCAGGTCGACTTCGATCCCATTTTCCAGTGGCCGAAGCCAATCCAGCAGCCTCATCCGCCCATTCTGATGGGCGGTATGGGTCCGACCGTGCTCGATCGAACACTGAGTCACGCCGACGCGTGGATGCCTGGTCATAATGATAACGACTTCGATGGCCTAGGAGACCGGATCACAGAGCTGCGCGAACGGGCGGCGGCCGTCGGGAAGCCAATGGAAGTCACCCTCAACCTGGGACGGCTCGACTTCGTAGACCGATACGTTGACCTCGGTCTGGATCGAGTCGTTTATTCGCACCCTGCCTCTTCGAGTGACAGTGAGACGCGGAAATTCGTGAGCGAGCTGGGAAAAATCGCCCAGGAGCTCGACCACGGGACCCCATCGATGGCGTGATGGAGACGTAGGGCGTGCAGGCAACGAGATGAGAGACCGTCCCCCGGACGCCCGATTCTTCCCCCTAAACCATTTGAATGCATGTAGCGAGGAGTGAAATGAGTTTCAGGATCGGCTATAAAGCCTCCGCAGAACAATTCGACCCGAGGACCCTGGTTGAGTATTCGGTTCTTGCCGAGAACATCGGCCTGGATTCGGTGATGGTTTCGGACCATTTCCAGCCGTGGCGCCACGAGGGCGGGCATGCACCCTTCGCTATGGCCTGGATGGCCGCGGTGGGCGAACGTACCAGCCGGATTGTGATGGGTACCAGCGTGCTCACCCCGACGTTCCGCTACAATCCGGCGGTCGTCGCTCAGGCTTTCGCTACCCTGGGCTGCCTGTATCCGGGCCGGGTCATCCTGGGCATGGGTACCGGTGAGGCACTGAACGAGGTTGCCGTCACCGGGGCAGAGTGGCCGGCGTTTAAGGAACGCTTCGCCCGGGCCCGGGAAGCAGTGGAGCTGATGCGCCGGCTGTGGACCGAGGACCGGGTCAGTTTCAACGGTGAGTACTACCGCACGGTCAATGCGACCGTCTATGACCGGCCCGCAACCCCGGTTCCGATCTATATTGCCGCTGGCGGCCCGGTGGTGGCCCGCTACGCGGGCGCGGCCGGCGATGGTTTCATCTGCACCAGCGGCAAAGGCATGGACCTATATAGGGAGAAGCTGCTGCCGGCCGTATTCGAAGGTGCGGCGGCCGCCGGACGGGATCCGGCCGGGATAGAGAAGATGATTGAGATCAAACTCTCCTTCGATACGGACTATGCCCTGGCGCTGGAAAACACCCGGTTCTGGGCGCCGCTGTCACTGAGCCCGGAACAGAAAGCCGGCCTCGAGGACCCTGCGGCCATGGCAGCCGCCGCGGACGCGCTGCCCATCGAACAGGTCGCCAA
>NZ_JBFTJK010000048.1:0-2558 GCF_056395385.1 Paenarthrobacter sp. 10L420 | reverse complement strand
ATCTCCTCGGCGAGGAACTTGCCGAGCGCACTGACTTCATCGAACGCACCGGCGAATTTATCGACATCCTGCAGTCCCACGGCCCACTGGCCGCCATCGCCGATGCCAGCAATCCGACATCCCGTCCCCACGCAGCCCACCGGAGCACCACATGAACACCCAAACCATCCTTTCGGAACATCGCACGGATCTGCCAACGACCACCGAAGCAGCCGTCCTGCATGGCGCCGGCGATATCCGCATCGAGAACAAACCTCTGAAACCGCTTGGCGCGAACGACGTGCTGGTGGAGATGCGTTCCGGTGGAATCTGCGGCTCCGACATGCACTATTTCGCAGAGGGTCGCAACGGCAGCAACGTCCTTCGCCAACCCACCATCCTCGGCCACGAAGGCGCCGGCGTGGTGATTGCCGCCGGCGAAAAGGCCCGCACCGCCGTCGGTACCGCCGTCGTCATCGAACCGGCCATGCCATGCCGGCAATGCCCGGCATGCCTCTCGGGCCACTACAACGTGTGCCCAACAGGAACCTGCTTCGGCTCCCCGCCCACGGACGGGCTCTTTGCCCGCCACGTTGTGGTGCCTGACGCCACCCTCCACCCGCTACCTGAAGCCGTACCAGCCGAAATCGGAGCCGCGATCGAGCCACTCGCCGTGGCAGTCTGGGCCGTCGAACGCGCGCAGGTCCACAGCGGGCATCGGGTGCTGGTCACTGGTGCCGGACCCATCGGCCTTCTCGTGGCCCAGGTCGCAGCGGCCCAGGGCGCCAGCGAAATCGTTGTCACGGACATCAACGACGACCGCCTCGCCGTCGCTGCCCGGCTGGGAGCAACACGCACCATCAACACCTCCACGGAACCACTTGACCTCAAAGACATGGACCGCCTCATCGAATGCTCCGGAAACATCCGCGCACTCGCCGATGGCATCCACACACTGGGTCCAGGCGCCCGCGCCACGGTGGTCGGGCAAGCCCGGCCCACAGTAGACGGCATTCCGCTTGGCTACCTGCAGCGTTACGAAATCGACCTTGTGACGGCGTTCCGGTACGCCAACGCGTTCCCGACGGCGATCGACCTGGCCTCGTCCGGGAAAGTGGACCTGCGGTCCATCATCACTGCCACATATCCGCTCAACGACGCAGCAGCGGCCCTCACGGCTCCTGTCAACGATCCGCGGAATCTCAAAGTATTGATCAGCTACTAAACACCCCCCGCACGGCACGGATGCCGCCGGAAAGCATCAAAGAAACATCCATTCAAAGGAGTATGGAAATGACGACAGCAGCAAACCTCCCACCCACGCCCGTGGACCAAACCAAGGTCCGGAAGGCCGCCGTCGCAGGTCTCATCGGTACCACGCTGGAACTCTATGACTTCGTCATCTACGGCACGGCCTCGGCCTTGGTCTTCAGCAAACTCTTCTTCCCCAACATTTCCCCAGCGACCGCGCTCCTCGCAAGCTTCACCACCTTCGCCGTAGGCTTCCTTTTCCGGCCCCTGGGTGGAATATTCTTCTCCCACTTCGGCGACAGACTCGGCCGGAAATGGATCCTGGTTGTAACCCTTCTGCTCATGGGCGGCGCAACGCTGGTCATCGGCCTGCTGCCCACCTTCGACCAAGTCGGACTGCTGGCACCGATCCTCCTGTGTGTCTGCCGGGCCGCCCAAGGCTTCGGCGCCGGCGCGGAACAATCCGGAGGTGCCACGTTGCTGACAGAGTCCGCTGCGCCCGGTACCCGGGGACGCTTTGCATCACTGATCATGGTCGGCGCGGCAGCCGGTACCGCACTGGGTGCCCTCGTATGGATCGCCGCCCAAGCACTGGCACCGAACGACATGCTCACCTGGGGCTGGCGGCTCGTGTTCCTCTCCAGCATCTTCGTCACCATTGCCGCCCTTGTCATCCGGCGCAAACTCGACGAGTCTCCGGTATTTGAAGAAATCAAGCAGACCCGCACAGTCCCGCCCGCACCGCTCAAGGAAGTTGCCAAGAACGGCAAGGCCAACGTCCTGCGCGTCATCCTCATGAACTTCGGCGTCAGCACCCAGTCCTACACCATCCAGGTCTTCATGGCCTCCTACCTCATCACCGTGGTGGGCACCGACCCGAAATTCATTCCACCCGTACTTCTCATCGGTTCACTCTGCGGCGGCGTGGCGGCAGTATCCTTCGGCATCCTGTCCGACAAGATCGGACGCAGGCGCGTTGTTTCCCTCATCACCGGTGCCCTGATCCTCTTCCCCGCCCCCGCGTTCCTGCTGCTGACCACGGGCTCCCCGGCAGCCATCGTCATGGTCATCATCATCGGATTCATGCTCGCCTGCCAAGGCGTGGTCGGTGTCCACATGAGCTACTTCCCCGAGATTTTCGGCAGCCGCTACCGCTACGCAGGCGTGACCCTGGGCCGCGAGTTCTCCTCCATCATCGGCGGCGGCGTCGCTCCCATGATCTGCGCAGGCCTGCTGGCAATGTTCAGCAACTCCTGGATCCCGATCGCCATCTACATGTCCTTGACCATGGCCGTCAGCTTCATCGCCACACGGATGTCGCCGGAAAC
>NZ_JBFTJK010000047.1:0-2985 GCF_056395385.1 Paenarthrobacter sp. 10L420 | reverse complement strand
CGGTCCCATTCCGAACCCGGAAGCTAAGACCCACAGCGCCGATGGTACTGCACCCGGGAGGGTGTGGGAGAGTAGGACACCGCCGGACAATCATTAACAGGGAAAGCCCCGACCACGACGGTCGGGGCTTCCCCCATTTAACCAACAAATGGTGCAAGGCCCAGTTTGACCAGACGCGCGCCCAGGCTCAAGCCAAGACAAAGGCCTCCACTATGGAGGCCTTTCGTCGTTAAACCTGTTCAGGAACCCCAACGGGCTCATGGCTGGCGCCGATGATCAACCACTCGAAGCCTGCCACCAACCCCAGGACCACGCCCTCCCGGCCGCCGAGCTCAGCGGTAGACGCGATCACGCCGAGACGTCGGCCGTGGAGCCGCGCGATCTGTTGATCCCGAGGTCTTGAACGTCCCACCGCTCGTGCTCCCATGAATGCCGGCCCCGAATGACCGTGGGGCAGGGCGTGGGGCATTGTCACCCCGCCTGGTGTCGCCCCTCAGGGACGGGAGCGCCCCGAGGTGTTCAGGACCGGACGACGAGCAGGGGCCTGCGGGTGCCGCAGTTGACGTTCGACTGTCCCGGCCGTTGATTCAGGAGCATTCGCATTCCCCGGCAATGGTGGGGCTGTGGTTTTGTATCTGTGTCCCGTGGGTGTGCTCACTTCCAGTTCATGTCTGCCGCCGGGGAGCGTTTGTGTGTTCCAGCCGGGGTTTTCTTTGGTGTGGTTACAGGCTTCGCAGAGCCCCGCGCCGTTGGCGAGGCTCGTGGCACCGCCGTTGTGCCAGGGGACGATGTGATCTATGTGGCGGATGGGCGCGTCGCAGTAAGGCGTGCGGCAGGTGTCGTCCCTGGTTTCGATGAAGCGCCGCATTCCGGGTGGGAAGAGCCGGGCTTTGGAGTCCATGGCCAGCAGTTCACCGGAGGAAGGTGCGGTGTAGAGGCGGCGGAGCAAGACTCTAAAGTCCTTGCCCTCGTTGGACTTCGGGCTCACCTTGGACTCTGCGCTCACCTCAGCCTGCCCCGCGGCTCCGGCTCCGGCTCCGTCTTTCGCCTCTGCCCCAGCTGGCTCTCCGGCGATGAGGGTTCTGGCCCATTCGGCGGGGACGATTCCGTAGCCCTGGAGCCGTGCTGGTTCGCTGTCGCCTTGGAAGAGGGTCCGGTCGGTCATGACGAGCTGCACGTTGACGCCGCTGATCCCGTCTGGGGTGCCGGTGAGGCGTTCGGTCAGGGTGTCGGCCATGACCTGGCCCCGGGTCCGGGTGTCCCCGCCGGAGCGGGCGGAGTCCGCGTGACGGGTGAGCGCGGCGTAGGCGGCGACGCCTTGGGCGACCGGAAGCAGTGCGGTGAGGATGGTCATGGTGTCGGGGGCCGGGCGGAGGCTGACGTGCCGTTCGGACGCGGCGTGGGCTGCGCGCTGGGTCACGGAGCGGGGGTCCCGACGGTAGGCTGCGGCTCGTGCGGCGGCGATGATGGTTTTGTCTCCGGCGCCGTCGAAGGTTCCGGTGTCGGGGGCGAGTTCCTCATCGACGGCTACCCGGTCTTCGACGGACAGGCACGCTGTTTCCTTCACCAGCAGAGTGGCCCGCCATTCGTTCAGGTGTCCGGTTTCCAGGGCTGCCATGGTGCGCGGCATTTCCGAAACCAGTGCCTTCGCCAGTCCGAGGAGCCGGGACCCTTTGTTCGGTGACTCCCGCCGGGCCAACGCGATCTGCGCGCCCACACCCTGGCCCTGCTCAGCTGAGGAGACACCGGCAGAGGCTTGTTCGCGGCGCTGCGCCAGGTCAAACGCCACCGACGCCCGCGCCTGCAAAGCCGCGATCGCTGACTTCACGTCCTCCAAACCACGAATCTGATCAATCAACTCATTGCTGGCCGCGGCAACGCGGAAAGCGCCCACCCGGACAAGCAGCTCCTCAGCGTCAGAGCGACGGAAGCCGGGGCCGGTGAAATCGCCGCTCCCAGGTACAGGCACAGTGGAAGCCACCCTGGCTGCTTGCAGCTCGCGAAACCTGTCCATGGAAAACACTCTTCCAGCACGGTCGATCCGGCAGCAGGCACCAATTCACCTATGTGGAAAAGCTGAAGGGTGAGGAACCTCGCGCGATCGCTAGTCTGCTGACGTCAAAGTATTCAGGCGCTCGTTGTCTTAGAGGCCTTCGCGGCTGCTTTGGCTGCTTGTTTGCTTGCCCGAACTTTGACCAGGGAGTCTGGATCCACGATGTCCGCGACAGAGAGGTATGAACCCTCCTCGCCGTAGTGCCCAGCCGCTTCCCGCCATCCGTTGGCTTGAAGGCCACATTGCTTTCCGAGGAGGGCAAGGAAGATCTTAGCCTTCTGCTCTCCGAACCCAGGCAAGGCCTTGAGCCGGCGCAATACTTCGGCGCCATCCGGATTGCCACTTGTCCAGATGGCTGCAGCGTCTCCGTTCCAATCCCGGTGCACGGTTTCGGCGAGGGCTTGGACCCTGCCGGCCATGGAGCCTGGGAAGCGATGCACAGCAGGGCGTTCTTTGAATACCTCTACGAAGCCTGCGGGGTCGTAGTCTGCGATCGTGCCTGGATCCAGTGATCCGAGGCGCGCACGGATCTTTTCCGGACCGGCAAACGCCGACTCCATGGTTACCTGTTGATCAAGCAACATTCCGGTCAGCAATGCGAACGCATCGTCACTTAACAGCTGATCGGCGGCGGCATCTCCTGTGATGTGCAGTTCCATGCGTCCCATCCTCCCACCAGTGCGCACGGTCGTCATCGGGAGTGGTCACGTTGGCCAGGTTGATGAACGAGCGGAGTTATGCCCGACGGCGGGGCTGTCGCCAGTTTTTGGGGTGGTGTTCGGGGGGTGTTGGGGTTGTGTTGGGTGGTTGTTGGGGTGGATTTGCGTTGGGGGTGTGGGGCGTGTATTGTTTTCTGAGTCGCCGGGTGCGAAACGGAAAGCCGGAAGGTGTGTACGGTTCGGTAGGCGGCCAAAAATAACTCTTCTTTTCCA
>NZ_JBFTJK010000046.1:0-4936 GCF_056395385.1 Paenarthrobacter sp. 10L420 | reverse complement strand
AACACAGCAATCAAAAACATCAAGCGAACCGCCCGCGGCTACCGCAATGCCGCCAACTACAAATCGGTTATTCTCTTGAGAAGTGCCGTCCGGACGGCGGCATGACGCTCATCCCGGGAATCCATTTCCCCACGAACCGTGAAGAGCCAGTAACCTTACGTAGGTGCGAGGTTCCTCATCATGGTCTTGTCTCGTCCTTCATGGGACGGGGTACTTCGTAGCCGGCGTCTACGTTTGGCCAGCCGATCACCGTGATGAGGCGCAGCGACGAAGCGAAATGACGACAAGTGCACCGAAAACTCCTAGCCGCCGGCGTCCCGATTGATTGCACGTCTTTGAAGCAATGCCTCATGCAAGCTTCGGGGGTCACACACTGGGGGATCTGGAATTACGAGCTGAAACATGCGGCTGGGTTCCTAGCTCCGGGGGCTTGCGCGGCTGGGAACTGCGGGAGCGCTGGACCGGACGGTGCATCCTTATAGGACCGACCTCCGCTGAACTCCACCTGGGCAAATCCTCACTCGATCCAGTGAACCCGCGGTTGGCTGACCAGCGCATCGGGCTTCCGATGTGGCACACGAGTTGCTGATCTCCGTCATGTACTTCAGGACGTGCGCGCCATGAAGGATATGAAAGGAGGTGAATCGATTTGATGGAAATTGCTGCGTTGTTGCCCATCGGGAACATGGTGCTTTCGCCCGAACTTTCATGGCCAGTTACGGCCTCGGGAGTGGTCGCGACAGGGCAAAAAAGAAGTGTGAACAATGTCCACACTTTCCGCCCCGGATTGGCCCGTACAGCCATCGGACTGGCCCGGATTCCGTATGTTTCCGCAACTTCCCAGAGTTCGCAAAGCCTGGAATCCCGTTCGAGTCCCACCTCGGGCACTGTGTTGTCGCAGGTCAGGGGCCTATATGGCCCCTGACTGTTGACAAAACCCCCAAATCTGTTGGCACGGATCTAGCATTTTTATGTGGCTAGTATCCGGAAACGCGTCAAAAAGGACGGCTCTTCGTCCTTCATGGTGGTCTGGCGCGACCCCAAGATCCGGAAGCAACAGGGCATCACTGTCGACTCCGAGCACGAGGCCGAAACTCTGAAACAGTTGCTCGATGCGAACGGACAGTCTTTCGAAATCGCGCAGCAGGCACTGCTGGACAACAGGGCGAAAATTCCAACTGTCGGCGAAGTGATCCAGGAACACATCGACCTGCTGGTCCGGCCCTCGAGCGGGACCGTGAAGACCTATCAGACCATGCTCGACCTCCATGTGAGGAAGGTCATCGGGCACGTGCCTGTAGACAAGCTGGACTACCGGATGATCGCATACTGGGTGAAATCGATGATGGCCAAGGGGCGCTCACCGAAGACGATCAAGAATGTGCACGGCATCATCTCTGCCTCGATGAACACTGCCGAGATGCTGGGTTACATCACCCGCAATCCATGCCGGGGTGTGCAGCTGCCCAGCGTTGAGAAGGCCGAGGACGAAATCATGTTCCTCACCCACGCCGAGTTCGGACTGATCATGGACGGCCGTAAACCATGGCCCTGGTCTGGCTCGGACGGCAGTGGGAGCCACCCGATCGCAGACATGGGAACGAGCGGTCTCGGCTTCATCGCAAATTCGCGACCTGACACAGTTCCGACAGGCTGCATGTGAAGAATCGGCCCGGCAAGCTGCCGGACAGAACAATCATGATCATCCCGGGAGGAGAGAAAGGACCGGCTCGAGTCATTGTCCGGCAGATGCCGAAGGTGTTACCACTGTCCTGCGTTCGGAGTGGAGACTTCTTGCGGGCCGGATGACAATTCCAAGCTCATAGCAATCGTGAATATTCGCTCTTCCACGCTGGCATTCGGCGCAGCGGCTACTTTAAGACCGCGAAACCCTGTCTCTTCTCCCGGTCCTGCAGCGAGGAGGCATTCCTGGATTCGCTCGGCTGTCATCAGGGAGAGGGGCTCGAGCGTTCCGTCCAACGGTCCGGGTGAACTCGTCTCCTTGCCTGGATCGGATGCGGCAGGAGCCGGGGGGACGTGGACGTCGGCCCAAGCCGGCCCGAAGCGTGTGTCTACGTCGGCGCAGCCGGAAAGAACGACTCCTGCCAGCAATCCGGCATCGCGGAGGTACGTGATGTGTTCCAGCGCTGCTTCAGGTCGGCGCTGCTCGATGACGGAACGTCCCCAATTGATGGACATGCCCACGGTGCCGCCGGATGAATTGGCGCGATGAACCGCTTCGGCTTCAGCTTCCAGCGTCTGGAAGCCCTTTGAGGGCGTTTGGCCAGCGATATAGGAGTCACAGTGTCGAGGACAACCCGCGCTCCCTGCCAGTCCCAGGAGCAGATCTCGGCCAAGGACTCGCTCAAAGCGGTGGCTGAGGCTTTGCCGCTGGAGGCCACAGGGGCTGAGTGGATTTCCACCCCGATGACGGCCGGGCGTCCAACACGTGAATTCAGCCTGGTTACGGCCTGCTGGGCTTCATGGACGAGTCCAATGGCGGTCCGGCGGCCCGCTGTGGAGGTGGAGGCCAGGCCGAATGCCGGGTCCGCTCCGAGCCTGGCCATGGTTCCGGGGATGGTTGTCACGAGATAGTCTGCGTGTTCGGGAAGCTGCTGGAGGAACCAGTCTTCGTCGTCTTTATGAAGGGCTCCGGTGAACGGAACTTCCAGGCCAGCGACGCCTTGCAGCGCCAGAACTGATTTCAGGAATCTTCCTTCGGCGACCGGGTCCCACGCAATCAGGCTTGGTGCAGCTGCATACGCTCCGATGAAGAAAGCATTTTGTTCGTAGTGTTGAGGCATGGTTGCTCCACGTTTTTGACCGGAGGGGGGTGATATGACGAGCTGAATCGGGGGTGTTTACTGCAGGTAGCGGAAGGCGCTCCATGATGCTGTGGCAATCAGGCAGCCGCGGCGGTGCCGTGCGGCGAAGCATGGTTGCCGCACGGGACCCATCTTGAAGACTGCCTGGCCGCCGCAGCCAAGGCATACCAGCTGATGCCGGCGGCGCGCTTGCCAGGACCGATCTTTCGCCCCGTATTCGAAGGCGTCCCAGTCCGTTCCGTCCAACAAACTCAGGGCGCGTCTCACTGCTGGCGCCAGGAGGCAGAAGGATTTTGGTCAACGGCTGACCGGTTCATGGGCCCTCAGCAACGGCAGTTCTTCGCGGCGCGGGAGGCCTTCCCAGTCGCCAGGGACGAGGCAAACGAATGCGCCGGCACTTGCTGCGGTCTCCAGCCGTTTCTGCGGCTCCATTCCGCTAACCAATTCGGCCAGATAGCCCGCCACGAAGGCGTCGCCGGCGCCGACGGTGTCCACGGCATCGATGCGTGCGGCCTCTTGGGAGAATTCGGTGCCATCAATGAGTGCAAACGCTCCGGCGGCGCCCAGCTTGATGATTACCTGGCTTGGGCCCAGCGCTGCGATCTTTCGGGCGGCAATCTCAGGACCATTGCTGTAGGGTGCTGCGCCTACGGCGAGTTCAGCTTCCTCAAGGCCGGCAAAGACAATGTCCACTAAGGCGATGATGTCCCGATAAGCGCTTCCAGCGGCTGCTTCGTCCCAGAGCCGGGAACGGTAGTTCAGGTCGAAGGACACGGGAACGCCGGCGGCCCTGGCGGTACCAATGGCATAGTGAAGCGTTGTGGCTGCTTGTGGTGACAGTGCGGGGGTTATGCCGCTGACGTGGAGCAGCGCGGCCCCGGAGATGAGTTGTTCATCGACATCGTCCGGGGTGATACGGGAACCTGCGCTGCCTGAGCGGTAGTACATGACTTTTTGGGAGGCGGAGGTCCGGCGCTCCTTGATCATCAGGCCGGTGGGGGCTTCGTGATCAACAGTGATGCGGACGTCCACGCCTTCTGCCCGGATCTCACGTTCCACGAGTTGGCCCAGGGAATCGTCACCGACCCTGCCACACCACACTGATTGGACGCCCAAGCGTTGAAGGCCGATTGCGACATTTGATTCCGAGCCTCCGATGCCCAGGCTCATGCTTGATACATGGGCCAAGGGTCCCGGTTGGTCCGCGGCCATGAGGGCCATGGTTTCGCCCAACGTGACTACATACGTTCCGGGCTTCACAGTGCACGCGCTTCGTCAACGAGGGCTCGAAGGCGACGGGCCCTTTCCGTCAGCTGACCGAGGTCCCCGCCGTTGAACGCATCACCCAGCAACGGGCCTCCCAGGCTGACCGCCAAGGCTCCGGCTTTGATCCAGGCCGGGACGTCCTGGATCTCTACCCCGCCGGAGGGAACCACTTGGATGTCCGGGAAAGGGCCACGCAGTTGCGGAACATATGCTGGACCCACCGCGGATGCGGGGAAGATCTTGACGGCCGTGGCGCCCAGTTTCCAGCTGGCATGCAGTTCGGTGGGCGTCAATCCACCGGCAAAGATTGGGACGTCCCGCTGTACGCACGCAGCGATGATCTCCGGCTGGGTAGTGGGGGTCACGATGTACGCAGCGCCGAGGTCCAACGCCGTTTCGGCCTCTCCGGCCGTAGTTACCGTTCCGACGCCGATTTCCACACCGTCGCCGAATCGATCCCGCAACAGTGGGAGTTCATCGAAGACGCCTGGTGTGCTCAGCGTCAGTTCGATGCTCAGCACACCGCCGTGTTGGAGTGCGTCGATCACCGGCGCATACTCCCGTGCGTGCCGGGCCCGAAGGACAGCGACGACGCCGGTATCGCGGAGCATCGCTGACAGGTCAGGACGGATGGGAATCTCCTTGGTATCGAGCTGGAGCATGATGTTCCTTCGTGGTGTGGGGTGATCAGTCAATGAGCGCTGGGGTGCTAGGCGTCGGTGGCGGAGAGCTGGTTATTTACGACCGTTGTTTGGAGCAGGGGCCGGTTTGGGCGGGCGTCCTCGGGATCGGTCAGATCTCGGTTCAGTGTTTCCGGCGACATCCGTGTGGCGATGAAGCTGACG
>NZ_JBFTJK010000045.1:0-7654 GCF_056395385.1 Paenarthrobacter sp. 10L420 | reverse complement strand
CCGGCTACGGCTTCCCGGAGCCACCCGGCGATCTGTTCTCCGGCGCCGCCATGGTGATCACCGATGGTGAGCATCCCAGCAGCGATTCCTACCTGGATAGGATTCCCGTACGAGGCCATCATTCGCGTGACCGTGGTCGTTGGTGAGATACCGTGCTCCATCACCGAAACCATGATGGCCTCCAGGACGTGGGCCTGGCCATTCGTTGGCCACCGGCCGCTGATGAGGAGGTATGCGAGTTCACCGAAGCTGCGCTTGCCAATCATCGTGGTCAGCAGGTGGCCGCGAATGAGAACGTCGTCGTCTCGCACTTCCGCTATGTCCGTTGACCAGTCGTCAGTTGTCGACGCCATGGGCGCCTTCCTCTCGTAGAGATATATGGTTCGAGCTATCGTGGTCGAGGGTGCTGGAGGGCAAGAGTCCTGACCGGGTCCTGATCCATGACCGGTGGAAACAGGTACAGGGTCGCCCGGGATGTGCGTTCGATGGCTTACCACGGGACCAACTGCAATGTCGAGACACTGTGGAATCGGATCCACGAAGTGATGGTATCGTATCCAGAAATGAAAATCGAGGATTGGGAAGCTCCCCTCGTTTCCAAGGCGAGAACTTCACGCACAACCTGCAACTCGTGAACCGCGTGAAGGAACTCGCGGACCGGCCATTCTTAGTCAATTTCACAGCCAACCCGCGCTCGACGGTCGCCAATCTTGGTGGACATTCCCAGGAGCAAGTATTAGGTGTATTATACAATCAATATGGTCGCCTTGGGATCGTCGCTTAGTGCGGCAGCACCACCCTTCGCCCAAGGCAAGGCCACTAGTCCATCAAGGCAGACACCCTAGGAACTTATCCCCCATGATTGAGCGCACACTCTACGAGGATGACCATAAGGCCTTCCGCAGCTCGGTCGCCGAATTTATTCGGCGTTCCATTAGCCCCAATGTTGATGAGCATGCCGCAAGCAAACGAATTCCGCGCGAAGTCTGGCAGGACGCAGGCAAGCACGGCTTCCTTGGCCTTGAGGTTCCTGAGGAGTACGGCGGAAGCGAAGCTGCCGACTATCGGTTCAATGCGGTACTGCTCGAAGAGCTAGCCAAAGTGAACCTTGCCCTTGCATCGTCGATGAGCATTCATTTCGATGTGGTCGCACCGTATCTCGTTAAGCTCTCAACGCCTGAGCAGCGTAAACGCTGGCTGCCCGGGTTCTGCGACGGCTCGATCGTGACGGCGATCGCCATGACAGAGCCTTCCGCCGGTTCCGACTTGGCCGCCCTGCGAACCTCTGCCGTAAAGGACCCGAAGGGCGGCTGGATTCTCAACGGATCCAAGATCTTCATCACCAACGGAGGTTCTGCGGACCTCATCATCGTGGCCGCCCGAACGACTCCAGATAGCCGCGGGAAGGGAATCTCTCTCTTCGCTGTCGAAGCGTCGATGCCGGGCTTCAGCCGCGGAACGCCACTCGATAAGGTGGGTCAACCTGAGGCCAACACCGCCGAGCTCTACTTCGACAATGTCTACCTCACTGAGGACCACCTGATCGGAAGCCTCAACGGCGGATTCGGCCACATGATGGAACTACTTCCACAGGAGCGCATCGGCGCCGCCGTAACCAATCTCGCACACGCCCGGCAGATCCTCGACGAAACGATTGAGTATGCACGCGATCGCCAAGCCTTCGGCCAAGCGATTGGGTCGTTCCAGCACAACAAATTCCTGCTCGCGGAACTCGTGACAAAGACTGAGGTGACCCAGGCATACGTCGACCAGTGTGTCGCTGCGCAAGTCCGCGGAGAGCTCTCCGCCGTCGATGCAGCAAAAGCCAAGTGGTGGGCCGCGGACGTACAGAATGAGGTTCTCGACCACTGCGTCCAGCTGTACGGAGGCTATGGATTTATGAACGAATATCGCGTCGCCCGCGCCTGGAAGGATGCCCGCGTCACTAAGATCTGGGCAGGCTCAAATGAGATCATGAAGAACATCATCGGCCGCGACCTCGGCTTCTAGAGCACGATTGGCCTAAGTGCCGGCCTGAGGCAATTTTGGCCATGAGCCCCGGTCATACTTCGACGCTGAAGGGACCTCTTCGAGGTCGTCCAAAATGCCTTCTGCAACGGTAACACCGGCAATGTTCGCTATGGGAGCCCGTTTGCGCCTCGCCTCTCGCAGGCAGCCGCCGCCCGACCACCATCGGGATATCCACGTATCAAAGGAGTAGCCAGTGAAAATAGTTGTACTAATGAAGCAGGTGCCTGACACCTATGGGGAGCGCACCCTGCTGACCGACGGCCGGGTCAATCGTGAGCGGAGCGACGCAGTTATCGATGAGATCAGCGAGCGAGCAATCGAGGTCGCGCTGCAGCGGAAGGACGCCGACGAGACGACCGAGGTAATAGCCCTGTCGATGGGTCCGGAATCGGCAACAGCGTCCATTAGGAAAGCACTTTCGATGGGAGCCGATTCCGGAGTGCACGTTCTCGATGATCAGTTGATGGGAGCGGATGCTGTACGTTCCGCCCTGGTCATCGCAAGGGCGGTGGAGCGCGTAGGCGGTGTTGATCTGGTTCTGGCCGGAGATGCATCGACGGATGGCCGGGGTGGTGTTATCCCCGCCATGGTCGCGGAGCATCTGGGGCTGTCATATCTGGCCTCGCTTAACGGACTGCAGGTGGGCAACGAGGTGACAGGAACACAGGCTACCGAGTCCGGTACGCGCGAAGTGTGGGCGACACTCCCGGCCGTCGTGTCCATCACCGAGAGCGCAGACGAGGCGCGTTTCCCCGGCTTCAAAGGAATCATGTCGGCCAAACGCAAGAAGATCGACGTGACCAGGCTATCTGACCTCGGAATCGATCCTTCTTTCCCCGGCCTGGCCCGCTCGATCGTCCTTTCCACGGCGGCACGTCCCGCCCGTCAGACCGGCACGAAAATCCACGACGAGGGCGTTGCAGCCGACAAGCTTATTGAATTCCTCGTTGCCGAGCGGCTTCTTTAGGCCCCCAATAGATTTGGAGAAAATTACGATGTCAAACGTTCTTGCTTTCATCGAGGTCTCCCCCGCGGGCACGATCCGTCGTTCGTCGGAGATGTTGATCGGTGCTGCCGGCTCCATAGGCACGCCTGTTGCGGTTGCAGCCGTCGCGGCCGGGCAAGGTGCCACGGTGTCCTCGCGTCTCCGTGAGTTGGGTGCAGCGCGAATATACATCGCCGAAACTGATTCCGCGACGACCACTGTCGCAGTCGCCCAGGTTGCCGCGCTTCAGGCTGCGGTGACCGAGTACACGCCAACTGCTGTGCTGACAGCGAACACTCTGGACGGGGCTGAGGTCGCGGGTCGACTGGCGGTCCGCACCGGCGGAGCGCTACTGCTCGATGTCGTCGGCGTGCACGCCGACGGTGACAGGGTCGTCGGGTCTCATTCAGTGTTCGGGGGTGCCTACAACACCAACAGTACGGTCACCGGAGGCCTGACTATCGCGACGGTAAGGCTCGGTGTGATCGAGAATGTCGCGCCCGGAGCAGCCTCCGAGACCAGCATTGTCTCCATCGAGGTCGACACATCGAAGTCCACAGCCATCACTGCAGTGAACGACGAGACGATCGCGTCCACCCGCCCCGACCTGCGGGAGGCGACCACTGTCGTCTCAGGTGGCCGCGGTGTCGGCTCAAAGGAGAATTTTTCGATTGTGGAAGACCTCGCCGACGTGCTCGGTGCTGCCGTGGGTGCGTCACGGGCCGCTGTGGATGCCGGATATGTGCCGCATTCCTACCAGGTAGGGCAGACCGGCATTACGGTGTCACCGCAACTCTATATAGCGCTCGGCATCTCGGGTGCGATCCAGCACCGGGCCGGAATGCAGACTGCAAAGACAATCGTCGCCATCAACAAGGACAACGACTCCCCCATCTTTGACATCGCTGACTTCGGCATCGTCGGAGATCTCTTCAAAGTAGTACCGAAGCTTGTCGAGGGAATCAAGGCGCGGCAGAAATGACGAGCAGCACTCTGCAGAAGAAGGGCAAGCGCAGCCGCTGGTTCACGCTTGTGTGGGTGATCCCTGCTGCGTTGGTCCTGCTCACTTCGATTGTGTTCGGCGCACAGTGGCTGCGCACTCTCTCCGGAGTGCAATCGTTCGTGACCAACTACCCTGGCCACTTCCAACTGCCACCCGGAGCACCCGAGGGCTTCCCCGAGTGGTTGCAATGGAGCCACTTTTTCAACATGCTGCTGATCCTGATGATTATCCGCAGCGGTTGGCACGTACGCACCACCGAGCGCCCCCCCGCCTACTGGACCCGAAACAATCGGGGACTCCTCCACACCAAGGGCAAGCCAAACAAGATCAGTCTCGACCTGTGGCTGCATGTGAGCCTTAATTCGCTGTGGGTCGTTACCGGAATCGCTTTCTACGTCCTACTGTTCTCGACAGGCCAGTGGCAACGGTTGGTGCCAACCTCATGGGAGCATATCCCCAACGCATTGTCGGCCGCGTTGCAGTATGCATCTCTCGACTGGCCGCTTGAAAATGCCTGGGTGTCATACAACAGCCTACAAATGATCACATACTTCGTGACCGTTTTTATCGCCGCCCCGTTTTCAATCATCACCGGCATCCGCATGTCGGGCGCGTGGCCTAAGGACGCCAAAATCAACAAGGTATACCGCGTCGAGTTAGCTCGGGCGATCCACTTCCCCGTGATGCTCTACTTCGGGCTGTTCATCATCGGCCACGTGACCCTCGTGTTCGCCACCGGTGCATTGCGCAATCTCAACCACATATTCGCCGGGCGGAACGACGAGAGTTGGGTCGGCTTCTGGTTCTTCGCCGGAGCCCTCGTGCTCATGGCCGTGCTGTGGGTATCCGCCCAGCCCATCCTTCTGCGGCCAATTGCGTCGCTGACAGGATCTGTAACCAAGAAATGACCGTCACGACAGAGCACATCAGACCAACGAAATCGTCGATGGGAGGCTCAATGAAGGCCGGATTACAGATTCCCCCAGATCACAGCTTTACCGCTGCGGTCATCGAATGGAGAGACAGAATTACAGCACCGTAAAGGAACGCGGCTACTGGAAACTCACCTTCTTGAATACAGCGGGGACTTGTAAGGTCGCATTGACTTGGTAACTCTCAACTTCTACCGTCGCCGCCAAACGAAAATTTCACCGACTCGATCAACTCGCCTCGCAGCTTCAGGACGACGTGGCATGCGTGCGATCCTGGGCTGCGGGCTACGACCAGGAATCTCCTGCGTGAAAAACTCAGGGCGAGAGGCCGAAGCTGCCAAAGGATCATCGCGATGCCCGACTCCTCTGCACTCTGGATTGTGGTAGACGGCAATAGCCCTCGCCAAATGTTTGAAGTATCCCGAGGCCATGAGGTATGGGTCATTCCGCAAGAACTGCCTGGAGGGCAGCACTATCGGCGCGGAATGTATCGTCCTCTGCCCAAGTTGAGCCGACGGACATCAGCCGTAGCCAGCATTAAATGATTTTGCCGGACTGCGAGGAGATTCAAACGCGGCGCGAAGCCCACCTTCTGAAACACAGCGTCAGGGCAACTGACTGAGCGTCAACTCCCCCGCACGAGGTTGGTGGCGTTAATGCACAGCCATGTCAGTGTGCGGGCGAAGGGGTTGTAAGCCAGAGTGGGACTTGACCACCGCGGGCGTATTGGTGACACCGATGCCAACCTCAATCTGACGCATGGATCGAAGTGCTGAGACGAGGGCTGGATATTCTATTCGTGTGTTGTGCATTCAACTGCTTGGTCCGACCCGTAAAGGCTAGGGACCGCCCGCGTGCGCATTTTCAGGGGTTGAGCGTTGTGGCCGGGAGGGAAATCAGCGTCCGCCATAACATAGGCCATGACAAGTTTGGAAACGAGGAAGGGCACTTATGGGAACGACAGCATCGGTCGGCGATACCGTTGAGCTTAATCCAAATCAGCGCGTGATTGATGAGGCGTTGGGATCTATCATTCGCTGGTCTCTCTATGAGTTCCACGCACTGTTAGTGGAGAGGTCGGGCGTCTCGATAGATCGCTCCATGATCTCGATACTCACTCGATTGTCAGCTACTGGGACGCTCCGGATCTCTGATCTCGCAAATCGTCTTGGACTCGATAGGTCCACCCTCAGCCGGCAGGTAGCGGCAGCGGTGGCAGCTGGCTACGTCAGTAGAACAACCGATGAATCGGACTCTCGTGCATATCTTGTGTCGATGACGGATGAAGGTAAGGCAGCTTACCGGGCGGTACGTCTGGCCAGGGCTCGCATCATGGTGGAAATGACTCGCCAAATGAGCTCGTCAGAGTTGGACCAAGTCTCGAATGCACTTCCGATATTGGCGCGCGCAATCAATAGTTTGTCCACCTCCGTGGGTTCCGAGCCGTAAGCCGGCGTTTGGGATTTGATGGCAGCGTTTGGCCGGGCACACGTGGAATGCGGCAGTACTTCCAGTTCAAAGGTCCCGCAACGGCGGCAGCCGCCAGCACTTCTTTTTCGGATGCCTCAGGGAAATCTGGCCCCTGACCGGCGTTTGCTCAACTGCTCGGAACGTAGCCTACAACAAGGCGGGCGCATACGCCGTTGATCCTCGAACGATGAGTTCGCCCTCCAGCCTTCGCCGCTGCAGCGAAGAAGTTGGCGCGCGGCCGGTCCTCTTCATGAGAAGATCGACGCTGATTTCTGCCTGCATTCTGTCGGCTGCTGCACTGTGGTCAGATCATAAACAGCCCAGCCAGACATCGTGATCCCGTTTGTACCCGATCACCCGTCAAGGACCGCCGTATGCGATGAGATCATTAACACAAGAAGATCTTCTGTGAGGCATGGGATTCGCGGGCGGTTCGCGATGCGGTGCAAGACAGCATGGGTTCTCCATTGACCTCGATCATGATTCCCATCTCCATCGTCTTCCTGTGCTCGGCAATACTGGTATACGGGCGTCGCTTCGCACCACTGCAGGCGATCGTGGGCATTTTGGCCGCGAGGCCCCTGGGAAATGCCACAATATTTGGTCTGGGCTTTCTGCTGGCCTATAGCGGGGACGAGTTGAGTGGTTGTCACTGTCTATGTGACATTGATGATCCGTTCTCGACCCGATTTCAAACATTGGAAACGTTGTCGCTTGCCATGCAATACATCGAAGCCGCGCATCGCAGTGTGCGGTTTCGCGCGGAGGTTCTGGACGATGGTCTCCTGTACCTGGCACCCTCATCCTTAGAGCAGGGTCCTTCTCCGGGGACCCGAAGTGCACTCCCCCGCGCTCGCTCCAGAGTCTCGTGGCCGTGGTCTCGAGCATCATGCCCATCGAAGCGGCTACCGGGCGGAGTCGCTGCAGCTCAGCGAAGGACATGACGCCCGGGTTGAGATGCGGCAGGAGGTGTTCGGCGAACTGGGACAGGAACCGTTGCTGGTCATGGCCCGGGGCGTGGAAGACCAGGTGATTGAACCCTGCCTCTACGTAGGGCATGAGCTGGTCCATGACCTGCTCCGGATCCGGATCCGAGGCGACGATCCAGCGCTTGGCGACCTGTTCGATGGGCAGCGCGTCCGCGGCGGCTGCCATGGCCGCAGGGTCCTCGAGGCCGGCTTTCTGTTCCGGGCTCAGTGACAGCGGCGCCCAGAACCGGGTGTTTTCCAGCGC
>NZ_JBFTJK010000044.1:0-9505 GCF_056395385.1 Paenarthrobacter sp. 10L420 | reverse complement strand
ACCATCGGTGATCACCATGGCGGCGCCGGAGAACAGATCGCCGGGTGGCTCCGGGAAGCCGTAGCCGGCGTCCAGAGCACCGGAAGCCATCGCCCCGACGAGATCCGCGCGAAGGCAAAGAGTTTCGTGTCCGAGCGACGCGCCGCCCGGGAACCGATCGAAGGATTCGGGCACCCGCACCACGACGTTGACCCACGAGCGCCTCTGCTGATGGGGATTGCCGATGAGTATGGGGTCTACGGCGATCACTGTCTTCTGCTTGAGTCGATCGAGGCGGAGTTGGAAGCAGCCGTGGGACGGCGGATCGCGATCAACATCGACGGCGTCTCCGCTGCGCTGCTTTTGGACCTCGGCCTCGATCCCCGCCTGGCACGTCCCATCCTGATGACTTCACGGACGTTGTCTCTTGCTGCGCACTTCATCGAAGAGCAGGACCAGGGTCAGAAATGGCGTCACGTCCCCGGCAGCCAAGTCACGTACACCGGGCTACAACATCTACGCACAACCGAATAGACATCTCGTGCAGGACTGGGATCTTACAGAAGGCATAGAACGCCATAAGGAGGTGCACCATGACACTGGACTTCAACACCGTTAACGTTAGCCCCCGCATTGAGGCAGGGTCGGAACTACTGCACGTGCAGCGGTTGGCTGATGTGCAAGCAATCCGGCAACTGGGTGCGATCTATCCGATCCTCGTGGACAGCCACGACTTGAACGCCCTTGTCGACTTGTTCGCGCAGGACGGCACTTTCCTGCGTGCCGGACATGTGCACACAGGTCGCAAGGAGTTGCGTGAGTTCTTCGCTCAGATTATGCGCACCTACTCCATGACCGTCCACAGCGTTCATTCGCACGTGGTGGACCTGGCGTTGGGTGCGAAGACAGCGGTCGGTGTGCAGATGGGGCATGGAGAGGTTGCGATCAAGGGGCAACGATGTCTCGCAGCGTATCGCTACGACGACGAGTATCGCTGGGTCGAGGGCCGATGGTTGTTCGCTCGCCGACAGATGCGTTATGAGTACTTTTCGTCCCACGATGCTTTGGGTAGTAGCCTCGCCGGTCGCCAGCGCGTTCGCGTTCCCGGCGCCGCCCCGCGGGACGCAGAGATTCCGGAGGAGCTGCCTAGTCATCTGGGTGCACAAGCGGCTCGCAACGAAAGGGTTCAATGATGGCGGAGACCAATTCTGTAGTTTCAACTCCCCTCGACCGGGCCAAGGCGATGCTGGAGCACGCACTGCCGGCCCACGGTGGGGGAACACTGGAGGACCGCCGCGAGGGCTATGAGGCGGTGCTCGCACGGCTGCCCATTCCCGAGGACGCATCGATCACCGCCGCCACGTACGGAGGCGTCGACGGGTACTGGGTCCACGCCGCTGGCGCCTCTACCGGACGGATCGGCGTGATGCTGCACGGAGGCGGCTACATCATCGGATCGGCCAAGGGCTATCGTGCGTATGCTGCGGAGGTGTCACGGGCAACCGACGCGCGGGTCTTCGTGGCGGAGTACCGTCTGGCCCCGGAACATCCGTTTCCGGCGGCCCTCGACGATGCGCGAAGCGTCCTTGCTGCCGCGATCGACGAAGTTGGGCCTCAGTCATGCTTCGCAATTGGAGACTCTGCAGGCGGGGGACTGGTGATCAGCTCCTTGTGGGATTTGCACCGCACAGGGGCGACACTCCCGGGCCGCATCGTCCTCGTGTCGCCACTCGTCGACCTGACAGTCACCAATCCCAGCTACGAAGAGCGCGCAAACATCGACCCGGTCGTTTCGCGCAAAGGCATTCAACGCGCTGCCGGTCTTTACCTGGGCGGGCGAGGACCGGATGAGGTGCCGGCAGCGTTCCCGATGCTGTCCGATCTCGGCTGGCTCCCGCCTTGCCTATTGCTCGTGGGGGGTGCGGAGGTCCTGCTGGACGACTCACGCAATCTAGCGGAGAAGCTTGAGCGGGAAGGGGCGCGCGTCGAATATCGCGAGTACAACGACATGGTGCACGTCTGGACGCTGTTCTCGTCATTCCTGCCTGAAGGACAGGAAGCGCTGGAGCAGATCGGCGCATTCGTGAACACAGAGGCCTCTGGCACCAGCCCTGGTTACTGACGCGGTACGGAGTCGAAATCGAGCACCCGTCCCGCCGAATCAACCGGCACAGCCCACCAACATATTGCATCAGATGAATGAATCATGCAATTAATGCAGAATGCCTGCAATTTGTGGGTCAGGCGCCAATGCTTGCCGCCTCCACAGTGCCTTGAACCAAGTGGTCTTTACATGGAAGGGCTGTTGGCCGGTGCGCCACCAGACGGCCTGGATCCCAGTAACGGCAAAGGATTTCAAGGTCCAGCAGCCGAAATCGGGGATTGCGTAATCAACGGCTGGTCGATCGCCTGTGGGGTTTCAGCCAGTCCTTTCCGTCCATGGACGCAATCAGTGTTTTCATCGGTCCACCTCCATGCGCCACTATTAGTTGACAGCCGGGGGAGAGGTCAACATTTGTGTGACACACTGCGAGGCGCCGAGGCCGTCTCGTGAACTCCCCGAGGAAAGTGCGCCTGTACTGGACGCGAGAGCAGGTGATCACTTCGACTGGATGCCGGTCAAAAGCTTGCGCTGGCAAACATTCCCACGGGAAACTCGAGGAACGCATGCTGAATTGATGAAAATTTGGACCGCGGGATCCGGCAGGGAAAACGGAGGCAACGATGCCCCGTGCCTGCTGGGGCGGCAAAGATGCGGCCTCAAGATCCCGCAGACCAAAGGATCGCAATGGCAGGAATGTTCGAACTCTTTGTCGACCCGGAATCAGCGTTCAGGTTTCGGCTGACCGCACCCGATGGTACTGTCATGGCAGTTTCCAAGCCCTTCGATACCAAGTCCGATGCTGTTGCCGGCATCGCCGCCGTGCGCGAATATGCCGGCATGGGCCTGATCACCGATCACTGCACAACATCCACAAATGCCGCACCGACGGCCACCTGGACTGATCCTGGCAGTCAAACTGATCATTCCCCGCGCATGCCAAAGATCGACTTCCACACCCGCGCTAGGGCGCTTCGCCGGGCCGTCTCCGGGCCGCGCTGGGCCGGGGCAATCCACAACCTTTCCTGAGCGCCGGGGATGGGCGCCGAGACCAGTCTTCCGAACCGCTACGCGGGCATCTTTGATGAGTCAACACGCTCTGTTGGACATCGTATTCAGGCCTGAGTTCTGGTGAATGTCGCGACCGCGATTCCTCGGGAAGGGGATGGGGTGCTGGCATCGACGTCCGTTCTGAATATGATTCCACGGTCGTGAGGACGCGGACATTGTGGCTCGCCTTCAGCGCACTGCTGTTGCACCGGTACCCAATTACCGCGACCAGTTTGTCAGGCAGTCCGGTCATATCTCCGAAGTTGTCCCCGCCGGTGTAGTCACGCGTCGTTCCTGCCGGAAGCGCGTGAGGCTCTTGAAGGTATCGGCACGTTCGTCAACGATCACGTCTCAGCGCCCTAAACGCGCCGACGCCGGTCGAGTCCTGTCGTGTGTGTACGCGGCGGGCGCTACGTTGGATACGATGCCATTTGTCCTTGACTATTCCTCTTACGTTTGATGCAATTCGATGGTGCGAACAGATGAGACAAGCGCTGACGGCTTCACCGCTCGGGTAGCTGAAGAAGTCGCCGCGATGAGTTATGCAGACCTGCCACCGCTTGTTATAAGTAGAGCGCGCCACGTGTTGCTCGACTGGCTCGGCGCGGCGATGGCAGGCTCTGTGGAGCCAGTGGGGCGAATAGCGCAGGGGATTGCAGCCGAAACCGGATCGCGACCGGTCGCCACCATCATCGGAACGCAACTGCGCACGTCACCACGCGAGGCAGCAATGGCGAACGCTATGGCTGCGCACGCACTGGACTTCGATGACTCCAGTTTTTGGATGGATGGACACCCGTCGGCGGCGGTCGTATCGGCGGCGGTCGCACTGGGTGAGGCTTTACAGTCAACCACCGGACAGGCCGTGGCAGCGATCGTTGCCGGACTGCAAGGACAGGCCCGCATTGCTCTCGCAACAGGATCTTCCGCCTACGAGAACGGCTTCCACGGCACCGGCATCTACGGCACGTTTGGCGCCGCAGGGGCATGCGCGCATCTCCTCGGCCTCGATGTAAACGGTTTCGAGCGGAGCTATACCCTCGCGGCCACGCAGGCAGCGGGGCTCAGGCGCACCTTCGGAACAATGAGCAAACACCTGAATGCGGCGAACGCTGCCTCCGGGGGCATGCTCGCAGCGCAACTGGCAGCGAAGGGGTTCACTGCACCCACGGACGGAATCGAAGGACGGCAGGGGTTCGTCTGGACGCACAGCACCACCTTTGACCCATCTCGTCCGCAGGCCGTCATGGGAGATCGCTGGGCGATCGAGTCAGTTCTCTTCAAGCGACACGCCAGCTGTCACGGTACACACTCGACCATCAATGGAGTCGCCCAGCTACGCGCCGCACATACGTTCACCGAAAACGACATTGCCGGCGTTCGCCTGTTTGTTCCCGACAAGGTGACGGACATCTGCTGCATCAGCGACCCTGTTTCAGGGCTAGAGGGCAAATTCAGTGTGCGGCATGCTGCCAGTATCGCTCTCGCAGGCCTGGACACCGGTCCCGCTGGATTTACTGACGCAAGCGTGCATGACGCACGACTTGTCGCCCTACGCCAGCTCGTCACCGTGTGCCCGGAGGTCGGCCGGCAGTTGACGGCCCCGACACGCGTTGAGATAACGCTTCATAACGGACATGTTCTGGAAGCGGAAGTCGATGCGTATCAGCCCACACCAGATTCGGAACTGGGAGCCGAGTGGGAGGCCCTCAAGAGCAAGTTCATTTCTCTCGCGAGTCCAGTCATCGGCACTTCGGCGGCGCGCGACGTGGTTGGCAGCATCGAGCGACTTGATCCGGATCGCACGATCGGACAACTGCTCAACCTCGAGTAGCGGTGCGGTCCCGGGGACGATGTGTCAGAGAGTGAGCTAGCAGAGGCTCTCCGAACCGGAGCCACCTGACCAGAAGCTGCGTGAGCGCTATTCTTTTGCTCAAAAACATGTGATCAGTGTCCAAAACGACGCTTGTCAAGTGTTTCGCCCCGGCGTCGTTAAGCGCACTCGTGATCGAATAATGCGCCAGCTCGACGGGAGTCACAGTGTCCTGTGAGGCCGTGACGAGCAGTAACTTCTTGCTCGCCAATTTCGTTGCCTGAGTAATGATGCTGAAACGGTCGGCGTCTTCCGGGGCGCATTATCGAAAGTCTCTTGCTGATGTCCACCCGACCTGCGGTTTCCTCTCGAATGCAATCCGAGAAGTCCTCCAAACCGCTGCGAGCTCACGATGACAGTCACCCTTGGCTCAGCCGGTGCGCCAGCCAAATGCTGGCGTGCGCACCGCTTTCGTTGTTGATGAAATGTGTGGACGCAATGCTCCGCAGGGAATCTGGGATCACATGTCGAGGGGTCCTGGATTACGACCTCTTCCTCGACCGCACCGTGAGACCCGATATTCATCTATCACTCCTCAGTGACCCAGAGTTGCCTGAACCAACATTGTTGACAATGCCGAAAATTGTTTGATTCCAGATCGCGGTTGATCGCTGTCACTCTTCGCCTTCGGATCGACGCGGGTCAAGTTTGGGTGATCCCTGTGGTCCTTCGGGGTCGGGGGGTATGCGGTGAGGGCGTGGAGATCGGCGTCGGTCACCTCCTCGGAGCTGGGCTCGCCGGCACGGCGTGCGGCGGTCGAACCGGGCGTGCACGGCCTCGGCGTCGGGCTGGTCGAAGATGTCCCGGGCAGGGTCTTCACCCACGGATGCGGTGAGGGCGTGGAGGTCGGACCGGGAGGTAGGACGGAGAAATCGCGGGGAGTTTCCGTAGATGGACTTCCGCGCTGGCGCCGCCGAAATGATCGCGCTGTTCGGCGAGCAGGATCGAGTCCCTGCCGAGCAGGGGTGACCCAGCACGCGTGGCCTGCGTTGTGACTTGGGAATCGATTGTCCCGGGATGAGCTTCCTGAGTTCGACGACCAACCCAAAGGAGAATCATGGATTTGAAGGGCACGACTGCGCTGGTCAGGGGAGCCGCATCCGGACTGGGCGCGGCAACCACTCAGGCACGCCTCGCCGACGGTGTCACTGTCGTCGATATTGATCTGCCCTCCTCCATCGAGCAGGTGCCCATCCAGGACGGACTGACCTTTATCGCTGCCGATGTCACCAGTGAAGATGAAGTGAGGGCAGCGCTCGACGCGGTAGGGGGGGGCGGGGAACTGCGCCTCGTCGTCAACTGCGCAGGGATCGGGCCTTCACGGCGGATCCTGTCGTGCCGAGGCACGCATGATCTGGCGCTCTTCCAGCGACGATCGACATCAACCCTGTAGGGACGTTCAATGTGATGCGTCTGGCTACCGAAAGGATGGGGTCGACGGCATGCGCGGATGAGAACGATCAGCGCGGGCTCATCATCAACACCGCTTCCGTTGCCGCGTTGGAAGGGCATATCGGGCAGATCGCCTACTCGGCATCGAAGGGCGGAGTCGCGGCGATGTCGATCGTCGCTGCTCGAGACCTCGCCCGGTCTGGCATCCGGGTCGACACGATCGCCCCGGAATCGTGGACACGCCGATGCTCGCTACGGTCTCGGAAACTTACAGGGTGGGCCTGGCTGAGGCAGTAGTTTTCCCCAAGCAACTGGGGCGACCCGACGAGTTCGCGCAACTGGTCCTGATGCTTGCCGAACACGACTACATCTACGGCGAAACCGTGCGAATGGACGGCGCGCTCGGGTGGTACCTCAGTAACCGTCGGGGCAGCAAAGAAAATTGACGCAGCGTCAAGGGTGCACGCATCGAATTCGGACAACCAGGAGTGCCGCGGGATCGGATCTGGCGTCGATTCTGAGTGGAACGAAGACGGCGACCAGTCGACTGGCCGCCGTCTTCGACCTCGAGCAGGAGCCGATCTCGAGGCTTGGCAGCGATACGAGATCATCGGTTCCGGCGGCGAGGGCCCTGCGCTCATCGGGATCGACGAAATCAGAATCCTCCGCCTAGCAGACGTCGGGCAAGACGTATCAAGCGCGGAGTGCGGTTCTTTCGAGAGCGTCGACGACCGGCGGAGGATGCACGTTCAGGGTTGGCAGTCGTTCACGTCGGCAATCCGGGATGCGACGTGCGACCCTAGCCGGACAATAACTGACGACACACCCGTGGTTTCAGGTTCCTCCATCAGATCGGGTGACCGGGGTCGGCGCCGGTCGGTGCCTCAGGGCGACCCCGGTAGCGCTCCCGGCATATCAAGGAGACTTGCGACGGTGGAGTAGTGCATGTCGGTTGTGCATTCTCCGATCAGGAGCCCGGCGGCGTCGCGCAGGTAGATTTCGATCCCTTCTGAGGTCTGATACCCGCGTCCACCGTGCAGGGTCATACAGGTGGTCGCGACGTCGAATGCCATCTCGGTGAGGAAGGGCTTCAGGAGGTGGTCCAGGACAGGGTCACCCTGGCCGGCCTGAACGAGCTGCGTTGCATCGTAGAGCATCGATCGACCGGCTTCGATGTTCTGCTTCATCCGCACCATCTTGTGCTGAAGTGCTTGCATCGATGCCAGTGACTCGTGGTTGAACGTGCGCTCTCGCAGGAATGCGTCCGTCTTTTCCCACACACCCTCGGCGAGCCCTAGTGCCATCGCTGAGATGGGGTGCGTCGAAACTTTGCTTGCACCCGTCACGTCGGTGAGCTGGCGGTCTTTCACCAGAACGCTCATGTCGCGCACACGTTCCGCCGGTACCCGTACGTCCGACATTTCGACACGGCCCCAGGGCGCACCAACGCCCATCTTCGGCATCGCGGTTATCGTCAAGCCGGGCTGATCGGTGGTAAGCCAGAACAGGTGCATATCGCCGTTGACCAGACCCGAGACGCCCATCACGTCCGCGAAAGTCCCCTGTCCTGCGAAATGGCGGACGCCGTTGAGAACATACCCATCCCCTTCGCGCCGCGCCAGATCCGGGTGCTCGCTGTAATTGGCATAACCGGCAGGGTTGGTCGATGCGAAGGATACGGTCGTTTCGCCGGCTAGTGCACTTCGGGCCCAGCGCTCTGCCACGGCCGGCGTACCGACCATGTTCACGGGAATGTTCATCTGCATCATCGCGCTCAGGGCGACGCCAGGACACTCGCGTGAGAGTTCTTCCATGACGATAACCATCCCCATGACACCCATCTCGTCGCCGCCGAGCGACTTCGGTGCAAACACGCGCAAGATGCCGGCGTCGCCCAGGAGCCGGTTCATCTCTTTGAGAAATGGGGGGTTGCCGTAACCCTCCAGTCTGCGTGGGCCGAGGGTTTCGCGTGCAAAGGTTCGTACCTTGTCGCGAATCGCGAGCTGGTCCTCTGTCAGGATTCTGGACATGGGGCTTGGTTCCTAATCTTCGTCATGCCGACCTGGCATCCCTGCTGGATGTCGTGTCGGGCCGTAGTCGGTGACGCCCCCACGCGAGAAGCTGCCTGCTGCCGACGAGTGCCTGCTTTAGACGCACTCGACCCGCTGGCGTTCGAGCTTGAAGGTATGGATGTACCAGTTGCCGTCGTCGAGTCGGACGTAGGTTTCGTGGTAGGCGCCGATGTTGTGCATGTGTTTGACCGGCCTGCCGACCGGGAACCAGTGGTAACTCTCGAACCTGAACCTCGCCGTGGCGGTGCTATCCGAGGTGAGCACGATGTAGGGATCCATGATGTGGTGAACCATCACGTGATCGTCGGGGACGTCGACGTGCGCGGCGAGAATCGCATCGCGGCCGACCAGGGGCCACTCGGCTTTTTCGGCAGACTGCTTGAAGTAGTCGGACACGGTGCTGGGGACAGGGTCCTTGGTGTAGGGCTGAAGCGGATTCGGGAAATCGCTTTCGTCGAAGACTGCATCCGGAGCGAACACCGAAGCGAAGTCATCCCACTTGTGACGATCAGCACTGTACGCGTACTTGCTCTTCACCTGCTTGATCTGCTCCATGGCGAAGAGTTGATCGGCGATACTCATTGTGAGTTCGGCGGACGCTGTCATTCTTTCCTCCCGGTTCGCACACGCTGGCGCCGAGTGGCGTCCCAGCCGGCATGTGGGCTTCTTTCTATCAGTCCCCTGCGGCAGGGTCAAGCGAACCATAGAATCGAATGCAGGCGGTAGTGGTATCGGATTCAGGAACTACATGGTATCGTATGCAGGAATGATTGGGCGGGTGGCCGCTTGGGTTCGTTCCGGGGCCACGGATGAGTGTGCTAAGTCGAGGTGAGTTCTTGTCAATGAAGACGGATGAGATGGTGGGTGTGCCTTCGGAGGCGGTGGATGATCGTGTGGACAAGTGGTCAACACCGGTTTTGAATGATGAGAATCGGTTGAAGTTGGCGACGTTCGCTACCAATATGCGTGGGAGTGTGACGCTTGCCAATGTGGAGGGCAAGGTCCTGGGCAGTTGGGAGGAGAGCCTTCGGTTGGCGC
>NZ_JBFTJK010000043.1:0-10167 GCF_056395385.1 Paenarthrobacter sp. 10L420 | reverse complement strand
ACGGTGGCAGCGTCGGCTGCGACCCCGGTAGGCTCGATCAAGGCTCGTCCTGTTCTAGGTTGAATGCCTAGACACACTATCCCAGCAAGGCCACGGGCCCCTTTGTGTTCAACGACACGAACTCAATTCCCCAGCAACCACGAAGAGCCCCGTGGGCGGGCTGCGCTCGGGGTCCTTGTCTCCTCAGCGAAGGTGGAAACGGCGTCGAATCCTAGGTAAGACAGAGACCAATCGCGGAGCCAGCCAGAATGGGGATTCGACGGCTCCAACGCTGAGATCCTGCCCGCGGATCAAGCTCTACTTGCCACAGTGTCACACTGATCGGCGGTTAGAGTCTCCCTCCCTCGGCACAACTTGTCGGTGCCATTAGGCGTTCAAGTGGATGCAGAGGATCCATCGCGACCTTGCTCCCCTAAACTCTCGACGACCGAAACATCAGAGCCTCCTGCGGTCAGTCTCGCCAAGGTGGCCTCAACCATGTCTATTCCTGGGCGGTTTCGAAGACTGATCAATATCTCTCGCGACTCGTTCAGAAGCGTGGTGGCAGCCCTTAATAGGTCTTGTTGTTCTTGTTCAGACTGTGCCGGTTGCACACTGTCCATTAGGATACCTGCCAGAGTGTGACTTGCGTGAGCGATGTGGCGCTGATCCTGAACGCGGCGCCCCATGGCTAAACTTTCCTGTGCGTGACGCTTTGCCCCCTTAAGATCGCCGATGCGCCGCTCATTGGCTGCCAGCATATTGAGAAGGCGCGCCAGGGATTGATCCTTCACCCCGTCGCGGGAAGCCATATCACTGGCTCTGTCGAGCAGCCGCGTCGCTTCCGGCAGGTCTCCTGACTCACGCCGGATCACAGAGAGATTGCACAATGCCGACACAGCGTCTCCGCTACTGCTCGAATCGGAAACTGCCTGCTCGCCTATCGTCAAAGCTTCCTCTAAGCGACCAGCTGCGAAGTAACTCTGGCTCAGGGCCACAAGATTTCGCCCATCTACCCGTCCGAGCCTTACGTTTAGGTTGTTCGCCTCCTCTAGGACAGAGATGGAGGCAACGATAGACTCCGTTTTCTGCGTCTCCCTGTAGGCATCCCGCTCCACACGACCTAAGGTCGTTAGCACAACCGACAGCCCAGGTTGGTCTTCAAGAAAGCGAAGGTCGTCAATCGCCTGAAGTAAGAGCCTTCGTGATTCCCGAAGGTCTCCTTCTCGATGTCGACTCACCCCTGTTAGATGGGCGGCAATCGCTCTGGCTTTGTCCGGTTTTGCTCCGATGAGAACGGTCTTAAAGCAGATTTCCGCTTCAAAGTGCCGCCCTTTGGCCCACAGGGACAAACCGCGCAGAAAGTCGCTCTTCCTGTCTCTCTTGAACGAGTAGAGTTCGTAGACGCGAGCTGCCGTGGCAGCTTTGTGGGCTTCATCTACGTCTGAGGGCATCTGCACTAAATCGACTAAGGCGTCGAACGAGGGCGTGTGCTCAGAGTGAGCAAATGCGGTGAGAGCAGCAATATTCAGTGCGCTGCCATGGTTGCCCATCACCCCCATCAGTTGTGGCTTCAGGTCGGCAGCTGCGTGCTCCGCGAAGATGGCAACAGCTTTTGTGTAAAGCTCCTCGTCATCGCCATGCAACGAACGCCGCAAATGGCTTCTCAAGGGTTCAACAACCCGTCGTACCGAGCCACGCGTCACAAACATTCCAGCCCGATCCAGCCGTGACAACACTTCGCTTGCTTCGTTCAAGGGAGTCCGAGATTGAAGCCCTAGCAGCTCGGTGGCGGTCGCTTCGTCGAACCAGGGGGCAGTACTGAGGATCCCAAGACTGCTCTCAAGCAAGATGGTCATACCAAGTATCCTCTGCTAGGCCGAGCTTGGCGTAGTCACGCGTCCATTTATACTCGGAATAACCTCGCCGTGCGTTTGCGGCATTTTGACTCTCCTTACGACTACTGTATCTCGCAAGGTGTTCGCCCACATCGGTATAGTCCAGCACCTTGACGGAGACCTCCACAGCCGCTGACGAGGTCGCCAACGCCATGAAGCTAGGTTCTCCGGAAACAAGCATTGCCATATCACATGCCTCCTGCAATCGCGGCAAGGCGGTCCTCATCAGCCAAATGGCGTCCTTATCGGAAAATAGATCGATAGATGAGAGGACCAGCAATACCGAGCTGTCATGCTCTGCAAGATGCCCGCACAGGATATCCAAAAGAACTTCCCTATCGGCCGTCGTGACGTCATCACCCGCTGTTCCAGCCGCTCCAGGCAAGCCCTTAACCCAAGATACCAAGACGTCGGTGCAGCTGGCTGCTCCCGCTGATTCAAGCAGGACCAAGGAACTCAAGACCGTCATTCCGGTAGATCGCAGCTTGGCTCCTAAGGCGTTCAGAAGGTCCTCCCGACCGTCAAGGTCCGTGAAGTCCTCAGCTAATCCTCCTGTAAGGACGACGAACTCGTGATCCTTTAGTTGTTTGTATGCTTCCTCAAACGACTGCAGATGATTTATGAGGCGTGATTTCTGATTATCTGCTTCGATGACGTCCATGACAGCCCGCAGGGGAGCCGTTTCAGCCACATCTACGCCAATTCGCACAAATTCGATGGCCCGTGATAGCCGAGCCTGCATACGGAACCCCGCGTTAAACTCGCCTTCGACTTTTGCCACCTGCATGAGGAGCTTCTCTGCAATCCAAGTTTCGACCGCACTTATACTCAGGTCATCAAGATTAGCGTCTTGCTGGGTTGTGATTCGAATGCCTACTTCTCCATCAAGCTGGTGAAGAATCTCACTTGCTAGAACGACTCTATGCTTTAGCGCATGCGCTTCTGACACAAAGTTGAGGGTTGCCCCTGCAGGTAGCGGCTTAACACGTTCATAATGTAAATGTAGCTCGTCTGCCATAAGTAAAATAGCGGCCAGAAGAGGACCGCGCACTTGTTTACCTCGCACCAGCGTAAATTGTCGCAATTTAGCGACGGAGTCTTCGTAATAGTTGGTTCCATGGGCTCGAGCTACCAATGCAATTACATGAAGAAGTGCTCTATCTTGAGGAGGCAACCCAATTTTCGTAGCGTTTCCATGAATCTCCAGGTGACTCTGATCTGGATGCCGTTTCCTGATGGCCTCATAATCACTCTGCTCCAACTGGCCTAGTGGAATATTAAGGAGAGACTGCATACCCAGATCATGCAACCACGAACTGGCCCAAAGGATAAAGGCTTCTAACGGCTCCAGTTCCTTGCCCGTGGATAGATTGGGAGAACTGGCGAGCTGCAGAGCGTAGTCGGCAACAACACGAGAGTGGTCCGGTCCGTGATCCGTGAACCAAGGAAGATAATTCTGACGCCACCAATCTTCAACGAAGTCCTGGATCCGAGGCATGGCATCGGCCAAGTCGCTGAGCTTATTGCCCCGCAGTTCCTGCTCAAGCTTTAGCGCGTCCACTTCGCTCCTTGGTGACCCCTGACATGTATGGCTATAGAGTAACTCGCGAAGTTCCAGGTACAAGTCTCTGGCGTCGTGCCAATGACCAACGATTATTGAGCTGGACTTCTGAAAGGGCCCTGTGTCCGCATGAATTACCGTGTCACAGACAAACCAATGCTATTTTATGGACCTAAATTGTTTGACTCAGCCCGCGATTCGGGGGTCGACAACAACGCTGCGCTCAACCGGTGGTCTCAGGAGCGTCATCCTTCTGGTCAGCGCCTGGGAGGCTGGTTGTGGGGCGGGCGGAACGCCACCATGGCCGTCTAGCGGCGTGTTCTGGTCGCACCCCTGGGTGCGAAAACGGGGTGGTTCCGCCCGCTTGCGTTCATTCTGCCTCAGATCTGGGGTGTCATCCGGCGATTTTTTATCGATGGGCCAGGTCCTGCCTGGTGGTTTATCCCAGCGCCCATAATCCTTCGTTCTCTGTCAGTCCGAGGGCGAGGAGGCGTCGGAGGTTCACTCCTGCGATCTGCAGTTGGAGCCAGGCGGTGTTCCGGCTGATGCCGGCGGTTTCCGCGGGTGAGCCAGGCGATGGACCGCTCGACCATGGGCCGGTGCCTGCGGTAAGTGTCCCGGAAGGCGGGGTCCGCGGCGCGTAGACGGTGTTCGCGCTGCAGCGCGTCGTGCGTTGCGGGCGAGGGCGGCGAGCATTTCTCCGGAACCGCAGGCCGAGTCGGCCAGGACGTCCACGCTGGTGCCGGTGATCGTGGGATCCGCGCCCATGAGCCGGGCACCGACGGCTCCGTCGCTGTGCTCCGGTCCGGAGGCCTTGGTGAGCTCCGCGGCGGTGATCAGACCGGTGTCGGGCTCGATGAGGATGTGGGCCGTGAATCCGTCTTGCTGGCGGGACTGGGGTCTTGTGCGCGTGCGGGGTGTCCGGGTCCACGGTGGAGATTATCCGGTCCGGTGCGACGTTCCGGGCGATACGCCACCGCCCGTCGGTCCCGTCCGAATCCTCGGCCGGTTCCACGTCCTGCCCGGCGACCAGTGCCAGCAGCGCATACGCATCGGCCACCTTGCCGTCCAAGGCCTCGGTATCGACGACGGCCAGCAGCGCCAGCGCATCGGTGACCAGCGCCGAAACAAGCCCGTTCCTGGCATCCTGGTCATCCCACGCGATGTCCGGTTTGCGGTTCGGGTGTAGTCATACCCTTTAGCGTGGGTGGCCAGCAATTCCTGGCCGGCAGGGACATCACGGCCGAAGCGGCGGATCCCCGCGATCAGTTGCGTGATGGTGTCCTGCCTGGCGACCGCGTCGTCCAGGACTGTCGAATCCACAGCCCCGCGGCGCTTGCCCTTCAGGATTCCGGTTTCCGCCACGACCTCGGCGATGGCCTCCATGATCCGGTGCAGGTTTCCCGACCCGGCCAGAAGCCGCCGCCAGTACGTCAGCGTGCTCGGGTGGGACGCGGTATCAGTCCGTATCCGCACGCGGCATTCCAGCGCCGGTCGAAGGTCAACGCCTCGGCGTCTCCCGGTCAGAGAGCCCCTGCAATGCCTGCAACACCAGCACCGAGCCGATGACCGGCGCCGGAACCGATGGCCGGCCCCGCCGCGACGGGGACACGTTCTCCATCATTGGATCCGGAAACAGGCGCCCCGATGTTTGACCAGAAAAGCGAGACGCTTCCCGGAGCCAACAACTCTCCGGCCAGCGCCTCCACGTCCAAATACCCGCGTTGCCCGTCCTCGCGTCCCTGCATAAGACCAGTCTTAACCACCCAGCCCACCTGTCCAGCCGACGCGCCCCATCCGTGACCAATTCAGCAGTCTCCCAGGCACGATGATCTGGTACCAGTGTTAAGGAACGGAAGAGCTAGCTTCGTCACTTCTTTCTTCACTTCAGGCACCGAGGAAACCTGTCTGCATAATATTGTCCGAAGCGACTCCTAGGATCAGGTTGTTGACTTGCCGACCTGCAAGTCGCCTGGCTGAATGCCCCACAGGCATCAGGCTCGGCCCGATCTAGAGGAGCTCCACGAGAGATATGAAACGTCACCCCAGTTCGCCCGCTTCCGCTACCCGCCGAGGCGGAACAGGCCAAGCTTCCATGGCACGGCGAGGGCACAACGAAGCCGGCAAACGAGTTCGAGGGAGGCGCCACCAAAACTTAGCCTGTGAGATGTTCGACTCATCTGCTAAACGAAAGGAGCGCCTTGTGTCGGATGTGCCCGCAACGCATGTCAGGCGTGCCACGATTCCGTCACCCAGTCCGGTAGCCTACTGGAAACAAGAAGAGCAGTGTCCCGTCACGGCTGCTGGTGAGCGTAAGAGCCGAGTCGTGACCGGGGCAACAGTAAGGATTCAAGGCAGTGCACACTAACAGCAGAGATCAGGGCGAATACTGCCTTCAGCGTCCGTTGTCATTAGCGTCATTCTTCGCTGGGATCGGTGGTTTTGACCTTGGATTTCACCAGGCCGGAATCGAGACAGTCTACCAGTGCGAAATAGATCCATTCTGCCTGCAGGTTCTTTCGCACCACTGGCCAAAGGTCAGGCGCGACCACGATATTAAGGAAGTGAAGCTTAGTGAAGTCCCCCAAGCCGATATCTGGAGCGCCGGATTCCCTTGCCAGGACGTCTCATTGGCACGAGCAAGGGAAAGAGCTGGGCTTAAAGGGGCAAGATCTGGACTCTTTTACCAGTTCGCTGAGTTACTTGGAGGGGCTCTTCCCGAAACTGTCGTCCTCGAGAACGTCCCAGGCCTACTTTCATCGCACGAAGGACGAGATTTTGGAATCGTCATTCACACGTTGGCCGAACTCGGGTATGGCGTGGCGTGGCGCGTCCTTAACAGTAAAAACTTCGGAGTCCCCCAAAGTCGTCAGAGAGTCTACATTGTTGGATGTCGTGACAACCCAGAGCGTGCCGCTTCGATACTTTTTGAGCCCGAACGCGGCGCAGGGCATCTTGAGACGGGTGGAAAGTCAGCGACGAAAACTATTTCCCCCTTTATGGAGCGCGCTTCAAAAGTTAGCAGCGAAGGCGGAAGTGGAACAACAGACAACGGACTAGTCGTGCCCAAATTGTCATTCTGTCTCTCAGCAACGACCGGGCGCCATACTGGGACAGATTGGAGTCGCACTTATGTCGCTTACGAGGATTCAGCTCGCCGACTCACACCTGCAGAATGCGAGGGCCTACAAGGATTCCCAGATACGTGGACACTTCCCCGTGGATGGAACGAAGACGCAACCTCGGACAGCGTCAGATATCACGCCCTAGGGAATGCAGTATCCGTCCCAGTTATTGCTTGGTTGGCCGAGCGTATCAAGGCAACGCTCTCCATTCCGACAGTTACAGAAACAACTATCAACCTTAATAGTGAAGTTTTGACGGCGTGAAAGCCTTTGTGTGTCGCCTGGGTCCAAGAGTCACAGTCCGCGGACAGGCCAGAGGGACAGTCATTGATCCGCTCTCTCCTGATTCTCCTGATCAGTCTGCTTATTTTGATGCGAATATCATGACCGGTAGACTACCCAAGGAAATTCACCTCGAATTTGGCCAACCTCCCAAGCGGCGTAGTGTCCTACTAATCAGCCCTAACGATGTGGTGGTGCTGATCCTTGGCGCCATCGATTTCAGAGGCTCCGCGAATGAGCGCGGAGTGATAGGCCTCGGGCGTGTTCAATCAGTCGAATATTCCGGCGAAGGGCCATCTCAACGCTGCAAGATGGTAGTCGATCGCGTGACGGACTTCGATCCAATAATCAATCCAAAGGTCCTTGAACGCCAAGAATGGTTTGAATCGTCAAAGCTTCGCGCCGTTAGGGCCTTCGGATTTGACGGTAAGGTGCCCGCCCAAAACATACTCAAATGTTTCGGAGACGAATGGTCTCCGGACCAAATGTCCGCTCAGGTTCGGGCGATTCTTGGCACACTACAAGGCTCTGATCCCGGGCTACTCATTAGATTGCAGTCGATTGACGCAGAATTGGCCTCCCTGATACCGGAAATTAACCCGGATTGGGTTCCTCCTCGTCCTCAATCTGTAAATGCACGTGCAGCCGCTACGACGCTTCCACCCGCTGCTTCAACGAACGACCTCGCGGAGCGGCTCTACATCCCAGTGGAGAGTGTAGACGAAATGCTTTGGATTCTAGAGAAAAAGCAGTCATTGATACTCTCTGGACCACCGGGTGTGGGAAAGACGCACATTGCCAGGGAACTTGCCCATTTCATGTTTGGCGCGAACACTGACTTTGTTCAGTTTCATCCCTCCTATAGCTACGAGTATTTTGTGTCTGGAATAAGGCCCTCCATGAATGTTGCGACACTCAATTATGAACTTGCAGCCGGCCCCCTTCTAGATATTCTGCATCAGGCCGATGCTGATGAGCGCGACGTCCCCTACGGTTTGATAATTGATGAAATCAACCGGGCAAATGTTTCTTCCGTCTTTGGTGAGCTTCTTACCGCGATGGAGTACAGGGGTCTCCCGGTCCGTTTGCAGTACGGATCCCCTTATGACGATCGTGGCGAGTTCGTCGTCCCGGAGAACTTTTACATCATCGCTACTATGAACCGGGCCGACAGATCTGCGGGAAATTTCGATTCAGCCTTGAGACGGAGGTTTGGAGTTTTTGACTGCTACCCCACTGAGGAACCGTTCAAGTCTGCATTGAGAAGGTTTATTGATACCCACCATAACGATAAGCAATGGCTGGTCGATTGGGTCTCGGACATCAACGATCTTGTGCCTGATCCTGACTTCTCGATTGGCGCGTCGTTTTTCATGAACTCGGATCTCAGCGATGACGAAGTTGTTAGAATCATGAAATTCGAGATTGGGCCCTATCTTTACGGAAAATTCGGTAAAACGGCCCCCTTCGGATCTTTGCTTACATTAGGCCCTACAGCTGTGCGCGAAAAGTATATCAGCGCCCTAGGCTCCCGTCCGGGGAATTTGACTCTGAACGATGCTACTAACACTTAGAGAAAATGAGTATTGCCCTTCTGTGGCTCTTTCCTTTGCGCAATTGGAACGTCTACGCTCAGTGGCCTTCCGAACAGACATTAAGGAAACACCTTCGAAGGTGCTTCAGATAGAACCTGGTAATCGCGAAGGCGAGTACCGTATCGGCGCCCGCGACATTGTTGGTGCATTTAGCGCCGGAGATATTGAAGTTGTCATTGAACCGAAATGTGGTAATGCGATTCTCGCTCATCTCCTTACGGTAGCTTTACCCCTTCCCAAACCAACTTCAGACGTCGTGCACATCGGCCCGGGATCCTTTAGGGACACCCTCGCATTCCAATTCCTTCAGTATCTTGAATTGGCTACCGCAGAGGGCGCTTTTGAAAGTTACGTCCGAGTATCATCGATTGGAGCCCGGCCTCGCGGTCAAATTGACTTTGTGAAGTTTGTAAGCGGCCTACAATCGCCCGTTGTTTATCGCCACGATTTGTTCACGTCACACAATCCGCTGAATTCTTTTTTGACCGGTGTCCTGGAGAATATAACCAACACATACGGAACAAGTAATCCCACGGGACATAAAGCTAAGATTTGGGCGGACAATTTGGGAACGCTGACGAGTCTTGATCCCATGATGGATTTCGCTGCTGCCATGGAGCTGGCGCCGGACGAGACCTACTCGACCTGCATCCGTATAGGTGCGTTGATTCTTCAGGGTTCCGGACTACTAACGACGAGCGGGGAGACGCCCAGTCATGGCCTCCTGTTCCATATGCCAAAAGTCTTTGAGGGCTTTATCACGTCATTGCTTGCTGCTGAATCTACGCGCCGTGGGCTCAATTATGACGTCCAAGGTCGCAAACTGATGCGGTTTCTAGATGTCGATCGTCAACTCCGTCTGATGCCGGATGTATGCGTTGGAGATGTCGGAGGCCGTACACCGCTAATAGTGGTAGATGCAAAATATAAATTCTTGGGACCCACACCGGGACGCGCTGACCTGTACCAAATGCTGGCTTACTGCGATGCTTACGGAGCACATGTGGGGGTTCTGATTGGCCTCGGCGAGGGTCCTGATACGACCATTCGCATGGAGAAAGGTGGATTGACCATTAGGTGTCTCCGATTGAGCCTGGGGGAATCACCCGTATCACTCGATAGCAAAGTTAAGTCTATCTTTGGCTTCGATTTATCTTGATTTTTGGATTGGAAAAGTATTTCACCCTCTCCTCGTGCGATGCGGGTTCCGCGCCGACTGCAAGAAATTGGACCCCGCGTGCATTACTTATCTCGTCAGGGAGACACGCATCAGTTCCAGGAGTGCATTACGCTCACGGAACATATACGGTTCGCTTAAGAGGGTGCCGGCTTCCATCCCCAAGGCAGTCTCCGGCTCGGCCGTCGACAGGGCTTGCCTTCGTCCATTAGAAAAGTGCGCGACTTGGTGCCGGCGAGTATTTGGCCCCGCGCTGTAGTGGGAACATGGGAACATGGGAACTGCAGCCCTTTGCTGTAACCCGCTCCCGGCGAGATAGCCTTCAAATTGTCAGGACTCCCCACCGAAAAACCTTGACTACCGAACACGAACAAAGGGTGGAGTACGTTTCCGACTATCCAGGCTCTTCGTGGTTGCTGGGGAATTGAGTTCGTGTCGTTGAACACAAAGGGGCCCGTGGCCTTGCTGGGATAGTGTGTCTAGGCATTCAACCTAGAACAGGACGAGCCTTGATCGAGCCTACCGGGGTCGCAGCCGACGCTGCCACCGT
>NZ_JBFTJK010000042.1:0-11387 GCF_056395385.1 Paenarthrobacter sp. 10L420 | reverse complement strand
ATGAAAGCCGTCCCCGACCAAATCCGCCAATTCATCCCCAACGACTTCGCCTCCCTCGGAGCAGACGGCTTCGGCTTCTCCGACACCCGCCAAGCCGCCCGCCGCTACTTCAAAAACGACACCCACTCCATCGTCGCCAAAACCCTCCAGTTGCTGGCGGCGAGGGGCGAAGTTGAGGAGGGCGCGCCGTCGTACGCTATTGACCGCTACAAGCTGCTCGACGTGAACGCGGGCACTACCGGCGGAGCAGGCGGCGACGCCTAACAACCCGCAGAAATACAGTTGGCGGCAGTGTTCGTGAAGAACACTGCCGCCAACTTGTTTTTGTGTGTAGTACCCGGGAGGCCTAGGTGCCCAGATTCCTCCGGTCTACGACGAATCCGGTTGCCGCGTTTTCGCGGACTGCGTTGATACCGGCCACGACGGCCTTCAAATTGGGAAACTGTGGCGACACTGCCACAACTGTGCCGTCATCGGCTGTGAGTCGGAACCTGAACGTGTTCGTCCCGGCCTTGAGTATTTCGAAACTGCCCGCCATCTTCCCCTTTTCCTCCACGCATCATTGCATTAGAGCGATTTGAACAATTCCCTACCGACAATAATGGCCGTCGGAACCTACCAACAGACCTACTGAGGAGTAGTTTGCAACCGATTTTGGTAGATGTCCCGGAAAGCTCTGAGCGAGCTACAGACCGCGTGCATGCCCGCGCGTATCGTGAGGATATGACTGGATCCGGCGTGGCGCCCACTACGGGCGTCCTGCTTGCCGCAGGGGCCGGTACGCGCTTGGGCCGCGGACCGAAAGCGCTGCTCCCCTACCGCGGCCGCACGCTGGTTGAGGTGCTCGCCGATACTCTCTTCGACGGCGGCTGCCGGGAGGTTGTGGTCGTGGTCGGGGCCGAGGCGGACCGCGTTCGAAGCACCACGGATCTACGGACGTACACCGTGGTCGAGAACGAGAACTGGGCCAAGGGCATGGCTGGTTCTTTCCGCGCAGGAATCGAGGCGGCCTCGCCGGGACACAGCATCATGGTGGCTCTGGTGGATCAGCCCGGTTTAACCCCGACGGCGGTCAGCAGGCTGCTGGGCAGCCACCGTCCAGGTCGCGTCACGGCAGCCGCCTACCCTGACGAGTCAGGGCACCTTAAGCGTCGGCACCCGGTGATTATCGACGTCGGGCTCCGATTCCAAGCTGCGGAAGCGGCGAATGGTGACACGGGGGCGCGATCATTCCTCAAAGCGCACCCGGGCTTGGTGGACCTGGTGGACTGCAGTGACCTCTGCTCCGGCGAAGACCTGGATACGAAGGACCAGTTGCACCTGCTGGAGGACTGACTGGAGGCTTGATCAATCCCGGGCCGGTAAGTTTGAATCCATGATCCAGATTGCACTTGACGATCCCACGCGCCCGGATGTCCATCAGCTCCTCAGCGAACATCTGGCGGACATGTTTGCGACGTCGCCCGCAGAGAGCGTGCACGCATTGGACCATTCGGCGTTGTCGCATGAAGCGATCACGTTCTGGACGGCCCGCGAAAACGGCGTGTTGCTGGGATGCGGGGCGCTGAAGGAACTGGCCACTTCTGACGGAGACGGCCGGTCCGGCGAGATCAAGTCGATGCGCACCACCGCCGCTGCCCGTGGGCGGGGAGTGGCCACGCTGATGCTCAAGCACATCGTGGCCGAAGCTGGCCGCCGGGGCTACGAACGCGTGAGCCTGGAAACTGGTACCGAAGATTACTTTGCGCCCGCGCGTCGTTTGTATGCCCGGCATGGATTCACCGAGTGCCCGCCGTTCGCCAACTACACCCTGGACCCGAACAGCGTGTTCATGGAGCTCGCCGTCTCCCCCAAGTAGCCGTCCCACCCAAGTAAGCAAGGGGATCTGGGTTAATTGGGGTGGGGTTAGACGGGTGCAGTGGTGCGGTCGCGGAGGGCCAGGTAGATCTTGTCCCGGGCAATCGGCAGTTGGCCGAAACGGATTCCAGTGGCGTTGCGGATGGCGTTGGCCAGCGCGGGTGCCACGGGGTTGAACGGGCTCTCGCTCATGGACTTGGCGCCGAGGGGTCCGGTGGAGTCGTTGGTAGTGGCGAAATAGACCTCGCTCCGCGGCACGTCCGCGAATGACGGAATGTGGTACTGCCGCAGGATATCGGTGGTGACGTGTCCGGCGTCGTCCACTTTCACTTCCTCATAGAGCACCGCACCAAGCGCCTGCGCGATACCGCCTTCGATCTGCCCACGGCACTGCCGCGGGTTCACCACAACGCCGGCATCTGCGGCCTGCACGCTCTGCAGAATCCGCAGCTCACCCGTTCCCGTGTTAACAGCAACGCGGAAACCGTGGACATTGAATGCGACTGACCGCGGCGTTCCTCCCCAGTTGCCATCGGTGGCGAGGCGAACGCCTTGGAGACGGGCGGCGTCGTAAATTTCCTTGAGCGGAACCACGCGGTCGCCGCACTCCACAGCTCCGTCCACCAAGCGGCAATCAGTCAAAGCAGCCCCCGTCAGCGAAGCCGCAACGGTCTGGATCCTGGTGGCAAGCTCGAGGGCTGCGCCGAGCGTCGCCTTGCCGGCCACCACTGTCCCGGACGAACCGAACGCGCCGGTGTCGTGCTCCACGAGGTCCGTATCGGACTGACGGACGGTAATTTTTGAGGCGGCTGTCGCCAGCGCAGTAGCGGCGAGTTGCGCATGCACGGTTGTGGTGCCGTTCCCGAACTCTGCAGTACCGACGTCGACGGCGAACCTTCCGTCCGCTTCCAGGCTCACCCTGGTGTGGGCGAAGTGGCCGCGCGGCGGAACGGTATCGATCATGGAGAGGGCCGAGCCCTCACCGACGACCCAGTCGGGGCCGAGGTCCTCCAGGCCAGCGGCCCGGTAACGCTCCTTGCCCCGGTCAAGGGCATCCCGGACCAGGGCCACACACTGGTCCAGGCCGTAGCTACCGTAATGGACGTCTTCCTCAGGTTCGGGTGTTGTGGAGAGCATGTGATCGCCTGGACGGACCATGTTCTTGAGCCGGAACTCGAGCGGATCCATGCCGATGCCGATGGCAAGTTCGTCGACGGCGGACTCGATCGCGAAGATCATCTGGCTCAACCCATACCCTCGGAAAGCACCAGCGGGAACGGTGTTGGTGTAGACGGCTTGGGCGTCCACTTTCTTGTTGACGCATTTATAGACGGCCAGCGACTCGCCACAACCATGGAACATCACCCCGGGCGCATGGTTTCCGTAGGCGCCGGTGTTGGTGATGACGTCCAGTTGAAGGGCGGTCAGGTATCCGTCCCGGCTGGCTCCCGCCTTCAAGTGAATAGTGAAGGGATGGCGCGTTGTAGTGGCCGTGAACTGCTCGGTCCGGGTGAACTCCACCTGCACCGGCCTCCGCAGCGCCAAGGCCGCGAGAGCCACAAGATCCTCGGTGAGGACCTCCTGCTTGCCGCCGAAACCACCCCCGACGCGGCCAGCCACAACACGAACAGTCTCCTCCGGCAGATTAAACAGTCGCATCAGGGTGCGCTTGACCAGGAAGGGAACCTGCGTGGAGGAACGGACAACCAGCCTGCCGTCCTCGTCCAGCCAGGCAATGGACGCGTGCGTTTCCATCGCGACGTGCTGAACCCTTTGCGTCTTGTACGTGTGCTCATGGATGAAGTCGGCTGCCGCAAAGCCGTCGGCCACGCTGCCCAGCTCGGCGTGGACCTCGGCCACCACGTTCTGAAGGGGCCGCGAGATTCTGGAATAAACGCCATCCTTGTCACCATGAATTGCAGGTGCCCCCGGAAGGATGGCCTCCTGGGGCGTGAACACGGATTCCAAAAGCTCGTACTCCACAGCAAGCGCTCGGGTTCCGGCCTCCGCAGCACCAACGGATTCGGCCACAACGGCAGCTACGCGCTGGCCGATGAACCGCACGACGTTGTCCAGCACGCGGGTGTCATCGGGGTCGTCCGTGAAGTGTTCGTGCTGGGCCGTCGAGAACAACTGCGCTGGTGCATCTTCATGCGTGAAAACAGCGACGACGCCGGGAACCGCAAGTGCCGCGGTCTTGTCAATGGAAACGATCCGGGCGTGCGGATGCGGCGAACGCAGGAGCTTGAGGTGCAGTAGGCCGGTCAGCTGCTCAGCCGGGACGTCCAGGGTGTACCGGGCAGTTCCAGTAACCACGGCTTGGCCGGCGGGTGCGGGCACGTTGTCCCCGAGCTGGCCGGGTGTGGCTTCCACGGCGGTGGGATTTCCGGCCGCAGGATGCCCGGCTGCAGGATGCCCGGCTGCAGGCGGCTGTGCCCCGGAAACGTTAGTTCCGGCGTCGTGCTTGTGCCCGCCGCCGTGACCATCAGCATGACCGCACACGGCGTCGGCGATGGAGCGGTAGCCCGTGCAGCGGCACAGGTTGCCCTTGAGGTTGCGGGGCAGGTTGGCCCGTTGCTCGTCGTCGAAAGTGGCTGCCGTCATGACCATGCCAGCGGTGCAGAAACCACATTGGAAACCCTGGGCTTCGAGGAACTGCTCCTGCACAGGGTGAAGGTTTTCGCCGGTGGAGAGACCTTCGATCGTGGTCACGGCTTTGCCCTCGGCGCGGAGAGCCGGATAGATGCAGCTGTGGACGGGCGTGCCGTCGACGTGCACAGTGCAGGCGCCGCAGTCACCGCCGTCGCAGCCCTTCTTAACGCCGAAGTTCCCCTGTTCCCGGAGGAAAGTGCGCAGGCATTGGCCGGGGCGGGGTGTGGCCTGAGAGGCAGCGCCGTTGATCTCAATTGCCATGGGAGGCCTCCTTCTGCGGGTTGTTGTGTGCGGGTTGCGTGGATGGTTGCGGCGAGGTGGCGTGCGGCGGCCAGAAATCGCCTGAAACGACCATCGACTCGCCCAGCAGCTCGGCCCGGATTTCCTCGGCCAGTTTGAACGTCATATCGCGGCGCCACTCGGGGAGCCCATGGATGTCATCGTGGTACAGCGGCCAGGGAATGGAATCCCCGACGGCGTCAGCCAGCATCCCGGCGTCGGGAACCTGGCCGGCGGGGAACCGTAGTTGGACGGGCTTTTTGGTGGAGGCGGTGACCGTGATGACCAAACGGCCGTCGGGATCGAGGCGTCCGATGAGCAGCACGCCGGAGCGGCCAAGGTTGCTCAGCGACAAACGCCGGAAGGCGACCCGGGCGGAGAGTGCCGCGGCCGGAAGGTGGATGCTGCGGAGCAACTCCCCCGGGGCAAGGACATTCTCCATGTCCCCGGTGACGAAATCGGCCACGGGTACGCTGCGGCTGCTGCCGTCCGGGCTCTGGATGGATGCCATGGCGTCGAGCCCGGCACACAGCGAAATCATGGGGCCAGCCGGCAAGGATGTGCAGAGGTTGCCGCCCACCGTGGACATGTTCCAGATCTTGAAGGACGCCACAAACGAGTCGCAGCAAGGACGGATCAATGCCAGGCCGGGCCACTCACGGTTGGCTATTTCCGCGGACGCCGGCAGGGCGTAGAGCTCGGCAACAGTGCAGGTTGCGGCCAACTCGATGCCTTCATCGGTCACGGTAATGGCCGGCCAATCCGCTTGGCCCAAATCAAGGAGCCGTTTGAGGACAGTGCTTCCATAGGAGAAGAGGACAGTCCCTCCGGCGAGCCAGGCATCGCCGTCGCGCCATTGAGAAGGATCCGTGGTGGGAACCACGGCCTCGATGGTGTTCATGTCCATGGGTCCTCCTGAGTGAGGTGTTGCGGTGCTGGGTGAATCGGCGCTGGGTGAATGGGTGCCGCGTGAATCGGGCCGGTGCTGTCCTTCAGCGAGGGAAAGCCTGCGGCTGTGTGGCCGGTGACTTTGTGGCCCTTGACTTTGGGGCCCGTGACTCTGTGTGCGGCGCCTCCCCGCTCGGCGATGATTTCAGCCGTAATGGAGACTGCGACTTCGGCTGGTGTCACTGCACCAAGGTCTAATCCGATCGGAGAATGCAGGCGTTCGAGCGCTTCGGAGGGCGTGCCCGCCTCGAGCAGGGCGTCAACCCGTTGCCGGTGGCTGCGACGCGAGCCCATTGCGCCGACGTAAGCCAGGTCTAAGCGAAGCGCTGTTTCAAGCAGGGGAATGTCGAACTTTGGATCGTGGGTCAGGACGCACACCACGGTCCGGGCGTCGACTCGCCCGGCCGCTGCTTCGGCTTCCAGATAGCGGTGCGGCCAGTCGGTGACCACCTGGTCCGCACCGGCGAAACGGCCCTGCTTGGCAAACGCAGGGCGGGCATCACACAGGGCGACGTTGTAGCCAAGCAACTGTCCGACGGGGAGCAACGCGGCACCGAAGTCGTTTGCGCCGAAGATGAGCATCCGCGCGGCCGGCAAGCGGCTTTCCACGAACAAGGTGATGGGCTCGGGCTGCGTTATTTCTTCCGGGCCGGCCGACGCCCATCTGTCCACGGTCACCCAACCATCGATGCAGCCTTCGGGTGCTCCCAGCCGGACCAACCCCGTGCGTCCGCCTTGCAGCAGCGGCTCAACCTGGGCCGCCGCAGCCATCAAGGTGGCGGGATGATCGCCCACCAACCGGGCCAGTTGCGTTGATTCCATGGCGCGGAACCGAACAGGATCATCAACGACCACCGCTCCCCCTCCTCCACCGAGCCTGCGGATGAGGGCCAAGGCCGTGGGTTCGTTTGATACAGCGATGTCCAACAAGGCCATTTCGCCGGAATCGCTACCCAGTGGCTGGATATGGACTTCCAGTTCTCCTCCACAGGTGAGTCCGACGGCGAACGCGTCCTCGGCACTGTAGCCAAAAGACTCAAGGCGTGGACCGCCGTCGCGCATTGCTTCCAAGGCTGCCTCAACGACGGCCCCTTCCACGCAACCGCCGGACAGGCTGCCCAGGATTTCGCCATGTTCGGAGACCATCATGGAAGTCCCCATGGGGCGCGGGACTGAGCCGCCGGTCCCTACGATCGTGGCCACAGCGCATCGTTGGCCAGAGACCGCAGTCCGCCAGCTGCCCAGTGAAGGCATCAGATCCAGCATGGCAACACGTCCTTTTTCCAGGTGTCCCGGCCAGGTGGCCCGGCCGGAGCAGTGCGCGATCTTGCCCTCATAATCTCATTTCCAGAAGGTGTTGAGGGGTAGTCGCGGTTATTGAATAAGAGTTCATAGGAACGGGGGCAAGGGCTTCATCTCCCTGCCCCCGTTCCCTGACGGAGCACCAGCGCCCGTTCCTGAATCATCAGGGCCGCCGCCCGCCGTCGTGCCTGCTCCGGTGGTGCTGTTCGGTCAGGGACCACGACGACGGACGCCTATTCGTGCGGTGGGTGCGGATGGACCGCCGTTCGAAGTGCCGGATAGGGACCCGCCGGCGCGGGGTTGGGCTCCGGGCTAGACGCCCATCAAGGCGTTGATCGGGCCGCGGGCGAAGTAGATGATGAAGCCCGCCGTGACCACCCACATGAGCGGGTGGACCTTCTTGGCCTTGCCCGATGCCGCGCTGATCACCGCGAAGGAGATGAACCCGACGCCGATGCCGTTGGCAATGGAGTAGGTCAGCGGCATGGTCACGATGGTGAGGAACGCCGGCAGGGCGATGGCGAACTTGGTGAACTTGATCTCGCGGATCTGAGCCATCATCATCGCGCCCACCACCACCAGCGCTGCGGCAGCCACTTCCAGCGGGACAACCGAGGTGAGCGGCGTGAAGAACATCGAACCCAGGAACAGCAGGCCAGTGACAACCGAGGCCAGACCTGTGCGGGCGCCCTCGCCGATTCCTGCTGCGGAGTCGATGTAGACGGTGTTGGATGAACCGGAGGTCCCGCCACCCACCACTGCACCCATGCCTTCAACGATGAAGGCCGACTTCAGCTTGGGGAACGTACCGTCCTTGTGTGCCACGCCTGCGCTCTTGGCCAGGCCCGTCATGGTGCCCATGGCGTCGAAGAAGTTGGTGAACACCAGGGTGAAGACCAGCATGGTCGCTGCCAGTCCGCCGATCCTGGCGAACGAACCAAAGAGATCGAACTGGCCTACCAGGCTGAGGTCCGGGACGGACATCAACTGGCTGGACAGGATCGGCACGTTGAGGTGCCAGCCGCCGGGGTTATCGGCGGTGCCCGGACCAATGTGGAACACGGCCTCGGCTACAGCGGCGAGGACTGTTGTGGCGACGATGCCAATCAACAGGCCGCCTTGGATCTTGCGTGCCACGAGGATACCCATGACCAGCAATCCGATGATGAAGACCAGAGTTGGGATGGAGGTGATGGAACCATCCGTGCCGAGCTGGACCGGCGGGCCGCCCTTGGTGGGGCGGACAAAGCCGGAGTCGACGAAGCCGATGAAGGCGATGAACAGGCCGATGCCAACGGTGATGGCGGCCTTGAGTTCCTTGGGGACTGCCTTGAAGATCGCCGTCCGGGCACCGGTGGCGCCGAAGAGAACGATCAGGATGCCGTTGATGACCACCAGGCCCATGGCTTCTGGCCATGTGACTTCCTGGATGACCGCGACGGCGAGGAAGGAGTTGATGCCCAAGCCGGCTGCGAGGCCGAAGGGAAGGTTGGCCACAAGTCCGAAGACGATGGTCATCACGCCGGCGGTCAGGCCAGTCACTGCGCCCACCTGTGCTGCCGAAAGCCAGCCGCCGGCCACATCCACAGGGGCGTTGTCTGCCGAGAAGCCGCCCAGGATGAGCGGGTTGAGGATGACGATGTACGCCATGGTGAAGAACGTGACCAAGCCGCCGCGGAATTCGCGGGCCAGCGTGGAACCACGCTTGGTGATCTGGAAGAACTTATCCAGGAAGGAGTTCGACACCGGCGGCTTGCTGTTGCCATCTGCCAGGCCGGTTGCCGTGTGCTTTGCGTTTGCCGCTGTGGGCTCTGCGCTCTTGCCTCCGTTGGGGAGGAGCGCAGCCTGCTTTTCAGCTGCGGTCTGCATTTCTGCGGGATCCAGGATTGTCATGTCAGCCACCGGCCCTAGTAATCAATCCTGGAATCAAGCGTGTTCCATGTGGTGAACGGCTGGAGGGCCGCCGGAGCCTGGGGGTCACCCAGTTCCAGCTTGGCTACCGGCATCAGCGCGTCCCGGTTGTCGTTCTCGAAGAACTCGTAGAAGACGGCGTCATCGAAGCCAACGGATGCGGCGTCGTGACGGTCTGCGGCAAAGAACACGCGGTCAACGCGTGCCCAGAGTGCGGAGGCCAGGCACATGGGGCATGGCTCGCAGCTGGTGTAGAGGGTTGCTCCGCTCAAATCGAAGGTTCCCAGTTCGCGGCAGGCGTTACGGATGGCCGTGACTTCTGCGTGTGCGGTGGGATCGTTCGTGGCGGTGACGCGGTTGACGCCTTGGAAGGCTTGTCCATCCGCGGTAACAATGACGGCGCCGAAGGGGCCACCACTGTTGAGGACATTGGCTGTTGCCAGCTCAATGGTTGTGGCCAGGAATTGCTCGGCCGTGACGGTTGTACTCATGTTGCGACTTCCTTAGTGCTGAGGAAGCCAGGTGACCTGTTGGGGGCGCTACGGAACGGAGCTCCAGTTAGCTTGGTTACCAGGCTTCAGCATGTGCGATGAAGGTTAAGTTGCGCCTGGTAGATAGCTTCCCGAGGTCCGGGTGCCCGCCTTTGGCAGTTAGAGCGTAGCACCAGGTTTGTGAGCCGCGCCATAGTTTTTTGAAAATTTAATTTCGTCATACGAAATCTTGAGTGGCGACCGGATGTGACCGTGGGACGCCTGCGGGCGTTGACTGCCGTCGTCGTGCGTCTTACGCTTTTCGGACCGGACGCACTTGTTGGCTTCCGGCTCCTGGATCAGCAGACAGGGCCTAACTGAGCTGGAACGCATACATGCCGACCAGACAAGGACCCTCATGACCCCTCTTTGGATCAAGAACCCACTGGGTATCTTCACCGCAAACGACCTCGACGCCGGTGGCGGCTTGGTGGTCTCCGACGGGAAAATCTTGGAGCTCGTGCCGTCGGGCGGGCAGCCGTCGTTGCTTTGTTCCGTCTTTGATGCCTCCGCCCACGTGGTTCTGCCCGGACTCATCAACACCCATCACCACTTCTACCAAACGCTCACCCGCGCCTGGGGTCCGGTGGCCAACGCCCCGCTGTTCCCGTGGCTGCAAAATCTCTACCCGGTGTGGGCACGTTTGACGCCCCGGAGCCTTGAGCTTGCAGTGCAGGTTGCACTCGCCGAGCTTTTGTTGTCCGGCTGCACCACCGCCGCCGACCACCACTACCTCTTCCCCGACGGCATGGAAGACGCCATTGACATCGAAGTGGGCGCGGTGCGGTCCATGGGGATGCGGGCAACGCTGACCCGCGGGTCCATGACATTGGGAGAGGACGACGGGGGGCTGCCGCCCCGGACCACGGTCCAGTCACCCGAGACGATCCTTGCGGACAGCGAACGGCTGATTCGTGAGTACCACGAGACAGGTGATGGTGCCGTTGTGCAGATTGCTCTTGCTCCCTGTTCGCCGTTCTCCGTGACCAAGGAGATCATGGCCGAATCTGCGGCGATGGCTGAACGCTTCGATGTCCGGCTGCATACGCACCTCGCAGAGACCATTGACGAGGAAGACTTCTGCCAGTCCATGTTTGGGCTCCGGACCGTGGATTACCTGGAATCAGTTGGCTGGTTGGGGCCCCGGACCTGGCTTGGACACGGCATCCACTTCAACGACGACGAGATCGCCAGGCTGGGAGCCGCGGGCACCGCCGTCGCACATTGCCCAACCTCCAACATGCGCCTCGCCTCCGGGACAGCGCGAGTGCTGGAACTTGAAGCCGCCGGTGTGCCCGTGGGGCTGGGAGTGGATGGCTCGGCGTCGAACGATGCTTCCAACATGATCCTCGAGGCCCGTCAGGCACTGTATTTGCAACGACTCCGTTACGGGGCTTCGGTCCCGGTGGAGAGGGCACTTGTCTGGGCGACACGTGGATCCGCCGCCGTTTTGGGCCGCTCGGACATCGGGCAGTTGGCTCCGGGGCTTCAGGCGGACCTTGCCATGTTCAAGCTGGACTCGCTGCGGTTCTCCGGGAGCCATGACCCCGTGGCTGCGTTGCTGCTCTGTGGGGCTGATCGTGCCGACCGGGTGATGGTGGGCGGTGCTTGGCGCGTGGTGGATGGCGCGATTCCTGGGCTCGACGTTGCCGGGCTCATCGCTGAGCACTCGGCTGCGGCGCGGAAGCTGGTGGCGGGGTAGGTCTGGTTTTGTGGCGGCCGCCCGATTCGATGGTTCCCTGCGCACTAGACGGTAGGACGGTATATATCAAGCTGTTTGTGACAGCGGGGTGGGTTGTTTGTGGTTGATGCCGGCCCGGGGAGGGACTCCGGGTGCGGTGGGCCTGCGGCGGTAGCGGTGTGGGTTGCGGGCGTAGCAGGCATCGAGTGTTGTTTGCCGTTGCCGGC
>NZ_JBFTJK010000041.1:0-12272 GCF_056395385.1 Paenarthrobacter sp. 10L420 | reverse complement strand
GCGCTGGAAAACACCCGGTTCTGGGCGCCGCTGTCACTGAGCCCGGAACAGAAAGCCGGCCTCGAGGACCCTGCGGCCATGGCAGCCGCCGCGGACGCGCTGCCCATCGAACAGGTCGCCAAGCGCTGGATCGTCGCCTCGGATCCGGAGCAGGTCATGGACCAGCTCATGCCCTACGTAGAGGCAGGGTTCAATCACCTGGTCTTCCACGCCCCCGGCCATGACCAGGAACGGTTCCTGTCCCAGTTCGCCGAACACCTCCTGCCGCGGCTGCGGGCCGTCGGCGCCAGCAGCGGCCCGTTGGCAGCCAGCGGACGGAGGACGCTGTGAGCGGCGCTAGGCTGAACCTGCAGCAAAGCCCGGGGCTGGAGGGCCCGGTGTGTGAAACGCGAGACGCGTGCGACCATTGGTTCGAAGGTCCAACATGGCCGCATCCTCGGTTCTGAATCCTGCGCCCCTCACTGATGCTCTCGCTCGTCTCGAACACACGGGCGAGACGGACCTTGCCGGAGCCACGGCGCTCTTCGGAGCTCGAGGCAACAACCTCGACCGGTTGCTGACTGTTGCGTCGCGGCTCCGCGACGAGGGCCTCGCTCGCGCTTCCCGCGAGGGCATCATCACGTATTCGAAGAAGGTGTTCCTCCCCGTCACGCAGCTTTGCCAGGACCGCTGTCACTACTGCGTCTTTGTCGAGACACCGGGGGGCCTGCTGAAGAAGGGGATACCCACCTACCTGTCCCCGGAAGAGATCCTTCGCATCGCTCGCCAGGGCGCATCGCTCGGCTGCAAGGAGGCGCTCTTCACCCTCGGCGACCGCCCTGAGAACCGCTGGCCGGTTGCGCGGCAGTGGCTCGAGGACCACGGTTACGCCTCGACCCTCGACTACGTCGGTGCGATGGCCGAACTCGTGCTCACCGAGACCGGCCTTCTGCCGCATCTCAACCCCGGAGTCATGTCGTTCGCCGAGCTGCAGCGGCTCCGCCCCGTCGCCGCGTCGATGGGCATGATGCTCGAGACCACGGCCACGAGGCTTTGGAGCCAGCCCGGGGGAGTGCACTTCGGGTCCCCGGATAAGGATCCTGCTCTGCGGATGCGGGTGATAGACGACGCCGGCCGCTCCCGGATCCCGTTCACCACCGGGGTCCTTCTCGGCATCGGGGAGAACGACGCCGAGCGCGCCGACGCCCTCTTCGCCATCCGGGCGTCGCACCAGCGGTACGGCCAGGTGCAGGAGACCATCGTCCAGAACTTCCGCGCGAAACCGCGCACCGCGATGCAGAACGAGTCAGACCTCGCCCTCGAGGAGTACGCAGCCGCGGTCGCGGTCGCCCGGATTGTCATGGGGCCCGACCACAGCATCCAGGCGCCCCCGAACCTCAGCGAACTCCCTGAACTCCTGCTGCTGGTGCGCGCAGGCATCGACGACTGGGGCGGCGTCAGCCCGCTCACGCCAGACCATGTAAATCCCGAACGACCCTGGCCCGAACTCCAGACGCTTGCCGAGCTGACGGCGCAGGCCGGATTCACCCTGCGCGAGCGGCTCACCGCACACCCGGCCTACCTGCAGGATCCAGAAACCTGGCTGGATGCGCGCATCGCCCCCGCCGTTACGGCTCTCGCCGATCCGGTGTCCCTGCTCGCCGACGAGGGCGCAGCGGTGAGGCCCTCGACCCCCGGTGCGCGGGGCCCGCGTCCGCGGTCGGAAGGCCCAGCCACCGTTCTTGTCGCCGCCACCGCTCCTCCCGTCGATCGCGGCGTGACCGTCGGTCTGCCACGCCGCGCCGACCCCACCATCGTCTCCGCCCTCGCCAGAGCCTCGAATGACCCGGCCTCGCTGACGGACGCAGACTACTGCTCCCTCCTTACCGCCCGTGGTGAAGACCTCGACGCTGTAGCCGCGCTGGCCGACGAAGTCCGCTCGGCAGCAGTCGGTGACACGTTGACCTACGTCGTCAACCGCAACCTGGACTCGTCGCTCTACAAAAAGAGTCTCACAGACGACATCGTCCGGCGGCTGGTCGAGGAGGCCGTTACGCTTGGTGCTACCGAGATCTGCGTCCAGGGCCCAATCGACCAAGCGCTGCCAGGTACGGCCTACCGCGACCTGGCTCGGGCTGTCCGCGCAGCCGGGCCCAATCTGTCACTCCATGCATACCGCCCGACGGAGGTGCTGGACGGGGCGCGTCGGATGGGTGTTAGTGTCGAGGTTTTCCTCGAAGAACTGCGTGAGGCAGGCGTGACGAGCGTTCCCGGTACGGGCGTCCGGATTTTGGACGACGGCGTGCGCGCGCTGCTGAGCGAGCGCACCGATCCGCCCGTCGGCGAGTGGATCCGGCCCCTCATGGCCGCTCACCGGGCAGGTCTCCGGTCAACGGCGACGATCGTCTATGGTCACGTCGAGACGCCCGCGCAAATCGTTGCTCACCTGCGTCGACTGACCCGGATACAGGACGAGACAGGCGGGTTCTCGGAGTTCATCGCCATGCCGTATGTGCCGTTCGACGTGCCCTCGCGAGTGCGGGCGGTGGCCGGTGAAGGTCCTGGCCTCGAAGCCTCGCGGGCGCTCCACGCAGTCGCGCGCCTGATGCTGCACGGCCGGATCAACCACGTACAGGCCGCGTGGACCAAGCTCGGCTTCCACGGTGCAAAGGCCGTACTCGCCGGGGGAGCGGACGACTTCGGCGGTCTGCTGCTCGACGGTGCGATCTGGCCGGAGGCCGGCGCCGAGGCGTACCGCGAGGCGACGCCGCGCGACGTTCAGCGGATCGCGACCGCTCTTGGCCGCGAGGCGGGGGAACGCACGACGAGTTACGCACTGGTCCAGAGGGGCTTGGCGTGATCCTCGTTAACGCTGGGACGGGCACGGGTCTGCGAGAGATCGCGACAGGGGTCACACTGCTGCCCCTGGAAGGAATCGACCCGGTCATCATCGCGGTCGGCCCGGCCGGCCTGGATCCCGACCTTGACGCAGCACTGCCGTTATTGACGCGGCGGCGTCAGGTCTTCGTGGCGGACGCGGACGTCCGGACGAGTGAGCTGCCCGGCCGTTTCGCGCTCCTCGTTGGGCCGGTCTGCGAGACGCCCCTCATTGCTGACGCGCGTGTCTCTGCCCTGATCGTATTGGGCTCCGCAGCGCCGGCGCCGGATGTCCGTTGCCCTGTCCTCGTCATCGCGCCGTTGGGGTTGTCTGCGGCCAATCCGGCAACCGCGGACGTGCGCTTCGCCGAGGCGGGGCATCCCGCTGAGCAGGCGTATCTCATCGACGCGTTCCTGCGCGAGCCTCGGCGATACCCGGCCCACAGCACGATACCGCGAGCCCGGCCGTGACTGAGGCCAACGACACCCGGACCGTCCGCTCCGAAGCAGCGGTCAACGCTGACGCCTGCCGCGCGAAAACCGCCGCGGAGCCCGTTGATACGGTCATCATTGGTGCAGGCTTTGCCGGCCTCGGTGCCGCGATCCAGCTCGCGCGCTCGGGCAAGCAGTCGTTCGTCGTCGTAGAGCGCGGTGCCGACGTCGGCGGCACCTGGCGCGACAACGTCTACCCGGGCGTCGCTTGCGACATCCCGTCACAGCTCTACTCGTTCTCGTTCCGGCCGCGTACCGACTGGAGCCGCTTCTATTCTCCCGGCGGCGAGATCCTCGACTACCTGCAGGAGGCCGCCCGCGAGGAGGGCATCCTCCCACACCTCCGCTTCTCGTCAGACGTGCTCGCGCTCGACTGGGACGATTCCACCATGACCTGGACGGTCCTGACTACGCGCGACGTCTACTGCTGCCGCTGGGTGATCGTGGCGACGGGTCGGCTCTCTGAGAAGCGGATGCCCGACGTGCCGGGCCTGGACTCGTTCGCTGGCCCGGTGTTCCACTCGTCCGAGTGGCCGCGCGATCTCGATCTTGCGGGCAAGCGGGTCGGGCTCGCCGGAAGCGGCGCCTCCGCTGTGCAGATCCTGCCGCGCATTGCCGCGGTGGCCGACGAAGTTGTTCTCTTCCAAAGGAGCGCGGCTTATGTCGTTCCCCGTAACGACTACGCCTACACCGAAGGTGAGAAGGCCAGCTGGCGAGCCGACCCCTACTCCCTGGCGACACTCCGCAGTCGAATGTTCTGGGACGCCGAAGCGGGTTTCGCAGCACGGCTCGGCGCCGCTGGTCCACTCGCCGCGCTCCGGGACCGAGCGCGACGGCACCTCGAGGCGCAAGTCCCCGACTCAGCCCTCCGCCGGGCGCTGACACCCGAATACGAGGCCGGTTGCAAGCGCGTTCTGCTATCGGACGATTACTACCCGGCCCTCATGAGCAAATCGGTGCGCCTAGAGCGATCGGCGCTCACCGCCGTCGAAGGCAGCCGGGTAGGGGCTGCCTCGGGAGCGGCCTATGAACTCGATGCGCTCATCCTAGCGACCGGCTTCCACTCCACCCGGCCGCCGATCGCGCACAGGATCCGAGGCCGCGACGGCCGCACCCTCGACGCGGCCTGGTCCCACGGAATGGTCGCCTACAACTCCACCACAGTGGCTGGCTTCCCGAATCTCTTTGTCATTGACGGCCCAAACGCCAGCCTCGGTCACAACTCGGCCGTGCATATGATCGAGTCGCAGATCGCCTATGTTCTCGAGGCCATGCGGTATCTGCGCAGCCGCGCCGTGCCGGCCTTCGACGTGCGGCCGGAGCGACAGGCCAGCTACGTCGCCGAAATCGACCGCATGGCTGAGAACACCGTCTGGCTCACCGGCGGCTGTCGCAGCTGGTACGTCGACGAGCGGAGCCGCAGGCTGACCCTCCTATGGCCGGACACCGCCTCGGCGTTCCGCGAGCGGCTCGCCCGGTTCGACCCTGCCGACTACGACATCGGGATGGTTGCTCATGACTGACGCCTGGACCATTGTCGTACCGGTAAAGGGCACCGCGACCGCGAAGTCCCGTCTGGGAGGCGATCCTGGCCTTGCTCGGGCGATCGCCCTCGATACCGTGGAAGCCGCGCTGCCCGTGGGTCGCCTCGTTGTCATCACCACCGAAGCCGCTGCCGTCGATTTTCGCGCCCTCGGCGCAGAGATAGTGCATGATCCAGGACAGGGGCTATCCGCAGCCGTGCTCCAAGGCATCGCTGCGGCGGGTCCCGGCCGGGTCGCAGTGCTCCAGGGCGACCTGCCAGCACTCACCTCGGCCGAACTCGAGGGCGCCTTGCAGCTCGCCTCAGCCGTTGAGCTGGCATTCGTTGCAGATGCCGCTGGAACCGGGACAACGCTTCTCACCGCGCTCGACCCGGGACGGCATCGCCCCGCGTTCGGCGAAAATTCGCGCGCTGCGCACGCAGTCGCGGGTTACGTCGAGCTCTATATCGACAAGACGTCAGGGCTTCGGTCCGATGTCGACATCTGGGCCGACCTCGAGCGGCTCGCGGGACGGCTCGGCCGACGGACCGCCGAGGCTCTGGAGTCGATCAGACAATCTGCGCGTTGAGCAAGTAACGGACAAGACCTGCTCCGCACGAGATGAAAGGTTTAATAATGACCCTGCCCACTCATCAATGGGACATGCTCGACCAAGTATCGTCCTGTGGCACGTCGGAAGAGATAATTCGAAGAGTATGGACCACGCTACTCTTGGAAAATAGCGGACTGTGTTCTGATGGGATTTGAGATGAATCAAAGTAATCTGGCGAGCTTTGGAACGCGCGAACCGCCGGACCCCCCACAGCAATTTGCCGTCGTTGGGATCAACGGAATCGGTGAGATCGTCGCCGGCGATGACCTCTTGGTGCTCGTTGGAAACGCCATCGAAGATGAGATTTCCGCAGGCGACATCGTCGTAGTGACCAGCAAAATAGTTTCAAAGGCTGAAGGGCGTTCTCTGCGGGCAGACAGCCGCGAAGATGCCATCACGGCCGAAACTGTACGGCTGGTCGCTAGCAAAGCACACCCCGGCGGTGTGACCCGAATTGTTCAGAACAAGCTGGGATTGGTGCTCGCCGCCGCCGGTGTCGACGCGAGCAACACGCCTGATGGCACGGTGCTGCTCCTGCCCGAGGACCCGGATGCGTCAGCGCAGGCGCTCTGCACCGGGTTGCGCCGGCGGTTCGGCTTCGACTTAGCAGTGCTCATAACCGACACGCTAGGCCGTCCTTGGCGCCTGGGGCAGACCGATTTGGCAATCGGTGCCGCGGGAATGGCAGTAACCCATGATTTACGAGGCACGCGGGACGACTTCGACAGGCCGATGGATGCAACCATCACTGCGGTGGCGGATGAAATAGCAGGTGCAGCGAATCTGGTGCTCGGCAAGACCTCACGCAGGCCGGTCGCCGTGGTCCATGGCCTGGGCCACCTCATGCGGCCGATCCAGGAGCCTGGAGCCCGGACCCTGATTCGCTCTGCAGAGGATGACTTGTTCCGGCTGGGATCGGCCGAAGCACATCTGGAAGGATTCCAAGAGGGCTTCGCGGCAGGACAACGATCCCCCGTGGAGTCCTCCAGCATCACAGACGGCGGTGCTACCGCATGAGGGTCACGGTGCTGGCCGGTGGTGTGGGTGGGGCGCGATTCCTGCGTGGGCTGCGCCACCATCTGCGTCAGGTATTGCCGGATGGTGCCGGGGGAACGACGGCGGAAATCACCGCGGTAGTCAACACGGGTGATGATATGTGGCTGACTGGGCTGCGCGTCTGTCCCGATCTGGACTCGGTGATGTATGCCCTCGCCGGCGTTAACGATGAAGCGAGGGGATGGGGCCGGGCCGGTGAAACGGAGCGCGTTAGTGCCGAGCTGACAGCTTATGGTGTGGGCTGGCCATGGTTCACTCTCGGTGATCTGGACCTCGGCACGCACATCACCCGCTCGCATCTGCTGCGGACCGGGCTGCCGTTGAGCCAGGTCACGCGGCGTCTGGCCTCCCGGTGGGACCTCGGGATGGAGCTGCTGCCCATGACCGATGAGGAAGTGGAAACCCAGGTCGTGTTGGACGGTCCCAACGCTGATCTGCCAGAGATTGTGCACTTCGAGGAATGGTGGGTCCGGCATCGTGCCCAGCGTCCAGCCCGGGAGTTTCTCCAGGTCGGGCTCTCTAAGGCCGTTCCGGCTCCGGGGGTCGTGGCGGCGATTTCCGGTGCCGATGTCGTCGTACTGGCCCCGTCAAATCCCGTGGTGTCCATCGGCACCATCTTGAATATCCCCGGCATCAGGCAGGCAATCCAGACGACGGCGGCCCCCGTCGTAGGGATTTCGCCCATTATCTCCGGTGCCGCCGTCCGGGGCATGGCGGCTGCTTGCCTGGCCGCGATCCGCGTCAGGACTGCTGCCGATGCGGTGGCAGTGCATTATGGTGCGCGGTCCTCCGGAGGGATCCTGGATGCGTGGCTGATTGACAGCGCCGATGCGGAGCTGTCGGGTTCCATCGCCGGTTCCGGGGTCCGGCCCGTTATTGTTCCACTGTGGATGAACGACGTCCAGAGCAGCGCGGATCTTGCCGCAGCGGCCTTGAAGGCGGCGTCGGCAACGGCAGACGCGTAGACGGTGGCACCAAATTCAAGGCTCAGGCTGGACGGCTATCGTGGCCCAGGCTCGATGGCCACCGCGAGACTAGCAGCCGTTACGGCTGGTTCATTACCGAGTTTGCCATCCTACGCTGCAGAACGATGCGACTCGTTGACCGTCAGCGCTGAGCCTGAAGGTGTTGTTGTGTGGCATCGTTCGATGAGTCCGTTGCGGCGCCGGCAAGGTTGTGGCTCGTTTGGTTGGTGCTTGAATCCCGGGGACTGCCCCGGGATTTGTGACTCGGGGTCTTAGGCCAGATCCTGATGCTCCAGCAGTTCGTGCCTGTAGTGGAGCATGAACTCATGCCTGTAGTAAAGGCCAATCCAAGGAGATGCAGAGTATTCGTCAATGCCAAAATCCTGAACCGGAACTGTTGCATGTTCAGCGCCGACGCTCTGATCTAGCACGGGTGATCGGAATGCCGTCTGACTCACGCCATGGTGTGCTGCCCCGGGGTTGGGCATGATTTCTCCTCGTTTCATAGGTGTTTGGGGTTAGGACGCGCGGAGGATGTCTTCGACGCGGTGTTTGGCCTCGCCGAAGAGCAGGCCGCCGAGCAACGTCGCGGGGTTCCTGCAGGCGGCGAAACCGTTGGAGAGTTCGGTGAATGCGATGCCGGCGGCGGTGGACTGGTCGCCTTCGGATGTCTTCAAGTGGAATCCTGCTGCCCAGAACCGGCGTACAGACGACGAAGTGAAGCTGCGTGACAGGCGCGAACGGAATGTTCAGCCAGTAGTTCCCAGATAACTCCGCTTGGGACTCCAAGGGGCAATGTGCAAAAAGCTCCTTCTGTTCGAGCGCCTTCAGGCGAAGTCGGCGTCGAGTTCACGCATGAGCTCATCCCACGCTTTCGGGTTGTCGGCCCTAGGTCGCAGCAGCGCCGGCAATTGGGGAAGGACCGTCCGGATGCGTGTACCCCCGGGAGTGAACGGGACAGTGCTGGCTCCCGAGCTGCGGCGCTTCACAGTTCGACTCCTCGGAAAGCCGGGGTGTCTCCCCGTCCGTGGAGGGCCGTGTCGGGTGAATGGTCGAAACGCTGGGCTTCGGCGCGGAATCCACCGCCTGGTCCGAGCCCTTCGCGAGCGAGGTCGTGGAGCAACTGATGGTAGCCGGCGAGGGCCAGAGGTGGCACCTGGTGGAGGGAAGCAATGGTCGCCCCGGGGCGGTCCACGCAGAACAGGGCGAGGATCGCTTTGTCCTCCTGCGCATCGTCAAGTGTCCGGTAGGCGCCGATCGGGCAATCTGCGGTCAGTGCCCGTGCGTAAAGGCCAAGGCGGTCCAGCGGTGTCGAATTCCCGGATCGCTGCCAGGCGTACACCACATCCGTGCTATTTAACATGACCATCGACTCCTTGCGTGATGATCGAACTATGAGGAAGCGTGTCCCGCTTCTCCTGATACACTTGAGCTTAGACCTTTAAGGTCAAATGTCAATGGACATTAAAGGTTGAATGTCAAGGTTCTTGTTCATCACCCCTACAGATTTGGGAGCGTGGTCCATGGCCAGTTGGAGAGAGCAACTCGCATTCGCGCCGCTGGACACTGTCGAGCGCGGCCAAGAGATCGGGCGCCGACTCGGTCATGCGATTGAGCTGGGCATACTCGAAGACGGAACCCAGCTCCCTAGTGAAAGCGAGCTGGCGGCAAGGATGAGCGTCTCCACGTTAACGCTGCGTGCCGCCCTCGCGGAGCTTCGTCATCGAGGACTTCTGGAAACACGACGCGGCAAAGGCGGTGGAAGCTTCGTGAAGGCTAGCACCGGAGACATCACCAACGCTCAGCGGGACGCCCTTGCCGCGTACTCCCTTGAGGATCTGCGGGACATCCGAGAATATCGGGCATTTCTGGCAGGGTCAGCCGCCATGACGGTGGCAGGCCGATCTCGGCAGGTCCCCATCGGGCGACTGGCTTCGATGGCGGTGATGATCGAGACGGCGCAAACACCCGTTGAAATGACGCGAGCGGACAGTCGATTCCACATAGACCTCGCGGCCACATCGGGATCCGTCCTGTTCGCCCGGCAGGAGATGGAGATGCATGCCGCAGTAGGGGCATTGGTGTGGACCAGCGCTTCTGACCGCCGAGCGGCGGCCGCGAATGAGCACACGATGATCGTGGACGCAATACGAGACGGGAACACCCTTCGAGCACGAGGCCTCGCCGAAGACCATGTCCGCCGGGACATGAACCGCCTCATCGAGGTGCGGATGTCAATGGAATATCCGCCACCAGGATCGCCGCCCGGGATCGAAGGCATCGATAGCGCAGTTTCCGCCGTCGAATCGTTCGCTGTGAGCCTCGAAGGGACCGCAGCCGCGTCGATCCGGGCCGTCGAAGAAGCCGTCCAAACCGACCTCGATCGCTCAAAGAACCGCAGGCTGGATCAGTTGGTGAATGTCTACGACGTTTGCCAGAACCTTCTAGCGAAGGCCGTGCCGCCCTTGGTTGGGACGGGATTCATCGCCGATCCATCATTCTTCGGCGAATCGGGCCTCATCTGGTGCACCATCCCGTCGGGTCCGGGATCGGCGCGGCGTGTGGAAGCGGATATGGAGTTCTATGGTTACTCGACAGCACCGTGGTGGCCCGCGCACGACGCTGATGATAAGGTCCACGCCACCTACGCCTACGTGGACGCCTTCGGCGCCAACGAACACCTCGTCTCCTTCTCCAAGCGAGTCACGAGGGACGGCAGGATGGCTGGCGTAGCTGCCGTTGGCGTCCTCGTTAGCAGCCTTCAGACTGGATTCGAGCCGTTCCTCCGGACCTTGCCGTCAAACACGTGCATAGTTGATCAGAACGAAACCGTTCTCGCTACCAACACGGCTAGCCTCGTCGGTGAAACCCTCTCCCCATTTCATCAGACAGAACGAAGAATCCCTCTATCGGTCCCATGGACACTATGTCTAGGTGTGAATACTGGAGAGAATGCCGAAGACGCGATCCGATGAACCGTCGCTGGTTCCTCGAGCAGCGGAACGGATACAAGGCTCCAGGGCGGCGGTCCGGGCTTGGCTGAGGTGAAGGGCTGGCGAAGGGCCCAGCCTTTGGAGCGTTAGGCTTTGCGGTTCTGCAGGGGATGCCGTGGTTTGATCAGGTTGTGTTTGACCCCAAGCACAGCGAGTGCATCCTGGAAGTCGCGGGAGCACCGGTAGTCGAAGGCGTTCTCGGTCATGACCCGGCGCACCGGTACCCCGGGCGCCCCCATGCTCAACCATCCCTTCAAGCCGGACGCAACTATAGATACGGGACACCAGCTGTTTTGAGCCGGGAGTCGTACTGAGTCGATCAGAACCACGACACATCGGTGCCGGGCGGAGGCGAGTCTGTGAGCGTCGCGACGACTGCCTTCGCCTGCGCGGCGGCATTCGGTATCGACTCCAGACGCAGCCCACCGTCGCCAATCAGGGCGCAATCGCCCGCCGCGAGTATGTCGGGCAGCGTGGTGCGTCCGTGGCTGTCCACCAGCAGACCGATGGGTGCTTCAGCCCCCGCCACGGCAACGGGTTCCACATTCGGCATCACACCGATTCCGACGACAACAACATCTGCAGGGACGGTCTCGCCGTTTGCCAACCTCACTCCCGTGCATGTGACGGACCGGATCGATCCGTTCAACAGTGGTCGACTCGTGCAGTAGGGTCGGCGACTTGAGCCAATAGTCGCCAGCGCGAAGTGGCAGGGAGTCTTCATGACCTCGCCGACGAGGTAGCCCTTCGACAGAGGTGGCCGCTCGTAGGGGAGGCCAGACTCAGACCCGAGTAGCGCGATCGACCCGGCGAAGCCCGCGGCGACGAGTCCCACGGCGACCTGGGTTCCCGCCGCGCCCGCCCCCACGACGATGACTTCATAGTGTTGTGACATGCATTAACTCCAAAACGTAAAGCAGAAACAATTCAACGAGCTCGCCGGCGCCTTCAGGGCTCCGTGCGGGCTGGGAAGCTCGGTCAGTCCGTCAGCACTGCCACCTCAATCCCATCCAACTCGGGGCTGAGGCGGATTTGGCAGGACAATCGACTGCACCTCTCAGTCCACACTCCTGAGGACCTCCACCGGGTCGCTGCGAAACTCAACCGCCGACCCCGGCCGACCGTCAACCTCGAAACCCCAGCCAACCGGCTGAACCAGCTGCTGCGAGCGGCATAAATCCCCGCGTTACGCCGCCTACTTGACTGTGCCAACCTTGGGTACTACCAGACTGGGACTCCCAGGCTTCTCCGGCCACCATTCGACTTGCCGGCTCACGGCGCTCGGTGTCTCTGCGATCGTATTCAAAATGTTTGCCCTATTCGGTTGCGATCGTATTCAGGGGCCCTGTAGGGTGGTCTAGATCACGCCAGAGGCCGCCTTTGGCGCGGAGCCGGATCCCCGAAGTCGTGGGTCCAATCTGAGGAATTGAGGAATTTTTGTGAGAAGGCGAAGGAGCGTAATGGCGCGCGGGTCCTTGGTTGTCGCATGCGGGTTGCTTGCGCTGACAGGATGCGCCTCCGGAGGAGCCGGTGCGGCCACGGACAATTCGAACGCGAGCCCGAGTGGCACGCTATCGAAGGTCATGGACGAGGCGGAATGGTCGAAGGTCGTCGACGCCGCCAACAAGGAAGGCGAGGTGACGGTGTACGGAGTTCTGAATACGAAGACTGTTGACCTCCTGCCGGCCGCGTTCCACAAGGACTACCCGAACATCAAACTGACGTACGTTCGTCTGAGCGCATCAGACATCAGGGCCAGACTGGATGCCGAGAT
>NZ_JBFTJK010000040.1:0-13460 GCF_056395385.1 Paenarthrobacter sp. 10L420 | reverse complement strand
TCATGTGTCGGGGGGCCGGTTCGGGATCAATGTCGTGGCGGGGTGGTTCCCGGAGGAGTTCGCCATGTTCGGCCTCACCCAGCGGGAGCACCAGGCCCGGTACGCCTACGCTGATGAGTGGACGACGCTGTTGAAGCGGTTGTGGACCGAGGACGCTGGGTTCGATTTTGAGGGGGAGTACGTCAAGGCTGTTGATGCGTTCTCGGACCCGCACCCGTTGCAGGACCCATATCCGGTGATTATGAATGCGGGCACGTCCGGTCCCGGCCGCGAGTTCGCCGCCACGCACAGTGACCTCATTTTCGCGTCCTTGCAGGACATGGCGACCGCGCAGCGTCAGATTGCCGAGATCAAGCAGCAGGCGCGGGTCTCGCATGGTCGTGAGGTGCGTGTTTTCGGGCGGGTGCACATCGTGTGTCGGCCGACCGAGCAGGAAGCTCAGCAGTACTTCCGCTGGGTGCACCGCGACAACGCGGATGTTGCCGCGATCGAGAGGTTGCTTGCGGGGGTTTCCGCCAACTCGGACAGTTTCGACGTTGATCCGGAAGAGCACGCCAAGACCATCGAGCGGCTCGCTGCCGGCCGTGGCGCAATGACGATTGTTGGTACCCCTGAGCAGGTCGTCGCATCCCTGCTGGAGCTGACCAACGCCGGACTCGACGGAGTGGCCATCTCCTGGGTCGACTATGACGAGGGGCTCCAGCAGATGGAAGACGACATCCTGCCCCTCATGGTCCAAGCCGGCCTCCGCCGCTAACCCGCACCACACCGACCCCCCGCCACCCGCGGCGACGGTCGGACCGCCCGGCGGAACTGCACCTATCCCGGTGCAGCCACAACAGCCTTCAATGGAGAGGAACACCATATGTCGAGAAGCGACACAGCAGTCCGGACGGACGAGCAGGTTCGACTATCGCTACAGAATTCTGTGCTTCTGATCGAGATGGTGCGGGACGGCAACCGCAATGCTCTGACGACTGAGATGAAGCTCGCACTCAGCGAGGCCCTCATCGAGGCTTCCAAGCCCGAGGTTCGCTGCGTAGTCATCACGGGAACCGGTAAGGCGTTTTGTGCCGGAGGCGATGTCAAGGGCATGCATGAACTGCAGTCTCCCGACGCGGCGAACAAGGCGATGCGCCAACTGCACGAAACCATCGTTCTGCCTTTGCTGCGGCTGGCTAAGCCGACGATTGCAGCGGTCAACGCCGTGGCAGCCGGAGCTGGGGTCGGCCTAGCTCTTGCTTGCGATTTTCGCGTGGTGTCGAGGCAGGCGGATTTCGTCTTGGCATTCAGCCGTATTGGGCTTGTACCGGATTTCGCCGTGTCCTACACGCTGCCGCGCCTGGTGGGCGCAGCGAGGGCCAAGGAACTTGCATTCATCAAGGGACGATTGACGGCCGAGGAAGCCAGCCAGTGGGGACTCGTCACAGAGCTCTGCGCACCGGATGCCGTCCTCGGACGTGCAATGGAACTTGCCACACAACTTGCCGCTGGTCCGACTGTTGCGCTCGGTCTCACCAAGCGCATGCTCGACGATAGTCTGTCGTCCGACATCTATGAGGCGCTACAGCTTGAGGCAGAGAGCCAGCGTGACGCCTGGTCAACTAAGGATCACGAGATCGCGCGTAACGCGTTCATCCAGAAGAACGACATGCCGTCTTTTCAAGGTCGATGAAAGGGTACTCCAGAGAAATGCCTAACGAAATGATTAATGGTCCGCTCGCTGGACACCGCGTGCTGGACTTCACGCAGCTAATCGCGGGTCCCTCGGCGGGTGTGATGCTCGCAGACCTCGGGGCCGAGGTGATTAAGATCGAACGGCCAGAGGGTGAACTGGGGCGCAATGTGGGACCTGAAGTGGGGATTCCCGCTATCTTCGCCGCGTATAACCGCGGCAAGCGGGCGCTTGCGGTAGATATCAGAACCCCCGAGGGTCGCGAGATCGTCAAAAGGCTTATCGCGACGAGTGACGTTCTCCTGCAGAACTTCCGACCCGGGGTGATGGATCGGCTCGGCTTCGGCTACGAGGCAGTAAAGGCATTGAACCCCCGCATTGTATACACGTCGTTATCCGGGTATAACCCGGACGGTGCTGGAAGGAACTTGCCAGGCACTGACGCGGTATTGCAGGCACAGTCCGGGTTGATGGCGATTACGGGACCTGAGGAAGGCGAGCCATATAAGGTCGGCATCCAGGTCGTCGATGCAGCCACCGGACTTGCAATCGGCCAAGCTATCCTCGCTGCTCTACTCCAGCGCACGTCTACCGGCGTGGGTGCTCACCTACGTGTATCACTCTTCGAGGTGTCGACCTATGTGCAGAGCTCTGCGTTCGCCATCGCCTCCCGCTTTGGCGAAGAGGTTGAACGTGGGGGCAACACAGCTGGTGCTCTGGGTGCTCCGACGGATATGTTCCGCGTCGCAGACGGATATTTGCAGGTAGTCGCTTACTATCCGGATCAGTGGAGGAAGCTGTGTGATCTCCTGGAGATTCCCGAGATCCATGACGACCCCCGCTTCGTCACCAATGCCGATCGAATCGCCAATAAGAAAGAACTCAAGGGGGTTCTCGCGCCGATCTTTGCCCAGAAGGGGCGGGCGGAGTGGGCGAAGCTGCTCGGTGAAGCGGGCATCATTGCTGGGCCTGTGCGCTCCCATCTGGAAATCGTTCGTGACGCTGAACTGCGCGGTTATGGAGATTTCGCCTGGGTTGATAACGACATGACCGAGCCGCATTGGTTGCCGTCTACACCGTACCGCTCCAGCACGTGGGATCGGGTCGCCTCATACCGCCCGCCGCGGCTCGGGGAAGACACGCTGGAACTTCTGGACGAAATCGGGTTTGCTCCTGAAGAAGCTCAGGCGCTCCAGGAACAAAAAGTCATTTACGCACCGAGCAAGGAGAGTGTATGAGCCCTCGAGTGTTCGCCAGCATTGACGAGTTCGCATCGCAGGTCGGCAATGACCTCGGAAGCGCCGATGGACCCGTCATAACGCAGGCAATGATTGATGAATTTGCTGCCTTGACCGGCAGCGACGACTGGATACACACCGATCCCGTCCGAGCGAAAAATAGCAAGTTCGGCGGAACGCTCGTGCACGCCGACCTGGTCTTGTCAATGATCCCGCGCCTGATTGACCGAATCTTCAAGGTGGAGGACGTCACCCTTGCGCTGATCTACGGCAGTGAACGCGTGCGAATCACGCGGCCGATCCCGGTCAATTCGCGGCTACGCCTTCACGCTTCGATGCTCGACGCGACCAACAAGGGCGACGGCACACGCGTGACGCTGAGGATTGTCGTAACACTTGACGATCTCGAGCAGCCCGTGGTCATCGCCGAGCCGGTGTACTGGTATTCGAATGCTCCAGAACACGCGCAGGAAGTTGCAGAACCTGCCGAAGTCGACACCGCCGTTCTGGTCGATCGGGTAGTGGCGATGTTCCGCGAGGGGTTTCCTGCTGAGCGTGGGGGGAGCTTGGAACAACAGCGCGAGGGATTTGAATCGGTCCTCGCTCAGCTACCCATCCGACATGAAGCCTCCATTACCGCAGCGACCTATGGCGGCGTAGACGGGTACTGGGTTCAAGCGGCAGGCGCTTCAGAGCGTCGGACTGGTGTCATGCTGCACGGAGGCGGGTACGTCATGGGTTCGGCGAAGGGGTACTGTGCGTTTGCCGCGGAGGTGTCCCGGGCGACGGACGCGCGGGTCTTCGTGGTCGAGTACCGCCTCGCTCCGGAGCACCCTTTCCCAGCAGCCGTCGAGGATGCGCGCCGAGTGCTTGCAGCCGCCATCGATGAGGTCGGGCCGCAGTCATGCTTCGTGATAGGAGACTCCGCGGGTGGGGGACTGGCGCTCAGTTCACTCGTAGAACTACATCGCGTGGGGACGCCCGTTCCCTCGTGCGTCGTGCTGGTGTCGTCACTCGTCGATTTAACGGTCACGAATGCCAGCTACGAAGAGCTTGCGAGCATCGATCCGATCTGCGCGCAAACGGGTACCCGTCGAAACGCGGGACTCTACCTTGACGGTAGAGGACCTGAGGAGGCTCCGGCAGCGTTTCCCATGCTGGCGGACCTTGGTTGGCTGCCGCCTACGCTATTGCTCGTGGGAAGCGCGGAAGTCCTTCGGGACGACTCGCGCAACCTGACCGCCAAGCTCCGCCGCGAAGGCGTGCATGTCGACTACAAAGAGTACGCCGACATGGTGCACGTCTGGCCTCTGTTCTCATCGTTCCTGCCCCAAGGGCAGCAGGCACTGGACGAGATCGGTGCGTTCGTGAGGGCGCAAGTATCTAGCCAGTTATCGCCAACTAGTTAGTCCTCCGAAGCGTTATTCGAATCGCTTCACGACGAAAGGTATCTCATGGGAAACGAAGCGCCGGCAATCGCCGGAGATCTCTTTAGGAACGTCCTCGGTCACTATCCAACCGGGGTATCCATCGTTACCGCCGACGTGGCCGGTAGTGGGCCTGTGGGCATGGTTGTGGGCACCTTTAACTCTCTGAGCCTCGACCCGCCCTTGGTGTCGTTCATGCCCGCCAAGTCATCAACCAGCTGGCCAAAGATCCAATCATCAGGCTATTTCTGCGTGAACGTGTTAGGTGCCAGCCAAGGAGAACTGAGTCGTCAGTTCTCCGCCCGCGATGGGAAGAAGTTCGAGGGTGCTGACTGGAGGCCGGCCCCGACCGGATCCCCCATTTTGAGCGGCGTCACCGCATGGGTCGACTGCAAGATCGAGCAGGTCTTCGACTCGGGCGATCACGAGATCGTGGTCGGCAGAGTAATTGACCTCAACGTTGAGTCCGACGAGTTGCCAATGACGTTCCTGCGTGGTCGCTTTGGGCAGGTGCATCTGCCGGACCCGTCGCCAGGGAATGGTGCGGGTGCAACCGCAGCGGATGACTCTTCGGCGAAACTCGCCGAAGAGGTGGCCGAATTGCTGGGCCTGAACGCATTCGAGGCACGTGCCTGGGCCGAGACTCGTGAGCAGGTCATAGAGCGGTTGTTGGTCGGGTTTCTCGAGGTTCTGCTGAAACGCTTCGACGAGCGGATTGAGGATTCCAGTTCTGCAGACCAGCAACTGCAATCGCTCATAAGGGCATCCCTTGACAGTCTGCGTGATTATGCAGCGGCAGCAATCATGTTTCAGAGCGAACGAGCAAGTCTCACTCTCGGGGCGTCGAAGCGGCTGAAGGGACTGGAAGAGGACTTCCGCAACCGCTGGACAGCGGTAATTCAGCGCGGCACGAGCAGCGGCGTGTTCTATGAAGCCGACGCAAGAATGGCGCAGCAGTTCATTTGCGATTCGTTGTTCTCAATCGCTCGGTGGTTCCGTGACGGAGGTCGATTGGAACGCTCAGAGGTCGAAGACGCCTTCACAACATTCGCACTCAATGTTGTTCGGCCCTCGGACCTTCCTCGGACGCAATAGAGCAGCGAGCGAAGCTTATTTGACCCGAACCGTCCCGTTGTTTCTTGTGCCGGACTACTTGTCCGCTGAGGACACATGTGCGGTTTCCTGGCCCGCGCCGTGCGGCTTCGGCTAGAAATTTTGGAACCGGGACGCGCCCGGCATTCGCCACGCAGGCAGCGCAGTGGACGTCCAATGGAAGAGAACCCAGTGTCTCGTATCGGTACAGGCAGAGGGGTTTCGTCGATGTGTAAGGGGTCCGCCCTAATAGATGGTTGGCCCCTCACCTCGACTCGGCTTCCATGCTCTGCGGATGCAGCAGCTTGTGCTGCATCACATCGGTGCCGTTTGGTCGCATACTGGACATCAAGATCCTCGTCCAGCATGCTCCCGAACGTGCCGTGATCATCGACATTTCAAACTACTACCCGCATCGCGACGGCAACATCGCGGCGACGGCAACATCGCGGCACTGGACGACGGATAGGTGGAGAGAGCGATTAGGTCAGCACCCAGTTCAGCCAGCCGATAACGAAGGCTGGGAACGCCATCTCGTCTGGCTCGTTTGCCTCCAAGGCGACTCCAGGGGGTCATTCCGATCGCGTTGCAATCCCCGTTGCCGTAGTCTACGAAGACGAACGGGAACAGCCATGTCGCTCGTCGAAGAAACAGGCTTCGATGCCGTCTGCGCAAGCGGCAAATCTCCAACCCTCTAGCGGCTGCCAACCCGTATGACCGGATCGTTCGACGAGACCTGTTGGTCGAGGTGAACCCCGTGATCTTGAACGACAAACCCGCTTGAACGACACCCCCTGCGGGTGTCAAAGCCATGAGCAGTCGCTTGCCCTGGCGTCGATGCTCCACAGAGTTGATCCACGCGACGCGTCTCGGCCCAGACGACGTTCGCCGGTTTGGACCGTGTCACGGCAGCCTTGAGCAGTCTGGGCGCGCACGCATTCCCGAGCCTGCTCCAAGCGATTTAGCGAACGTTCGCATTAGCCAAGACTGCATGAGAGTATCGCCGCTGTGCATTGACACGAGTAATTGACCCGACCGGTGCACCACAGCGCTCTGACTTCCGGTAGGTCAGTCGACGAGGGCTGCTGCTCGCGCACGCCTCACATCTACTGCGACTCGGCTGGCACGTGGGCGGTGGAGCCTCGAACGATGAGCTTCCCCTCGAGCCGTCGCCGCTGTGGAGAAGGCCCTTGTGTTCCCTCAATCCGCTGCAGGAGTAGCTCTACGCTTATCCGCGCCATGTCTGTAATCGGCTGATATACCGTGGTTAGGTCGTACGCAGCCCAGCCCGAGATCGGGATGTCGTTGTACCCGATCACCCAGAGGTCCTCCGGAACACGTATGCCAGCCTTGCGAGCGGCGTCGAGTACGCCGTAGGCGACGAGATCATTGACGCAGAAGATCGCGTCGGGTTTGCGCTTGCTATTCCAAAGGTGCTCGACTGCATCCTCGCCGGAAGCGTAGAAAAGGTCTCCGTAGAAGACGCGACTTTCGTCTATGGGGGAGCCGAGGCTCGCTAGACGCTTCCGGAAACCTTGCTCGATTTCACGCCCTGGGCTGAACGCTCGACCCCCTACCCACGCGATATTACGACGACCATTCTGGATCAGGTAGTCAGCTACCCGGCCGCCGCCTTGGACGTTCGCTCCGGCCACCGTGTCCGTTGCCACGCCGCGGATCGTGCGCCCCATGAGCACGATCGGTGCACCGGCATCTATATCGGCCTCAAGCTCCGGCATGTTATCGACTGCTGTGGTGTAGATCAGGCCGTCGACGGACCGCTCGCGCAGCGCCTGCAAGGCATCCGGGGCGCTACCGTCAGCATTGGCGAGCCATACACTCAAACGGAGTCCGTGACTGGACACGTGTTCGTGCACCTGCCCCATCACTTCCAGGGAGTACAAGTTGACCGGCGTAGCCACGACGACCCCGATCGACCTTGAGCGTTGGGTACGCATTGCTCGAGCAGAGGCGTTAGGCACAAACCCAGTTTGATTAAGGACCTCCGTGACCGCGGCACGGGTCTTCGCCGAGACATTCGGGTGCCCGCTCAGGACGCGCGACACTGTACTTTGCGACACGCCGCTCAGCCGCGCGATGTCTCTGCTCGTTAATATGGCTTTTTCACTTGTAATGGTCACAACACAGATACTAGCGTCGAAACCTGCCCAACACAGTGTTCCTCGGTGTCTAATGGCGTACGTATTCAAGAATCGTCGCGAGAAAGGGCTTGCTGGCTTGCTCTCCGGGGCGATATTTGTCACGGATTTGCGTTCGGTGGGCGTTAGGCTGCTTGTTCCGCTTCTGGTTTTCGGAGGGCCGGTTGGTCCACCGGCATCGGGCGAGGAGTTTGGGACCGTCGTTTTGGCTAGCGTCCTGGTCCTTCGCCGCGCGGGCGTCATATTTTCCGTCCTTTCTACGGCCTTGCCGAAAGCGATGCCGTAGTGCCATCTGCGGCGGTGCGCAGGCCCTTCACCAGTCCACAAAGCCGGCTATGAATTCCCGGGCGTCGCGGAGGGAGCAGAACCGCTCCGGGAAGGCCGGGCGTATCTGAGGGTCTTGAACTACGCCCCCGTACGGGCTATCAATGCTGGCTCGCGGACTTGAGTGCGAGAGAGTGACTTCCATGTCGGCCAGCAACGCAGCGACGGTCTCGGACGTCGTCGACGTCCTGTGTTCGGCATGGACCATCTGCGGCAGGCCGTGGATGCCGACGATATACGGGAGGGGATATCGATCGTGTAGCGATCGAAGTATTTGCGAGTGCGGGAGCCGGGGCAGATTGACGGCGGGTGGCACCGTGGCGCGCGACTCCAGTCAGGCCTGGGCTGCACGGGTAGCGATACCGGCAAATGTCGGGTTACGCGGGTACCTACTAGCGCTTGTTGAACCAGGGCTGCTGCTCCTCCTCCTCGGAGATGTCTTCCAAGAGCTGCCGTACTTTTTTCCATGATTGTCAACGCGGTTCAGTCCGGGGCAGCTTGCGTTCGCTCACCCACGCCGGCGTGTTGTACGGGCGATTTTGGCTTGCTGCGCGGTAAGCTTGCACTTTCTCGGTGGGCTTCTTGCCCTTGAGGACCCCTGCTCGCGCAGTCGGGGCCACTCTGGGATCAGAGATGATTACAGGCCCTGCTCCCGCAGGTAGGTCCCTCCCTGATCGCGTTCGCAGGCAGCCTCGTACGCGTCCAAATGATCAAGCTTCTGCGCCGGAGTAAACAACAGCCTCGGTGCCGCACCTCCGGCAAGGGGACCAGGGCAGCTCCTGCTGCTATCTTGCCGCACCGGGGCCAAATACAAGCTGGACATGCAAAATGAACTACTGACGTCCCTCAGACTGATCACCGGCTTTTCGATCTGCGTGCCCATCGAAAAGCCGGTCCTCCGACTCCGCGCAATGTTCGCACCTGTCAAGTTTGTGGCTGATTCGTGCCCGACTTCCCCGGCCACCTCACGCACGACATCACGACGTCGTTTGTCACGGTTGGCCAAATCAGGATGCGACCTACACTTTCGTGTTCGATCAGCCCTGATTATGCGAGACCATCTAACGACTAGCGCTTTGACTGACATCGTATTCAAAGTCCCGGTTGCCTTCAGTGTTCGCCGTCTAAGAAACCCACGGGTGCAGGTTTCTGAGTGATTGACATCGTATTCAAGACAGGGTAGCGTGTTGGTCATCCCACAGACGCTCAATGGTGCGGCGCCTGAGTCAGGCTACTAATCGCCTCGATAAGAACTCTCAATGGTGAACGGCTCTTTACGAAATTGAGCGAATGACACACAGTCCATCGCAGTATCAAGCACATATCGAGTGGACCCAGGCGAGGCGACGGTTCATACGCGCGGCAAACCGGTCTTGGCTGGACGGGACTAAGAGGTTGAACGAAGCACCGAATTGACGGGGTACTGCCGAGCGGCAGTTCCTGCATACAACAAGGGAGTCTTTAGTTGACGGACAGTATTCTCGTCACGGGTGGCACTGGGCAGATCGGTGCGGAAGTCGTGCGACAGCTTGTAGGACTAGGCCATCGGGTGGTCGCGCTGGACTTCAAAGTCAACATAGCCAATATCGCGGATGTCATTGACGACGTTGTGGTAGTGGAGGGTGACATTACTGATCTCTCCTTCTTGATGAAACTCGCTCGACGCGAGAATGTCACTCGAGTGCTTCATCTGGCGGCATACCTGGCGGTTGAGTCCAATGCGAATCCGATGCGAACAATCCACGTGAATATTGTTGGTTCTGGAAATGTTCTAGATACAGCTGTAGCCCTGGACATGGAGCGTGTTTGTTATGCCAGTACGGTCTCCGTCTTGGGGCCGCAGGGGATGTATGGAGACTCGCTGGCAACGGAGGACTCACCCACGTCACCAATGCATCTGTACGCCGCCAGCAAGAGGACTGTTGAAATAACCGCTGACGCCTATCGGGATCTCTTCGGCCTGGATGTCGTAGGTATCCGACCTGTTCTCGCATACGGGATGGGCCGCTACACGGGCGGCATGGGGGGATTCAACTCAATGATCCGTGATGTGGCACTGGGCCGTCCCGCCGTATTGAACCAGACCAAGAATTTGTCGAGTCGGATCCAGCTGATCTACAACGCTGACATGGCCCGCGCCTTTGTGGCGGCCATGGTCGGCCCCTCCACACCGCTGTCGCTCTACAACGCCCCGGTAGTGGAGACGATCACCTGGGGTGATGTGATTCACACACTTCAAGAGTTGGTTCCTGGTGCGCATATTTCCCACGAATCCACTTCCGGAGATTGGGAAACGGCGCTCATCGACGGCAGTGCGGCACAACGCGATCTGGGCGTGATACCGCAGACCGATTTCCGCGCCGGCGCGGCCGAGATGATTGCGCTATTCCGCGAACAGGAATCGAACACCTCCCGTAGCTTGACGTGAACTGAGCACCGGGAGTCTGTCGCAGATGCCCAACACATGTGATTGATGATTTAAGTCGAAGGAGAATCGTGGAACTAAAAGACGCAACGGTGCTTGTGACGGGAGCTGCATCCGGACTGGGCGCGGCAACTGTGAATGCTCTCCTCGCAAGAGGCGCCACTGTGGTAGGCATTGATTTGCCTTCCGCTATCGAACAGGCTCCTAGCAAGGATCGACTGACATACGTAGCCGCGGACGTTACGAACGAGGATGAGGTGAGGGCGGCGCTCGATACTGTCGGAAATGGCGTTCTTCGCCTTGCTGTCAATTGCGCGGGGATCGGACCGGCTCGTCGGATCCTGTCATCTAAAGGCACCCACGATCTAGCGACGTTTCAGCGAACAATCGACATTAACCTCGTTGGCACATTCAATGTGATGCGCCTCGCTGCCGAGAAAATGTGCGAAAAATCTGCGGATGAAAACGGCCAGCGCGGCCTCATCGTCAACACCGCGTCCGTTGCGGCGTTCGAAGGCCAAATTGGACAGATCGCATACTCAGCATCGAAGGGTGGAGTCGCCGCGATGACAATCGTGGCCGCTCGAGACCTTGCACGGTCCGGAATCCGGGTGAACACGATTGCCCCCGGCATAGTAGACACTCCGATGCTGGCTACCGTGGCTGACGACTACAGGGCGCGGCTCGCCGCCGGAGTTCCCTTCCCCCAGCGGCTCGCGCGACCCGACGAGTTTGCGCAACTCGTCATGATGCTCGCCGAGCACGACTACATCAACGGCGAAACGGTGCGTATGGACGGAGCGCTCCGCATGGCACCTCAGTAGCCCTCAGTCACTTATCCCGGTGTACTTCTTTGACGCACCGAGCCCTCCGCTGCACGGCTCGAACGAGACCAGAATGGCCTACTCCCCAGTAGTTCCCGAAAGGAGCAGATCTGGGCGTCCACAGCCCCGAACGCCTCATCAGGGTCGCCGCTGCACTCAACCATCGGCCACGCGAAGTCTTGGGTTGGAGAGTCCCATGGAGCACCTGGCTAGGATGTCTTCACCCGCGCTACAACCTTGAACCGGTGCAACGACCGCTGAATACCGCCGCCCGCGAAATGGCTCACTTTTCGACCACCGCTGACATACGGCAGATCGTTGAGGCGGTTGGCTGCTCCCACCAGGACGTGTCAACGGCGCAGAAGGCCATCAAGGGCGCCGCGTTACGCCGCTACGCCTTGATGCGATGTCGGATGGCGAGCTGGCGGGCCTCTTCCCGGACGGCCGGACCAAGGTTTGGACCGAAAACCATATGACCGATTTCGCGGCGGTCGTGAGGCCATGCGAGTTCTGCCGGTTTAGGGACATGGGCCTGGATGTGTGGCTCGCCGCGCATGTGGGGGCGTTTTTGCCATGGGAGGTGTCCCAGAATCGACTTGCCAAATAATGCGCTGATCGCCACTCACCGGAAGGCCAAAGACGAATCGGCGGTGAACACGCTCAGCAGGCGTGTGATCGGTACCTGGCCGAAGAGACGTGGACGCCGGATGGGTGCGAATACCGAAGCAAGGTCATCCCATTTCTTCTGGTCTGCACCGGAAGCGTACTTGTTCTGGACTGGCTTGATCTGCTCGATGGCAAACAGCTGATCGGCGAGGCTCATCGCGAGCGGGGTAGACGCTAACAGTCCTTCTCCCTGGATTTTGTACAGCCCGGATGAGTTACTCCCACTGCTAAGCAGTGAGGTCTGGCTTACGGTGACCCGGGCAGTGCGCTTGGAATCTGAAGGAGGTTCGCGACCGTTGAGTAGTGCATGTCTGGGGTACATTCCCCGATCAGGAGCCCGGCTGCGTTACGCGGATAGATCTCAATGCCTTCTGAGCGCTGGTAGCCGCGTCCGCCATGCAGAGTCATACATGTAGTCGCGATGTCGACGGCCATTTCGGTTAGGAAGGGCTTCAGACGGTGGTCCACGACGGCGTCGCCTTGGCCGGCGTCGACGAGTTGTGTTGCGTCGTAAAGCATCGTTCGTCCTGCTTCGATGTTCTGTTTCATGCGCACGAGCTTGTGCTGAAGAGCCGGCACCACGCAAGTGGCTCGTTTCGGACCATGCGCTCACGCAAGAATGCGTCTGTCTTTTCCCATACTCCTTCAGCAATTCCTAGAACCATTGCTGAGATGGGGTGCGTTGATACTTTGCTTGTGCCGGTGACGTCGATGAGTTGGCGGCCTTCACGAGTTCGCTCAGGTCGCGGACATACTCCGCTGCTATCCCTACGTCGGTCAGTTCGAAGCGGTTCCAGGGTGAACCAACGCCCATCTTCGGCATCGGGCTCACCTTCACATCCGGCTTATCGGCGGGTATCCAGCTGAAGGTCGTGATATACCAATCACCGTCTTCCCGGCGGATGTACGTCTCGTGGTACGCGCCAAAATTGTGCATATATTTCACCGGTGGCCCGGCCGGGAACAGTGGTGGCTCTCGAACCGGAACCTCGCCGTGGCGGTGGCATCCGAGGTCAGTACGATTTACGGGTCCAAGACGTGGTGCAGCATTACATGGTCGGCCGGGAGGCCCACGTGCTCGGAGTAAATAGCGTCACGGCCGACGAGGTGCCACTTGACCTTAAGAGCAGATTCTTTGAAATAGTCAGCAATCGTGCTGGTAACAGGCTCTTTGGTGAACGGTTGGAGCGGACTCGGAAAGTCAACTATGAAATCGGATGCAAACAAGTTGGAATCGAATCCATTGAAAGCCATCCCGGAGATTTCCTACTAGGCAACGACTGCAGCTACGCACAGGCCTTCTATGAGGCCCCTCGTTCACGTATCGTATTCAATGCTGCTATGGTATCGTATTCATAAATATTGGGCTGTGTGGCTGTCTGGGTTGTTTCGGGCGCTGCGCACGATGAGTTAAGTCGAGGTGGAGTCTTGTCAGCGAGGACGGAAGAGATGTTGAGCGTGCCTTCGGAGGCGGTGGATGTTCGTGTGGACAAGTGGTCAACACCGGTTTTGAATGATGAGAATCGGTTGAAGTTGGCGACGTTCGCTACCAATATGCGTGGGAGTGTGACGCTTGCCAATGTGGAGGGCAAGGTCCTGGGCAGTTGGGAGGAGAGCCTTCGGTTGGCGC
>NZ_JBFTJK010000039.1:0-14979 GCF_056395385.1 Paenarthrobacter sp. 10L420 | reverse complement strand
CACCACTTGACACGCGATGCGGCGGTCCAACGTGTTCGCGCCGCGGTCGAGGCGCGCCGGGATCCAAACACGGTCATCGTGGCGAGGACTGATAGTGCCCTGATATCGAAGGACGAGGCACTGTTGCGCATGCGGCTATTCGCTGAGGCCGGGGCCGATGTGATCAAGCCAACACATATCGAATGGGAGGATGCCGCCGAAGCTGTAGAGGCATCGTGCGGAGTGCCGGTGATGATGGTGCCCATCCGCTTCGGCAGCGCCACGCGCGAAGAGCGCAAACTCGCTGAAAAGAGCGGTGTGAAGATTCTTCTTGACCCGGTCCCTGTCTCGTACGCAATATACGAGGCAGCTATCAAGACGCTCACGGAACTCAAGCAAACCGGAATGGTGGACGCGGACTATTCGGACACCGCCAAGACCGTCCAGGAGACAATCCGGTACCGTGAATGGGGCGAGCTCGCGGTGCGGTATAATGCGTCGGATGCCGCGGTATGAATGCATTGCCGTCGGCGCTCAAATTTAGACGACCGGCATTGGCTGTGCTGTCACGCGGCTTGAGGACTCCTCACGGCTCCCGCCACCGTACGCCTAAGCCGGCCGGGACAGCAACCGAGTACCCTTGCATCCGATCACGACTCGAAATCTCACCCTACGGAGGTCAACATTATGGAGTCAGTAATTGACACCCCGATCTGTGACACTACTCACACGTCAGAAGAAGCGCAGCGGTGGGTTGACGTAGCACGTTCGCTGGCGCCGCTAGTAGAGTCTGAAGTCCCGCAGGCCGACCAAGACAAGGTCATCACCTCAAAGGTCGTTCAGGCGTGGAAGGACGCCGGTCTGTATGGCGTGTTGCTGCCAAAACACCTCGGAGGGGCGGGCGTGGACGCCGTTACCTATATTCAGATCGCGGAGGAGATCTCGCGTCAGGACGCCTCTGCTGGTTGGGTTTACGGTAACCACCAGACAGGCACCCTGTTCATTGGAATGCTCCTGCCGGCTGAAGCATTGCGTGAGCTGATCGGCCCTAAAGCAGACGGCGTCGCCTGCGGCTCGGGTGCTCCGCAAGGACCCTTCGGCACTGCAAAGCCAGTTGAGGGGGGCTATCTGGTCAAAGCGCCCCAGAGGTTTTTCGGATCCGGCTCGCAGCATGCGACGCGAGTGGTCAGCCGGGTAGCCCTGCTCACTGAGAACGACGAGATGCTCATAGGTGAGGACGGGGAGCCGAATGTCGTCTTCATTTGGGTGGACCCTGAACACGTCGAGTGGAAGCACGATTGGGACCCGTCTGGTCTCGCCGGATCAGGCTCGGGGTCGTATCTAGTGAAGGAACACGTAATCGAGGAAAAGTGGATGGCAATCCACGACGGAACGGACTTTCCTGACGACCCAGTGTTCACCCAGGGGTTTACAGGGGTCACGACCCTGCACCACGTCGGTACGGGGCTCGGTCTAGCGAAGCGAGCGATCGAGGAGATGGCGAAGTCCGCTCAGGGACGACGTCGCGGAGTGGTGCCTTCCCTGGACAACTATCCGCTCTTTCAGGCCGAGTTTGTTCGTGTTGCTTCGCTGTACCAAGCGTCGCGCGCATTCATTCTGGACTCCTATAAGAACCTGTGGGAGGCGGCTGCGGAACACCGTTTAAGTGAGCTGCACACTGCGCTCATCGAGCAAGCAGCACTTCACCTCTATCGGTCGCTTGACGACATCATTGCAACGGCATCGTTGTGGGCGGGGTCAGACGTCATTGCGAAGGACGGAATTTTCGCTCGCCTTAATGCAAACGCGCGGGTCGCGATGAGCCACCTTTTGGTAGGTCCGCAACACGCCGTTCAGATTGCGCCCGCGTTGCTGGACGACTGGCTCGGTAGCTCTCGGCCTGTTCACGGGAACAGTAGTCATGAGTGATTCGCTGAGCACGTCCTTTGCCGCCAGGTGCCGTTCGAGCGGTTGATTACATTTTGAAATGTTGCGCAAGATGCCGTCGTCTGCGTCGTCGATCTAAGTCTCGCTGATGAAATAAATGCCGGTGCCTACGCATCGCCGAAGGCGGGACTAGGTGCAGTTTCGAGCGAATTTGCCCTTAATGTGGCAAAGGATGGCGTTCGATCCCAGTCGGGTTTGCTGCAGAGGGCCAATCGATATTGCGTATGGCGTGCTCTACGACAATTTATTGCTTCTAGAAAGGGAAATATAGAAATGTTCGGCCTGAGCGAGGACCAAGTAGACCTTATCGCCGCCAGTCGCACTTTGGCGCTCGACAAGTTTAAAGCGAAAGCCATGCAATGGCACCGTACTAAGGAGTACCCCGCCGAGAACATCGCCGCTCTGCGAGATGCGGGGCTGCTTGGGCTTTGCGCACCAAAAGTGGTCGGCGGCGGCGGACGCTCGGAGTTTGACGCGCTGTTGGTGCTCGACGCGATCGGGAGCGTATGCCCGACTACAGCTGCGGCTATGAATGTGTTCGACGTGGGTCCACTGAGCATCCTCACAAAACATGGGAGTGCGGCCCAGCAGGAGAAATATATCCCCAGAATGCTGAATGGAGAGCTTCGCCTTTCGATTGCACTTACCGAGCCTGACGCAGGCTCCGAACTGACAGGCTTGAAGACTAGCGGCCGAGTCGAAGGCTCCGAGGTCCTCCTTAACGGAGTCAAGGTTTTCTCTGCCGGCGCCAATGCAGCTGACGTGTTTCTAGTCTATGTCCGTTTTGGCCCGAAACTGAGCGATATTGGGGCGGTAATTGTTGAGAAGGGGTCGCCTGGTCTGGTAACAGGACCCGTCAGAACCTTTATGTCTGGTTCCACCTGGGCGGAACTGCGATTCGAAAACTGTCGCGTTCCCGCGGAGAACATTCTGCCTTTGGAAAACGGGTTCAAGGACCTCATCCTGACTTACAACATGGAGCGTCTTGGTGCCGTTGCCAAGAGTCTCGGAATCGCCGAGTGTGCACGGACTCGTGCGCAAGAGTATGTCGTAAGTCGCCACCAATTCGGCGGGCCGTTGTGGGACCAGCAGGGACTGCGGTGGAAATTCGCCGATATGGAAATGCGAATTGAGTCAGCGCGGCTGCTCATGATGAAAGCCGCCGCCAATGCCGTCGACGGCAACCCTTCGCGCATTGAGTCGAGCATGGCCAAGCTCGCCGCTAGTGAGGCGGCTTCCTTCGTTTGTGATGAAGCAATCCAAGTGTGCGGGGGCACGGGATTCGACGAGGAAAGTGGTCTACCTTGGCTCTTTGGACTTGCCCGCAGTTACCGGATCGCCGGCGGGGCGTCGGAGCTTCATCGAAACATGATAGCAAAGGATCAGCTGGCGTCGAGCTGGACCTTCAACGACCAGGATCATAGCGAGGCCGTGGCTTTGACAATGTCGCCGTAGTGCACGAGAACCATCCGCCTTGGAGTCGGAGAACGACTTCAAATTTGATGCTCTTTCGCTTATTTCACCATTAGGAAAGTTGAGAACGGGAGCCAAGAGACGAATGAGTTACGACATGAGCAGCGAAAGGCCGGACCTCCCGGACTATGACGAGCTACCAAAAACCGACTTCGGAATCGGATCATCCTGGGGGATATTCGGGCCGTCGGACGAGGACGGACTGCTGAATCTGCACGGCCCGGCGACAACACTTCAGGCTGCCCAATCGATTGTCAGCGGTGAAGTCATCCGGCTCGATGCGCCGCTCGATTTTTTTGACCCGCCCTTGTACGGTCGGCCCCGTTACACCAGGGATATCGTGGTCACCGACAACGGCAGCATTGACGAATCCTACTCGGCGCTAAACCCGCAGTCCAGCAGCCAATGGGACGCCCTCAGTCATGTGGCAGCGTACCCTGGCGTCTATTACAACGGAGCAACCCTCGATGAAGTCCTGAACGGACGTAACTCGATCGCGAGTTGGGCTCGGCGAGGAATCGTTGGGCGAGGTGTACTTCTTGATCTCCAGAGGGACGCCGAGCTCAACGGGGAACCATACGATCCGGCAACCCCGCACGCATTCTCCGTCGCCGATCTCGAGAGAGCGCGGCAACGAGCTGGAGTGGAGTTCATGCCCGGGGACATCATCCTATTGCGTACCGGGTTTGCGGCGTGGTACGCAAGGTTGGAGCCGCACGAGCGTCAGCGTGTCTCGGATCGCGCGAACATGATGGCGGCAGGACTCGAACACACGGAGGAGATGGCGCGATACCTCTGGAATATCCACTGCAGTGCAGTCGTGAGCGACACACCCTGCGTTGAGGTTTTCCCCATGGGGAACTCGAGCCCGGAGTCACCGTTCGGCATACTTCACCGAGCCCTTCTCGGCCACTTCGGCATGGCAATCGGCGAGCTTTGGTGGCTTGAGGAGTTGGCCGCACGAAGCCACGACGACGGCCGAGCTACATGCATGCTGGTGAGCGCTCCGCTATACGCCCCCGGCGGTGCTGGCTCCACGGCAAACGCACTTGCGATCCGTTAGCAACGCAACGTCCAAGCACTAGGCAACATTCATAGAAATAATGCAAAACCTATCCGTGAGGAGATTAGCGTGACCCTTTCGTTTGACTTTCGAGGCAAGACCGCCGTCGTGACTGGGGCCGCGCGCGGCATCGGATATGAAATCGCCCGACTCCTCACTGAGGGCGGCGCAACCGTGTACATTGCCGACTTCGACCCCGGGGAGACGGCTATCGCCGCAGAGCGTCTGGGGGCGCGTTCGCTCATAGTCGATGTGTCTTCGCCCTCAGTCGGTGAGGTCATCGACCAGGTCATCGAGGAGGCTGGCTCGCTGGATATCTTGGTCAACAACGCTGGCATTCTTCGTGACGGGGTGCTGTGGAAGATGACCGACGACGACTGGCAAAGCGTGCTGGACGTCCACCTCACCGGCACTTTCCGTCTCACACGCGCGGCCATCAAGCCGATGCGCGCGCAGGGCTTCGGGCGGATAGTGAACGTCACCTCCTATTCGGGCATGCACGGAAACTTCGGCCAAGCCAACTACGCCGCTGCGAAGGCAGGGATCATTGGATTCACCAAGACCGCGGCGAAGGAACTCGCTAGCTTCGGGATCACTGTCAACGCGATCTCACCCAATGCGCAGACCAGAATGATCTCGTCCATCCCCGAAGCGAGGCTTACTGAACTTACCGAGATGATCCCAATCCGACGGTTCGCGGACCCGCACGAGATCGCCACCGGAGTCGGCTTCCTCGCTTCAGAGGAGGCCGCTTACATTACAGGAGTCGTGCTGCCAATCGACGGGGGAGTATCCATGTAGTCCGCACATCCTGACCTGGAACGTGTCATTTTGAGTGATATCCAGTGTTCGGGACGTGCCCAGCCTTTTCCGGGGGCTGGTGCCCTGGTTGGGCGTCGGCCGTGGTTCCAGACTTTGTCGGTGGGCTTGTGGGGGTCCCGCGAAGTGTTGAACACGACTGGTGAGCTCAGGCCTCGGCTGCTGGATACCCGCATGAGGCTCCCTCCGGACGCTCGCTGGCTTGTTGTACGTCGCCACGACGCTCAAATTCCACGCCACAGACGCAAGGCCGGATTGCGAGGCCCCCTCGGCGACGCGGTAGGGGACCTTGAGGCCGTCCACGGGTTCGACGCCCTCGCGAGCGCTTCCGGCCCTGAAAGCCACAGCAGCTTGCGAGGACATATCGGCCGCATAGGAGTCGACCGGCATCTGCATGGGGCCGTATCGCCCGGGATCCAGGCCTTCAGGCCGCCGCTCGCGCCGGGGAAGCCCTCAAGCCCGGCGCCTTGAACACTAACGAAGGCGAATCCGCCGGCTATGCCCTCAGGTTCGTCGATGACGTCGTAGCCGAGGGGCTGACGCAGGTCCAATGGACGATCAATGCGCCGTTGAACTTATCCGGGTCGGCAGGCCGACGCACCACAATACGAGTGCGCTACGGCGCGGACTCGGACTCCGTCTTTGAGACAAACTCCCCTGTCCGGGGCGTCGGTGAGAGGGTACGATCGGCCTTGCCCGCGATACAGTACCCCTCCTGGACGTATCCGACCGACGCGAGATCACACCCGCTGGCACCCGAGCGCGTGGCCGCGAGAGCTGCTGGAGACAGGTCCAGAGACGGTGGGCGGGACGACGGTTCAAACCCTAAGACGCAGACGCTTGAGTTGCAAGTGGTTGGGCCGCGCGTCAGAGGATCTTGCGGCTTCAAGGCGCAACATTGATGTGGCCCGTTGATCGTAATTGTCCCGAATCCCACTGACCCTGCCCGGGGGTCAAAGAAGCAAGAGGATCACGTTTTCCGTGACGCAGGCGGGTTTGTCTTGTCCTTCGATCTCCACCGTGACTCGAGCCCGGAGGCGTTGACCATGATTCGTCGGCTCTAGGGCGACGATTTCGACGCCTCCGCGTAGACGGGAACCAACCTGGACGGGTGCGGGAAAGCGGGTTCGCTCTGCACCGTAGTTGATCCGGGTTATCGAGTCGCTGATATCAACGACCTGTTCAATGAACATGGAAACGAGCGACAGCGTCAGATACCCGTGCGCGATTGTAGATCCGAAGGGACCAGATGCTGCGCGGACTGGATCGACGTGGATCCATTGATGATCGCCGGTCGCCTCGGCGAAAACGTCTATGCGCTGCTGTGTAATGGTTGTCCAGGGTGAGAAGCCGAGATGTTCACCGACAGCCCGGCTGATCTCATCGATGTTCGTAAAGTTTCGCCGTCCTACAACGGTCACGACACAACCTCGAATAGTCCCGCTGCTCCCATGCCGCCGCCGACGCACATTGTGATGACAACCAGGCGCGCTCCGCGGCGCCGTCCCTCCAGGAGTGCATGCCCCACCATCCGTGCACCTGACATGCCGTAGGGGTGACCGAAGGCGATTGCACCTCCGTTGACGTTGAGGAGGTCAGGATCAATGCCAAGTACGTCGCGGCAGTACAGGGCTTGTGATGCAAAAGCCTCGTTCAGCTCCCAAAGGCCGATATCCTCTATTTCGAGGGACTGGCGTTCCAAGAGCTTTCGTACTGCGGGAATGGGCCCTATACCCATCTCCTCGGGACTGCATCCGGCGACTGCCATTCCCTTGTAAAGTCCCAGCGGCGTGAGACCACGGCGCTCGGCTTCGGATGCCTCCATCAGCACCGCAGCAGACGCGCCATCAGAAAGCTGACTGGAGTTTCCGGCGGTTACGCTTGAAACGGCCGATGCCGTTCCATTTGGGAGCACGGGGGTTAGGCTGGAAAGCGCTTCTACAGTTGTGCCGGGACGGTTTCCCTCATCCTTTTCGAGCAGCACTGAGACGCGTTGTTGGGTGCCGGTGTCCTTGTCCGTTACCACTTTCGTTGTGCTGAAGGGAACGATCTCATCATCGAATCGACCGGATGCCTGAGCTGCTGCTGTGCGCTCCTGTGACATCAGCGCGAAGGCATCCTGGGCCTCCCGGCTGACGCCATAGCGTTCTGCGACGATTTCGGCGGTGTGGAGCATCGGCAGGTAGATGCCAGGTAGGTTCTCGTTCAGCCATCCATCGCGTGCGCGGTAGAAGTTCTGCTTGTCGTTCTGCACGAGTGAAATCGATTCGACGCCGCCACCGACGGCAACCTGCATGCCATCTACAACGATCTGCTTCGCCGCCGTGGCAATTGCCATGAGACCCGACGCGCACTGGCGATCGATGCTCATCCCGGCCACCGTATCGGGGAGGCCGGCACGGAGTGCTGCTTGCCTTCCGATATTCATCGAGGTTGTGCCCTCTTGCATGGCGGAGCCGAGGACGACATCTTCGACCTCAGCACCGTCGATCTGTGCGCGTGCTACGGCTTCCCGGATCGCATGTCCAGCGAGCTCCTGTGCCGAGGTGTCGTTGAACGCGCCTCGGTAAGCCTTGCCGATCGGTGTACGCGCTGTGCTGACGATTACTGCTTGCCTCATGCTTCGCCTTCTTTCTTCTAGTGTTCCTTTGCACATTGGATACGATACCATTAGTCTATGAATAAGAATCCACGATAGTGGCGGTGCGGACGTTGAGGTTCGTGTCCGATGTCGTGGTTGTTCGTATCGGGTTCGTCCTACGGGAAGTCGACAGGGAGCGGAGGTTCTGAATGAATGCGGAAAATGAGGGCGTTGTGCCGGAGGAAGAGCGGGATTCGCTTCGCGAGAAATATCGGGAAGAGCGGGACAAACGGCTTCGTGCCGAAGGTACCGCACAGTATGTGAAGCTCGATACTGCTTCGGAGTATCTGCGTGATCCGTTCACCCCGCATGTGGAGCGTGAAGGGGTGCGGCGTGACGTCGACGTCCTGATTTTGGGCGGCGGGTTTGGTGGTTTGACCACGGGCGGGTTGCTGCGCAAGGCGGGGGACTTGGAACTGGCGATCATCGAGGACGCTGGCGACTTTGGTGGTGTGTGGTACTGGAACCGTTATCCGGGTGCGCGCTGCGACATCGAGTCCTCGATCTACTTACCGCTTCTCGAGGAGGTGGGTTACATGCCCACGGAGCGGTACGCGCGTACCGACGAGATCTTCGGGTATGCCCGCAAGATGGGGCATCATTTCGATCTCTACAAAGATGCGCTGTTCCAGACGCGGATGACGGAGATGCGCTGGGATGAGGAGAGTGAGCTCTGGCAAGTAGCCACTGATCGTGGGGATGAGATCACTGCACGGTTTGTGGTGCTCGCATCCGGGGTGATGTTTAGCCGCCCTAAGCTTCCTGGCATTCCCGGGATCGAAACGTTCAAGGGACATTCGTTCCACACCAGTCGTTGGGATTACGAGTACACAGGAGGCAGCAACCTCGGGGGTATGACCGGGCTGGCTGATAAGCGGGTTGCCGTGATTGGCACCGGAGCCACTGCCATTCAGGTGGTGCCTCGGGTTGCGGCGGATGCTAAGGAAATGGTGTTGATCCAGCGCACCCCTTCGATTCTTGATGCGCGGGGTAATCGGGCGACTGATCCCGAGTGGTGGTCGAGCTTGCCGCAGGGGTGGCAGAAGGATCGTCAGACGAACTTCGACCTCGTGCTGGAGGGCAAGAGCCCAGATCGTAATCTGATCGATGATCAGTGGAAAGAGGTCTGGGGTCGCCCGGACGCCAGGGGGATGACGCCAGAGGCTGTTGCCGAGGCGATGGACGCGATCGACTTCGAGCAGATGGAGCGTATTCGCCATCGCATCGCGGAGATCGTGGAGGATCCCAAGACCGCCGCTGGTCTCATGCCGTACTACGGACGGTTCTGTAAGCGGCCGTGCTTCAGCGATGAGTATCTGCAGGCGTTCAACCAACCCAATGTCACCCTGGTCGATACCGATGGCCGCGGGCCGGATCGTATCTCAGAGAATGCCATCCATTTTGATGGTGTGGCGTATGAGGTGGATTGCATCGTCTATGCTACAGGGTTTGAGTCGTTCGCGACCTCGCCGTCGCAGTCGGGTCGCTACAACGTCATCGGGCGCGATGGTGTCACGCTTGATGAGAAGCTGGGTCGCAACGAGTACTACTCGCTCCACGGTCTCTACACCCATGGCTTCCCGAATATGTTCATGGTCGGAAACAGTCGCCAGTCCGCGCCGACGTTCAACATTCCCTTCCGAATGACCATTCAGGCCAGCCATGTGGTGGAGCTGATTACGACGTTGGTGGATTCGGGCGTCACGTCGATGGAAGTCAAACGCGAGGCGGAGTTGGCGTGGGATGCCCACATGGCCGAGTTGCGTCGGGGTGGTGCGGCCCTGGCGAAATCCGTGCTGGAGTGCACGCCGGGTTATTACAACAACGAGGGCAACGTGACCGGCAACATTATTCCTGCGGTCGCAGCAGGATACCCCGGCGGCACGCTTGGGTTCAGCGAACAGGTTGACTCGTGGCGACACCGGGAGGGGTTCCGCGAGGACATGATCTTGAAAAGCCGGTCGCATGCTTTCGGAGCGCATGATCTCGTCGACTCTTCGCTTCAACTTCAGAAAGGCATCTAATGAGGTATTACCCAGACAGCGCCGATCCCGCCACCAGGCCAGGTCTAGAGCATTGTGTCGAACGGGCTCTACCGAGCATCGACAATTCGGTCATGCTCGGTATCTTTCAACCGAACCAATCGTTCCACGAATGGCCCACGCTCGCACCGAACCCGACGGAGTGGACCTACAAGTACAATTTGGCAACGATCCTCGCCGCGGAGGAAGTGGGTATGAGCTTCGCGTTTCCTGCCGCACGTTGGGCTGGATTGCCCGGCGACGACATCGTGTGGCGGGGCGCCAGCCTCGACACGATCACGTTAACAGCCGCACTGTTGGCGGCCACCACGAAGATCACACTCCTGACCACAATCCACACAAACCTACTCAATCCCGTTGTGGCTGCCAAGTATGGCGTCGGCCTTGATCACATCGGCGGCGGCCGGTGGGGTCTCAACGTGGTTAGCGGGTGGGGAGCGCACGAATTCGCCGCGATGGGCGTTGAGCTGCTTGACCACAAGGAACGCTACGCCTACACCCGGGAATGGTTGGACGTCGTCGAGATGCTCTGGTCCGAGGGCGAGGCTACGCTGGACGGAAAGTACTTCAAGATCAACAAGGCTTCAGGTCGGCCGCGACCCTTGCAGGCTTCACCATTGATCGTAAATGCCGGACAGTCGTACACCGGCATGCGCTTCTCTGCTGAGAACGCGGACTATATCTTCTGTTTCGGAGATCTCGCAGAGAAGTTCCGCAAGGTTCGGGCAGAGGTCGGCAGCGAGTGCGGATTCATTGGCGCCAAGTCAGTGATTCTGGGCGCGACGACTGCTGCGGCGAAGGACCGTGCACGGCAAATCGTCGACCAAGCAGACCGCGGAGCATTGCGCAACATGCTAGTCGCCAGCGGTGCCGAATCACTAGAGAGCGCACAAGGACGCATGGTCTCTCGTGATGAGGTAGAGGAATACTTGCTCGGTGACGCGATTATTGCCAGCGCCGAAGATGCGGGCACACAGTTGGCGGATTGGGCCGCGACGAACGGCGTCGACGGGATTTGTCTGAACCTGTTCGACTACCTCGGTGATCTCCAGCTGATCGGTTCTGACACTATTCCGGCCTTCGAAGCACAGCTTGCCAAGTACGGTAAAAAATTCCGCCGGCCGTCCGTGCCGGAGGCAATTTCTGAATCGACGCCGGTCTGATCCACCCGCTCCGATAAGAGAGAGGCGACCGTGGCGGCGGCAATCAATGACTGCTCAACCGATATTGCCCACGTGCAAGGCGACGACATGCTCGTTCGCGGTTATCCGCTCACGACCATTGTTTGGCCAGCGCAGCTTCGGTGAGCTCGCCCGCCTGATTATCGGCGGGCGGTGGCCGACGAAAGGCCAGGCTCAGGTTCTGGAGGCGATCATGGTTTCGGTCATGGAGCACGGAATTTCGCCGACGACCACGGTCACTCGGATGATGGCCTCCTACGGCAACCCCATCCAGGCCACGTTCCCGGCAACCAGGTCACATGGACCGGTACTCAGGCACAAGCGAGATCCTAATCAAGCCGGGAATGGCATGAGCGGTTACGCAAGGCGGCACTGACTTCCCAATGCTGGTCGACGCACCAGCCCTTAAAAGGAGCCCACATCACCATGCTCGACCTTAGCCGTGTGAATTTCCGCCCGGAAGTTGAAAAGGGGTCGGAGTTGCTGCATGTGCAGCGATTGGTCGACCTACATGCAATTCGGCAGCTCGCTGAGGCGTACCCCATTCTCGTCGATAGCCACGACCTGGAAGCATTAATAGGTCTTTTTGCGGATGACGCCGTTTTCCTGCGAGCGGGAGCTGCGTACTCAGGTCGTAGAGAGTTGCGCGAGTTTTTCGGACAGATAATGAACACGTACTCTCTGACCGCACACAGTGTTCATCAGCATCTTGTGGACCTGACGCCCGGTGCGAGAACCGCGCTCGGAATCCAGATGGGGCATGGTGAAGTTGCGATCGACGGGCAACGTATGGTCGCCGCGTACCGCTACGACGACGAGTATTGCCGGGTCGACGACCGATGGTTATTCCAACGCAGACACATGCGATACGAGTACTACACCTCCCATGAGGAGTTGGCCCTGAGTCTTGCTGGACGTCAGCGAGTGCGTGTTCCGGGGGCGGCACCGCGTGATGCGGAAATTCCGGAGGAACTGCCGTCCTACCAAGCCGCACAAAGCCGAACCGGACAACGAGTTTGATGGTCCATCCTTCCCCATCGTCCCAAAGGTGCGCCTGACGCCGGCTGCCTGAGTGGCCGCGAGAGTAAAGGCATGCTCAAAACCGTGAACATCGATATCGAGGAGATGAGAGCAGGCGCCAGCAGCGCCGCACGTGGCGTAGATCCCGGGGCCGTGAATGGCCGCTCTCGTAGGCGGATGGGCCGGTTGCGAGCGCGATGCAGGCCTGACCTTGCAACCCCGCGACGATTGCTGCCGCGACCTGTCCGGTTGAAGATCGCAGTGTTTCACCGAGTGCGACGGCTGCCGAGACCACTGCCGCTGACGGGCGGCCGTCAGTCCAAAGGCTCGAATCGTCAAAGTCCACCGCATGTGCGGCGATCGCATTAGCCATCGCAGCCTCGCGTGGTGAAGTGCGCAGCCTCGAACAGACCATCAACGCCGGTAACTGTCACTGCAGGGAGCGGGAGTCCCACGGAACGTCGCTGTAGACGATCGGGAACGTGCTGGGCCGGTCTGTAGGCACCATTGGCTGGGAGATCAAAAGCAACAGTCACTCCATGCTGGGTACCGGCCATACGGTGCGCCTCGGGCCGCCACCGCTGCCCGGGGGGGCCGCCCGTTTCCGAGACCCGATGATTTCCGCTGGCGACGTGGTGCATGAGGAGCTGGGGCTTTGGGGTTCACCGGGTGGTGCATGAACAACCAGGACCGCCCTGTCTGAGGTACCACTTTCGTTACCTGAAGTAATACTTTTACATAACGTCGCTATCGGCGTTTTCCAACAAGCACATGAGAGGTGAAGGACCTTGTATTCCGTGTAGGGGTGACGCTGAGATGTGGTTAATGTTCTCCGCTAGCGGAGGCTGGCGCCCGGCCGTGTGGCGTGACCCATACCTCGAATCCCTCGGATGCTTCAAACATTTGACGCGGGTCATTCGCGTTCGCGGCAATCCAAAGTGCGGAGGAGTCGGGCATCGCATCTTCGACAAAGCCCGTTCTTATGACGCGGCCGTAGTATCGGATTTCCACCCACACGTTGATCAGCAAATTCCATCCGACGTGCTTGCGGACCATTAATTGATTAGGTTTCATGCTTCTTCCCGCTGCTGGAGGGTCAGCGGCGACGCGGGGTGAGCCGTCAACCGCTACTGCTGCGACGTAATCAGTGGGCTGGTGCCCTTGGCTCGAAGTCGCAACGGTGGTTTCCCGCTTGATTCTCACGTCCAAAATTCCTGGCCGGCCCCGTTGGCCCAGAAACGCACATGGGCCACGTCGTCGCGGATCTGTGCTGCGAGTTCATCGGTTCCACGGAATCGTCCTTGGGGGCGGATGTAGTGGTGCAGAATCACCTGAACGATGCGCCCGTACAGGTCCCCGTTGTAGTCCAGAAGGTGGGCCTCCAGCAACCGTGTTCCTCTGCGGTAGTACGTCGGGCGCCGACCCACAGAGACAGCGGCAGGGTAGGTTTCATCATCGCCTCCCTGAAGGCGGACGGTGCCTGCCCAGACGCCGTCCCGGATTTCCTCGTCCGGCACGGAGATGTTGGCTGTAGGATAACCGAGCTCCCGACCCCGGGCGTCCCCAGGCCCAACCATCCCTTCAAGCCGGACGCAACCATAGATACGGGCACTAGGCTGTAATCGCGTGGTACCGGAAGGTGCACTGGCTTGGGTCGTGGCTTTCATTGACTCACTCGCGGATCTAGCAGGTTTGGGATCATGGCGCCGTCCCAGGGTTGGAGTGTCGGGACGGCAATGGGATGATGACCGGTTGCGGCGAGCACGTTGTCGAGCCAGCCGACTCGATTAGCGAAGCGCTTGGCCTTTTGCGGGGTGGTCCACCGGTAGGAATCGTGTTCCCAGTCGAGCTTCAACCGCCGCCGGGATGTAATCGCAGTGAAAGTGTGGATAAGCCACGGGGTTCCGGAACCGTCAGGAATCACCAGGTCCGGCCCCTGCCGAAGATCGAGGAGGTCTTTGGCCTGCAAGCCCGTTTCTTCAAACAGCTCTTCCAGGGCCTGCTGTTCGGGTGTTGCCCCAGCTTCCACAAATCCCGTGATGCAGTGCCAACAGCCCCCGTCATAGCCCAGACTGCGGCTCCTTCTGAACATGGCAATCCTGCCTCGCCACTCGACGACGGCAGCGATGACGGTACGGTCCGCCGGGATGGCAGATGCGGCCTCAGAGGCTAACCTGACGCCAAGGGATCGGTTGATCGTGCTCATTCTTCTCCTCACAACACCCCTCTTTCTTCCGTCGTACACCGCCCGGTGGTCCGTTTCCGAGGCCGCGGAGATCGAGCAGTCGACCCACAGCACCGCCCATCGATGAAGACCCGCCCCGTCGTCGCCACCAGTCGAACGGAGCGGCACCATCCTTGCTGGTGCCAACCGCATCGCTCAACCGATGCTGAATACGATACCATCTATGCTGAATACGATACCACTTGCTTGGATTTGATACCATGGGGTCTCCCTCGACAAATTACTTGCGCTCACGCGCGACCGTGTGGATCTGTGGACGCGGAAGTCTATATTTACGCGCACCTTCCGTGGCGCGATGATTCTCCCGAGACAACCTCTGGCATGGACCTTTATAGGGAGAAGCTGCTGCCGGCCGTATTCGAAGGTGCGGCGGCCGCCGGACGGGATCCGGCCGGGATAGAGAAGATGATTGAGATCAAGCTCTCCTTCGATACGGACTATGCCCTGGCGCTGGAAAACACCCGGTTCTGGGCGCCGCTGTCACTGAGCCCGGAACAGAAAGCCGGCCTCGAGGACCCTGCGGCCATGGCAGCCGCCGCGGACGCGCTGCCCATCGAACAGGTCGCCAA
>NZ_JBFTJK010000038.1:0-15902 GCF_056395385.1 Paenarthrobacter sp. 10L420 | reverse complement strand
CAGGGGCCGTCTTCGGTGAGGGTTTGTTTCAGGGCGAGGGACAGTTCTTCGGTGTTCTCAGCCCGGAGGACCTTCAGGTCAACGGATTCGGCGAAGCGTCCGAGGTCGATGGTGACGGCCTGGGTGGGGATGGAAGCGGTGGAGGCGTAGACGCCGTTGTCGAGGAGGATGATGACGAGGTTTTCGGGGGCGAGGTAGCCGGCGGTGATGGCTGAGCCGGGGTTCATCAGGAGGGATCCGTCGCCTTCGATGACGACGGCGCGGGGGATGGGGGTGTTTTTGATGGCTTGGGCGATGCCGGTGCCGACGGAGATGGCCAGGCCCATGGCGTCCAGGAGGTAGAGGTGGTTGTCGCGGTCTTCGACGGAGGCCAGTTCGCGGGAGGTCGCTGCGCAGGTCGCGATGACGGGGACCTCGGCGGTGGTTTCAACAATGGCCTGGAGGGCTTCGATGCGTTTCATGCTTTTGCCTTTGCGTCTTTGGGGTCGAAGAATTCCATCAGGACCACGACGGGTCTGTAGGTCATGCGGGCGTGGTTGCCGGCTTCGGCGACGGTCGCGCCCCAGTCCTGGGCCGTGTTGCGTCGGTCGACCTGGAACACGGGGATGTTGGTGGAGGCCAGCAGTGCCGGGACGGGTGCGGAGATGGTGTGGATCATGGAGTTGTATTCGCCGAGCCCGCCGCGGGTGTTCGCCACGATGAGCAGGGGCAGGTGGTAGGACACGGCGAAGGTGGTGAGTGCGGTCAGGGCGTTGCCGAAGCCGTTGTCCTGCATGATGATGACCCCGAATTTCCCGGCGAACGGGTAGGCGCCGACGACGCCGATGGCTTCTTCTTCGCGGGAGACGGGGTAGACCAGTGGCAGGTCCCCGTTGGTTTGGGCGGTGAGGACGCCGTTGATGATCGGGGCGATGGACGCGGAGGGGACGTACGCGACGCCGTCGGGGGCCAGGCGCACGATCGCGTCCACCACTTCGGTGTGGCGGTCCTGGGTAATAGTCGTAGTCATGAATTTGGTCCTTATAAAGTGGCCGGCAATTGGACAGCTAGTTTTTAGTGGAGGTTCAAGCTTGTGCCCTGGCTCGTTCCTGGGACTGGCGGATCAGGCCGAGGATGTGCGAACGCAGCTCACCAAAGAGGTGGCTTTCGCGTGTGGTGAATTGATCCCGCTCCGCGCCAAGTTCGACGTGGACAATTTCCTGTACGCTCGCCGGGTTCTTGGAGAGGACGACGATCCGGTCAGAGAGGTAGACCGCTTCGTCAATGTCGTGGGTGACCAGCACCACCGTCATGTGGCGTGAGCGCTGCAGTTCAAGCGTGAGGTCCTCCAACTCCAAACGCGTCTGGGCGTCAATGGAGGCGAAAGGTTCGTCCATGACGAGTACTTCCGGTTCGGTGATGAGTGCGCGGGCAATCGCCACACGCTGCTGCATGCCGCCGGAGAGCTGCCACGGGTACTTGTTTTCGGAGCCCTTTAGGCCAACGCTGGCAAGGGCTTCGCGGCTCATGCGCTTGACCTCGGCCTTGGGCAGCTTTTGATTCGTGAGGGCAAGCGCCACGTTCTTTTCCGCCGTCATCCAGGGCATGAGCGAACGCGTGTACTCCTGGAAAACAATGGAGATTTTGGGGCTCGGTCCGTTAAGCTTCTGGCCGTCCAGAAGGACGTCACCCTTGGTGGAGGGCATGAGGCTGGTCAAGCAACGCAGGAGAGTCGTTTTCCCGGCGCCGGATGGGCCCACCAGGCAGACGAACTCTCCAACGTGTACGTCGAAGTTGATGTCCTTGAGGACCTCATTTGCCATCGGGCCTTGGCCGTATGTTTTCGACAATGATGAGATCGACAGGCGGACAGGTTGGGTGGTTTTCATGGCAATGTCTCTTTCAAGATGATGGAGGCGTGTGATGTGGTCTCAGCGGCTGCGGGTAGCAGCCCGCATGGCAACGTGCCACAAGAGCACGCGGTCCCGGATAGCGACGAAGAGGGCGTTCGCGAGGAATCCGATGATGGCCAGCAGGACGATGCCTGCCCAGACACTGGCGGAATCAAAAGTGAGCTGTGCCTGCATCGTGAGATAGCCTAGACCGCGGACCGCAGCCAGCATCTCGCTGGCAACCATGAGCACCAATGCGAACTGGAGGCCGGTCTGCATGCCGCCAGCAATAGAAGGTGCTGCGGACGGGATCCACGCGACCTGCAGCTCACGCCACCGCGAAAGCTGCATGGAGCGGGTCACATCAATGAGCGCGGGATCGGTCTGACCCAACCCATCGATGGTGGAGACCACGATAGGGAAGAAAGCACCCAAGGTGATGATGGCTATCTTTGCTTCGTCCCCAATGCCGAGAACCAGAACCAGCGGCGGAATAAGCATGATCGCAGGGACAGAGCGACCAAAGTCGAGCAACGGCGACACCAGCAGGCGGAGGAGCTTGATGCGTCCAATAGCCAGGCCCGCGGCGATTCCGAGCACCGAAGCCAGGACGTATCCGACAACGAGATTCGTGAGGCTTGGAACCACGTCCGAGAGGAATCGGTCAAAGAGCCAGAGTGCTTGGAATTGAGCTGCGATCTCATTCGGTGGCGGAAAGAATGGGTTCGGTGTGCTGGTGGTCCACAAGGTGTACGCCACCACGACGATGATCGGGACAATCAGGCCAATACCAACCTTGCGCAAAACTTTCATGCTGTCACCTCAACTGTGCGACGGCCGTGAATAAGTGACTTCTCGGCCAGGGAAAGAACAATGGCGAATGCGGTACCGATCAGGCCGCTCCAGACGATCAGCCCAAAGGCGACGTCGGCTTGTGCTGCCTCTTGGGCGATCAGGATGAGCTTCCCGAGTCCCGGCGAGCCGGCCAGCAGCCCGGCGCCGATGGAGAGCAGAAGTGCGGCACTGGCAGCGATGCGCACACCGGTTGAGATGTAAGGGAGCGCGCTGGGGAGGACGACCGCGGTTTGGGTCTTCCTCCACGACAGGGACATTGATCTTGCGGTGTCAAGGGCTACGGGATCGACGTCCCGCACACCCACCTGAACCTGCACGAGAATGGGCCACGCGGCGCCAAACGCGGCCAGGAAGATGCCCAGATCCCTTGTTGGCCCAAAGATCAGCAGGACCAACGGCAGAATGACCACGGCCGGCAACGGACGGAGGAACTGGATCATGGGGTCAAGGGCATCATTGGCTCCCTTGCTCAAGCCAGTGATAACGCCCACGATGATGCCGATGGCCAGAGCAATGGCCAGGCCGGTCAGTGCCATAGTGAGCGTCTCAAGGACAGCCGACCAAAATCTGGGCTGCCCAGCAAGACTGAATGCCTGGTCAAAAGCGGCCGATGCCGTTGGAATTCCTGACATTCCCTTAAGGGGCCCCACGGTGGTCGCGATCTGCCAAAGGGTCACCCAGATGACCGCGCCGGCAAGACCGCCGAGGACCGCGGAAGTTCGTTTTCTAGTGCTTTTCAAAGTATTTTCCTGCCTCAGTTAAGCGCGGTGTGCCGCGCTGGTCAGAGTCGGGCTATGGGACGGTGTTGCGGGGACCAGACGAACGCTGGAACCGCCGACCGCATTTGAGATCGGTGCTTTACTCACACGGACCACCTTTCCGTTGAACAAGCATGTGGTCTCTATCACAAGATTCACCTTTGATTCTTATGTATACATGGAGTGTACGTGATCCATGTTACTTTCACATTTCGTCCATGTAAAGCGTATTCGAGCTGTGCAACAATAGTTCTTGAGAGTGGGTATGATTACCCCTCGACCGCGCTCGTCAGGCAGCCTCGTCGCACCTGCGGGCGGGTTCAACGTCGTTGGTATCGCATTTCCTCAAGGAGCGGACACATGAAGCCGAGTGCTGTTGACAAGGCCTATGAATGGTTGCGACAGAGAATTCTGGATGGAACGCTGCCCGGCGGGTCTTTCATCGAAGAGGAAACCGTCTGCGAGGCAACGGGCGTCTCCCGGACGCCAGCGCGCGAAGCGTTCAACCGGTTGGAGGGTGAGCGGTTTCTGACACGTGTGCCGCGGCGCGGTGCCCAGGTTAGGGTCCTGAATGCCGCAGATCTCTACGACTCTTTCAATGCCCGTTACATGGTTGAATCACACGCCGCATCCGAGCTCTGCACCTCGGTTGGTGTAGTTCCGGAGGAAATGCTCCGGAACTTGCGGATTATGGATGAACTGGAAGACTTCAGCTCAGACGACGTTATCCTCCAGTATTTGGCGGCTGACCACGCCTTCCACTCCGCTCTCGTCCAGACTCTTGGCAATCAGGCGACCATCGAGTTTTTCGAGTCCCTATGGCGAACCAGCCAGTTTGCGTCCATTTCCAGGGCGGGGTGGCTGCGCTCTCCGGAGTTCCGGAAGACCGTCTCCGCACAGCACCACGCGATCTTTGACGCCCTTGAGAGTAAGGACAAGGACGCGGCCATCGCGGCACTTTCCGAGCATCTGCGCCTGTCTATGTCCGACATCCGCGCGTTTCCAAACAACGGTCTCGTGGGTACGTCTTCAGCGACTTCCAAATAGTTCCCGACCGGCGCTCATACGACGACGCTGCGGCCTTCCTCTTATGGAGGTTGGCCGCAGCGTCGCTTTTTCCTGAGCTTCTAGCCTTGCTTTGCCTGAGGGATCACCAAAACGTTCATGTCAATGTCTTTCTTGATGAAGCCAAAGGACTTGGTAACGCTGGCGAACCGTTCCAGACCCTTTACATCCATGGTGGTGTAAAAGTAGGGCACGACTGCTTTGGCTAAGGTGGCCGGATCAACCTTCTGTTCCTGCGCGATCCGGTTGCGGATCACGTCATGATGGTCGTTGGCATATGCGTTAGCTTCACGAATGCCACAGTTGAAACGGGCTACCGTTTCGGGATTCTTCTTGATGTAATCCGCTGAGGCCACAATGGAGGACGTCGGGCCTTCCTTAAGCGTCTCGACAACGGGCCAGGACAGGATCTTGTAACCAGCCTGTTCAGCCTTGACCATCGCCGGTTCCGTGGTCATTGCGGCGTCCACTTTGCCTGCCATCAGAGCATTAGCTGCATCAGCTGATGACATCACGACGTACTTGACCGACGAGGGATCCCCGCCATGTTCTTTGATTACACTGCGAAGAGTCAGCTCCCCCTGTCCCTGCGCGTCGCCAACGGCGACAGTTTTTCCGTTGAGGTCGCCAGGAGATTTGAACTGGCTGTCCGGTGCAATCATAAGCGCCGTAATTTCGCGTGTGTAGCCCGCCTCGCCTGCCTGCATCTTGTCCCAGTACTTGGGCGCCATACCCGCGAACGGGGCAACGATGTTCAGATCAATATTCTTATCCAGCGCTTGGAAGAGCGAAATGTTGCCAGCGAATGCCATGTCCGTTGTGCCCCCCTGGACCGCTGAAATGGTGGCCGGCAAGGATGAAACCGTGCTGATGTCAATCGTTATTCCGTGTTTGGCAAAGAAACCCTGGTCGATGCCAGCGTAAATGGCGCCGTTGCTTACGAGCGGCATAGCGGTGAGGGAAACGCTGCTTTTCGTGTCCGTGTTGGGGTTGCTGCAGTCATACTTGGTGCTGCTCATAGCGCTCTGGACGCTGTCAGCAGCGGACGCGCCACCGGAACATCCTGACATTGCAGCAATCATGCCAAAGCCGATTGCCAGGGAGGTCAAGCCCTTGGTGGTGTATTTCATCGAAGGTCCTTCTTTATGGGGTGGGGGAGGGGTTAGGGGATTGTGATCGAAGTGCGTCGGATGTGCTCCGCCGCACCGAAGATTTCTGAGAACTTCACGCCGTCGAGAATCTTTTGACGGACGGCCGGTTCCATCTCCTGAGCTGAGCTGAGGTTGTCGTAGAGCTCATCGAATTCCAGGGGGTCAACGAAGACAAGGCCGTTCTCGTCGCCCATGACCAGTTGGCCGGGAGCGACGACGGAGTCACCGAAGTTGATGGGGAGGTTGATGTCGCCCTCAATGCCCCGGATACGAGTTGTCATTGCGCTGAGGCCACGCGCGAAAATGGGAAGCCCTGTCGCTTCGAGGTCCTTGATGTCGGTGGCGGCCCCGTCGATGACGATGCCGGCGACTCTCCGGTGGGCCAGAGCAAAGGAGGCCATGGCTCCGACGGAGGCGCGGTCCAGGTCTGTGCCCATGTCCACCACGACGACGTGACCAGGCTCGACCAGGTCGGCGGCATAGTGCATTGCAGTGCAGTCCATATCAGCAAGTCTGACCGTAAATGCCGTGCCGACAACCGTCTTGGCATGGGTCAGTGGAAGAACGCCCGGGGCAAAGCCCTTGTTGAGATAGTGGCCAATGGTTGCCGGCTCAATCTGTTTGGCTCGCTCGATCAGCTCAGCCGACAGTGGCGGGGGAGTGGGGCCAATTCGGTACATGGATGACGCCTTTCAGATGGTCGCGGCAACGGCGACGGGTTCAACCCGGAAGCGGCGGTTTACCAAGCAGGGATTGACGCAGCGCACAGCATCGACACGTTTTTTGGTGACTTCGACAGTTGCAACTCCGGTCTGCTCGCCAAGCTCTGCCAGGACGATGCCCATCGGATCCACAGCCAGGCTTCCTCCAGTCGACAGCGGTGGTGCTTGGTTGGCGGCGATCACATAGCCGGTATTCTCAATCGCGCGGGCTCGGACGAGGGTTTCCCAGTGGTTCTCTTTTCTGACTCCGGGCGTCCAGGCGCTGGGGAGGATCAAGACGTCGGCCCCGCGGTCAACGAGCACCCGGGCGCTTTCCGGGAAGCGGAGGTCGTAACACGTCAGCAAGCCAAAATTCAGACCGTCCAGCTCGAACACGACAGGCTCAACGTTAGGAGCCGGGCAGATGACGTCTGATTCCCTGAGGCCAAAAGCATCGTAGAGGTGCACCTTGCGGTAGGTGGCAATTGCCTCACCCTCGCTGGAGGTGGTGTACAGCGTGTTTGCTGGGCGGGCATCACCTGGAACTGTCTCCAGGATTCCTGCCACGATCGCGATGCGGGACTTCTTCGCGATCTCGTCCAGGGCCGTCGTGAACGGTCCCGGGACGGGCTCGGCGTTCGCGGCGAAGGCTTCGTCCAGTCCGTGTTTGAAGAACATGGCCATTTCCGGGAAAACGACGAGGGCCGCGCCTTCTGCGGCGGCCTTGGCCGCTTGCTCGGCAATGGCCGCCAGGTTGGCGGTCTTATCGGTGCCCGGGGCGAGCTGGCCGATGCTGATGCGCATGATGATCTGCTTCCTTCAGGGATGCTTTGAACGGCTCAGACAAAACTGAGTGTGATTCAGATCCTATGTATACATGGAGTGTGCGTCTAGCATGTGACGAAAATTTTTTGGATCTTTTCGCCATGAACCCTGCCGTGTATTCTCTACGTATACGCCACGCGTACTTGCTGGCACTGCGAAAGGAACCCCCATGGCACCGTCAAAAACCGGCTTCTGGCTCACTGACGACAGCGTACCGATGGCCGAAATCGTGGCCTCACTCGGCTTCGACTTCGTAGTCCTCGACGCAGAACACGGCATGTTTGACCTCGCAACCCTGGAGGCGTACATACCAGTACTGAAAGGACTCGGCCTGGAGGTCTTCACGAAGGTTCTCGGCCCTTCCCAAGCCCCCATTCAGCAGGCCCTCGACTTCGGATCGGACGGTGTCATCATTCCCCACATCGAGGACGTCGATCATGCAGCCCGCATTACCGCGCACGCCAAATACCCGCTTCTGGGCGACAGGAGCCTCGCCGGTGGACGAGTCTTTAACTACGAGGGCTGGTCGCGGGCCCAGACTGCTGAGATCAACGAACGCACCTTGTGTTTCCCCCTCGTTGAGCACCCTTCGGCCGTGCGTGACATCGAGAAGATTGCAGCTCTGCCCACCGTGGATGGCTTCCAGATCGGTACGAGCGATCTAGCCATCACCAGTGGGCGCGAGTACTCCCAGTCCGAGGAGGACTGGGAGGACATCATCCGTTGCGTGGATGCATTCAAGGCCGCCGGCAAGTCATGGCTCTTCCCGGCATGGACCGAAGCCGAGCAAGTCTTCGCCTTGGAGAATGACGCACCGCGGATCATGATCGGCGTCCATTACCACTGGATCAAGGCAGCGCTGGCGCAGGCGAAAAGCACCTACGACCTGCTCGCCATCAGCGATAGGGTTTCCACCCGGGCGGCACGGTAAGAGCTAGACCTCAGGCCCATCCTCTCTCCATCCACGTGCCGAAAGGACTCTCCATGATCGCAGTCAACGCGATTGCCGCGACATCAGCCTCCCGCCCCCTCGAGCCACACACCATTAATCGGCGCGAACTGGAACCTGATGACGTCCTAATTGAAATCGCCTACGCCGGCATCTGTCACACGGACATCCATTCCGTCAGAGGCGATTGGGGCGAAAAGCAGTACCCGCTGGTTCCGGGCCATGAAATCGCCGGCGTGGTCACAAAGGTGGGTGCAGCGGTGACCAAACATGCCGTTGGCGACCGCGTGGGGATCGGTTGTCTGGTCGACTCCTGTCGGGCGTGCGCAAACTGCCTCAAGGGACAGGAGCAGTACTGCCTTGCGGGGAACACCGCCACCTACGGGGTGACGGATCGCTATGGTGAGATGACCCAAGGAGGGTATTCAACCCACATTGTCGCCTCCGAGGACTACGTCCTCAAGATCCCTGACACGCTGCCGCTTGATGTCGCTGCTCCCTTGCTATGTGCGGGGGTCACCACGTTCTCGCCGCTGAGGCACTGGAAGGTAGGTCCGGGCAGCAAGATCGCCGTCGTCGGCCTTGGTGGCTTGGGGCACATGGCAGTCAAGATCGCCCATGCGATGGGCGCCGAAGTCACCGTGTTGTCCCAGAGCCTGGCCAAGAGAGATGACGGCCTGCGCCTTGGCGCGGATCATTTCCACGCCACGAGTGACCCGGAAACCTTTGCCCGCCTGCGGGGTTCGTTCGAACTGATCCTGAATACGGTCAGTGCCCCGATCGATGTCGATGCCTACCTCTCGACGCTGGCCCTTGATGGAGCGCTCGTTAACTTGGGCGCCCCGGCCGAGCCACTGTCACTGGATGTGTTTTCGCTGCTGCGGGGCCGAAAATCCTACGCAGGCTCGATCATCGGAGGCATTCCCGAGACCCAAGAGATGCTCGACTTCTGCGCCGAGCATGGCATCGGCTCGGACATTGAAGTCATCACGGCAAGTGAGATCAACGGGGCCTTCGAACGGGTGCTTGACTCGGATGTTCGGTACAGGTTCGTCATCGACATCTCGACGCTGAACGGGAACTAACTCGGCCTGCCGTTGCGGTCCTCCTGAACGGTCCTCGGCCGTTAGCGCACCATCCTTAACGAAATCCCGTCGGATTGCTATTGATGAGGTTGAGAACATCTTTGAGCATCGCCAGCGCGGCCCCAGATGGGCTGGAGCGCCCACCCTGGACAGTAATGTCACCGGCGCTGGGGCAGCGGAAGACCATGGCCTTTTCGGGTCCAGTGATGTGGAACAGCGGGTCAGCAGGTTCCACCTGTTCCAACTTGACCGTCACCAGCATTGGTTGGTCCACTGAGGCTGTCGCAACTGCTCGGAGTCGACCATCCTGCCGAGCCGCGGCCTCGACCTTGGCAGCTGTTCGCCGGTCGATGGCCTCCGTTTCAACGTTGATGCGCGTCACGTCCCATCCCCACAGAAGCCCGGCGATGAGCCGAACCTTCGTCGCCGAATCGGATCCTGAGAGATCTGATTGGGTTTCCGATTCAGCTATTCCGCGCCTTTGCGCTTCAATGATCGCCTCTTCCAAGGTGTTTCCCTGGGAAATCTGATCCAGTACGAACGTTGATGTTCCGTTCGGACACGCTCTGATCGCCTCGCAGTCCAAGCCGGTCAGGGCCACCCTGGCCAGGTCGGCGGTCGGCAACGCCGCGCCGGTAGCGCCCGAGATGCGGATCCGACTGCCTCCGGACGATGCCGCCGCCTGAAGTTCCCGCCAGTGGGTGATTAGATGGCTCTTGGTCGCGGTAACAACGTCGATGCCGTTGTTGAGTGCTGTCACAGCCTCCTCAACCGCGCGCTGGTGCGCATCCAGCGACGACGGGATTGCCTGGACGAGTATGGATGCCCGACTTTTTCGGAAAGACTCCGCTGGAGGCAACAGCGGACCCCACAGACTGCGGTCCAGTACGTCAGCGGAGGGCGGAAGGTGTATTTCCGAAGTGTGACCACGGATTGCCGCGACGTTAAGTAGCCCTTGGTACTGCTTCGCTCGGGTCAGCTCGACAAACCGACTGCCCACGGGACCAAAGCCGGAGAGGGCCACGGACACAGGCACCTGAGTCGGAATCGAGGGAGAGTACATAACTGTCCTTAATGCGGTTGGGTTTGGCGGTCAGGGTCCACTCGCTGTCAGCAAGCGATGTGCTTAAAGATTTCAGCTGGGTTCCAGCACGTAGGCCAAGTCTCCGGCAGCGACCTTGTCGCCGGCGGTATGGGTCAGGTTGCGGACTATGCCGTGGACGGGTGCGTTGAGTGACTGTTCCATTTTCATCGCTTCGAGGACTATGACCGGCTCGCCTGCCATCACTTCCTGGCCTTCATTGCAGAGGACCTTCACGACGGTTCCGGTCATCGGAACAATAATGCCGCCAGGGACGTCGACAGGTAGATTGGCGTTGTTCTTCTTGGCGCGGATTGACGCGTTGCGGTTTGTTTCGTGTGGCCCCCCGGGTTGCGCAGCTGGTTTCGGGAAGCGGACAGAGAGCCGGCGGCCATCGACCTCGACAGTGAGAGTTTCCAGGTTTGTCGGGTCCGTTGTCACACTAACGGATGTCCGGTCCGGTCCCTTGTACTGAAACTCGGTGTCGATCCAGCCTGTGTAGACCGCGTAGGGTTCGGCAGAGGTGAATATCTCTTCATTGATGACTTGTCGATGGAAATCCAGGGTTGTGGGTATGCCTTCGATGACTGTGCCTTCAAGGGCGCGCCGGGCCCTTCGAACGGCCATCTCGCGCGTGGGTGCCGTCACGATGAGTTTTGCGATGAGGGAATCATAAATCTGTGGAATGTCCGACTCGCCGTCGAATCCTGCATCGACCCGGATTCCGGGACCTGCCGGCCAAGCCATCTTCGTTATCCGGCCCGGGGAGGGGGTGAAGCCGGCCCCGACGTTCTCGGCGTTGATTCTGAATTCCAGCGAACATCCTCGCGGCTCGGGCGCAGTGTCGGGCAGTGATGCGCCCATGGCGATGAGGAGCATCTGGTGGATGAGGTCCAAGCCCGTCACTTCCTCAGTCACGGGATGCTCCACTTGAATGCGTGTGTTGACCTCGAGGAACGAGATGACGTTGTCCGCGATGAGGAACTCGCAGGTCCCGGCCCCCACGTAGCCGGCTTCCCGAAGGATGTCTGTACTTGCTTGAGTAACTTGGTCAATTTGTTTTGATGTCAGGTCGGGTGCGGGCGCTTCCTCAACCAGTTTTTGGTGGCGGCGTTGAAGACTGCAGTCACGAGTGGAAACGACAATGACGTTTCCGTGCATGTCGGCCAGGCATTGGGTTTCGATGTGGCGGGGCCGGTCCAGGAACTTCTCAACGAAACATTCGCCCCGGCCGAAAGCGACTGTCGCTTCTCGAACAGCGGAATCGAATCCCGTTTGGATTTCCGACGCTTCGCGGACGACTTTTAGGCCACGCCCGCCTCCGCCGAAGGCTGCTTTGATAGCGATCGGAAGTCCGTGTTCCCGAACGAAGTCTTCTACTTCGGCCACACCTTCAACAGGGCTGGGCGTTCCAGGTGCCAGTGGGGCACCGACTTTCATGGCCAGATGCCTGGCTTGAACCTTGTCACCCAACATTCGGATAGCACTGGGGGGAGGCCCAATCCAGACAAGCCCGCTATTAATGACGGCATCTGCCAGCTCGGCCGACTCTGCCAGAAATCCGTAACCAGGGTGCACGCTGTCCGCGCCGGAGCGCAGGGCGATTCCGATGATCTGGTCGATGTCGAGGTAGGTCTCTGAGGGAGCCGTACCTTCCAAGGCGAACGCCTCGTCGACGCTTCGGACGTGTAGGGCGTCGCGGTCCTCCGTGGAGTAGATTCCGACGGTTCGTATGCCTAGGTCGTCGCAGGTTCGCGCGATGCGCACGGCAATCTCGCCTCGGTTGGCGATAAGTACTTTGCCGGGCAGCGCAGTTTTGTGCTGGCTTGGATCTGCAATCGTGGTCATCGTGGTTAGGTCCTTATGGAGTGTTTCAGTGTCAGAGTAGTGATCTTCCAACCGGAAAGGCCTCGGCTTGCTCGACTCCAGCCAGGCCCAGTCCAGGATCCGGGACGTAGGTTTCGGCGTGTGTCAGTGCTGGGTCCGAGGGAATCGTGTCGGAGGTAAGGCAGAAGGGCAATCAGGGCAGCGAGTTCGTGTTCGTCGGGATTGCCTGATATCTGAATTTGGTTGGGTCCGGAGCTTGTCATAGCGGAAGGTTCCCGTGCTTTTTCGCCGGGCCCTGCTTGCGCTTGCTTTCCAGGATCAGGAACCAGCGCGCCAACAACCAGGGCGTTTCATCGGGGGTTACTACCTGGTCGATGAACCCATCGGTCAACGCCCTGTCCATGTCAGCCGCCTTACGGCGGAATTGTTCCAAGGCGTCAGCACGGCTCGTGTCGTCGATTTCTTCTGGCTGATCAACGCTTACGAGCCGGTGTAGCCCCGCGGGGGCGAGGGTAGCCGTTGGCCAGGCAAGGACTACATCCGCGCCCAGTGCCTTGGCGCCGAAAACATTGGTTGGCAGGCCATGCGCCCGATGCAGAAGCACCGATGCGATGGGAACGGACGCCGCAGCAGTCGCGTGTACAAGTTGTGCGTACGGAGCGTAGTCCAGTGTTCCTTGCTCCGATGGGCCGGGTGTGTCTATGAGAAACAGGAGGGGGAGGTTGAAAGCGTCGCAGAACCTTATGAATCGTGAAGCTTTCCGCGCTTCGTCGGGGCCGAGCAGCCCACCTCGGTGGGCAGGCTGATTCGCCACAACGCTCACGGTTAGTCCACCGATGGTAACGAACGCGGTGACCAGGGCGGGACCCTCGCCGTCGATGACCAGGGGCGCGTTGTTGGAGAGGGCACTGACTATCTGCATAACGTCATAAGGCTCGGCAGGGTTGTCCGGTACTATGCCGGACAAAGTCGACGACGGATCTGGCTCGTCTTGTTCGGTCGGGGCAGCGAATTCGCAGTTATTCCGGGGGAGGAGGTCCAGTAGATCCCGAACCCATGCCGCTCCGTCCTCTACGTGGTCAGTGGTGTAAGAACTGTTCCATCCGTCCTTTGACGCTATCTGAACTGTGAAGTCAGCCAGTGCGCTGACCAGCTTGCCGGTTATTGAGCCTTCGCCGATTTCGATTGCGATGATGGGGACGAGACCGGAGAGCTGGACAAGTCGGGCTGTACCGGTCATCGGTGGGGCCATAACTGCGGGTGATTCGTCCCCATTTGGAAAGGTGCTTACCAGGACAAGGGGGCATCCTGTTCTCTGAGCTTGGTCGAGGATGCCGTCGAAAGCCCGTCGTTGAGCGTCCGTTTGCGTCGGTGCGGCAGCAAATGCCACAGATTTACCGTGGACCTGACCTACACCGGCAATTGGTGTCTCGGTTTCCCTCCCGGGTTCGGCGGGCATGCCGCCGAGAGGCAAGAACGAATCGTCGTCAAAAAGCGCGGCGATCAACACGTCGATTCGGTTACGAGCGGTCACGGCTGCGTCTCTATCGATTTGTTGGGTGGTGTTCATGATGGGTGCTGCTTTCGGTTGTGCTGCTTCACGGTGTAGATCACGACGTAGTTGGAAGAAACCCATCGTCCTCTGAAGGCTTTCCAGCATCGGATTGGCTGGCGTCTGGTCCACGAGGTGTCTGGAAGATTTCCAAAATATTTCCAGCACTGTGACACTTGCCACACCTCGTTTATGCAGTGTATACGTTGTATATGAACAGTTCAACGCCGAAGTCGAAATCCCTGCGACCGACTCCCGACAGCATCGCTGACTCCATCCGCGTCGCTGTTGCCGAGGGGGTCTACCGACCCGGGCAGCGTCTCCTCCAAGATGAACTCGCGGATAGGTTCGGCGTCAGCAGGATCCCACTCAGAGAAGCGATGAGGACACTGATCGCAGAGGGCCTACTTACCAACGACTCCTACAACGGCACGTTCGTGACTGCTCTGGATCTGGCCAGAGTGGATGAGATCTACGATCTTCGCCGACTCGTCGAGCCGAGTTTCGCGGCGCATGTGGTGGAGAACTGTTCACGGGCAGACATTATTCGTCTCGCCGGGATGGTCGAAAGCATGGACGACATTGACTCGATCGGTAGCGACGCATGGTCGCGCATCAATTTCGCCTTCCACTTGGACACGTATCGCCTGGCAAATTTGCCCCTCAGATATGAGGTAATTTCCCGGCTTTACCACCAGCTCGAGCCCTATTCCCGGTTTTACGTGCACTCAACCCGCGCACTGGGGCGGGTTCAGTGCGAACACCACGAAATTGTCGATGCCCTCCGCGAGGGTGATGCCGAACATCTGGCTCGCCAAATCGTCGCCCATATTGACGGCGGACAGGAAGGCCTGCACAGCGCGTGGGCCAACATGCCAGCGACGTATAAAGGGCTTGAATTTCTGGAAGCAAAGAAATGACCAGCATTTCATCGCCGACGCAGCGCTCCGCTACTCGGGCGCCGACGCGCTAATGACGCGCACCAATTCCAGGGACGCCGCAAAGCCGGCCTGAAAGATCTTCGCCGTCGTTCCGGGGACCGCGTTCGACCCCGATGGTGGTACCCACTCCATCCGGATCTCTTACGCCTGCCACATCGATGACCTCACCGAAGGCCTGCGACGCATCGTCCAGACCCTGACCACACCACACCCCAAGGGAGCCTGACCACCTATGACTACGACTATTACCCAGGACCGCCACAGCGAAGTGGTGGACGCGATCGTGCGCCTGGCCCCCGACGGCGTCGCGTACGTCCCCTCCGCGTCCATCGCCCCGATCATCAACGGCGTCCTGAACGCCCAAACCAACGGCGACCTGCCCCTGGTCTACCCCGTCTCCCGCGAAGAAGAAGCCATCGGCGTCGTCGGCGCCTACCCGTTCGCCGGGAAATTCGGGGTCATCATCATGCAGGACAACGGCTTCGGCAACGCCCTGACCGCACTCACCACCTTCGCCGTGTCCTACCACTTGCCGTTGCTGATCGTGGCGAACACCCGCGGCGGGCTCGGCGAGTACAACTCCATGATCCACACCATCTCCGCACCCGTCCCCGCCCTGCTGGCCTCCACCAACATCCCCGTGTTCCAGGTAGACCGACGCAACACGGCCCAGGACTGGGGCGCGACCGTCGCTGAAGCCGGCAACCACGCCCGCATGACCTACCGACCCGTCGTGGTCCTGATGGAATTCTTCGACCCCAAAGACGCAAAGGCAAAAGCATGAAACGCATCGAAGCCCTCCGGGCCATTGTTGAGACCACCCCGGACGTTCCTGTGATCGCGACCTGCGCAGCGACCTCCCGCGAACTGGCCGCAGTCGCTGACCGCCCCAACCACCTCTACCTCCTGGACGCCATGGGCCTGGCCATCTCCGTCGGCGCCGGCATCGCCCAAGCCATCAAAAACACCCCCGTCACCCGGGCCGTCGTCATCGAAGGCGACGGGTCCTTGCTGATGAACCCCGGCTCAGCCATCACCGCCGGCTACCTCGCCCCCGAAAACCTCGTCATCATCCTGCTCGACAACGGTGTTTACGCCTCCACCGCTTCCATCCCCACCCAGGCCGTCACCATCGACCTCGGACGCTTCGCCGAATCCGTTGACCTGAAGGTCCTCCGGGCTGAGAACACCGAAGAACTGTCCCTCGCCCTGAAACAAACCCTCACCGAAGACGGCCCCTG
>NZ_JBFTJK010000037.1:0-17110 GCF_056395385.1 Paenarthrobacter sp. 10L420 | reverse complement strand
AACACAGCAATCAAAAACATCAAGCGAACCGCCCGCGGCTACCGCAATGCCGCCAACTACAAATCGGTTATTCTCTTGAGAAGTGCCGTCCGGACGGCGGCATGACGCTCATCCCGGGAATCCATTTCCCCACGAACCGTGAAGAGCCATCGAACATGGCACGGATCTTCGCAATGGCGGTGACTTTGGCGGGGGATTCGCCCGCGTCCAGCTGGGCCGCCCGCTCGGATTGGAGCTCCAGCATCCGCGGGGGTGCTCCACCTACCTTGTCCTTCGGTAGTAGATCAAGTCGGCGTTGGTGAAGAACGGCGCGCCCCAGTACCTTTCCTCATACTGGGTGGTTTCCACAGTGGAGGGAATGAGCCGGTCCTTGTTGGCCTCTACCAGCTTGGTCTGGTCCAGCAGCCAGCTCTGGGAGGGGAACTCGGAGGTCCAGATGACGTCCGTGAGGAAGATGTCGCACTCAGTGGACGTACCTTCAAGATGCTGCACGATCTGGACCCGGGCTTCATCGATTGTCCTTCCGCGAGAAGTGGCGGCGGTCTTGGTTCGTCAGGAATTCCTCAGGAAGGCTGACGCTTTCCTCACAATCACCAGCGTTCTATCGAGAATAGCGGGGTCGCCTACTACGTCCGGATAGCGCAACTGCCGGGCGCTAAAGCCAAGCACGATACCCCAAAACTCACGCTGATTCGATTGCCGCGAGTTTATCCATTGCCCCGTCGCTCCAAAAAATGGCGAACCCGCGTGCGTAACCCCAAATCTGTCGGTTCCGAAGTTCGCTTCGATTTCGTTGGCGTCCGGCCATTCCGCTCCTCGCAGAGGTGAATCTGGGTGAACCAATGTCGAAAGAAACAGCGTGACTGGATCCAAAAGAGCAGATCCAAAACAGTTACTGTCAAAGTCGATTAAGACAGCCTCGCCGTCGGCAATCATGACGTTCGCTACGTGAAGATCCCCATGTCGCATGCCGATTCTAGTAGTGATGCGCATGTTTGGTGACGGCGTCGGAACCTCATACGAATTAAGCAACTCATCAAACTTTTCCCAGTTCAGCAGGGGCGAGATGAGAGCCTCCAGCGTGACAGTTTCAGCGCGTTCCTGGACGCGATCCAGTGCTTCTGCGACCTGCACTACATAATCAGATGAAGACGTAATATCTTCGGCCATGTGTCGGAAAAGGGAGCGAGCGTTATCTCCCGCTAGCCGCAAAATCGACACGTGGCCGCCCCCGATGAGTCCCGCTACACTGGCGCGAGTGGTCGCAGCAGTACTCAAGGGAAGCAGATCCTGCAGCCCGGCTAGCGATGGCAACTTTGCTGCTCGCTTGGCCACAACATTTGCGACGTGCCCTTGATCCTGATGAATCTCACAACCCCAAACCTGAGCCCCGGTCAAGCCTCCGGTCAAAGATGTGGGGCGCAGAGATACCGCGTTAAACTCGTAGGCAACGCGGCGTAGAAGACGTTGGTCTGAAACGGCTATGTCGCGATTGTTTATGTCATCGGAAATCTCAATATCATCTAGCTCTTGAAGGAGCTCGCCGAATTCGCCTACAAGTCTCCGGAATTCGATGGACTGGTCCTTCCTGAGAACAGAGATTCTGTCGACAGGCCTGGAGTTGCGAATGGGGAATTGTCCACCGCCTCTCATTGCTTCCTGAAATAAACCATCGCTCGTATAGCCAGTGAAGACAATGACTCTGGCGTCTGGGTAGGAACTTCGCACTTCAGACAGGAGAGCATCACCCAGCTCATCGGCGGCCGGTTCGCCTATACGCATCGGTAGTCGACGATCTAGAACGAAGAGATCAATAAAATCTGAACGGTCCTCAAGATATGATAACGCTGCCTCAACAGCATCATACTGAATAACCGTAAAACCCTGATCCTCGATAATCGACTTTGAAATTCTTGCTTGCTCAGGGTCATCCTCAACAAGGACAGCTATATGCTCAGACAACTGAAATCTTTCCGCTTAAGGTGGCCGCGGCTAGGCCGCTACTTCCAAATATGTCAAAATCTAAATCTAGACGGCTGGCAACGGTCGTAATAAGGGCTACTCCATGCCCCTGATGCGCGGCCTTTGTAGAGACGCCAACTTGCAATATATCATTCAATGTGAACCTTGCGCCGACAAATGGGTTTGAAATACGAACCCAAAAGCGTTCATGGGTGATGCCCCATGACACGTCCACACTGGGAGCGCTCTCACTCTCACGGGACGCATCTATGGCATTTTGATAGATATTTGACATGAGCAATGTAAACAGGCTTGAGTCGGTAGAAATCTCGGTCCTCCGAGGATCGACGTCTGGGCGCATGCGGGGCCTACTGGCAGGATCCGGCCAACATTCGAGGAGCGCATCAATCAGACACAACCGCTGAACGTTTAACTCACCTGCCTGCTTTATAAGCGCGATGAGGCCGTCTATCCTCCGCTGCAACTTCTTCACAGCCCTATCGGTCTCACTCTTCTCAAATTCAGATATTTCTTTGTCACCGGCTAAGCGGATCCATCCGATTGCTGGCGATAGTTCGTGGCGGATAAGAGCAGCAATGTCTAAGCTTGGCTCAGCCGCTGGAATCAAAGAGGATTCAACTTCAAGAGGTTCAGAGTCTTCCCGGCGCCTTTGTCGCACCTCTAGGACATTGTTCAGCGCCCTGCGGATTTGCGGAACCGTCTCAACCTGGAGGGCGCGCATTAAGTCCGGAGTAGGGATCTCATGTGGATGTTGCTGAAGCCAATTCGCAACCTTAGCACGCTCATTCGGCGCTTTGGATTTGAGCGCCTCAAGCTTGGAAGCATCCATTATTCGGAGATTTCACCATGAGTCGCGTAAAACTCTGAACGACGGGCAAATGCGTCCCGGCCACCCTCCATCAGACCGGTGATCCAATCAACTACAGAATCATCATCAAATCTTCCAGACGAGACCACTTCACCTGTCTTTCCATCACTGGCAAGAACGACCACAGTATCTGCGGATCCGAGGACAGGAATGTTCGCATTGTGTGTTGCAATTATTGTTTGGGCACTCGACCGGCGAGTGATCCCGTCAACCACATGTTCAACTAAGTAGGCGTTATCGAGATGATCTTCGGGCTGATCGAGAATTAGTGTTCTGCGCTTCTCAGAAAGGATTATAGGGAGGGTAACGGAGCACTTTTGCCCCGTCGACAGAGTGTCAACACTCTTTTCGACCAAACCATCCCGCAACCGAAAATCAACACGGTCCTGCAAAGCGACCATGGTCAAGCTGCAGAGCGTCTCTTCACGGCTCAAGTGCTGTATGAGACGTTCTGCTCGCTCTACCGGTATCGCAGCAGCTACAGCCAGCCCATCACTATCACACGTCTCAACGATTTCGAGCAATTGGCGCGGCAGGACGCCCTCTGCGACGGTGTCAATCAAGTTCACCCTTGTACCCGTACCCTTAAGGGAGTCCTGGAGCACCTGTCGAAATTCCCCGACATCTGCCAGGTGTTCAACGACAATTACCACATTGCGGGAGATCTGCCCAGTCGTGGCTCGCGCCAGCTCCTCGCGGGTTCGATACTGATCCTCTTCGATCGCTTCAATTCCGTCCAGGATGGCCGAGCGAAGCTTCCGGATTTCGTCGTATCTCGCTTCTGCGGCCACTATTCGTTTGTCGTTCTCAGCGAGTGCATCCAACTCAGTTTCCACATTTCTGAGCTGAGAGGTTATCTGGCCAAGTCCGGTTTCAGCTTCCTCCAGGCTTGCCCTCAAAGGTGCGGCATCTTCCCGGAATCTCAGGTTCGCCTCGCGGGTTAAGGCATCCGCATCTTGAAGCGCCGATTTTAGAGGCCGGATTTGGTCGAGAAGCAGTTCTGAGAACGCCTGGGCGGCCGTAATGCTTTCCACAACTGACTGCACCCCGGGCAACGGCAATGTCAACCGATGGAGATCCGCCAAGCGTTCCCCCTGCTGCTCTTGGGCGGCCACAATACGGGGCAGAAGCTGCTGGACCTCCCCAAACGCTTCCAGTTCTCGGGTACTACGAATGACTAACTGCTCCTTTGCCCGTAGTTCTTCACGACGGGCAGCTAGCTCATCGCCTCCTCCACTCAGGATTGAGGCTTCCTGGTCGACTAGAACCTCCTTGTCCGCCAACAGACGATCCCGTTTTGTGGACTCCTCTTTTAGTGCTTCGATTTCTAGCCGGAGACGGAACAGGTCGGCGGTGAGCTCGGATGCCCCCGTGCGATCGGGCACGTCTGCGGCAGTGCCGGTCCGCAGGTCAAGAAGATTGAGCCGGCTCGTAGCGTCGGAGGCGATGCTCTCAAGTTCGTTTTGCCCGAGTACCAGCACTGAGTTTGATAGATCCGCTCTCTGACCGCCACCTTTGGCGTCGACCACAAGATGCCGACCCCCTTGCTCAGTCTCAAGATCGACTATTATTTCGCCCGATCCCAGTACTGCGTCACGAAAAGCCTGATGCCTGCGCTCTTGTCGCTCGTCCGCGTGCTTGGCTCCAACTGCGTGCCGAATCAGCTCCAGCAAGGTGGTCTTGCCTGCGCCGCGCGCTCCGATTATTACGTTCAAGCCTTCGCTGAACGTGATGTCGAGACCGTTCAGGAAGCCCCCTGTTACCCGCATACGAGATATCCACACAGTCAGACAGGCCCTTTCAGTCCAAACCCGCCGGACAAGCAGGTCTAATCACACATGATCTCCACAATAGTTGACTTACGCTCGCTGCTGTTCTCTAGACAACGACTGCCTCTCCATGTCCTCCCGCCCATACAATGCGACGGAGCATCCCCGCGGGTTGAAGCATTGAGCAAAGGCTAATGTCCGGCTCTAAGGGCTGAAGTCTGGTGGTCTACCCCAGCCCCAGATTCTGTCGCGTTGAGGGAATACGACTGTTGGTATCCCAAACCCGCCCCTCCCCACCCACCCCCTTGACTCCCACTCCCACCTTCTCTAGACTTTTCATAAAGCAGAATCTAAATTCCACAAAGCGGAAACTGAAGCCAAGCATCGAGGCAGCAGCCAAGCACCCCCGAAGATAGATCAAAGCCCCTCCTCGGAAGGACCTACGATGACGTACACAGTGAACTGCTCCATCCTCCTGACGGAACTGCCCTTGCTCGAGCGCCCCGCCGCCGCGAAGGCAGCCGGTTTTGACGCCGTCGAGTTCTGGTGGCCCTTCGAGACCTCCGTCCCCACCGACGCACAAGTAACCGAATTCGAGAACGCCATCAAGGACGCCGGCGTTCAGCTCACGGGTCTGAACTTCAACGCCGGCAACATGCCTGGCGGGGATCGCGGCCTGGTCTCCTGGCCTGCACGCTCCACCGAGTTCCAGGACAACATCGACGTTGTCGCCGGCATCGGTGAGCGCCTCGGCTGCAAGGCCTTCAACGCCCTCTACGGCAACCGCATCGACGGCGAATCGGCCGAGAAGCAGGACGCCATCGGTGCCGAAAACCTCGCAACCGCAGCGGCCGGCGTCGCCCGCATCGGCGGCACGGTCCTCCTCGAACCGGTCAGCGGCGCACCCAAGTACCCGCTCCTCACCGCCGAAGACGCACTCAAGGTCATCGCCCGAGTCAAGGCAGAATCCGGTGCACAGAACATCAAGCTCCTCGCCGACTTCTACCACCTGGCAGTCAACGGCGACGACGTCGAATCTGTCATCGAGAACCACGCCAAGGACTTCGGCCACATACAGATCGCCGACAACCCCGGCCGCGGCGCTCCCGGAACCGGCACGCTCCCCCTCGGTGAATGGATCGCCCGCAGCCGCGAACTCGGCTACGCCGGCTACATCGGCCTCGAGTACAAGGAACCGCAGGAATCGGCTTTCAGCTGGGCCATCCGCCAGCGCGCCAACGCCAACTAAGCACCGGGCTCCCAACTAAGTAGCAGCAGAGCACGTTTAGAACCCTCAAAACGCGCACTAATGCGACCTAGTTGGGTAAGCACAGCCGGGTTAAAACACGCCCGGGAAACAGACACACACACAGACTTCCCCAGAAAGAGAACCACAATGAGCAACGTTGCAGTCATCGGACTCGGAATCATGGGCCTCCCCATGGCCATCAACCTCGTCAAGGCCGGCCACACGGTCACCGGTTTCAACCGCAGCCAGGACAAGATCGACAAGCTCGTCTCCGAGGGGGGCCAGGGCGCCACGAGCATCGCGGACGCTGTCAAGGACGCCGACGTCGTCCTCACCATGGTCCCGGACTCCCCCGATGTTGAGGGTGTTGTCAGCGGCAAGGACGGCGTCTTCGCCAACGCGAAGAAGGGCACCCTCTGGATCGACGCATCCAGCATCCGCCCGGATGTCGCCAAGCGCCTCTCGGACGAGGCCACAAAGGCAGGCATCCGCCCGCTCGACGCACCGGTATCCGGCGGCGAACAGGGCGCCATCGACGCCGTCCTGTCCATAATGGTCGGCGGCGAAGCAGCAGACTTCGAGGCAGCACAGGATGTCCTCAACGCAGTGGGCAAAACCATCGTCCACGTCGGCCCGTCCGGCTCCGGCCAGACCGTCAAGGCAGCCAACCAGCTGATCGTGGCCGTCAACATCCAGGTCCTCGGCGAGGCCATCGCCTTCCTTGAGGCCTACGGCGTAGACACCGACGCAGCACTGAAGGTCCTCGGCGGCGGCTTGGCCGGCTCAAAGGTCCTCGACCAGAAGGGTCAGAAGATGCTCGACCGCAACTTCGACCCCGGCTTCCGCCTGGCCCTCCACCACAAGGACCTCGGCATCGTTACCTCCGCAGCCCGCGAGGCCAACGTCGCTGTCCCGCTCGGCGCAGTCGTCGCCCAGCTGGTCGCCGCAACCGTCAACCAGGGCGATGGCGGCCTCGACCACTCGGGCCTCTTCAAGCAGGTCCTCCAGCTCAGCGGCCGCAAGTAGCAGCCCGGCGCTAAGGCGCCAACAGAAACGAAAAGTAGGGAACCCGCCGTCGTACTTAAACGACGGCGGCTCCCTCACCACACCCAAAAACACCACAGTCTTCGCCCGCAAGGGCAAAAAACAAGGAGTACACCATGGCTAAGATGCGCACCGTTGATGCGGCAGTCGCCATCCTGGAAAAGGAAGGCGCCACAGAGGCTTTCGGCCTGCCAGGCGCAGCGATCAACCCCTTCTATTCCGCAATGCGTGCCCACGGCGGCATCCGCCACACGCTGGCCCGCCACGTTGAAGGCGCCAGCCACATGGCTGACGGCTACAGCCGCGCAGCTGATGGCAACATCGGCATCTGCATCGGCACCTCGGGCCCCGCAGGCACGGACATGATCACTGGCCTGTACGCAGCCCAGGCCGATTCGATCCCCATGCTCTGCATCACCGGCCAGGCACCGGTTGCCAAGCTGCACAAGGAAGACTTCCAAGCTGTGGACATCGAGTCCATCGCCAAGCCGTTGACCAAGTTCGCCATGACCATCCTGGAACCGGGCCAGGTTCCCGGCGCTTTCCAGAAGGCTTTCCAGCTGATGCGCTCGGGTCGCCCGGGCCCGGTTCTGCTGGACCTGCCCATCGATGTTCAGATGGCCGAGATCGAGTTCGACATCGACGCTTACGAGCCCCTGCCGGTGGAGAAGCCCAAGGCTTCCCGCAAGCAGCTGGAAAAGGCCCTGGACCTGCTGACCGCTGCCAAGCACCCGCTGATCGTTGCCGGTGGCGGCATCATCAACGCCGGTGCATCCGCTCAGCTGGTTGAGCTGGCCGAGATCCTGAACGTTCCGGTTATCCCCACGTTGATGGGTTGGGGCACCATCCCGGACGATCACCAGCTGATGGCCGGCATGGTTGGCCTGCAGACCTCGCACCGCTACGGCAACGAGACGTTCCTGCAGAGCGACTTCGTGATCGGCATCGGCAACCGTTGGGCCAACCGCCACACCGGCGGCCTGGACACCTACACTGCCGGCCGCAAGTTCGTTCACATCGACATCGAGCCGACGCAGATCGGTCGCGTGTTCTCGCCGGACTTGGGCATTGCGTCCGACGCCGGTGCGGCGCTGGACGGACTGTTGGAACTGGCACGCGAGCGTAAAGCCGCAAACGAACTGCCGGACTACTCGGGTTGGGTTGCCGAGTGCCAGGAGCGCAAGGGCTCCCTGCACCGCAAGACCAACTTCGACAACGTGCCCATCAAGCCGCAGCGCGTGTACCAGGAGATGAACAAGGCTTTCGGCCGCGACACCACGTACGTGTCCACCATTGGCCTGTCGCAGATCGCCGGCGCACAGATGCTGCACGTGTTCGGTGCCCGCAAGTGGATCAATGCGGGCCAGGCCGGCCCGCTGGGTTGGACCGCTCCGGCTGCTCTCGGCGTAGTAAGGGGAACCCCGGACGCCACTGTTGTTGCCCTGTCCGGTGACTACGACTTCCAGTTCATGATCGAGGAACTGGCCGTGGGCGCACAGTTCAACCTGCCGTACGTCCACGTTGTGGTGAACAACAGCTACCTGGGCCTGATCCGTCAGTCGCAGCGCGGCTTCAACATGGAACAGAACGTTTCCCTGGCCTTCGAGAACATCAACAGTCCGGAAACAAACGGCTACGGCGTTGACCACATCAAGGTTGCCGAAGGCTTGGGTTGCAAGGCCATCCGCGTTGAGGACCCGAACGATCTGCCGGCCGCTTTCGACAAGGCCAAGGCACTGATGGGCGAGTTCAAGGTTCCCGTGGTTGTTGAAGTGATCCTGGAAAAGATCACCAACATCTCCATGGGCGTTGAGATCAACGGCGTGAACGAGTTCGAAGAGCTGGCAGAAACCGCGGCGGACGCTCCGACCGCGATCCTGACCAAGGCTTAAAGGAAAAGGAGGCACCGGAATGCGTGTTGTCATCGCCCCGGACAAATTCAAGGGCTCGCTGTCCGCGCCCGACGTCGCCAGGCATCTCGCAACAGGATTGCTGGCAGGCTTCGGACAAACCGGGCTCGAGGCAACACGCATTCCGGTGGCCGACGGTGGCGAAGGAACCATCGACGCCGCCATCGGCTCCGGTTTCATCCGCCGGACCACCACCGTCACCGGCCCACTGGGCGAGCCAGTGAAGGCAGACTTCGCAGTACGGGACCAGGAAGCGGTCATCGAAATGGCAGCTGCTTCCGGCCTCGCCCTCCTCCCGGACGGCCCCACATCTGAAACAGCCAAAACGGCAACCAGCATCGGAACCGGCGAACTCATCCGCGCCGCGCTGGACCTCGGCTGCCGCAAGATCATCCTGGGTGTCGGTGGCAGCGCCAACACCGACGCCGGCGCGGGAGTCCTGCAGGGCCTCGGCGCCGTGTTCCTGGACAAGGACGGCAACGAGCTCCCCGGCGGCGGCGCTGCATTGGCACAGGTGAACACCATCGATTTCTCCAACTTCGACGTCCGCATCGAGGCAACGGAGTTCGTCTTGGCGTCCGACGTCGACAATCCCCTTTTGGGGGCCAGTGGCGCCCCAGCCATCTTCGGTCCGCAGAAGGGTGCGACGCCGGACGACGTTGCCGAACTCGACAAAGCAGCAAGCCACTTCGTGGACGTGCTCGCAGCAACCACCGGCCAGCAAGCCAGGAGTGCCGCGAAGGCACCCGGCGCCGGAGCAGCAGGCGGTGTTGGTTACATTGCGATAGCGGCACTGAAGGCTGAGCGGCGGCCGGGTATCGACGTCGTGCTTGAATTCACTGACCTTGAACAGAGGCTCAAAGGCGCCGATCTGGTGATCACCGGAGAGGGCAGCCTGGACGAACAAAGCCTGCTCGGCAAGACCCCCATGGGCGTCTCGCGCGCAGCACAGAAGGCCGGGGTCCCCGTGATCGCAGTCTGCGGCCGGAGTACCCTGAGCCGGGAACAACTCACGGATGCCGGCTTCCACACGGTCCACGCTTTGACCGACATGGAAACTGATGTCCAGAAATGTATGGCTGAAGCCGGTCCGTTGCTTGAACAATTAGGTAAGCACATAGGCGTGTACCTGGCGGAACGGACCGAAAACAAGGAGTACCTCAATGTCTGAAGCAATCGGCGCCTATGACCTCGTTATCCGGGGACAGCGCATCCTGACCACCGCCGGCCTCGCAGCCCGCGAAGTTGGTATCCGCGACGGCATCATCGTCGCAATCGAACCCCTGGGCAACGGCCTGACGGGCAACGAGGTCATCGAACTCGCAGACGACGAAACCCTCATCCCCGGCCTGGTGGACACGCACGTCCACGTCAACGAGCCCGGCCGCACCGAGTGGGAAGGCTTCGCCTCCGCCACCCGCGCCGCAGCAGCCGGTGGCGTGACCACCATCATCGACATGCCGCTGAACAGCATCCCGCCCACCACCACCGTGGACGGCTTGGAGCAGAAGCGCGTCGTCGCGAAGGACCAAGCGTTCGTGGACGTCGGATTCTGGGGCGGCGCCATCCCAGGCAACAAGAAGGATCTCCGCCCGCTCCACGATGAAGGCGTTTTCGGCTTCAAGTGCTTCCTCCTGCACTCCGGCGTGGACGAGTTCCCGCACTTGGACGCGGATGAGATGGAAGAGGACATGGCCGAGCTCAAGTCCTTCGACTCCCTCATGATCGTGCACGCCGAGGACTCCCACGCGATCGACCGCGCCCCGCACCCCGGCGGCGACCACTACGAAACCTTCCTCGCCTCCCGCCCCCGCGGTGCCGAGAACAAGGCAATCGCCGAGGTCATCGAGCGCGCCCGCTGGACCGGCGCCCGCGCCCACATCCTGCACCTCTCCTCCTCCGACGCGCTGCCGATGATCGCTTCAGCAAAGCGCGACGGCGTCAACCTCACGGTTGAGACGTGCCCGCACTACCTGACTCTCATGGCCGAAGAGATCCCCGACGGTGCCACGGCCTACAAGTGCTGCCCGCCCATCCGCGAAGCCTCCAACCGCGAGCTCCTCTGGAAGGGCCTGCAGGACGGCACCATCGACTGCATCGTCTCGGACCACTCCCCCTCCACACTGGATTTGAAGGACCTGGAAAACGGCGACTTCGCAGTGGCATGGGGCGGCGTTTCCTCGCTCCAGCTGGGCCTGTCCCTCATCTGGACAGAAGCCCGCCACCGCGGCATCCCACTGGAACAGGTCGTGTCCTGGATGGCCGAGAAGCCCGCTGCCCTGGCCCGCCTGCACACCAAGGGCCAGCTCGCCCTGGGCTACGACGCCGACTTCTCCATCTTCGCGCCGGACGAGGCCTTCGTTGTGGACGTCACCAAGCTCAAGCACAAGAACCCGATCACGCCGTACGACGGCCGTCCGCTGGCCGGCGTCGTTCGCAAGACGTACCTGCGCGGCACCGCGATCGACGGCCAGAACCCCGGCGGCAAGCTGCTCCGCCGCGGCAACGTTTAGGTCAACCGTCATGGCAGTCAGTGCCTACGGGCCCCCGCCCATGCGTCCGCTCAGTGGCGTTCCGGGCCGGCGCCCCGGAGTCAGCGCGCGGGGCCTCGCCCTCTGGGTCAACCCGGCCGAGGGCGACGAGATGGATCCAGCAGTCTGGGAACGGGCGGCACGCCTTGTGCTGGCCCGTGCCATGAAACTTGCCCCGGAGGCGGAAGTCCGCATCTGGCCCGCCATCGGGGCAGAACACTCCGGTGTCGGCGATACTTCCTGGGGCGGCACTCCGCAGGAAGCCGCCGACGCCGGTACCCACCCTTCCCTGTCACTCGCCGATGCTCTCGCTGACGGAAATTCCCCCTCCAACGGACGAATCACCTCCATACGCGAGGGTGATAAGTCCGTTGGCGGGGGCCAGACCACAAGCGGCGGCAGCACCGCCGTCGAACCCGTCATGTTGGCCGGGCGTCGTAGTCAACTTGCAATCGACCTCGCCGCTGAAGTAGTGCTGCTCGACGGGGAGCCGGTTGCCTTTACTGGCATGGAATACAAGCTGCTGCGCTACCTCGTGGTGAACTGCTCGCGGGCCATCAGTCGTGAAGAATTGCAACGTTTTCTGGAGTCATTTGACCTCCCCGGCGCTGCATTTCGCTCCATTGACGTTTATGTTGGAAGGGTGCGGCGGAAGCTCGGAAGCGCCCGCCACACTGTCGCCACCGTTCGTGGTGGTGGCTACCAGTTCGTGCCAGGCCCATATGCCACGGTGCGCGGACCTGCGGAATACAGCATCTGACTTCGCTGTTCTGTCTTTAGACAATCCGTTTTCTTGAATGACCAATGCCGGCTGCGTGCCGGTGAAACGCAAAGGATCGCCATGACCCAGAAACTCCTCGTCGGAACGCAAGCACCTGACTTCGCGCTGCTCGACGCCGACGGCACCAAGGTCTCGCTGTCCGATTACCGCGGACGCAACGTCATTGTGTACTTCTACCCCAAGGCAGCCACCCCCGGCTGCACCACCGAGGCCTGCGATTTCCGCGACAACCTCGCAAGCCTGCAGGGCAACGGCTACGACGTCATCGGGATCTCCCCGGACGCCCCCGAGGCCCTCGCCAAGTTCACTGGTGAATTTGCGCTGACCTTCCCGCTGCTCTCCGATGAGGACCATGCAGTAGCCCTCGCCTACGGTGCCTGGGGCGAGAAGCTTGTTGACGGCGAAATCGTCGAAGGCTTGGTCCGTTCCACCGTTGTGCTCGACGGCGAAGGTACCGTCAAGCTCACCCAGTACCAGGTTTCTGCGCAGGGCCACGTCCAGGCCCTGAAGGAAGAGTTGCTGGGCGTCTAACCCTCTCTCACTTCCTGCAGCATTTCGGGCGGATTCTCTCTCATATCCTGAGGCTTTAAGGGAATCCCTCTCGCACATAACTGCACAAATTTTGTAACGCCCGCCCACGATTGTGAGCGGGCGTTACACGTCTCTTTACTAAACGTGACAAAAGGCCCGCGGCAGTAGTTAATGGAGCCATGGTCTCAACCGCGTCCCCTCGCCATGCTGTAGTCGTAGAAGATGACGCCGATATCCGTGGCCTCCTCGTTTTGGTCCTTGAGCAGCTCGATTTTGTGGTGACGGAAGCGCCCGACGGTCTTTCCGGCGTCGAGGCCGTCCGTAACACCAACGCCGAACTGGTGACGCTGGATATCAACCTCCCGGACATCGACGGCATGGAAGTTTGTCGTCGCCTGCGGGAGTTCTCGGACGCCTACATCTTGATGCTCACCGCCCGTGCCGACGAGATTGACCGGCTCAACGGTTTGGACACCGGAGCGGATGATTACGTCAACAAGCCGTTCAGCCCCAAGGAACTGCAGGCCCGCATCCGTGCACTTTTCCGCCGGGCCCGAACACCCGCTGCACCCGCCGAGGACACCCGCCAGACTGACGAACTCGCCCGCGCTGCGGTTGTGCAGACGAGCCTCCTCCCGCAGGAAACTGTCCGGCTGAAGGATTACGACGTCGCTGGAGCCTTCCGCCCATCGCGCAGCGTGGGTGGGGACTTCTACGACTGGTACCAGACCAGCGACGGCATGCACCTGACGTTCGCCGACGCCATGGGCAAGGGCATGGGCGCGGCCTTGATAGCGGCCACCGTCCGCGCCGTGATGCGGTCGGTGGCGGACACCCCGGGAATTGCTGATGCTTTCGAGTCCGCCAGCGCCACCCTCACCGCCGATCTGGACCAGTCCGGGTCCTTCGTGACCATGTTCCATGCTCGCCTGGACAGTGCCTCGGGCAAGCTCAGCTATATCGACGCCGGTCATGGACTCGCTCTGCACGTTCCGGCCGAGGGGGCGGCACGGAGATTGGTATCCGCCGGGCCACCTGTCGGGATCATGGATGGACAGCAATGGCAGGCAGCAGACCTGCAGCTGGAGCCGGGCGATTCCCTTGTGATCGTCAGCGACGGCGTCCTCGACGCTCACGATTCACTTGAAGAGTTCGTGAGGAACGTAGAGAAGGCGGCGAGGAGCAGGGGCACCTCGGACGAGGTCTGTGCTGCCCTGCTGGAGCTTGCACCGGCAGACACAGCGGAAGATGACGTGACCGCCGTCGTGGTTCACCGCCAGCGCGAGGTTGGCCGTGATGCTGGCCCGGGAGGCACCAACAGCGGAGTAGCTCAGACCATCCAGTACTAGCCACAAAAAAGGGGGGAACGTGACGCGGTTCTGGACTCGGCTTTGTGTTGTCCTAACGGTCATTCTGGGCGTGAATTACGTCGCGTGGCGCTGGCTGGCTTCCCTGAATTGGGAAGCGTGGTGGATCGCTGTTCCGCTGGTGATTGCCGAGACGTACAGCCTTATTGACGTGATGCTATTCGGCCTGACGGTCTGGAACCTGAAGGTTCGCAAGCCACCGCCCGCGGCGCCGGATACCGCGACGGTGGACGTTTTCATCACCACGTACAACGAGCCGCTGGACCTGGTGATGACCACCGCCCTCGCCGCCAAGGGCATACGCTGGCCGCACAGTACCTGGATTCTCGACGACGGCGACCGCCCCGAGATGCGCGAGCTCGCCGAGTCGAACGGGATCGGCTACGTAACCCGCGGCGCCGACTGGACGCCGGACATGCCGCGGCACGCCAAGGCCGGCAACCTGAACAACGCGCTCATGGTCACGTCGGGCGAGTACCTGTTGATTCTCGACGCCGACCAGATCCCCGAACCGGACATCCTGGACAAGACGCTGGGCTACTTCAACGATGACCGCGTGGCGTTGGTGCAGACGCCCCAGTACTTCATCAACGTTCCCGCCGACGATCCCCTGGGCAGCCAGGCGCCCCTCTTCTACGGGCCCATCCAGCAGGGCAAGGACGGCTGGAACGCGGCGTTCTTCTGCGGCTCCAATGCGATCCTGCGCAGGGAAGCCCTCATGCAGCTTGGATTGGTGGGCTATGTCAAGGCCACGGAGAAGAGTGTGCGCCGTGCCCTGGCTGCCTCCCGTTCCGCTATCAAGAAGGCCCGGCGGTCGGCAGAGGCGGAGAACCCGTTGGTGGAGCAAATGCTCAACGAGGTGGAAGCCGCCACCGAAAGTGCCCAGCAGGAGCTCCAAGCCGGGGCATCCCTGAGCGAAATCACGTACCGCGTACGCCGCAAAGTGGACGACGCCGTTCGCACGCTCGTGGCCGCCGACTTCTCAGCGCTCCAATCCGACCTCGAAGAAATCGCTGCCATGGAACTGGCCCACGTCGGCGAGTCTGGCGTCACGACAGTGGCAAGTGACGCCGTCGACCGCATGTCCGGACGCGACTGGTCTCCGCTGGGCGCCCTCGAGTCCGTTCACGCAGTCCTGGACGCCATCTCCGTGGAACGCACCGACGAAGCCCAGCCGATCATGCCCTTGGCCACCATCTCCGTCACTGAGGACATGGCTACGGCGATGCGCCTGCACGCCCTCGGCTGGAAGAGCGTGTACCACCACGAAGTCCTCGCCAACGGCCTGGCTCCCGAGGACATCAAAACCATGCTGACCCAACGCCTTCGCTGGGCCCAAGGCACCATGCAGGTCCTCCTGCGCGAGAACCCGTTGGTCCAACGCCGCCTCGCGTGGGGCCAGCGGCTCATGTACTTCTCCACGATGTGGAGCTACCTCAGCGGCTTCGCGGCCGTCGTGTACTTTGCGGCACCCATCATCTACCTGACGCTCGGCATCCTCCCCGTCAGCAGCCTGAGCCTCGAGTTTTTCGCCCGCTTCATCCCGTTCATGGTGGTAAACCAGATGCTGTTCGTCATCGCTGGCCACGGGATCCCCACCTGGCGCGGGCAGCAGTACAGCCTCGCCCTGTTCCCCACCTGGATCAAGGCCTGCACGACGGCTGCACGCAACGTCTGGTTCGGCCGTGCCCTCGGGTTTGCCGTCACGCCCAAAGCCCGGCAGAGTGGCGGCCCCAGTTGGAGCCTGATTCGTCCGCAGATCATCGTTGCTGTGTTGCTGGCCGTTGCTCTGGTTGTTGGGCTGGCGCGGCTTCTTTCCGGCCTGTCGGAGCCCCTCGGAACCCTGGTGAACGTAGCGTGGGTAGCTTACGATCTGGTGGTCCTCAGCGTGCTGGTCAAGGCTGTTTTGTACAAGGGATTTGTTCCTGAAGTCTCCGAAGAGAGGAATGCTGATGCAGTTTAGCTACGAGGTCAAAGACTCCTACGCGGAGGTGAAGAGCGTCGGCCGGTTGAATATGGTGGCCGCTCCGAAGCTGCGCGAACTAGTGGCCGAGGTTGTGGCGGGTGGATCCAGCCGCGTTGTGGTGAACCTTGAAGAAACCGACTTCATGGATTCCTCCGGCCTCGGAGCCCTCATCGGTTGCCTCAAAGCGGCTCGTCAGGCAGGCGGCGATTTGCGGATCTCGGGCGTGCAGCCGCAGGTCAAGATGGTCCTGGAACTGACCAACATGGACCGTGTTCTCACCGCGTACTCCTCAGCCGAGGAGGCGTTCGGAAATGACTGAGGTCATCGCACGCAGGGGATTCCGCGGTCTGTCCAACGAAGAAGCAATAGAAGCCATCCATGCCGAGCTTGATGCCTTGTGGGACGACGCCTCCTTCGTCCCGGACATGGACCGGATGACCTTCACCACCGCCGTCATTGAGGCCGCCGCCAACATCGTGCAACATGCCCTTCCCGTGGCCGAGAAGCCCGTGGAGATCGGTGTGGACATCAGCGTCCGGCCCACCCGCCTACAAGCCCGCGTCAGCGCCTACAACGCCCGCGAGCCCTTCGCCGAAGACATGCAGGCCAACATGCCGGACGAGGACGCCGAATCCGGACGCGGTCTTGCTCTCATCGAAGCCTTGGTGACAACAGTGACCTTCGAACGCCAGGACGGCACCAACACGTGGATCCTGACCCGCGAAACCTGACCTTCTCTCACATCCATCGGCCTTTCCAGCGATGCTCTCTCACATCCCGCGTCTGGATCGCGGGCGTGGGGTGTTCTGTTCCAGCGGGCTGACTGGAAGTTCCACCGATTGATCGTCGGTATGTGAGAGAACATCCACCCAAACCGATCACGATCTGAGAGAACATCGGCCGAAACCGACCACGATCTGCGAGAGCACCGGCCAAAACCAGTCACGATCTGAGAGAACATCGATCTGCGGTCGTATGGTTTTGTGAGACAGCTTGATGGGAGCTTCAGTTCAGATGACCACGCCCAGAAGAAAATACGATGCGGCTTTCCGTGAGGATGCTGTGCGGCTTGTTTTGTCCACGAACCGGTCGGTGAAACAGGTCGCCGAGG
>NZ_JBFTJK010000036.1:0-22956 GCF_056395385.1 Paenarthrobacter sp. 10L420 | reverse complement strand
GCCAGGAAGTGAGTGCTCCTTCGGGAAGAGCAGCTTCGAAGGTGGAGCGGTGGGGCAGCAGGTTGGGGTCTGCGATGACGATTCTCATGGTTACTTTCCCTGGAGGGCTTGGTTTGCTGTGCGTGCGGCAAATGTGGAGCCGCGGACGATGAGTTGGGAGCTGAGGTGGACCGCTTCGGTGGCGGTTGGCTTTCCAGCCATTTGCTCGAGAAGGAGCTCGAGGCCAAGGGCGCCGCTTCGGTCGATGGGGACCCGGACGGACGTCAGGCCTGGTTCGGCCGCGGCGGCAATGTCGAGGTCATCGATGCCCACCACGCTGATGTCTTCGGGGCAGTGATAGCCCAGCGTGCGGGCTCCGGCCAGCATGCCAATGGCAACGAGGTCGTTGTAGGCGATGACCGCCGTTGCGCCGCTGGCGACGACAGAGGCCGCAGCCGCCAGTCCGCCGTCGACGGTGGCATTTTGATTCCCGACCGTGACGAGATCAATGCTCCAGTCGGAGCAGAACTGGGTGATCGCGGCCAGGCGCTGGCGGTTGGCCCACGATGACGCAGGTCCTGGGATGTACGCGATTTTGCGATGACCCAAAGCGTAAAGGTGCTCCACTGTCTGTCGCAGCCCCTCCCCAGCCTCCATCAGGACACAGGCGGCATGCTCGGCTTCACCGTTGATGACGACCAACGGCGCGTTGCCTGCCAGGGTGTGAATCTGGTCCGAGGGGAGCCGGGGCGAGCACAGGATGATGCCATCAACTCCGGTGGCGAAACTCTCAAGATGTGCCCGCTCCCTGGAGGAGGATTCCGACGTGTCCGCCAGGACCATCCGGTGACGGCCATGCCAAGCCTGGTTCTGGATTGCCTTGATCAACGCAGCGAACACGGCGTTTGAGATGTCCGGAACGATGACGCCAAAAGTGCGGCTGCCGTTCACCCCGGGAATCTCGTAGCCCAGCTCATCCGCTGCGGCCATCACCTTCAGCCGCGTTTCCGCGGCCAGCCGCCCTGGATCCCCGAAAGCCCGCGAAGCCGTGGCCAGTGATACGCCAGCGAGCTTTGCGACGTCCGTGAGTTTTGCCGGCATGAGTCCTCCAGGTGCTCCATTGAAACCTTGCCCTTCCAGTATGGAAAGAGTTGTACAAGCTTGTCAAGGGTTTTCCATGAGCTGCATCACGCTTTTAGGGAAGTCCACTGAGAGCTTGCGCCGTTGAAGCGGCGCCTGTCTCAGTCCACCCTCGCTCTGCGGTAATCCGCGACGCTCTGCGATCGCGACTTTTGCAATTTCCGCAATGTTCGGTATGGTCAGTATCGACGAATTATTTAGTGATCACTACATAATTCGCTCACAGTGCTCTCGAGTCCCTGCCCAGCCTGTCTGGCCGTCCTTACAGGTTTGGGGCTTTGAGGTAGCGCATCACGTTTACAACGAGAGGAACACCATCATGACGGAAGTGAACACCCTCAATACAGAGGCTTTCGCTGACCTGGCAGGCATCCAGGCGACGGTCGCAGCAGTCACCGAGCAGCGCGAACTGGGGAAGGTCAGCTTCAGCATGCTCAGCGAGTCTGCTGGCGGTCTCACAGCCAAGACCATGACGGGTCCGCTCACGCAAGGGGGAGAGGTCGATGAATCACGCCGTGGAAAGTTCACTCTCCGCAGCGACGAGCCGATCGCCCTGCTGGGTACTGACACTGCTGTCAGCCCCGCTGAGTACATTCTTAAAGGGCTCGCTGCGTGCTACGTTGCCACTCTGGCGTCGCTGGCTGCGGGCAGGAGCATTCCGCTCAACCACATTGCCCTGACCTTGAACTTCGATATCGATCTGAGCGGCTTCCTCGGAATTGACAACAACGTTCGTAAAGGCGCCCAGCAGATTACCGTGGACGTCCAAATCGACAGCCCCGGCACGTCCCGGGAGGATCTGGAAGACCTGATCAAGGCTGTGGAGGCAACGTCACCGATCCGGGATACCTTGGCCAACCCAGTTCCCGTACTGACCCGCCTCGCCTAATGCCAAGGGCGCCCGGCCTCGACCACAGTCCTGGCCGGGCTGCCACGGTTATCCGGAACCAAGTCGTCACCACAATCGAAGAAACAATATCGTTCTCATGAACTTTGTAAGAGGTGGGATGGCTGAACGTAGATGCCACGGCCTATACCCCGGCTCGGATTCCAGCGATCCTGCATCTGTCCCATCTCCAGCAAGTTCAGAGGTCCAATAACTATGCAGTGGAAGCAGACTGGGGCACAGCAGGCCCTGATCGCCCTCGTGCAGATTCTCGCCCTAGCTGTTTGGTTCTCTGCATCCGCAGTAGGGCCTACGCTGCAGCACGAATGGAACATTAGTCCCACAACCGGGGTGTGGCTAACGGCGTCAGTGCAGATCGGTTTTGTTGTCGGTGCAATCACCTCAACGTCATTAAGCTTGGCGGACAAATTCCAGCCACAGCTTCTACTTGGCACGTGCGCCGCCGGCGCAGCTATTTGTACCGCGCTCCTTGCTGCCTTCGTCGTTGATCTCTCTCCGGCCCTCGGACTCCGGTTCCTTACCGGTGTCTTCTTGGCCGGCGTCTATCCCGTGGGCATGAAGTTGATGGCTTCCTGGTCCGCGCCCGCACTGCGAGGAAAGGCCTTCGGACTCCTGATAGGAGCCCTTACTCTAGGATCGGCCTCGCCACACCTCATCAGTAGCATCGGAGATCTCCCGTGGCGCAACGTCATCGCCGCCGCTGCAGTGCTTGCCGCAGCTGGTGCCGTGACAGCATTTCTGTTCGTTCGGCCTGGACCATTTCTAGAAAAACGAATGGTCAGTGCTAATCCTCGTTATGCCCTGACCATGTTCAAGGAAAATCGACCGCGATTGGCGAATATCGGCTATTTCGGGCATATGTGGGAACTTTATGCCCTCTGGACCTGGCTCCCGATGTACCTGCTGGCAAGTCAGCTGACAGATCAGGTCGAACCGTATGAAATCGGGCTTACAGTTTTCGGCGCAATGGGTATGGGTGGGGTAGCCGGAGCCACGTTTGGCGGCTGGGCTGCGGATCGTTGGGGACGTCCCCGGGCCGCCGCCGCTGCCTTGGCCGTGAGTGGTACGTGCTGTTTGGTTTCACCCTTTATGTACGGGGTCGGAGGACCATCCAAGATTGCTTTCCTCATGGTTTGGGGAGCTGCAGTAATCGCCGATTCCGGTGTCTTCTCCACTTCCCTCAGTGAAAGCGCCGATCAGCGATACATTGGAACTGCGCTCACGACGCAGACGGCGCTCGGGTTCCTTCTGACCGTCATAACTATGCAGCTTGTCCCGCAATTCGCTGTCATCGTTGGATGGCAATACGCGTTGCTGCTGTTGGTTCCAGGACCACTCGTCGGCTTTCTGGCTATGCAAAAGCTGGCCCAAAGCGAGTCGGATCTTGAGAAGCAAACGGACGCGACTCCCACATAGCCGCCAGGGTCCCAAGCCCTGCGGAAACATGAGACCACCTCCGAGCACCGGTCAGATGTCGGATGGTTGGCACAGCGAGCCGGTGTACCAAGCACCCACAATCCTTTGGGTGGATTTGGTACGTCTTACGCAAATCCTGCCGCTTCGACGGTCTCACTGCCAATCGAAAATAGGCCAGCGGGAGCTTTATCCGGCCGGTGCAGATCAAGCGGCTCTTTGCCACCCCGGAAGGATCCATTTCTGTGGCTTGATGGGGCTTGGTGCGCATCTACGCGGCGTCTGGGGTTTCCCCGCCCAGCGCCGCGTCGATCAGTACTTCGGCTGCCTTTCGCGCCTGACCGGCAGCATCGGACGTGCCGGCGATGGCCGCCGTCGTTTGCGCGCCCTCTGCAAGGATCGAGACTTGCGGCGCCAGGTAGGCCGGCGCACCCGCCTCCCCTGAGAGCTTGCCTACATACTCTTGGAACGATTCTTTATGCTTCCGAGCATAATCGGCAACTTCGGGGCTGACGGCCCCGAGCTCGGCGAAGCTGTTGATGAAACCGCATCCCCGGAACGAGTCCTGGGCGAACCACTGCGCCAGGTAGTCGAAGATGGCAAGGAGTCGCGCACGCGGAGTCGCAGCCTGGCGGACCTTCGCTTCCAACCCTTGCTTCCAGGACTGGTGCCGGCGCTCCAGCACTGCCATGACGATACTGCTCTTCGACGGGAATTCCTGGTACAGCCTCTTGAGAGAGACGCCGGCCGCAGCACGCAGTTCGTCCATGCCGACGGCCTGGATTCCCTTCGCGTTATAGAGCTCATCAGCGGTCTTGACGATCCGGGTGCGAGGCTCGGAGATATTCATGCAGCAATTCTACTTGCAGAGAGAACGATCGTTCTATAGTGTGTGATAACAGAGTGAGAACGAGCGTTCTCCCCTTCGAGGCAAGGAACAGAATCATGGGCTTCATCAAGGTCGCGACCGAGAACAGCACGGACGTCGAGCTCTACTACGAGGACCACGGCACGGGCCAGCCTGTCGTCCTAATCCACGGCTACCCACTGGACGGAGGCTCCTGGGAGAAGCAGTCGGCTGCCCTCTTGAACGCCGGCTACCGCGTTATCACGTACGACCGCCGGGGGTTCGGAAAGTCCAGCAAGCCGACCACGGGTTACGACTACGACACCTTCGCAGCCGACCTCAACGCCGTCCTCGAGACCCTGGACCTGCGCGATGCCGTCCTTGTTGGTTTCTCGATGGGCACCGGCGAAGTAGGGCGTTACATCGGTACATATGGGGAAGCCCGCGTAGCCAAGGCAGTATTCCTTGCTTCCCTTGAACCGTTCCTCCTGCAGACCAAAGACAACCCCGCCGGCGTCGCGTCCTCTGTGTTCGACGGCATCCGAAACGCCGCCATTGAGGACCGCTACGCTTGGTTCACCAACTTCTACAACGACTTCTTTAATACTGACAACTTCCTTGGGAGCCGCCTCAGCGAGGAAGCCCTGCGCAATGCATGGAACGTCGCCGCCAGCTCGTCTTGGTACGCGTCCTTCGCCGTCGTCGATTCATGGTTGACGGACTTCCGCGCCGACATCGAGCAGGTCACCGTGCCGGCCCTGATCGTCCATGGGGCGGACGATCGCATCCTGCCGATCGACGCGACAGGCCGCGAATTCACCAAGCGCCTTCCCTCCGCTGAGTATGTGGAAATCGAAGATGCACCGCACGGCATGCTCTGGACGCACGGCGCCGAAATCAATGAGGTCCTGCTGCGCTTCCTGGCCAAGTAGCAGCTCCGTCGAAGTGCGCCGGTCCACCTTCCGGCGCACTTCGCCGTAAGCCGGCTTCCGGACAAGAGTTTCGTCAGTAGGTGACATTCTGTGCGAGAGTGACGGATCGTCGACGAGCTCTCGTATTGTCCCGACATGCGCTAGGCCCCAAATTGCCAATTTTTCCTCGATTTGAACGCGGCTCGTTGATTGTTTAACTCCATTGGGCCCGCCCTGACGGTTTGACAGAGCGTCGATGGCAAATCTTGAAGGGTTCCAAACGAGGTCGAGATTCTCGACGGAGTCTTCCCGAGTAGCGAAACCGGAGAGCTCAGAGCCTTCCGGACGATCTTTCTTGATACATGATTCTGGCTGGCAATGGGTTCCGCTTAACGGGAAACCGGCAGATTCGCGATGGCTTCGTCCAGCTCTTGCAGTCGGAGGCTGTCACCCGGGTTGGTCGCGATGTGTGAGTAGCGGACTACCCCGTCCCCGTCCAGAAGTATTCCGCCGGACTGCTGAATCAGCCCAAATACCCGACGGAGCAGGCCGGCTTCCTCGTGGGCCGTCCCGGTGCGCCCGGTGACAACATCGAGCGGCACACTTTTCGCTGTTTTCCATGCGGCTGCGTCGTCCGCACCGGTCGGAAGTGCAATGACGACGTCGACGCCCTGTCCGTGAAGGGTATCCCTCTGTGCCGCCAGCTTGCGGACGGCACTGTTGCATTGCTGACAAGTGGGTGCCCTCATGAAGTAGACGAAGGTGGCGCGCCCTGACGGGAGCGCGAACTCCTTGCCGTCAGTGTCGATGAGGTCCAGATGCAGAACGTTCCCGTTGACTACGCTCATGTCGGTAAAACCCCCTTATATAGTAAAGTCTATTGATAGTCAGGCTACTTGAGCATATCGTATCTTCGGCCGGGGGCGGTAGTGTTGTCCCTGATGAAAAATCCTCCTGAGCTCCCTATGGCCCTCCTGGCCAACCGGGTCTTCAAGGTGTGCGAAGCAGACTTCTTTGAAGCACTCGGCGGAGCAGGATATAGCGACATCCGGATGCGCCATACTGCCCTGTTCGAGGCGCTCGACGACGAGGGAACCCGGGGTAGTGTACTGGCGGGAAGGCTCGGCATGACTCAGCAAGCGATGACTCAACTGCTCGACGACACCGAAGCTGCCGGGTACATTACCAGGATCCAGGATGCGACCGATCGGCGGGCCCGCATAGTATTGCTCACCGAGCAGGGGCGGGCGGCGGTCGAGCTTTGCTACACCCTCCTCGAGAGTATTGAGCGCGAGTACGCGTCGCTCCTCGATGACGGCGACGAGTACGAATCGCTAAAGCGAGGACTTACCCGCCTACTCAACACGCTCACTGCACGGCCATGAAAAATATCGGCGGGAGACACGGATGCAATCCGCCCCGGGCGGTTTTCTCTCTCATCGCTCGCGGCCCTGAAGTCCTGCCCGGCCTCGTGGGGCTTCCACACCGCAAGGGTTGACTCTTCTCGCGCTTGAGGTCGGAGGATCAAGGAGTGCAACCGTTAGGAACGAGACTCGTTGTGGTTCGCGGGTGCGACCGTGAACCACAACGAGTATCACTGGTGGGCCCGTCGCCCAATCAGCCAAGGGTCAATTAAATCGTTTCGTTGATGCCGCCTCTACGGCACGGCCGTTGCTGAATACGGGACCGAGTCATTAGTTCGACGGTGCGCCGACAGGCTGCGTAGGTGGTGCCGTCTTGTTGACGAAGTTCCTCAGAGCGTCACGGACTGCGAAGTACGCCGGCTTGGGGTTGTAATTCTCGTCGAACATGCACGGCTTCGCTCCCGGGAGCCATGTGTAGAGGTGCTTGTCGGTGAAGCCCCAGACGCTGATTTCAGTGATGCCGGCGTTAAGCGCCTCGGTGACGATGTCGCCGTAGATCTTCGCCTGTGAGACGGGGTCAAGTGTGTGCACGTCCAGCTCTGCGACAGAGACCTCAAGTCCCAGCCCGTGGAAGAAGTTTGTCATCTCGGTGATGACTCCGGGCGGAGGTCCCTCGAGCGTCTCGTGCATCTGCAACGCAACGCCATTGATCGGCACGCCGTCGGCAACGAGGCCCGAGACTTGGTCGTACAGTTCCTGCCGCTTTCCCGGGAGTGACTCCACAAGGTTTTCGTTGAGGAACAGCTTCGCCTTTGGGTCGGCGTTATGCGCGATCCGGAATGCTTCTGCAATGTAGCCCGGGCCGAGGGCGTTATAGAAGTCGTTGTGCTGAAGGCCCCCACCTGTCGTCTCCAGCGCCTCGGTTACAACGTCCCATCGGTCCATCTTGCCTTTGTACCGCTTCATGATCGTGTTGAAGTGATTGACCATAGCGGCACGGAATGCGACCGGATCATTGATCTTGGCCTTGAGGTAGTCGGGGTTGCAGCAGCTTGAGATGAGGCCGTGGCCCTTGACCTGCATGTTGTTCGCTTTGCCGAAGGCGGCCAACCGGTCAAGGCCGTCGAAATCGAAGATGCCCTCCTCCGGTTGAACGAATTGCCACTTCATGTCGTTCTCGGGTGACAGGCTGTTGAACTGCCCAGCCAGAACCTCCCTGAACAGGGGTTCGGAGAGATAGTTCGGGGGCCGGCCATCGGCGGTTGACGTCATGCCCTTGATCGAACCCGATCCGATGATGAGGCCGGCTTTCGCTGCCTCCTCGCGGAGCGAGCCGATGCCCTCGTCCCCCGCTGCGGGGAGCGTATCTGAGGTTGGCCCAGGCGTCGTAGTTGCCGTTGCGGTTGGGGTAGTGAATGCCGACATGGTAAGTCCAAGACTAACTGCCGCGAGCATGGCTAGAGTTCTTTTCGTCTTCATTCGGGGTGAATTCCTTCGAGTAGTTGACTGCCAAAAAGCGCTCTCGGCCGCGCAAGATGACTGCTCGAAGTACGAACCAGCTACGAATGCGCATGATGGGTGCCGGCCCAGGGTTGGGGGCAGCATTGCCATTCCCGCCGTGGCCAAGGTAAGCCAGCGACACCGAGATTTGCTTCGGTGGTCCAAAGCGTAAACCGAATTTGTGACAGGTGCAACAATTTCATGTGATGATTCGTGTATTGAGCGGAACATGATCGCGGCGGCGAAGGCGATCAACGCGGCGAAGATGGCTGTGTGGGGTGACGGGACGCACCGGGTGTGGGTATCGCTGGATGAGGTGATCGTGACCATGCGTGAGACCGGCAGGGACATGTCCTCCAAGCACAAGGAAACTGGGATGGGCGGTCTGGCTGTTAACGTCGTCGAATGCTGAGGGGCACTCTCAAGGGACGCGTCAGAGTGTCGGGGACCGCACCCACGCTCCTGAGGACCCAATGGGATCTCAGCCCCACGTTCCCCAGCATGTGAACACGGATGTTTCTAATGGGATCTTTGGGCTAGGGCATGTCGAGTTGGGTTTTGTACGCAGTGCTTTTGTTGGTGTTCCAGCCGGCGATGATGCCGGCTCCGAGCATTTGGTCGCTGAGGCGGGCGAAGCGGTAGCCGGGGTCGGTGTCGAGGGCGAGTTGCATGTATTGGTGTGCTTTGCTGCCACGGCCTTGCCACCAGTTGATGTAGCCGATGGTGGTGAGGATGGGGGCTGCGTGTTGGGTGCTGGTTCTTGTGTAGGCGTGGAGGAGTAGTTGTTGTGCCCATTCGATGCGTGACCATTTCGGTGGGGTGTTGGTTTGGGCGAAGAGGATGTGTTGGGGTGGTTCGTCGATGCCGGGGATGTCGGCCATGAGCCGGTCACGTATGTGGGGGAACTGGAAGTTGGCGATGAGGCTGAGGCAGTCCTCGTCAGTGGGGAAGTCCTTTGATTCGAGCATCCTTATCCAGAGCCTGCTCGCTTCTCGTGCGGCTTCGTCAGGGGGTTGTGTTCGGACGGATTGCATGCGTTCCTCGACGGCGGTTGATTTTGCTGCTTCCTGTGTCGCGGCTGGGAGCATGATTCGGTTGGTGGGTTCGATGGTGCTGCCGCGGTAGATGAATTCGGCATTGACCTGGCTGTACTCAGTGGAACTGATGGGCAGACTGATGTCCTGCCCGGGCTCGCTGTCGTAGGGGGAGTAGGTGTCGTCGCTGACGAAGATCCCGTCGCGGATCATGACGCCATTCTCTGCGAGAACTGCAGTGAGCGCGGCGATGGTTGCTGCGTGCGGTTTGGGCTGTCCTGGCTCCGATTGGGTTGAGGTGTAGACGGCGAAGACGATGCTAGTCGCGGTGGTGTCGCTGGTCAGGTAGCTGCTGACGGTGCGGGCGTAGGCGAGTTCGTTTCCTGGTTGGCGCGGGAGGTCGATGCGGAGGGTCGCGCCGACTTTGTTCTTGTCCAGGGTGATGCAGACGAGGCTCTCCGTCGGCCAGAAACCCAGGGTATGGCCGATAAAGCTGAGTAGGTCTGCTGGGTCTTTGATGGTGAGCTCATTCATTATCCTGTTCCTTTGCCGTGTTGTTCTGTCGTTGGTCTTGTTGGCCGTTCTGATAGGGGACCTGTCCGCTGGGGTTAGGGGCTGGAGTGCAACTTGGGGGACCGGGACGCGGCCGGAAAGTTCGGGAGGGAAATAAGCGACGCAGGAGCGCCGAGCGAAGTTTCCGAGTCGGATCCGGCGCTGAGCGCCCTGGTTGCGCGGAGGACCCGCCCAGCGATGATCGAAATATCAGAATGACAAACAGCGGTTTTGCTTCTGACCGTTCATGGGCGGACCTGCCCTCCACGCCATGACGCCGGCGGCTCTTGTTCTTGGGCGTGGGACCTCGGCTGGGTCATGGGCGAGGTCGCGGGTTGCAGGCACTCCTACGTCAGCGTGCGCGCCTGGCCGCGGCTGGCGGCTTAGTTTTCAAAGCAGCGGTGTCTACCGGCGTCCTAGATATTGCCGATGGGGACGGGTCGACGCAGTGAATTTGGGCGAGTGGTGTGCTGGTTCTATACACCAGACATATGCGCCGTTATCGGCGGCCTCCACGCAGGACTTTCTCTATCCACCTGCAGCGGCTGCATACCTATGCCTCGCCTTTATGGTCACCACACCGCCCGTGGTGTCCGGACGACGTCGTGCCGTCGATGGTTGGGCCTCAACTGACTGACAGACACAATGATGCTCTGAGACACATCACCTTTCCGCAGAGTTGACCAACTCTTCGACGCCGTAGGCCCCGGCGAGTAGTAGTTTGTCAAGTACATCGAGAAGTGCCGACCTTTCGCTGGCCACTCGACTCTGTGCGAGTCCGCGCAGGATCAATTGTCCGACGTCTCTGGAATCTGCCGAGGCACCCGTACGGGTGTCCGCCGCGTCTACCGCGGATAGTTCAACAAACCGCTCGGCGGCAAGGAGCGCCAGGGTATTGACCCTGTCCGGAGCGCTCTCCAACGTCATGAGCAGCCGCGAGGCCGCCTGTCGGAAGCTGGGAGACGCTATGAGCGCTATAAGAACACTTTCAAATGGACGCAGAGCTTCTCCGCGCAATGCATCGGCGACGTGCGCTGCTTCGTTGCGAACTTCTTCGGATTCATCTAGAAAGAGTGTTTTCAGCGTCGCCGCAGCCACCTCCGTGTTCGCCGTGTGGGGAAGTCGCCGCGCCGCAGTTCCTGCTGCTCCTCGTCGTGCGGCTGTGTCTTCGCTCTGTAGCAACAGGGTTAGATGTTCAGGAACTCCCCACTCCAGGCTGGCGAGAACTGCAAGCTGGCCGGCTCGCTCCCGCACCTGCTCTTTTCTCGATGACAGCATTTTCTCCACGAGCGTACTGACCGCGGCGGGATCCTGCTGGCCAATGTATACGACGAGCCGAAATACGGAAGCCGTTTCGAGCAAGACCTCATCGTCTGTTGCGATGAGACGCCAAAAGGCGTCAATGGCCGCTGGCCTTGCCAGCCTCATGGCTGCCCCAATCAGGCGAGCGACGCATGTCCGAACTGGGGTGGAGTTGTCCTCTGCCAGGCGATTTAGTGCAGGAGCTACGATGGCGATGCGGGTGCCGTCTGTGTCAAAGGCTACAAGGTCAGTCATGGCTTCCACCAAGCTCCCTCGCGACGTGTTGATCCCGGCCATTTCGACGTCGGATGGTTCTGCGCCGCTGTGGTCCCCGAGGTGGTTATGGTCCTCATAAGGCTCAGTCGCAGCCGTTAAGCGACCCATTATTTTTTCGAGGATGTCTAGTGGGGCCGTCTTGAGGTACGGCCGGAGGGCGGAGCCTATCCAGCGATCTATCTCAGTGTGGCCGATGGAAGCTAGGTGAGATATTGCCCTGAATACGGCGTCTGTATCGGTAGCCGCGTCTGCCTCGCCGATGCCCCTAAGGATCGCGCTGCCGTAGGAAGGGTTGATGTCTGAAGTTATTCGTAGTGCAAGATTAGCGAATCTAGACGGGTTACTCTTCGTAGCCTCCTGCAACACCTGAGCTTGTTCGTGGGCACCTCCGACAAAATTTGTGTAGCCCTCGCGCTCACTGGAATGTCTTGCCATAGCTTGGAGCCAGTTGTCGTCGTTCATGTTGGCGGCTGCTTCACGCGGTATTGGTGCCCGGTACGAACCACCAATAACTCCCTCTGGTTCCGAGGGACGGTCGACCCCGAACGTGCGTCGGTATTCATCTAGCCGACGGCGGCCGACGTCGGAAAGCCTGGTGGCATCCAGCGCAGTTAGGAGGGTGAACGCATACCAGCCACGTTGGCGTCTCTCCCAGGAGAAGGTGAGATCGCGGATTTCCTCCTCAATCCGGTTGAACTGCACGTCAGTAAGATGATCACCAATTGCTTCCAATACTTGCCGTGTCGCCCAAACGCCGTTCGATGCGTATCCGCTTAGAAGCCTGTGACGACCCTCTAGCAGCAGCTCCGCTGCCCAACCGGAATAGGCCTCCCCATTTTCTGCGATCGCCTGATACAGAAGCCATTGGGCGCTGTCGTGTGGATCCAGCGCTAGCTGCTCAAGCATTGGCAGTATCTCTGTGGGGCTACTGCCAGCGAGCATGCGTAAGGCATCTGCTGCGCCGGTGAAAAGCACACTCTCCAGATCTCTGTCTGGTGTAGAAACGGGGAAGCGGTATGAAAAGTGGTGATCTCTAATGGGCTTGTCACTTTTGGGGTCGTAGGCGGTGGCTTTCATTACACGAAGGAGGTATGGGATGATCCCTTCACAGTAGGCGCGGGGTGCCCCTGTGGCCGCGGTCCGGGCAAATTCAGCAGCGTGGTAGTCACTGCTCTTTAGCGCTGCAACTTGGTTGTTTGAGTTAAGGGCCATGGATCCAGGGCGCTCAACGAGAAAAGCGGTGAGGACTTCCACTGCCCATTCAGGGTGCTGCTTTGGTAGTTGAAAGAGAGTTAGCCACAGAGAGTTTTCGTGGCCATCAAAGGACTTTCGCTTGACGGCGTCGACGACGAGTTCAAACAATGGGCGGCTTGCTCCAAGGTCAGCAACGCGCGCAACGCTGCGAATGCACACGGCGTACGAGGTGGAGTGGGCCTGCCCTGCCAAGAGTTCTGCCAGCCGATGGGGTGCCGTCTTGGCCACACCAGACATCAGATACAGGGCCCGTTCTTGGACTTCTCCGTCGGTGCTAAGCCATCTAGCAATATATCCATCGCGATCCATGCGCTCGAACCACTCTTGAGGGTTCAGCCGTGGCCATATCCTCGATAGTACAAGTGGGGCCGCATCCACCACTTCTACTAGCATCTCGGCTTCCGCTTCTGTCGGTGCGTGGAGGTCGCCGAGTACAGCCAGAGCTGCATCCTTTATGTGAAAGCGAATCCCGTTGCTTGTTAGAAGAGATCGAACTTCATCGACAAAGCGGGTCGGGTCAACAGCCCGGAGATGCGCCATGATCTGGCGCACTTGCCCGCGTCGGAATAGCTCCTGCGCCCCAGCTGTAAGGAATTCCTCAATCGACTGGCCACGGTTGATCCATTGCCTGGCGAAAGCATAGTCAAACAGTGCCTCGTGGAAGAACGCGACTTTCGCTCCGTCGCGAACCAAAAATTGCTCGGACACCAGGATGGCGGCATCATCAGACAGGTCCTCGAGATCCAGCACGCTGATAGGGACCGCCAGTTCTTGGCGGTCGCTAATTACTTCGGACAGGCGTCCAACGACCTGTGCGAACCGAACGCCTTCGCGACGGCGACGTGCCGCCTGACGTTTGTGCTCCCAAAATGCATCAAAGAGGCTCTGGCTGTTGGCGAAGTTGAGTGCATTGGCCTCGTGCGCAACTGACGACAACAAGGTCAGATGCAGTGGCAGGCGGAGAATTTCCATCTGACGCTGAGTTAGGTTTTCGGCCGGCAGGCCGAGCGAGTTTATGGCCATCGTTATCTGTGGATCCGAAAGGGGAACCACGGTGAGGACTGTGGCCTCAAGACGGTCTCTCAAGTTGCGGATTCGGTGGTCGTTATCAAGATCAAATTGGCGGCACGCCAGAACGACGTGCAGGCCTGGAATAGCTGCGGCTTCGCTGACAAGGTCAGCAACCACGTCAAAGTTCTCGGGTAGGCGCCCGGAAACCAGACTGACGGCATCGAGTTGGTCGACCACCAGGATTGCGGGTGAGCCAGTAGCGGCGGCCGCCAAGGCTGTTGCGGGAGAGACGTCTAGGTTCAATTGTTTGCCCAGGTCGCTGGTCGATGCGAGAGGTCCGTAACGGTCCAATCGAATTACCAGCGTGGGGATCCCGTCGTTTTGTAGCCCAACGAGGGCTTGTTGGAGAACTGCAGTCTTTCCACCCCCCGCCGCAGCAACAAGAAAATGAACGCGTTCGGTCGCCGTAATCATAGCCCTCAATTGAGCAGCCTCGCTTCGACGGATGACGGGATGCATCAATTGCTGCTCGACCCGATCAGACCATGCAGTTGAGTGCGATTTCACCCGCTCCCCAAGCGCTTGCCTGCTGAATGCTAGTCTCCGCTGGACTCCATAGGACTCTAAATCCCCCAGGATGTGCTGCGGCGTGAGTACAACGTCGAAACTGTCATCGATAATCTCGCCTAGTGCTGCGCGTACTTGACTTCCAGTTCCGCCCTGCAGCAGCAACTCAGCAATTACCGCATTGCTGCTGCTCAGTTCAGACTCATCAACAAGTCGAACATGAAGACGGCGGAGAACTTGATAAGCGGCGAGCTGCTCGCCGAAGACATTGACTATTTGAGAAAATAGGGCGTCCAGTCGGCGGGGGAGAGAACCCAGAAGGAACGAGGGCAGGTCATTCGAGTTCTTTGCCCGCCCCGCCAATTCTTGCAGCGCCCGGAATGGCACCATCGAGACGAAATGGTACTCCCGGCCGGCGTCGACGTGTCGTTTGGCCGAGGCCCAAACGTCGAGTCGCGAAAGCATTCCGACGTTCCACTCGTTAGCGTCGCCAGATTGCCGTTTGACTTGGTGGGCCTCAACGGTGCCGTTTTGACGCTTGAGTAGGAACTCCACGCCCTTACCCGCATCGCCCAGCGGTTCAATCCGTACCCATTCGGCTTGGCCGCTTAGGACTTCGAGAAGTCGGGCCACTGTCCAGGAACCCTCATAGCGATTGCCGATCTTGTCGGCTTCACCGCCTGGACGTGGGCTCACCTCGACTCCTGTCTAAGTATCGTAAGCAAACAGCAGATTCCTGTCTTCCTTAATTATGTAGTTCGAACAGACCAGATGCTCCTCGTTAGCCAGCTCGACCGATATAAGCGAGTTACCCAAGGCGATCTGTTAATCGATGCGAGGCATTTCTGGTTCCCAAACACTTTCCTAGAACCGACAGATTCCGAACAGTCTCCAAAGGCAAATAAGACCAAGGCCCCACATCGCCGACATGCTGCGCTTAGAGTACCTAACCTGGCAGGAGATCCGGAGGACATCACTGAGGATGAACTCCACCTCGCCGCCTGGGCCCCGGAAAAGAGGTCTATTTCGCCAAATACGGGTCGAAAGTCTAAGAACTGGAGGCCATGTGTCGCGTCCCGAACTACCTGCGTCGCCCCCGAATCGACCGTACAAAGTTGCCACGTTCAAGATCGCTCCAGTCCCTAGAGAATCGATTAAGGAGAGGAACATCGCGATCCCGTTTTGTAGGTTTTTCTTTCCATGCCGCTGACATTTGAGGCCCCGCCTCTGAGCGAGCGGCCTTTACTAGCTTTCCGTAGGCAGCGCTGACCCTTTTCGGCCCATGTATCTGGATCAGCGCTGAGTAGTATGCGATCCGTGATTGAATTTCACTGACGTGCTTGGTCAAAGCGGTCCGGGTGCTATGGGAACCGTCGCGCCTACGCAATAGGTATGGCGCTTCGAGGTAGTCTTCGACGGCCCGTAGAGCTTCGCTGTAGATGCTGGCAAGCCGCTCGCGTCGTGCCAATTTCTGTTGAAAGCTGTATCCCAGAATGGCTATTCCTGCTGCCAGAACACCGGCTATCAGTGTAGCGGTTCCATCCCACGTTATTGATTCCATGGCCCCCGATGAGGTCTGTTCAGGCGAGGGCAATACAGAATAGGGAACTCGTGTCATGCTGACCTTTCAATGAATTCCGTGGGCAGCTTCAGGGCCAAGCCAGTGGCCACCGGCTAGGCCGCCCGTGTGTCGCCAGTAGGTTTCGAAGAATACGTGGTCCACAGCCAGCTCCAGAAGTGACAAGAGACCTCGCTTGGCAGTCCACCGACGGTCGATGGGGTCGCCCGGGTAGAAAAGACAAAGGCTTCCATCTGGCATGCGATGCGGAGAGAGTTCCTTCGGATCCGCGTACACTCGAGGATAATCATCGGGCATTAGTCCGTAGGTGTCGTATCGAGGCCGGGCCTCGAATTTGACCACCATCGGTACCGGTGATTCTCGTCCTCTTACGTCTAACCCTTCGTGGAGGTAGGTCAAGGCGCCATGCTCGAGCTGAACTGTCAGAGCCCGCCCGAATCGCCTTTTTGCGTCTTTCTGAAATGGAATTCTCCACGCTGCAGAGTTGCCGTACCAAGTCGCAACGGCGAGTTGATTGCCGGCTTTAGTCTCGTGTCGAGCGTTGCAGGGATGGCTGAGGGCGACGGCGTTCTGTTGGCTACTTAGGGACGCCATGAACGAACGTTAATCCGACTGCGGTTGGTGGCGGCTCCGGTTCCCGTAACCAGGGCAGGGGCACCGTATGCTTTGCTGTCTTCGGCCTTGTGGGCAGCAACCCGGCGGGCTTCTTCCTCAAGAACAAGCCTCTGGTTTGGCCGGGGAAGCATTTCTTCATCCTTGAAGAGCTTGGCAAGCTCGTCGAGGGCAAGCGTAGGGTAGCCGTCCCGTTCCAGAGAAACTGCGAGATCAATGCTTTCGAGGGCCTTTCGCAAAGAACGGACAACCTCGGTTCGCGGTTTGTTGGTTCGGATGGGGTGCAGTGCCACCCGGGCAGGATCGGGAGTTTCTCCCTTGGATAGTTGATCGACGGCGTGCTCGAGCCATGCACGTACTCCGGCGATCATGGTCGTCGGTTCGGCTACAGAAGTTAGCGCCAAGGCCTTAATGTTCCACGAGCAGAGAGGCTTGTCGTGGGTTCGATTCCAATGCTTTACCAGACGTACGACTCGGGCGTATGCAATTCCTGACGATTCATTTGCATCGCGAATCAGCTCAGTGTGAAGTTCGGGGTGAGACCGATCCCACGTATCGTGTCGAGGTATGTAGAGTCCCAGCGAGTCCGGGTTGTCCACCGCGACTATCACATCGGCTGTGAAGTCCGGCAAGCCCTTTGCGACAGGGTCCAGAAACCTGATGAGGATGGATCGTTTTCTGCCCTCGACTTCGACGGCCAGGTCTCCGTACTTGTCCTTCAGCCCGGAGCGGATGGCATTTGCAGCCCTCTGCTTAAGGTCGTCCGGACCTTTGAGCCCGGGGCCGTATTTATTATCCGGGTCTGGCACCACAACACCAAGGTCGACATCGGTTAAGGGGGTCAGGGCGTCGCCATGTGCGATGCTACCGTTGACATAGATGCGGCTTCCAGCGAACTCTGCGCCAAGTGCGACGGCGATAGCGTTTCGGCGCTGACGTGCCTCTTCAAGTTCTTCGGCTGAAACTTGTATTCGGATCCTCGCTGCGTTCAGGGAGTATTCAAGCGTTTGAGTTGCTACGACTGTGAGCACTAATGGAACCATCCTCGCCTAAAGGATCCTAGAACCCTCAGCGGCGATGAGGGCACTCGAGCGATTGCTTCGCCCCGGGGCAAAGAGCCCCTTCCCGCCCCATCGCGGTGTGGTCAATCCTGATACTACATGTAGTAGGAGATGTTACCGAGAGGCACAACATGCTGTATTACATGCTTGTGATTTATCCATCGTTACAGCATTTTCTCAATGGCCTCGCAGGACTTGCTCAAGACTTCATCAAGATGTTTCGCCTGTTGGCGTGAGCTGTGGCATGCTACGGCCGTCGTGACGAAACCCTTCGCGGTTGCTGTCCTAGTCTGGCCGCTGCAGTTCCACAGACGACATTACGGGGTGGAGGTGTGCTGTCGGCCTGGTCTGCAATCACGACCTTCCCCTTCTGCTAATGGAGAACCGAGAATGCCGTGTTTCTGTCGCCGTGAGTCATGTAGCTTCGGATTGGTTCGCGCATGGAAAACCGAAAGGATGAAAATGCGATGAAGGCTTACTGTCTAGGTCTGGGTAGCTCTGCTCCGGTTTCGGTTTGCCGTGCGGCCTCTCTGCGGACTGTGGCGCCCGCTGTGGGCCTTGCTGAAACGCGCCGATGTTTCCTCGATTCAGGCAAGAACAAGTGTGGACAATGTCCACACTTTCCGCCTCGGATTGGCCCGTACAGCCGACGGACTGGCCCGGATTCCGCATGTTTCAGGGGGTTCCCAGTGTTTGCAAGGCCCGGAATCGCCTTCGAGTCCCACCTCGGGCACGGCATATCCCCTCGTCAGAGGGGGTTTTTGCTTTAATGTGTGTACATTCTGGTCGTCACGTCCCTCTGACACTGGCCGCGGGGTGTGCCTGGCGCCGCGGGTCGCCTGTTTGGTTGTGGGGAGCGGGCTCAGGGTCCTGGCGGGTTGGCCCTCCGCATGCTTTGAACTGGGGTTATGTGTTCCTCTCTTGGTGCGTCTGGTCGGTCGTGGTTGGCCTACACATCTTCATGGGTACGGCGGCTGAGCACAGCATGACTTCGCGATCCTTCGTCAAAGTTCTTGGTTTAGGCTCGTTCCTGGCGTGAGAAGGCCGGGCCGGTCGGTACTTTGTCAGGCCAAAGTGGGTGTGGACAAAGTCCACACTTAAATCTTCTTTACTGTGACTGCTTGCGGCCATTGGCTCATCCCTCCTTTCGTCTTCATCTACTCATTCATGTGAGTGGCCATAGCGACATGACGCGTTTAAAAAGGCACGGCTTTCATGCGCGTCAACGTGGTTTTAGACGAGGCCCGACTCCTGTGCCGTTCGGACATGAGCGCTCAGTCGACGCGATGCACAGTGTTGCCTGGGTTATTGTGGGCGCACTCATTTATCCAGAGGTGTGAAAGGAGCGGCGGCACGGTCGTTGGCGTCAGGGCATCTAACTAGTGTCGATGCAGGAGCCTGTCCGCTATTAACGCGGCCTATGGACAGGAGCAGCAAACCAAACAACTGCCGATATAGGTGCATTCCGTTTCGACGGGCCATTGGCTGAGCCTCTAGTGCCGGGCCACATGTGCCATAGTCTGTGGTGCATATGCATATATGTGACGCAGTCCCAGGCTCTGGGCGGTTAGGTACGTTCTTGGCCTGATCGTAGCGAGACTGTCTTCACGATCGCCACGGCTTTTCCCTTCCCGCCTGATCCTCCTGAGGCTCGGCGGCCCCGTATATATATCGGGAGTTGGTCTGGACTGCTGGACCATCAGGCAGTGGGGCAGCGTTGGAAGGCAGGGGGAAGCCTCGCAGTCGGCGTTTGCGGGGCCAGAGGAATGTCGCTGCAATTGAGCGCGTGAGTCGCGATTGCGCAGCAGGCTTGTTGCGCAATCGTTCAAGTCGCCTCGCCTCTTGAGGGTGGAGGCGTCCCTGCCCCCTCTAAACCCTCAAGCAACTAGGCCAAAGGCCGAGAAGCACCCTTCCGTCAGCCTGAGCTAGGGGAGAGGCGCCTATGCTCAGTGAGCAGCAGACAATTAAAGTTGAAGCCAGCTCCGTCCAGGAAGCCCTACCACATTTGGCTGCCCTCGTGCCTGGGGCTGGGAACTTCGACAGAACCGGACCGAGAAGTAAGGACGAACCCGACGCGAGTCTGCGGGAGACTCAAGCGTGGGGTCCCGTAGCTGCTCCGCAAAATGGGGGGAGATGCGGAGACGCCGCCACGACCGTAGACATGCACCCGCTGCAGCAGCGAATCGAATCCCTTTCGTTGCTAACCGAATGAGAATTCCCTTTTGGCTTCCCCCTGCTTCCCGCCCCTTAACGGCTTCCATTCGTCAGACTGCCGACATGGTCCGGGATGTGTGCGGCGGCCGAAGTCGCTAGGACACCTTCGGCGCCAGCATATCCAGGAGCGCGTCGCCAGAGTGTGGGGCCGTGTTGCCCGTTCGCGCTGACTAGGACAGGGCTTCCCGCTCTTCATCCGATAGTCCCAAGGGGCCTGAGGCCACCTAACGCTAGCGATACCCCCCTTAGCAATACGGACAGGATTCAGGGCGCATTAAACTCAGCGGCGGTCCGGGACATGATGCGCAGGAGCGCGCCGACTTCGAGGTGGCTGAGTCCCAGCTGGGCCGCTGAGTCGAAATAGGAGCTCACCGCATCAGTAAGGCGGTGCTCGATGTCGGCAGCTGTGAAAGCCTGCGCCACTGAGGCCAGCGCCGCAGAGTGCACCGCGTTTGACGCTTCGGATCCGATAAAGTCCTGCCGTTCGATCTGGTCAACGGACGCATCTATCGTCGAACCGGCAAGGCCGAGCGGAATTCGTACCAGAGGAGCCATGACGTCGGCTGAAATACCTAACCGATCAGCGTAGGCCACCGCCTCAAGGAACGACAAGACACTGGCGTAAAAAATCGATCCGAGAGCCAGAGCTAAAGCGTTGGCTTGCGCGAGGTCTGAACCCACGTAGTGAATTGGGCCAAGCGACGCTAGGAGGGAGCGAACTTCCTCGATAGACCCTGTTGGACCTGAATACAGTATGTCCCCCTCGGGGTGCCCGATGGCTTCGGGTCGGCACAGCACGCCACCTTCTACGTAGCGACCGCCCCGCGTCGACACCAACTCGGCAAGTTCGCGAGCCTCATCTGTCGTTCCCCAGGTGAGGTTGATCACAGTGCGCTCCGTTAGGTCGAGCTGATCAGCCATAGCGTTCTTCAGAGCGCGATAGTCCAAGACTGAGGCGATGACCACAGGAGCACCCAAGATGGCACTCGTCGGGGTAGGCGCCACTTCCGCGCCCTCGTTCGCCAAAGGCTCGCACCTCGTCGCGGTTCGGTTCCACACCAGGACACTTCGACCGTCGGCGAGTAACGCCCGGGCGACTGCAGCCCCCATGTTGCCCATCCCCAGCACAGCTACGTCGGCCATCGGGTTACCTCGATTTCTTGTGGTCTTGCGTGTCGTTAGGAGAATCGCGGATGCGGGTTTAGGCCCGTCAGCTGACCAGCTTAGGAGCTGACGAGAGCTGGGATTCGAATTCGCTGCGATCCCAGTAGAAGCGCTCATGGACGATCCTGCCCTGACTGAACGTCTCGACGACGCAATAGCGCATCACGACGTCGTGGATATCCGAAGGGGATCCAGCATCGGGCGAATACTTAGCGTTCACCTCTAGCTCGGCAAAGACCCGGTTACTGCTCGTCGCAACAGAAGCGATCGTGACCTGGACTTCCGCTAGGTGAGCGAAATACTCGGTCAGGAACCTCCGGATCTCAGAGCTCCCAACCCACAGCGAATCCGGCTCGCTCATGTCTTGAAGTACGGCTTTATCATCAAAGGAAGTCATCAACATGTCGATGTCCATCTGGCCGTATGCAGCCATTTGAGTCTTGAACAGCTGGAGATTCGTGTCGTTCAACTGGTACTCCTCATATGAGACAGGGTTTCACTTATCTTGTCGGCGGCTGCCCGCCCACTGTTGATGGCGCCGTCGATCCAGTTGCGCCACACGGAATCGTCGAGATCGGTACCCGCGAATACAACACGTCCGTCCGGCGTATTCATGACGCGTACGAACTCCAGGGCTTGTCCCGGTGGGTCGACGCGGTAGCCGCCGCGGAAAAGTGGGTCGGCGCACCAGTCGTGAGCATCAACGGCGAGGACCTCGGCGTCGGGGAAGTACTCTCGAACCGCCACCTCTGCCTCCTCGCGCGAGAGCGGGTCCGAAAGCGATTTGTCGTCGCCGAAGGCAACCATGACGCAGGAGCCGTCCTCGCACTCATAGCCGAGAATGAGGGAATGGAGCCTGCCCGATCCGAGCGTGAATGACCGGCGAGGAATGTTTCTCACTAGGAAGGAGCCTTTGTACGCGCGGCCGAGGTGATCCTCGGCAAGAAGTTCCACTTTGCGCGGACCGAGCTGCGGTGAGAACTCCACCTGGCGAAGGACGTTAGTCGGAATCGCCATCACGCAAGCCTTGGCGTGGATCACCTCTCCGCTTTGTGTCCGGACAGTGACGCCGTGGTCGTTCTGATGCACCTGCGTGACAAGATGGTCAAGCCGTACCTCAAGGCCACTGGTGTCGATCATTTTCTCTAAGAGCACGCCTGCGCCGCCAACGAAGCGCTCACTGAGGCCGGTGTAGAACCCCACGGGGCTGTGACCGAATCCAGCGGTCTGTGCAATGGCGCCGAACACCGAAACGGCACGTGGGTCCGCGCCGGAGTACCACGCAATGAGCGCATAGAACAGATCAGTCGTTGCAGGACCGAGGTCCATCCCGTGGATGAACGCCTCGACTGAGATGTCGAGGTCATTCAGGGGCTGTTGGCTGAGCGGCTGGCTGGGAGCGATGCGCCTGGACGCGTCCCGCAAGCGCATGAATGCGCGCTCAAGATCGGGCAATTCTGACATTGGCACCGGAAACGGGCGGCGGATGCCATCCGTGATGAACGCTGCATTCTCTGCTGGGACATCGGTCTTGACCTGGACGCCGTATCGAGCGATTTCTCGACGAATGTTGGGTTGGAGAGCGCGACTGATCCAACTGCCCCCGAGCTCGACCGTTAAGTGCTCCTGTCCCTTAAAAGTTCGCGCGTAAGTCCGACCGCCAACCCTGGTGCCGCCTTCCAGTATCACGACTGAATGACCGCGCTCGGCAAGGTCCCGGGCCGCCACGATACCGCTGAAGCCGGCGCCAACGACCACGACGTCTTGCGTTCTCGCCATCATGCATTCCTCCTAGCATTTTTGCCTCTAGGCCCCCATAGAGCGCGGGCTTCCCCAGCCACTGTCGGCGGGGCCGGCCGCGAATTGCGGGTAGACATCTAAATCCTGCCCGGCTGTCGTGCTGACAGTCATGCGAGTTTTTCCAATGCAACGCCGCCAGTGTCGGTATCGTCACGATTGTTGCCACGATACGAGACTCGGAGTCGACTGCGTCCGTCTACTCCGGTCTCGGATGATAATCCCTGTTCTTAGCCGCCGTTCGAGACGCGGAATACCGGCCCAAGCTCCCATCGGAACCGCCCTTCTGAAAAGTTGCGGCCGGAAGGTGGTGGTCTGTTGGTATGTCATGGCTCACAAGTTGCCATGCTGCACTTCGTAATCTTCCCTAGCCCATCCCGTTGGCATCTGGGGAAAGATAATCGTAAGGCCATGGCTTTGCGTCGGATGACGCCGCTCGAGAATGCCATTTACCAAGTGAGGACAAAACAGT
>NZ_JBFTJK010000035.1:0-24567 GCF_056395385.1 Paenarthrobacter sp. 10L420 | reverse complement strand
TGGGTCCGGAACACACCCACCGGCTTGCCGGACTGCACCAGCAGGGTCTCGTCCTTCTCCATCGTCTCCAGGGTCCGGGTGATCGCATCAAACGCAGCCCAGGACCGGACAGCACGGCCCGTGCCGCCGTAAACCACCAAATCATCAGGACGCTCAGCGACCTCCGGATCCAGGTTGTTCATCAACATACGCAACGGCGCCTCAGTCTGCCACGACTTGGCAGTAAGCTCAGTACCCCGCGCGGCCTTAACCGGACGGGCACCAGTAGTGAAATCGGCGGGTGCCATGATGACTCCTTCGTGAAATATCCATGGAACGTTTGATCCATGGTTTGTCTCCAAGCACAGGGAGCTTCATATCTGAGTCTCTTTATGCCCACGAGCTACTGATCTAAGTAGGCCGGATTTTCCTAGGTTGAGGGAGGAAAAAGCGAGCATCCTGTCCGAAGTACCGGACGATGGAAGGGATGATGAAGCACTCATCGCTTTGGGATGGCAGGGGGTGCTAAACGAACGCCGCAAGTCCCGTGATCGCCCGGCCAGCCACCAAGGTGTTGATTTCATATGTCCCTTCGTATGTATAGATGGCCTCCGCATCGCAGAAGATCTTTGCCATCTCGTAGTCAACGGCCACCCCGTTGCCACCGAGGACACTGCGGCCGATGGCGACCGACTCGCGCATCCGTTTTGTGACGAATGCCTTTGCCATCGCCGAATGCTCGTTCTTGGACCTGCCTTCGTCCTCGAGCTGGGCCAGCCTGACCATCATGCCCATGGAACTTTGGGCGTTGGACAGCATGGTGACAAGTTGTTCTTGGATCAGCTGAAAGCTCGCGATGGGCTTGCCGAATTGGTGGCGTTCTACTGCATATTTGCGTGCCACATCAAAGGCGGCCATTTGAAGTCCCACGGCTTGCCAACCGACAGTGGCACGTGTGCTCTTCAGGACCTTGTTGGTGTCACGGAAGCTGTTCGCTCCCGCGAGCTTCATACCGTTGGGGACGATCACGTCTTCCAGAACGATGTCGGCGTTCTGCACCGCGCGCAATGCTATTCGGTTCGGAATAAGCGTCGCCTTGAACCCTGGCGTTGACGTGTCTACGAGGAAGCCCTTAACTTGCTCATCATGGGTGTCCTTGGCCCAGACAATCACGTAGTCCGAAAACGTCGAATTGCCGATCCATCGCTTTTCGCCGTTGAGGATCCAGTTGTCCCCATCCCGACGCGCCGTGGTCCGAGTCCCTCCGGCAACATCGGAACCAGCCAACGGTTCAGTAATGGCAAAGACGCCAGTCTTTTTGAGGGAGTAGAAATCCGGTAGCCAGTCAGCCTTCTGCTCCTCGGAACCCAGCAGCTCAATGGAACCCGTGAACAAGCCGTCGTGGCCACTGAAGAATGTCCCGAAGGACGCGTCAACCCTGTGGATTGCCGCCGTCAACATGCCGGCAAAAAGGTGGGAATGCCCCTGTCGGCGGACAGGACTGATGATGTCGAGTTCCGCAACCTTGGGAATCAGGTGTTGGGGAAACTCGCTACGGTTCCAGTGGTCAGCTGCTACTGGGCGGACCTCCGCCTCAAGCCAGCTCCTTATCTCATCCAGACGGCAAGATTCGTTGGCGGGAAGCATCGATTCAAAGTGGAAGAAGTCCCCATCGGAATAGGGGAGATCTACCTTGGCAACAGATTGTGTAGTCATGCGGTCCTCCATTGAAGGCGTGTACGGGAAGGTGGTTTCAATGAACGGCCAGAAGGGAGCGTCTCGGGAAGCTTCAGCGTTCGGCAGTCTTTTCTGAAGGTATACGTCGGAGGACCGCGAAATGGCTCAGGTCACAGTTTTCGAGACATCGTCCGAAATACCGGACGGAACGTGACTTGTTTTTCGTGATGTAAAACACCGATCATGCTCAGATGGATCGCAGGTAGGGGGACCTGGACTCTCCGTTCAAATAATTAAGGAACACCATGCAGACAGCAACAAATACTGGGGCAGGCGGGACACGGGTCGAGCGGCGTTCCATCGACTTCGTTCCCGAAAACGAACGCCATGGTTCACCAGCCCAGCAATTTACTTTGTGGTTTGGGGCCAACATGCAGATCACTGCGATCGTTGATGGCGCCTTGGCGGTACTTTTCGGAGCAGACGCGCTATGGGCCATTATCGGCCTCTTAATCGGCAATCTTCTGGGTGCTGCAGTGATGGCGCTGCACGCCGCCCAAGGACCGCGTCTGGGACTGCCACAGATGATTTCCAGCCGAGCACAGTTCGGCATCCTGGGTGCAGTAATTCCCCTGATTTTGGTTGTCATCATGTATCTCGGCTTTGCCGCCACTGGAACTGTGCTTGCCGGCCAGGCAGTGGATCAGATCCTGCAGACGGGCACACCCGCTGTGGGTATGGTGATTTTCGGGGCCCTAACAATCCTTGTTGCAACATTGGGTTACCGGTACATCCACCTCATGGGGCGCATCGCGACGGTTGCCGGCATCCTGGGCTTTGGGTATTTGGGCATTCGTTTGTTTACCAGCCATGATGTGGGTGCGCTCCTCGGATCCGCTGAGTTCCAGTTCCCCACATTCCTGTTGGCCGTTTCCCTCAGCGCTGGGTGGCAGTTGACATACGGCCCTTACGTTGCCGATTACTCCCGCTATCTCCCATCGAAAACGCCGGTACGCCAGACCTTCTGGGCTTGCTACCTGGGCACGGTTATCGGCTCTCAATGGTCCATGACTCTCGGCGCGCTCTTCGCCTCCCTTGCCTTGCCGAAGGGTTCGAGGTTCCTGGACGGACAGGTTGCATTCCTTGGAGGGCTCAGCGGTGGAGGTGCCATAGCACTCGTAATTTACTTGGTCATCGTCATCGGCAAACTGACAGTCAACACTCTCAACGCCTACGGCGGATACATGACGATGCTCACGTCCGTTACAGCGTTTACCAGGAAGACCAAGGTGGCAACGTGGACCCGCTTCGCGTACGTGGTGGGCTTCATTGGATTGTCCGTAGTCATTGCTGTTGTCGCCTCACCGGATTTCATAGCAAACTTCAAGAACTTCGTGCTGCTCTTGCTGATGGTCTTCATCCCGTGGAGTTCCATCAATCTTGTTGATTACTACCTGGTTTCCAAGGAAAAGGTGGATATCCCGGCACTCTACGACTTGAACGGACGGTACGGGCGGTGGAACAAGACTGCGTTGCTGTCCTACGCTGCGGGTATTCTCGTCCAGATACCATTCCTGGCCCAAGCCCTGTACACCGGTCCGATGACTGAGCTGCTGGGCGGAGCCGACATCTCCTGGTTGGTCGGACTGGTTGTGACAGCAGCCCTGTATTTCCCCTTGGCTAAGCGGAATTCGACCGCCCCGAGCGAAATGATCTATCCCGTCGATGCTGTCCCTGCCGGAGTGGGCACAGCCCTAAACCACTAAAGCGTTAGCTCGCCCAACAAAGCGCGGCGAGGAGATGCAAAACGAGCAGTTGGGCGCCCCTCAAGGCGCCCAGCTGCTCGTTTTCGTCAGTTGTGGGTTCCAAGCCTCCGTGAGATCTCCCGGGCACACCGATTAACCTCTGGGATCCAGGTCCGGGCAACGTCTTCGATCCTTAATGCCCTCTCCTCAGCCGACTCGTCGTCGTTTCTAAGACGCCTCTCGCTCGGTAGGAATGCCCGGTTAGAAACAGTCAACGTCACGCTTGCTACGGGATATCGTTGCCTATCCAGTACAGCAACGGCCACGGAGGAAAAGCCCTCAGTAATCTCGTCCTGCTCCCAGGCGTAACCGAGGGTACGCGCTCTTGCCAGGAGATCCTCCAGTGCGGGCACTGATTGAGGACCATTGCTGTTCCGGGCCGAAAAGGCTTCCGGGCCAGGAAAGAGCGCCGAGACTTGGGCACGGTCCATCTGCGACATCATTGCCCTTCCGCTCGCGGTCAAATGAGCGGGCAGCCTTACCCCGGTATCCGTCACCAGGGGACGCTGCCGGGGAGCACGTTCCTCAATGACATAAACGACGTCCCTCCCATGCATCACCGCGAGGTGTGCTGTCCGCCTCGTACGGGCGACCAGTCGCTCCAATGGAAAGCGCGCTATGCGCTGAAGAGGAGCCTGACGCGAATAGCCGGTCCCCAGCTCGTGGGCCGTAACTCCAAGCGCATATTTTCTCTCCTCGGGAAGATGCAGCAGGAATCCATCATCAATCAACGCAGAGATCAGTTGATATGTAGTGGACCGAGGCAGCCCTACGTCCCTCGCAATTGCTGAAGCGCTCACTGGTCCCGCTTGACCCGCAACGTACCTCAACACGGCAAGTACCTGCGCGGCAGCGGGCGCTTTCGATCTCGGCAAAGCTCCGTTCATGTCCGAAGCATACTCCTCGTATCGTCCGGTATGTCGGACAACTTGGAGGTCCTTCACTTCATTCCAAAAGGGCGTGCTGTTGAGATGGAACCAAGAAGACCTGCCAATGTAAGGAACACAAATGACCACCACGCAAAGAGTCTCTTCCGGCCTTCTGCCCGTGCACGATGGACAGCCGGAAGATGCCACAGCTTCGCGATCTCAAGGCGCACTCCACGGTATCCGGGTCCTGGATCTTTCCCGCGTTCTCGCTGGCCCCTTCTGTGCAATGATCCTTGCCGACCTGGGCGCCGAGGTCATCAAGGTTGAGAGTCCCGAGGGAGACGACTCGCGCCACTTCGGCCCAAGTGTCAACGGTCAATCGGGCTATTACCGGCTGTTCAACCGAAGCAAGTACGGCATCACCCTTAACTTGAAGGACGACGAAGATTCCAGCACTCTCGTCGACCTTGCCAAAACAGCGGACATCCTGGTTGAGAACTTCCGTCCGGGAGTCATGGAACGCCTCGGCATCAGTGCAGAAAAACTACGGCAGATCAATCCGCGTCTCATCGTGGTGAGCATCAGTGGATTCGGGCAAACCAGCAAGCTTCGCAACGCCCCCGCCTATGACTTGATCGCCCAGGCCATGAGCGGTCTCATGTCGGTCACCGGCTGGCCTGACGGCGAGCCGACGCGAGTAGGAGTCAGCCTCGGTGACGTCATTCCTGGAATTTATGGGGCTACTGCCGCACTGGCCGCTCTTCAGGAACGCCATACCACCGGAAAAGGCCAACACATCGACTTGGCAATGCTGGACAGCCTGGTTTCCATTTTGGAATCAGTAGGCATGCGCGCCCTGCACGGAGAAGAACCTACAGCCTGCGGCAACGACCACGCCATGTCCACGCCATTCAGCACCTATAAGACGATGGACGGCTCAATCGCCATAGCCATTGCAGGCGACCGACTGTTTCCCAGGTTAGCGGCGGCTCTCGATCGAAACAGGTGGCTGTCCGATACGAGATTCAGCCAGCAGACCGCGAGAAACAGGCATTCAGCCGAGTTCCGCATTGAGTTGGAAGATGCCCTTGGCGCCATGGCAACAGAGAAAGCCGTGGCCCTGTTGGAGCACCATCAGGTTCCCGTTGCGCAGGTGCGTTCCATTAGGGATGCCCTTACCAATGAGCACGCACAGGAACGCGGTCTGGTGGCTCTGGAGGAAGACGGATTCGCTACCCTGGCGTCCCCCTTGCGTCTAACAGGGTCCGTGCCACCACGCCCGGCTCCACAGCTTGGTCAACATAACCACCTCATTTCGCAATGGACTGGCAGTACGGTCAAAAACCGCCGATAGCACTTTGGAGCCGGGCTTGTTGACGTGGAAGCCGGCGACGGCGGCACGTGCGTTTGACTCGCGACGCACCTGCCGCCGTCGTGCTTTTGCGTTCAAGTAGTAGCGCCAAAGGTCGCTTTCCCTACTCCCCACGGAAGATGCAACCCTCCCAGCCCACCCTCAGTCATCAATCAGGACCGCTGCGTTAATTTAGTGAATGCACGTCATCTGAATCCCCTTGACTGGAACTTGGCGGATGGGGCGTGCCACACTGTGTAGCGCGTGTGCACCGGCGTCCCCGTCGGAACAGCCGACGACGTCCCGCACCGTGAATCCCACACCACCATTCCCAAGGGAGACCCATGTCCAATCCCAGCACCGTAGGCGTGCCCCCAGTGTCCAGGAAAGTGATCGGCCTGGCCGTTGCTGGAGCGGTGGGCGGCTTCCTGTTCGGCTTCGATTCTTCCGTGGTTAACGGTGCCGTGGATGCCATGAAGGACGAATTCCTGATGAGCGAAGCCGTCACTGGTTTTGCCGTCGCCGTCGCCTTGCTGGGGTGCGCGCTGGGCGCCTACCTGGCCGGCAAAGTCGCCGACCGCTATGGCCGCATCCCGGCGATGAAGATCGGCGCCCTCCTGTTTCTGGTGAGCTCCGTAGGAACAGGACTGGCTTTTGGTGTGTGGGACCTGATCTTCTGGCGCTTGGTGGGAGGCTTGGGCATCGGCCTAGCTTCGGTCATTGCCCCGGCATACATTTCCGAGATCTCCCCACGGCACGTTCGTGGCCGTTTGGCGTCGCTTCAGCAGCTCGCCATCACTACCGGCATCTTCGCGGCGCTGCTGTCCGACGCCGTCCTGGCCAATTCCGCCGGCAGCGCCGGCAGCACGTTCTGGCTCGGGATGGAAGCCTGGCGCTGGATGTTCATCGCCTGCGCCGTGCCGGCTGCCGTGTACGGCTGGATCGCATTCCGCCTGCCCGAGTCGCCGCATTTCCTGGTGCTCAACGGCAAGGAAGACCAAGCCCGGACCATTTTCGATACCCTCATCCCCAACGACGATACTGAACGGCACATCCGGGACATCCGCGAATCCATCCAGCAGGACCAGCTGTCCACTAAGAAGGGTTCCCTGCGCGGCAAGACATTCGGGCTGCAGGCAGTGGTGTGGATCGGCATCATCCTGTCGGTGCTGCAGCAATTCGTTGGCATCAACGTGATCTTCTACTACTCCACCACGCTCTGGAAAGCAGTCGGATTCCAGGAAAAAGACTCCCTGACCATCTCGGTTGCCACCTCGGTGACCAACATTCTGGTGACCCTGGTAGCCATCGCGCTGGTGGACCGCATTGGCCGCCGCCCCATCCTGCTGACCGGTTCCATCGGCATGGCTGTCTCGCTCGGCGTCATGGCGCTGGCCTTTTCCTCCGCTGTTGGTACTGGCTCCGAGATCAGCCTCCCCGGCGCTTGGGGCCCGGTTGCCCTCGTGGCGGCCAACGTCTTCGTGATCAGCTTCGGGGCTTCCTGGGGCCCGCTCGTGTGGGTGCTGCTTGGCGAGATCTTCCCGTCCCGGATCCGGGCGCGCGCACTCGGACTGGCGGCGGCCGCGCAATGGATTGCCAACTTTGCCATCACGCTCAGCTTCCCCATCATGGCGGCGGGTTCGCTGCCACTGACGTACGCCTTGTACGCGGCGTTCGCTGCGGCGTCGTTCTTCTTTGTGATGTTCAGGGTTCCGGAGACGAACGGTATGTCGCTGGAACAGGCCGAGACGCTCTTCGTCCCCAAGGGTGCACCGGTGGCGCCGCTGCCGGTCACGTCCAACGAGCCGAAGTAGCACGAAAAAGCCCGGCGGATTCCGTCGGGCTTTTTTCGTGGGTAAGGGCGCGACTACACCAGGTGCGGCTCGTGCGACTTCAGGTAGCTGCGTCCGCCGAAGGCGATGAGAATCGCGATTACCATGGCAACGGCACCAGCAAAGAAGGGCACCTGCGGCCCAAAGTGCTCGCCCAGCTGGGCGGCGGCGAACGGGGCCAGCGCACCGCCCATCCACCGCACAAAGTTGTAGCCGGCGGATGCGACGGGTCGCGGAGAATCGGAGACGCCCATGGCCAGTTCGGTGTAAATCGTGTTGTTGATGCCCAGCAGGGCACCCGCCACGATGACAAGCACGACGACGGCAGTCACCGAGTGTCCGGCAGCAAGTCCCAGCCCAACGAGGTCGAGCATCAGCGCGGCCAAGGTGCCGGTCAGGACCTTTACGGCGCCGAAACGCTTCTGCAGCACGGGAGCTACGAACACCGAGAACACGGCGACGGCAACTCCCCAACCGAAGAACACTCCCCCGATGCCGTATGCGTCCATGCCGAGGATGAACGGCGTGAAGGCGAGGATGGTGAAGAAGCCGTAGTTGTAGAACAGGGCGCTTGCCGCCGTGGTGCTGAGGCCCTTGTGTCCCAGAGCGAGGAGCGGATCCCGCAGACGTGACTTCCTGGCGGGAGCGGGCGTCTTGGGAAGCAAAGCCAGCAGTGCGATAAAAGCAGCAGCCATGAGGACCGCGGTTCCAAAGAACGGCGCCCGCCACTGCCAGCCGCCCAACAAGGCCCCAAGAAGCGGGCCCAGCGAGATACCCAGGCCGAGCGCTGCTTCGTAGAGAATGATGGCCGTTCCGGTACCACCACTGGCCACACCGACGATCACGGCAAGGGCGGTCGCGACGAAGAGGGCGTTACCCAATCCCCAACCAGCACGGAAACCCACCAACTGCTCAACACTGCCGGACAAACCGGACAACGATGCGAACACCACGATCACAGCCAGCCCGATCAGGAGCGTCTTCTTCCCGCCGATACGCGAGGACACGAAGCCGCTGATCAACATCGCGATCGCCGTCACCAGGAAGTAGCTGGTGAAGAGCAAGGAAACTTCGCTGGTTGACGCGTCCAGGTTCTTGGCGATTGCCGGCAGGATCGGGTCCACGAGCCCGATGCCCATGAACGCGAATACGGCAGCGAGCGCGGTGGCCCACACGGCCTTGGGCTGCTTGAGGAAAGAAGCCTTTTCAGCTTCGAGGGTGGTTTCGATGGTTGTTTCGGCGCTTTCTGAAGCGTCAGCCAGTTGGCGTGACATTCAAGGGCTCCTTGTCGGTGCGTTTAGTTCTGGAATGAGCTGTTGAGCTTGCTGATGATGGGGAGCGCCGCGGCGAGCTGCTCGATTTCATCGCTGCTGAGCTCCTGGAGCAACCCCGCCACCATCGCGTTTCGGCGCTGGTTGGCAGATTCGACGGCGGCGGTCCCGGCTTTAGTGATGACCACCTGGACTGCGCGGGAATCGTTGACGTCGGGCTGCCTGCTGACGAGGCCTGAGCGTTCGAGTTTGATGATCTGCTCGGTGGCGCTGGGGACCTTGATCCCCAGGTTCTTGGCGATGTCACCCACGCGGAGTCCGCCGTCGGAAATCATCGAGAGCAGGCTGAGCTGCGCTGCGGTGAGTTCACCTTCCGGATCCAGGCGGCGGAACATGTACACGCCCAGGCGCAGTGATTCGCGGAATTGCTGCGCTATATGGAGAAGCCGGGGGTCGGAAGCCGAAGTGCTCGTCATATTTAGGTAGCCTAATAGTTAGGTGCCCTAAGAGTCAAGCGTAAGCAGGTCAAAGCTTCAGCTTCATGCCCTCATGGCTAGCGACAAAACCCAATCGCTCGTAGAAACGATGTGCAGCCGCGCGGGACTTGTCAGTGGTCAGCTGGACCAGGGAGCATCCCCGCGCCCGCGCCTGATCGATCGCCCACTGGATCATGAGCGCGCCCACTCCCTGCCCGCGGAGCGCATCGTCCACACGGACGGCCTCGATCTGGGCACGCAACGATCCCCTGCGCGACAGGCCTGGGAGATAACTGAGCTGGAAAGTGGCGACAACCTCCCCGCCGAGTTCACCCACCACCAGGAGGTGGGCGGGGTCGCCGTCGATCATTTCAAAAGCACGCTCGTACGGCGCAAGGTCGTCCAGATTTTCGCGGGTAGCGCCCAACTGATCATCTACCAGCAACGCAAGGATTCGCGGCAAATCAGCCTTGGTAGCGCGTCGAAGACTGAAGGTTCCGGAGTCGACGTCGGCAGTCATCAAAGCGGGCGCGGCGGCAGGGTCTGTGGTCACCACCCCAGCATGCCATTTCATTCAGAACTCAGTATTGCTAAGTACCGGTACTTAGTTCTACTATGTAGTGGTAGCTAGTAATACTGAGTAGTGAAGGAGGTGTCCGATGGGCAAGCAGATGACGGAGATGCTCAAAGGCACATTGGAGGGCATTGTGCTGGCCCTCCTGACTGGAAAGGCAGCGTACGGATACGAGATCACCACACTGCTCCGGGAGCAGGGCTTCACCGAGATCGCTGAGGGCACTGTGTACGCGCTGCTCGTCAGGATCGAACAAAAGGGGCTGGTGGACGTCGAAAAGCGCCCGTCCGAAAAGGGACCACCCCGCAAGGTGTACACGCTCAACGCGCAGGGCAAAAACGAACTGGACGAATTCTGGAACACCTGGAGCTTCTTGTCCGAACGGCTTGAAGAGCTCCGCAAGGAAGGAAACTGACATGGCAGCAAAATGGATCGAACTGGTGACCGGTTCGCTCGAGCAGAAGAAGCAGTACAAGCAGGCCAAGGCTCGGCTGGATGCCCTGCCCGAGCCCTACCTCACGGTGGCCACGGCCTTCAATCGGTACCTCATGTACTACGGCGGGGTTACCGAAGGGGACACCATGGTGCAGATGTTCACGGACCTCGCAGATCTGTGGGAACGTGCCGCCATCGACGGAACGCCCGTGAGCGGGATCGTGGGCGAAGATCCGATCGAATTCGCGGAGGCCTTTGCCCAGGCCTACGGCGGGAAGCGCTGGATTGATAAGGAACGCGAGCGCCTCACGAAGGCTGTCGATAAAGCTAAGGAGGCTGAATCATGACCGCAACGGCAATCCGGGTAGAGGGCATCGAGAAGTCGTACAAGGATCTCCATGTTCTGCGCGGGGTGGATTTTGAGGTAGCGGCCGGCAGCATTTTCGCCCTCCTCGGCTCCAACGGAGCGGGCAAGACCACCATGGTGAAGATCCTGTCCACCCTGCTGAAAGCCGACGCCGGCGCTGCCGCCGTCGAGGGTTTTGATGTTGCCACCGAATCGCTCCAAGTAAGGCAGTCCATCAGCCTGACCGGGCAGTTCGCCGCAGTGGACGAGGTCCTGTCCGGCAAGGAGAACCTGATCCTGGTGGCGCAGCTGCGTCACCTGAAAAACCCAGGCATGATCGCCGACGAGTTGCTGGCTCAGTTCAGCCTCACTGAGGCAGGATCCCGCAAGGTGTCGACATACTCCGGTGGTATGCGTCGCCGCCTGGACATCGCCATGAGCCTGATCGGCAACCCGAAGGTGATCTTCCTGGACGAACCGACCACCGGCCTTGACCCCGAAGCCCGCCTCGACGTGTGGCAGATCGTCAAGAACCTCGCGAACCAAGGGACCACGGTCCTGCTCACCACGCAGTACCTCGACGAAGCAGAGCAACTCGCGGACCGGATTGCCATTCTGCACGAGGGACGCATTATCGCGAACGGCACCCTTGCCGAGCTCAAGCAACTGCTGCCGCCGGCCAAGATCGAGTATGTCGAGAAGCAACCGAGCCTGGAGGACATTTTCCTGGCCTTGGTTGGCACTGGTAACAACGAGTCAGTAAAGGACAGGTCATGAGCACCCACTTCTTCGCCGACACGTCCGTGCTGCTGGGCCGCTCAATGCGGCACATCTTCCGCAGCGTGGACACCATCATCACTACCGCGATCACTCCAATCGCCCTCATGTTGTTGTTCGTTTACGTGTTCGGCGGCGCGATCAGGACTGATACGGACAACTACGTGAACTATCTGTTGCCGGGCATCATGCTGATCGCAATCGCCTCCGGCATCGCCTACACGGCGGTCCGCTTGTTCACGGACATGCAGAGCGGCATCTTCGAGCGGTTCCAGTCCATGCCGATCGCACGCTCTTCGGTTCTGTGGGCGCACGTTCTCACTTCGCTGGTAGCCAACGGGCTCTCGCTGGTGATCATTGTGGCCGTGGCCCTCCTCATGGGCTTCCGGACGTCGGCAAGCGTGCTGGACTGGCTGGCAATTGCGGGAATCCTGGCACTCTTCACCTTGGCGCTCACCTGGATCGCCATCATCGCGGGCCTCTCTGCGAAGTCCGTGGATGGCGCCGGCGGGTTCTCCTACCCGCTGATCTTCCTGCCATTCATCAGCTCGGCCTTCGTCCCCACGGAGACCATGCCCGGACCAGTCCGCTGGTTCGCCGAGAACCAGCCCGTCACGTCCATCGTGAACACCATCCAGGATCTGTTGGCACAGCGTCCCGTGGGCGGCGACATCTGGATCGCCCTGGCATGGTGCTTGGGTATCCTCGTGCTCGCCTATGCATTCGCGGCGGCTGCGTATCGGCGGCAGATCGCCTAAGCGATAGTCGTCCAAACCAGGCCTAAGCTCCCCCGTTTTCCACAGGGGAGCTTTCGCCGTGAGGGCCGATTAGCCATTGGTCAGACATTAGCTATAGCTTTATCGAAACAGATTTGTAACGGCCGTCACCATTTTGGTGGGCTCTTCGAAGGGTTCTTGAACTAATGTCCGATCAGACAACACAGGCGCAGACCGGCGTCTCCAGCAGGGACAGCGAGCCCCATCTGTCACGCTCGCTCAGCAACCGCCACATCCAGCTCCTGGCCATCGGCGGGGCCATCGGAACGGGCCTCTTCATGGGCTCGGGCAAAACCATCTCCGTGGCTGGACCCTCCGTGATCTTCGTGTATATGATCATCGGCTTCATGCTCTTCTTCGTCATGCGCGCCATGGGCCAACTCCTGTTGTCCAACCTGAACTACAAGTCCTTCAGCGACTTCGCCGGCGATCTCCTGGGCCCGTGGGCAGGCTTCTTCACCGGCTGGACCTACTGGTTCTGCTGGGTGGTCACCGGTGTTGCCGACGTCATCGCCATTGCCGGCTATGCCAATGAACTGTGGCCAGGCGTTCAACTGTGGGTCCCGGGAATTGCGACCATCATCATCCTGCTCCTCCTGAACCTCCCCACCGTGAAGGCATTCGGCGAAACCGAATTTTGGTTCGCGCTCATCAAGATCGTTGCAATCGTCGCGCTGATCGTCGTTGGCCTGGTCATGATCTTCACGGGCTTCCAGTCCAACGCCGGCACCGCCAGCTTCACCAACCTCTGGAGCCATGGCGGGTTCTTCCCCAAGGAATTCATGGGCTTCGTGGCCGGTTTCCAGATCGCCGTCTTCGCGTTCGTGGGCATCGAGCTGGTGGGCACTGCCGCAGCCGAAACCAAGAACCCGGAGCACAACCTGCCCCGCGCCATCAACGCCATCCCCCTGCGCGTCATGCTCTTCTACGTAGGCGCCCTCGTGATCCTCATGTCCGTCACCCCGTGGACCGAGTTCAAGGCAGGACACAGCCCGTTCATCGCCATGTTCTCCCTGGCAGGCCTCGGCATGGCGGCAACGGTGGTCAACCTCGTGGTGCTCACCTCGGCCATGTCTTCGGCCAACTCGGGCATCTACTCGACGTCGCGCATGGTGTTCGGCCTGGCCAACGATGGCGACGCACCCAAGGTATTCGGCCGGCTCTCCAGCCGCAAAGTACCCCAGAACGCACTGTTCCTTTCGTGCGTCCTGCTGCTGGCCGGCGTCGTACTCCTCTACGCGGGCAAGGACGTCGGCGCAGCGTTCGACATGGTGACCACAGTGTCAGCGGTCTGCTTCATGTTCGTCTGGTCGATCATCCTGGCCAGCTACCTCGTGTACCGCAAGCGCCGTCCCGAGCAGCACGCGGCGTCGCCGTTCAAGATGCCCGGCGGCATTCCGATGGTGTGGGTGGTGTTCGCCTTCTTCGCGTTCCTGGTTTGGGCCCTCACCACGCAGCCGGACACTCTCACGGCCCTGCTGGTGACGCCTATCTGGTTCGCGATTCTTGGCATCGCTTACGCCGTGGTCCGCAAATCGCCGCTGCATCAGGCCCGCGTGGCCGAATGGAAGGCAATGGCGGAAGCCGAAACGGCGGAAGCGCGCTAACCCCCTCCGATCCTCTCTCACATCCTGCGGGGTTTTGGGCGATGTTCTCTCAGATCCCACACGGTTTCGGTGAGTTCATCGCGGCTGTGACGGATTGCCCGGAACCCCCTGCGACGGCGGGTTGACTGGCGGTCCCGCAGTTGCGGGGCTGACGTGCGAACCAGTGCTCGTTTGGCTGACTTCGGGGGTAGTCGGCAAGCTTGTTCCGCTCGGCTCAGCGCCGTTCTTGAGTGCTTCCAGCCGGTGCTCAAGTACCTGGATGACGGGGAGCCTGCTGCCGTGTGCCCGTTCGTAGCTAAGCAGCTGCTCGATGCCGTTCCGGTCAAGGCCAGAAATACGTGACGGCAAGGTTCCACTGGGAATATGGTCGTAATCCGCCAAGGGCAACTCACTGTGCTGAGGGATTTCGTTCACTGAAGACCTCCTGTTGTCCGCTGCGGGTCAGCGTCCTGACCGGCAATCAACGTCAGCTAACAATGCCAACGTAGCAGCGTTCGGAGAAGAAAATAAGGCTGCTGATCTTTCCGGAGGAGCGGTATAACGGCCGACGTCGGCACCCAAGGGTTGGGTGCCGACGTCGCGCTTTTCGTATGTGAGAGAACGTCCGGCAAAAAGCCGCAGGACGTGACAGAACGTCCGGCAAAAAGCCGCAGGACGTGAGAGAACGTCCGGCAAAAAGCCGCAGGACGTGAGAGAGGGATCAGGCTTCGGCTTTGCGGTCCTCTATGAGCTTCTGGATCGCCGGGAACAGCGGGTGCGACGGCGGAAGTTCGGTAATGCGCTCGACGGCGGCAGCCGCGTCCAGCTCGGAGAGCATGTTTGCGAGTTCCACGGCTTCGTCGTCGGATCCGTCGTCGAAACGAAGCGCGGCCGACATCGCCTCCAGTAACGCGACCGGAGTGACACTACGCTCGGCCAGCTCTGCCGCTGGGCCGACAAACCTCTCGTGCCGGCCAAGCTTCCGCAGCGGAGCACGGCCGACGCGAACCACGGTATCCGGCAGGTACGGGTTGGTGAAGCGGGACAGGATCTTCTGCACGTACGCTTCCTGCTCTGCCTCCACGAATCCGTGCTTGACCACGAGCAGTTCCTTGGTCTCTTCCAGCACAGCCCTGACCTTCGCCGCCACGGACGGATCAGCCATGGCCTCGGAGATCTTCTCCAGACCCGCCGCGTACCCGAAGTACGCAGCAGAAGCGTGGCCGGTGTTCACCGTGAACAGCTTGCGCTCGATGTACGGGCCAAGCTCGTCCACGAAAGTGGCTCCAGGAATGACGGGGACGTGGTCACCGAACGGCGTGCGGTCGATGACCCATTCGTAGAACGTCTCCACCGTGACATCCAGGCCTTGGCCCGGCTCCTGATTCGGGACAATGCGGTCCACTGCCGTATTCGCAAAGACAGCCACTGAGTCCAAATCAGCCGCGGAGTCGTCCCAGGCCGCACGGACCTCCACTTCCAGGAGGTGCGTCGCGTTGATGGCGTTCTCGCACGCCATCACCTGCAACGGTGGCAACGAAGGCTCCCGTGCCGCCAGCCCACGTGCGATCACCGGTGCCACGAACTTCAGGATGTGTGGCCCCACCGCAGTGGTGACCACATCCGCCGTCGAAATTTCCTCAACAACGGCATCTTCCTGCGTACTCGAGTTCAGCGCACGGAACCCGTCCACGGTTTTGACCGCAGGGTTCTCGCCCACCTCATGGACGTCGTAGCTGCTAGCGGAGGCGAGCTGGCTGATCAGTGCATCCGCAACATCCGCGAACACCACCTCGTAGCCTGCTTCGTGCAGCAACAGCCCCACGAAGCCTCGTCCGATGTTGCCTGCCCCAAAATGGACTGCCTTCACTATGCGTTGACCTTTCCGAACAGCTCCAGCACTTCCTCAACCGTGGCCGCTTCCTCCAACTGGGCCACCTGGGCTTTGTTGGTGAAGATCTTGGCGATAGAGGACAGGATGTGGAGGTGCTCATTGTTAAGGCCAGCCACGCCGACCACGAACTTCACTTGCTTGCCACCCCAGTCGATGCCCTCGGGGTACCGGATGATGGAAACGGCCGAGTGCCTGATGTGCTCCTTGGCATCGTTGGTGCCGTGCGGGATCGCCAGGAAGCTGCCCATATACGTGGACACGGATTCCTCGCGTTCGTGCATGGCGTGCACGTAGCTGACATCCACGGCGCCGCGGTCCAGCAGGAGCTGCCCGGCTTCGTCGATCGCAGCATCACGGTCGTGCGCCATTCCGTTCAGCACAACGCTTTCGGGGAGCAGTACTTCCTTACCCCCGACGGCGGGAGCTGGCTCGGCGGCATGGGCACCGTGGGCGGGGGTTGCTGTTGCTTCAACAGCTCCGTCGGCGGACGCGGCGGCCGGGCCTTCGGTGTTGCTCGTCTTGACCAGCTCAACGATTTCGTCGTACTTCGGGCTGTTCATGAAGTTGTCCACCGAGTAGTGCACTGCGCTGGCTGTCCGGGGCTGGGCGCGTTCGGTGAGGTCTTCGTGGGTAACGACGACGTCGTAGGTATCGCTCAGGTTGGCGATGGCCGAGTTGGTGACCTTGACGCCGGGGAAGCCGGCGGCCTTGATCTTGTTGCGCAGGACCGAGGCCCCCATTGCGCTGGAGCCCATCCCGGCGTCGCAGGCGAACACGATGTTCTGAACGGGGCGGGTAAGAACGGTGCCGCTACGATCGCTTGCCCGGTCGCCCATCCTGTCGCCAACCAAGGCTGAAGATACGGAGCTCTTCTTGCCCTTCATGGCCTCCATACGCGATGTGGCTTCGGTGAGATCGGCCTCTCCCTTGTCCTTGGAGGTGCGCAGGATCAGTGAAGCAATCAGGAAGGAAACAGTGGCTGCCAGGACTACGGCGAGGATCACGCCGACATAGCTGTCACGGGAAGTCTGGGCGATCACGGCGATGATGGATCCTGGCGCGGCGGGAGCCACGAGGCCGGAGTTGGTGATCGCCAGGGTTGCGATGCCCGTCATGCCGCCACCGATGGCAGCGAGGATCAGGATCGGCTTCATCAGGACGTACGGGAAGTAGATCTCGTGGATGCCACCGAAGAAGTGGATGATCGCTGCGCCCGGTGCCGAAGCCTTTGCTGCGCCGCGGCCGAAGAACATGTAAGCCAGCAGGATACCCAGGCCCGGGCCAGGGTTGGCCTCAAGCAGGAACAGGATGGACTTGCCGTGATCCAGGGATTGTTGGATGCCAAGTGGGGTCAGCACGCCGTGGTTGATGGCGTTGTTGAGGAAGAGAACCTTTGCAGGCTCAATGAAGATGCTGGTCAGTGGGAGCAGGCCATTGTTGACCAGGAACTGGACCACCGTTCCTGCGCCGTCGGTGAAGATCTTGACGATATATGAGAGGCCGTAGAAGCCACCCAAGGCCAGTGCTGCGCCCCAGATGCCGGCGGAAAAGTTGTTCACCAGCATTTCGAAGCCGGGGCGGATCTTGCCATCCCACAGGCGGTCAAGCTGCTTGATGGTCCAGCCACCCAACGGGCCCATGATCATGGCGCCAATAAACATCGGAGAGCTTGTACCCGCGATGACGCCCATGGTGGCAATAGCGCCCACCACGCCGCCGCGAACGTCGTAGACCATGCGGCCGCCAGTATAGGCAATCAGCAGCGGCAACAGGTACTTGACCATAGGGCCAACGAGGCCGGGGTTGGCCACCCCCTCAGCGTTGGTCCCGAAACCGCCAAGTTCCGCGACTGGAATCCACCCTTCTTTGATGAACAGGGCCGTAATGAGGCCCCAGGCGATGAAGGCGCCAATGTTGGGCATGATCATGCCGGACAGGAATGTTCCGAACTTTTGGACGCCCACGCGCAGGCTGGTGCGGGGCTTCGCAACGGTCTCTGTTGCCATGTGAATTCCTAACGTGTGTCCCGCGGCGGCGCGGGGTCAGTCGATATAGATCGAGAGAGAACAGCCTTAGGAGCTGCTGGAAATGCGGTGAAGCCACTCAAGGAAGAGCTTCAATTCAGAGCTGGAAAGTTGGTCTGAATGCGAGGCCTGCAGTGCCGCATTCAGGGCGATTGCCGCAACAACCACGGAGGACTTACCGGAGTCCTCCGGTGCGGCGCCACGGGCGGTATCCGTGGAGACGGCGAAAATCATGGAATCCCGGGTCATCGTTGAGAGCTCGAGGTTCCTTTCTTCCACCGGTTCGGCGATGAGCATGAGCGTTACACCCACGTTGGCCGCGAGGATGCTTCGTGCCGCTTCGCGGGGCGGCACGTTGATCTGACCGGCGATAGCGGCCTTGTTCAGCATTTCTTCCAGAAGCGCTTCAGCATCGGCCACGATTGCTGGGCGGCTTTCCGGCCTGATATTGCCGAACATCACCAGATACAGGTGGGGTTGGCTCAGCCCGAACTGGACGTGGTTGTCCCACATCCGCCGGACATCTTCCAAGGGCTCCCCGGACGGGGCAAAGTCCCGCTCCCCTGCCACGTACTCTTCAAAACCGGCGGAAACGACGGCGTCGAACAGTCCTTCTTTGTCTCCAAAGTGGTGGTAGAGCGTTGGGGCCGTAACCCCGGCCAACGCCGTGATCTGGCGGGTAGAGACTGCTGACCCTTCCGAATTTGCCAACAATTCAGCAGCTGCACGGAGCAACCGAACTTTTGGCGGAAGCTGGTCATCGAAACTCATAACCGCTACCCTAGCACCTATAGCGTTGCTATATGAAGTGGCTCACAAGAGAATTTTGTAGGCTAGTTTCGCAGGCTCGTGGTGCCGTTGCCGGTGGGTCTGAACCAACACGCAGGAACAGAGGATTCAGTGCAGAATTTCCAAGGAGTAGGGGTAAGCCCTGGCCGCATCATTGGTTCCGTCCGCCAGATGCCCAAACCGGTGAGTGAACCGCCGTCGGGCGAGCGGTTGGCCACAGACGTCAGTCCGGAGGACGCCGTCGCGGGCTTAAAAGCCGCAGCGCAAGCTGTCCACGACGAACTCAAGGGGCGCGCGGATTCTGCCTCCGGCGACGGCAAGGCCGTCCTCGAGGCCACCGCGCTCATGGCCAAGGACACCATGCTCCTAAAATCGGCGGCCAAGCTCATCAACGCGGGCTCGTCCGCCGAACGGGCCATCTGGGAAGCCGGCGCCTCCGTTTCTGAAATGCTGCACAATCTGGGCGGCTACATGGCCGAACGCGCCACGGACGTGCTGGACGTGCGCGCCCGCATTGTGGCTGAGCTGCGTGGAGTCCCCGCGCCAGGCATCCCTTCGTCGGAGTCGCCGTTCATTTTGCTGGCGGAGGACCTCGCCCCTGCAGACACAGCAACCCTTGACCCTGAGAAGGTGCTGGCCCTGGTGACCTCGGGCGGCGGACCGCAGTCGCACACGGCGATCATCGCGCGCTCGCTTGGCCTGCCGGCTGTGGTGGCGGCGCATGGCGTGGATTCTGTTGCAGATGGCAGGGAGGTTTACGTGGACGGGGCCGCCGGCCTCGTGGTGGTCTCCCCCTCGGAGGAGCAGCGTTCATTTGCGGCAGCCTGGGCGGAAACGTCGGCAACATTGGCCGCCTTCGACGGAAACGGCACGACGGCGGACGGCCACTTGGTCCCGCTTCTCGCCAACGTGGGTGGGGCCAAGGATGCGGTGGCAGCAGCGAGCCTCGGCGCCCAGGGTGTTGGCCTGTTCCGCACCGAGTTCTGCTTCCTCGAGCGCGACACCGAGCCCTCTGTCGACGAACAAGCCGCAGCGTACAAGGCTGTTTTTGACGCGTTCCCGGGCAAAAAAGTTGTGCTGCGGACCCTCGACGCCGGCGCCGACAAGCCCCTCCCCTTCCTCACGGACGCCACCGAACCCAACCCCGCCCTTGGTGTTCGCGGCTACCGGACAGACTTCACCACGCCGGGCGTTTTGGAGCGCCAACTGGAAGCCATTGCCCGGGCCGCTTCTGAATCCGAAGCCGACGTCTGGGTCATGGCCCCGATGATTTCCACGGCTGCGGAGGCCGGTCGGTTCGCCTCATTGTGTGCTGCTGCCGGCATCCAAACCCCTGGTGTCATGGTGGAAGTTCCCTCGGCTGCGTTGACCGCGGCCTCCGTGCTCCGGGAAGTTGGCTTCGCTTCGCTGGGCACCAATGACCTCACCCAGTACGCCATGGCCGCCGACCGCCAACTCGGGCCCCTCGCGGAACTGAATACTCCGTGGCAGCCCGCCGTCCTGAGGCTGGTGCAGCTCACAGTGGAAGGTGCAGCGCAGGAAGCATCAGGCCGGGAAGGCGCCAGCAAACCCGTGGGCGTCTGTGGCGAGGCAGCCGCGGACCCCGCCCTCGCCGTCGTACTTACCGGACTCGGCGTCAGCACGCTGTCCATGACCGCGCGCTCGCTGGCCGCCGTCGGGACTGTGCTGAAAACCGTCACCCTGGAGCAGGCGCAGGAACTCGCCCGGCTGGCCCTCACCGCCCCGAGCGCTATCGAGGCCCGCGACTGGGTCCGCGCCAAGCTCCCTGTGCTCGAAGAGCTCGGCCTTTAATTTTCACTTCCGACCTTTAGGAGAAACCCATGCCCGAACGCACAGCCACCATCGCCAGCCGCTCCGGCCTGCACGCCCGGCCCGCCGCCTTGTTCGCCGAAGCGGCAGGTGAGCAGCCGGTGGAAGTCACCATTGCCATGCAGGGCGAACCCGCCGACGAAGCCCTCGACGCCGCCAGCATCCTTTCGCTCATGACGCTCGGTGCCGCTAAGGGCGACGTCGTCGTGCTGCGGGCCGAGGGCGACGGCGCCGACGCCGCCCTCGACGCGCTGGTGGCGTTGCTGGAGACGGATTTGGACGCGGAGTAGTTCTTGCGCGGCGGGTTCGGCTGCCCGATTCGATGATGCGCTGCGTACTAGACGGTAGGAGTCGTCTGGTCTGCAGCGAGTCATCGAATCGGGCTCGCCCGGCCTATGGCAGCGCGGACACCACCACGTCTTGGTAGGCCGCACGTCCGTCGAACACGTTGACGCCGACCTTGCCCGATGTGAGCGCCGTGTCCGTGACATCGATCAGCTGCGTTCCATCAACAGAGACCGTGATCCTGTTGCCAACAGCTGACGTGTCCAGGGCATAGCTCACCCCATGGCCCAAGGCCGCCGGAACGCTCGCGAGCACCGTAAACACGCCGTTGTTCAGCGAGAACACCCGCACGACGCGGAGGTTCGGGTCCAAGTTCACGTAATAGGCGCTGGATCCATCGGCGGAGGATCTCAGCAACACCGAGCCCGCACCGCCGTACCCTTTCTCCGGAGCCAAGTCCCGGTTGAGCATCTCGCCGGCATAGGCCTCACCGCCGAACCGCACGGTTGCCTGCACGCGCACATTAGTGAACGTGGCTGTGCTCATGGCCGTCGAGTCCTTGTCGAACGTACCTGCCAGGCCTGCGCCTGTGCTCTCCCATTTGCCGCCGGGGACCACTGAATATGTGCCAAGGTTGTGGCGAGCCGTCCCGCCCGCGGCAGGCAAAACGTTCGACGGCGGCGCGGTAGTCAGGCGTGCCGTGTCGCTGAGCTGGTGTACTTTGACGGACACAAGCCGGGCATTCCCTCCGGTGGCTGTGAAGGACAGGCCTGTGGAGGACGGGTCCGGGAAGATCAGCGAGGTGATGGCCGCGGTCCCGTCCCCACCGAAGACTTCCACCGAGGATGCGTCCACCAGGATTCGGAGCTTCACGCGGCGCTCGGATCCCATCACTGTGGAACTCCACGGTGCCGAGGAATTGTCGGTCGCCGAGGACGCGAAGTACCGGGTGAAGTCCTCGCGTCCGGCATTGCCACGATCCACGGTGAGTGCGGCAGCACCGGCGTCGTATTTAACGATTGTTTCTTGAGCGGGAGTACCAGTTGAGCCGGCCCCTTTCCTCAGCCCGAACGCGAAGAAGGTGGCACCACCGGAAGAAGGAATCCCAACCTCCGCTTCGAGCTCGAAAGATCGTCCGGAAGCACCCGCGAGCGCGTTCGCGGAGCTCGGCGTCACAGTGACATCGGCGGCCTGCCAGGTTGACGTCCGAAGGGACTCCTCCTCCACAACGGGAGCCTGGGTCAACCGGAGCCCGGCGCCGGGAACATCAGCGAGTTTGAGCTCCCGCGGGATGGACAGTTGCCCATTCCAGCGGCCTGTGGGCGGGCTGAACGCGTAGTCCCAGTTACTCATCCAGCCAATCATGATGCGCCTGCCATCCGGCGCCCCAAAGAAGCTCATCGCTGCGTAGTAGTCCCGGCCATGGTCAGCCTGCAATACCTGCGAAGCGGTGGTGTCGGGCATAAATGCTGTACCGTTCCACGCGCCCGTCACGTATTGCGCCGCGGAGCCGTTGGTAGGGCGGACCGCACCAGTACTCCACCACAGCACCCAGCGCTTGACCCCGGGCTGTCCCTCCACAGGCATTTCGAAGAAGTCCGGGCATTCCCACACGCCCCCGCGAACCCAGTCGCCGTAGCCGAAGGTGCTGGCGAACGTCCAGTGGATGAGGTCTGTGGAGGAGTAGAAGCGGATGTGATCGCCCGCAGCCACCACCATCACCCATTTACTGGAAGCCGCATCCCAGTTGACCTTGGGATCGCGGAAGTCCCACCCGCCGTCGGGGCCACCCGGGTTTTCCACCACCGGAGCTGCCTGGACCGTCTGCCAGGTGCGCCCCTTGTCCTTGCTGTAGGCGGCGCGAACTGATTGGTTTCCGTTCCAGGCATCGTGGTTGAAGCTGGTGTAGTAGGCGATGAGCCCGGATCCGCCGTCGAACAGGCCGCTGGAATCGGAGGCGTCCACCACCGCCGAGCCAGACCACGACTCCCCCGCGGCCATATGCGGGAGGGCGATGGGCAGTTGTTTCCAGTGCATCAGGTCTGTGCTGACGGCATGCGCCCAGCGTCCGCGGTCCTGGTGGAAGAGATGATATTCGCCGTCGAAAAAGACCAGTCCGTTGGGGTCTGAGCTGTTCCCGCAGTTCTGGCTGTAGTGGTAGCCAGGCTGGTAGAGGCCGTTCATGTACTGATCCACATCGTCTGCACGGACGTTCTGGAACCAGGCCGTTCCGGTAGCCAGCAGGGCGAAACCCTCTCCGGCGGAGGCCGGTACTGCGCCATTTAGCACGGGCGTGCCATTAATCAACACCGACGCTTCGCTGCCCTGGACAGCGAGCTGGACGCGGTTGAATTGGCTGGCTTTGAAGCTTGTGGAGGGAAGGTTGCCGGAGTGCAGCAACGCCCCAGTGGCCCGGTTGTACAGCTTCGCCGTGCCCGCTCCAGGGTCGATCCTCAGTTCCACGCCGCCGCTGCCGTCGGCGCCGCTGCGGACCACCACTGAGGCGGTTGCCGGGGAGGTGACAGTCAGGTCCAAGGAGGCAACGACGTCGGACGCCACCGCCGGAATGAACCGCGCCGCTGTGCCACTCGCCGCGTAGGCGCGCAGGCCAGCGGAGTCGGGTTCCCACGAACCGGAGGCAACACGCCAACCCTGCAACGACGTCTCAAGTCCTCGAAGCGTCATGCTCTGGAACACGGCGGTTCCATTGAAGGAGCCCAGCCCGACATGGCCGGAAGCGTGGGCGGAATCCGTAGCGGTTATGGCCGGCATGACGCCGTCGGGGTCCAGGAAGTCGGTCTGCCAGTAGACGGCCAACTGATTACCGAGCGCGGTGACCCGAAGGCGATAGACCTGGCCGACCGTGATGGCAGTGGTGAACGTCCCCAGCGTGGCGTTGTCCGAGACCCTGTAGAGGCGCAAACGTCCGGCGTTCGGGTCCACCTCGGCCGCGTAACCCGATGTACCTGAGTCGTTGGTGCGGAACAGTGCCGTCCCCACGCCATATTGTGAGGTGACTTGGATGTCTGTGGAAAAGTCGACGTCGGTTGGTGACTGCCCCGTGGCGATGGCCCGGATGTTGCTGTTCGACGGCGCGACTCCGAGGAAGCCGGTGGCCGAGGCCTGCCAGCCCGTGTCCGTTACGGTCCAGCCGCTGACGTTCGAATCAATGGTCCGCACGCCGGGACTGCCGAAGGACACAGCCCCGTTGAACGCGTGCAGGCCCACCCGGCCCGACTCGTAGCGGTAGTCCGTGGCGTCAATCCTTTTGATTCCATCGACGGCCACATAGATTCGCGGGCCGTCCACATGGACATCCACGATGTAGGCCCGTCCAGTATTCAGCGCTACGGAGGCCGGAGCCACGATGTCCTGTCCGGTCGCGAGGTCGAACAACCTCACCCGGTCCAGGTTGGGGTCGATCGTCGCGGCGTAACCCGCACCGGCGTCGGGAGTTGCGCGGAAGACAAGCGCCCCCACACCGTAGGGACTCCCGGCGTCGACCTTCACCGAGGCCGTATACCGGGCGGTTCCTGCAACCACTTGCTCGCTGGTGGCCGCCGCATTCTGGCCGGAAGGCGCGACGGCGGTGTACCCGCCCTGCGCTGTCCGGGTCCACGAACCGCTGACTCCGACGACATCCGGAATGGGGCTCGTGGTGCTGTTGAGGGTGACCGGCGGGGGATCGAGGGCCACCGCCGGAGCAGCGACCCCCGTCCCGGCCAAGCCAACACCAAGGACCGTGGCCGTGAGGCCGGCAACTATTCTCTGATGCATTCAGATCGCCTTTGATCTCAGGGGTGAGAGAGCGTTCGCCAAAAACCTCCCATGATGTGAGAGAAGATCTGCGGTCGTATGGTTTTGTGAGACAGCTTGATGGGAGCTTCAGTTCAGATGACCACGCCCAGAAGAAAATACGATGCGGCTTTCCGTGAGGATGCTGTGCGGCTTGTTTTGTCCACGAACCGGTCGGTGAAACAGGTCGCCGAGG
>NZ_JBFTJK010000034.1:0-27827 GCF_056395385.1 Paenarthrobacter sp. 10L420 | reverse complement strand
ATCTCGGCATCCAGTCTGGCCCTGATGTCTGATGCGCTCAGACGAACGTACGTCAGTTTGATGTTCGGGTAGTCCTTGTGGAACGCGGCCGGCAGGAGGTCAACAGTCTTCGTATTCAGAACTCCGTACACCGTCACCTCGCCTTCCTTATTGGCGGCGTCAACGACCTTCGACCATTCCGCCTGGTCCATGACCTTCGATAGCGCGTCACTCGGGCTCGCGTTCGAATTGCCCGCGGCCGAACCGGCTCCTCCGGAGGCGCATCCTGTCAGCGCAAGCAACCCGCAGGCGACAACCAGGGATCCGCGCGCCATCACGCTCCTTCGTTTTCTCACAACAATTCCTCAATTCCTCACATTGGACCCACAGCTTCGGGGATCGGGCATCACGCCAAAGGCGGCCTCTGACGTGATCTAGACCACCCTACAGGGCCCCTGAATACGATCGCAACCGTATAGGTCAAACTTTTTGAATACGATCGCAAGGACACCGAACGCCGTGAGCCGGCAAGTCGAATGGTGGCCGGAATGCTGGCACCGGTTCGGTCCACTACACGCTTGTGCCACGCCGGCTCCCGGCCACAGTATTTCGGATCTGGGTACGAGTCAACGCGATGAATGCCAATGCCAACGCGGCAGCAGAGCCGGGGGCCCGATACGCCAATCTCCAGCGCCACCCTCAGCTTCGCGGCTGCCTCGCGACATGCTTGCGGAATTTGCGTCGTCCCCCAAATCAGCCTCTGTTAAGCCCTGAGCGCGCCAGCCGCCTGGGGGACGAAGGTGACGAACATGAGCAAAATGCAGGCCTCCACCGCTGAACGATTTGGGGCGCAACCGTAGGCATATGCTCGTCACCAATTTCTCACGCTGTCACTGCGGAGAGATGGGTCGATCGCTCGGCCGCGAGAGAACCCGCTCGGCTCCCGATCTCGCTCCGCCACAACTTCGTCGAGTGCGGCGAATAGCTCCTCGCGCTCCTCGGTTTCGATGAACGGTGTCCTCTCGTCGCGGCTTTTGAAGGCAAGTACTCGCGTCGGAGATCCGTAAGGCGGGCCATGGTGGACTCATCTGGCTGCGGGCCGAGCGTCGCGAGAACGTCCCGCTTGTCGGGGACGGTCGAAAAGTGAGCCATTGCGACGGCGGCGGATTCCAGCAGCCGTCGCAACAATTTATGGTTCTACGGCAGATGAAGACAGTCTAGCCAGTCGTTCAACAGGATTCTGCCAGCCCAGGATCTCGCGTGGGCGGCGGTTGAGTTCAGCAGCAACCTTGGAGAGGTGTTGTGGACTGTGGACACTCAAGTCAGTGCCTTTCGGGAAGTACTGCCGGAGCAGGCCATTAGTGTCCGAGTTCGAACCTCGCTGCCAGGAACTGGCGGGGTCGCAGAAGTGGACGGGAATGAGTATGCGTCGCGTGAAAACTTGAGCAGGCCATTTCAGTGCCCTGGTCCCGCGTCAAGGAACGCCGGAGATGGGCGGGCAGTCAACCCATTGTGGCTGCCAGCCGATCGCGCCGATCTTCTGCACCGCGGTTGCCCGCCAGATGCACGAGGACAAGCAGTGAAGCCGTCAGCGCTTGTCTCATCTGTTCGCATCATCGGGTTGGATCAAACGTAAGAGGAATAGTCAAGGACAAATGGCATCGTATCCAATTTAGCGCGCGTCGGCGCGTTTAGGGCCCTGAGACGTGATCGTTGACGAACGTGCCGATACCTTCAAGAGCCTCACTCGCTTCCGCCAGGAACGACTCGAAAAGAGTCCACACGTGCAGCATCTCGTCGTACTCCTGATAGCTGGAGGCGCGCCCTACCGCCGAAGCTTGGCGGCCAGGTTACGCGAGCCGTCCAGAAGCACCCCAGCACCTCCGACCAGCAACTGACACGGCGGAAGCCAACCGAGGTCCGTCAACACAGGAAACGCGGCCAGTGCCGATACTCCGCCACGAAGATCCGCCGTTGGTGACCCCTGACACCGCCGCAGCATGTGCACGATTGAAGGATCGCCCTAGCGCTTGATCGGCGTGAGCTCTAGCTGCTCAGGCAGATCCATTTCTACTCGTCGTCTCCACCTGGCCGTGCGGCCATGTACGACCGCAGCTCCTCGGGAATTCCCGCATCACACGGTGCCGCTCCGGGTACGCGTACTCTCTGACGCCCGGCGAGACTCAGACCCAGCTCTTTCTGCGACGTGTAGTACTGGTCCCGCAATTGTCTGCGTTGGAATAGCCATCGGTCGCCGACTCGGCAGTACTCGTCGTCGTACCGGTACGCGGCGTTCTTGCGCTGTCGGTCGATCGCCACCTCGCCATGGCCCGTCTGGACCCCCAAGCGCCATTGTTGCACCAGGTGCCAGATCCACAAGATGCTGATGAACGCTGTGCACTGTCAGCGTGTACGTGTTCATGATCTGCCCGAAGAACTCACGCAACTTGGGCTTGCCAGAGTACTCAGTACCGGCTCGCACGAATGTAGCGCTATCCGAAGAGGTCTATCAACGCGTCCAGGTCGAGGCTGTCGACCACGATTGGGTAGGCCTCGGTGAGTTGTCGGATAGGTGCAGGTCGCTCAATCGCTGCACATGCAGCAGTTCCGACCCTTTTTCGATCACGGGGCTGATGTTGACACAGCGAACGTCAAGCATGATTCTGCGGCTTCATTGTCTCCTGCGGCTGTTCCCCGGTATAGCTGACCTGGCTGCCGGGAACGTGACGCCACTTCTGACCCTGGCTGCTTCCAACTCGGCCTCGATGCACGGCTGCTTCCAGCTCGGCCTCGATCGACTCAAGCAGAAGACAGTGATCGCCGTAGACCCCATATTCATCGGCGATCCCCATCAGCAGAGGCGCTCGTGGGTCAACGTCGTGGTGCGGGTGCCCGAATCCTTCGATCGGTTCGCGGGCGGCGCGTCGCTCGGACACGAAACTCTTTGCCTTCCAGGACGTGGGCCTGGCCATGCGTTGGCCACCGGCCGCTGATGAGGAGGTATGCCAGTTCACCGAAGCTGCGCTTGCCAATCATCGTGGTCAGCAGGTGGCCGCGAATGAGAACGTCGTCGTCGCGCACTTCCGCTATGTCCGTTGACCAGTCGACAGTTGTCGACGCCATGGGCGCCTTCCTCTATAGAAACGACGGATCAGACCGTCGTCGGCTCCGTGATGAGTTCGGGTAGGGAGGGCTTGCGGTAGGTCTTGCCGTGCTTTGCGAGTTCTGCCTCGAAGGCGGGAATCGTGTCAGTGCGGAAGAGCTCAAGGTCGTTGACGTAGTCGAACAGGTTCAGGCAGATCCCATCGATCTTGTTCGTCGCTGCCCAGTTCGCCAGCTGTGTTCCGGCGTCTTGGGCGCTGGCGATGATCGCGTCGCCGAGGAGGAATTCATGCACGTCTTCGCGGGTTCTCATGCGCTCTTCGGCGTCCTCGGCAGACGCGGCGCCGCTCGACACGAGCATGTTTCGCAGCGCCCCACGGTCGGCCTGGTCGACGATTTGCCGTGCACGCTCCTCCGCATCGGCCGTCGTCTTACCGACGATCACGGCCTTCGCGCCGATGAAGCCGCACTCAGTGCCGACCTCCGCCCGGATCTGGCGGAATTTCTCCGCGTTGTCGCCATAACTGAAGATGTAGTCTGCTCGCTCGGCTGAGAAACGCATCCCGGTGTAGGACTGGCCGGCATTCACGATCAAGGGCGAGACTTGCATCGGTCGCGGACGCCCGGACGCCTTGTCGATCTTGAAGTACTCGCCATCCAGCGTTGCCTCGCCGTCACGCCACAGCATCTCGACAACGTCCAACCACTCGCGCGTGTACGCGTAACGATGCTTGCGGTCCAGCAGCTCGACCCCCATTGAGGCGAACTCTTGCACGCCCCATCCGCTGACCACGTTGAGGCCCCAGCGGCCGCGTCCTATGTGGTCGAGCCCGACTCCGAGCTTGGCAGCCACTACCGGATTGAGCAGGTTGGTGTGCATCGTGGTCAGTAGGGTGATCTTCGTCGTGGCCGCCAAGAGTGCGGCCGACAAGGTGATCGAGTCGAGGCTCGCTCCCCGCCACACGATCTCGTCACCAGGCAAGCCAGCCCAACGCGACGGAGGCAATGCGAAGCTCATGCCCATCTCCTCCGCCGCCAACACCGTCACCAGGTTCTGCTGGAACGTCCACTCCGTCGCATTGGGCGCCAAGGTGGGCCACTCGCTGAACGACTGATTCGGCAGGAAGATCCCCAGCATCACCGAACCCTCATTGGTCCGCAGTGCCTTCTCGACGCAGTGTTCAAGATCCGAGCGGGTGGCCGGATCTGCGCTGGCAGGGTAGTACCGCATTAGATACCTCTCTGTGCTTGGAGGGAAGCGCCGACGCTCTCACGCGAATCAGGCGACACGTTCAGGGTCCCCTCTCGATGCGCTCATCGCGGTGACGTTCTGCTGTCGTTCGCGTGGATGTGGTGAGTACCGCCGATGAGCCCGGATCCTAGAATCGTATTCAATGGATGCTAACAGCATCCCGGCACGATTGTCACGCGACCATGCACAACCCGGCATTCTACAATTCCAGGCGCGACCCCCGTCAGTCTGCTTACGACAGTATGGTCGAACACCCGAGGAAGGGCCACTGATTGGAATCGGACTCATGACGATGTTAGATTCGTATTCAGCATGGTTTCCGCGTCACGCTATTTCGAAAGATTATTTCCGCGTCACAGTTTTCTGTGTGCGCTCGTCAAGTTTTTGAGACAGTTTCGTTGGTGTTAGGCGGCCAGGGGTTCCTGGGCGCGGTTGTACCAGCGTTCGATGTAGTCCATCACTCCCCTACGTGTCAGGCTGGAACGGTACCAGGGGCTCATAGCAAGTCCGTTTAATCGCCTGGGGCGAGAGCCAGGAATCCAGTAATCATGTCCAGTCCAGTTTTGGGTGCAGTACGCGAAGATAGTGCTGTGAATAGTAGTAGTAGTAGTTCTGGGCCGCGGGCCGGTGGTCCGCGGCCGCGACGGTCGTTCACGCCGGTGCAGAAGCTCGAGTTTTTGGCCGCGTACGTGACCGCCTGTGAGAGCAATGAGGGCGGCGCGTTCCTGCGCAAAGAGGGCTTGTATTCCTCCCAGATGACCGAGTGGCGGCGGCTGCGTGACGCCGGTGCCCTCGCCGGGAAGAAGGCCGGGGAATCGATCGGGAAAACTCTCGGCGGACCAGGCTGAGAACGCGCGTTTGCGCCGCCAGTTAGAGGTGAGTGAGAGCCGGTTGAAGAAGACCGAGGCAGCCCTGGACCTGATGGGAAAACTACAGGCGTTCTTAGAGAGCGCCTCAGAGGATATGCCGGACGGGCCCCGGTCCAAGAAACGCTGATGGCCACCTACCGCTCGATGCTGGAGCTGAATATTCCATCACGCCGGGCGGCATCATTGACCGGGGTTTCCAGGACGACCGCGAACCGCAAACCGGCACCGCTACGGGATCAGCCTGCGGTGGTGCCGCAGAACAAGCTCAGCACCTCCGAAAGGGCCGGGATTCTGGCGGCGCTGAACTCACCGGAGTTCGTGGATCTGGCTCCCATGCAGGTCTACACGAAGCTGCTCGATGATGGGATTTATCTGGGTTCCCTGTCGACTTTTTACCGGGTGCTTGAGGAAAACAGCCAGGTCAAGGAGCGCCGCCGGCTGGCCAAACAGCCGCCCCGGGCGGTTCCTGAACTGGTCGCGACCGCCCCGGGGCAGGTGTTCACCTGGGATATCACCAAGCTCGCCGGCCCGGTCAGGGGCAAGTATTTCGACTGCTACATGATGGTCGATATCCATTCCCGGTTCATCGTCGGCGCGCACGTCCACGCAACCCTCCGGAGTGCTGGCCGTGGAGATGATGAAGGAAATCTTCGGGATCCACGGAGTCCCCCAAGTCGTACACGCGGACCGGGGAACGTCCATGACATCCAAAACCGTCGCCGCGCTGCTCTCGGATCTGGAAGTCACCCGATCCCACTCCAGACCCCGGGTGAGCAATGACAATCCCTACAGTGAGGCGCTGTTCAAGACGCTGAAATACGGTCCCGAATTCCCTGAACGCTTCGCCTCAGTCCACGACGCCGGCGCCTTTATCAGCGGCTTCGTGGACTGGTATAACCACCATCACCAGCACTCCGGCATCGGCTTCCACACCCCAGCGAACGTCCATTACGGCCACGCTGCGGCAGTGGCCATGGAACGCTCGGCAACCCTCGCAGCAGCCCGCGCGAAACACCCCGAACACTTCACCAACAACGCAGATCCCAAAATCCTCGCACTCCCAGGACCAGCCTGGATCAACCAGCCAAAGGAAATCACCGAACAGTCAGCCGCCTAACTCCCATTGGTACCGCTCAGCTTGAAAAATTCCGAAGGTCGGCTACATATCAGTTGGGTGGACGTGGTCATTGGTTCCCGTTCGCTCGGCGTGCACAGAATGCACCGCGCGCTGCTCATGGAGGAGCCGCCTCCTTGCTGCCTCCGCTCCTTCGTATCAGCGGTAATCGGCTCAGCCAAGCCAAATAGGGATCGTATGCAAAGAATCATGGGTTCGAGTCCAGCCTCAAGCCCTCGGTCGTGTAAGCTGGCACTCCGCGCGCCACCTCCGGTGACGCGGACTTCCGGAAGGGTGCAGTCGTGGCGAAGGGTGAACCGAAGCTGTGGTCCACAGGCTTCGTCCTCGCTTCCGCTGTCAATTTCTGCATCACCCTGGTTTTCTACCTGCTGATGACGATGATGGCACTCTTCGCTGTTGAGCAGTTCAGCGCTTCCCAGTCCGCCGCCGGCCTCACGGCGAGCTGCTTTGTTCTCGGCGCGGTCCTGGCCCGCATCTTCGCCGGCAAATTCCTGGACTTCGTCGGCAGACGGCGGATGCTTCTAATCGCGCTGGTCGTGTTCGTCATCGCCGGGATTCTCTATATTCCGGTGGACAACCTCATGCTGCTGGTGGTGATCCGGACTGTCCACGGGATGACATTAGGTGCCTCGAGCACGGTCCTCGCGGCATCCATCATCTCGCTGATCCCGGTCCTACGGCGCGGCGAGGGAATCGGGTACTTTGGTATTTCGGCCACCCTGGCCAATGCCATCGGGCCATTTCTCGCTGTCCTGCTCATTGATTCGGTGACGTACGAGGCGGTGTTCGCCGTGAGCTCGGCGTCTGCGGCAGTTGGGCTGATCCTCGCCCTGTTCTTGCGTCTACCTGAACATCAGCCGACGCCGGAACAGGCCGCCAACAAATGGCGCATGCGCCCCATCGACATGTTCGAGCCGGCGGCGCTGGCGATGGGCAGCGTCATGTTCGTTGCGGCGATCGGCTTCTCCGGGGTGCTGACATTCCTCAACTCCTTCGCCCAGGCAGAGAACATGGTCGTGGCGGCCAGCGCGTTCTTTCTCGTCTACGCAACCGTCACGCTCATCTCACGCCTCTTCGTCGGCCGGATGCAGGATCGTCTCGGTGACAATGCCGCGATCTACCCGGCGTTGCTCTCCTTCGCTGTTGGCCTCGGCCTTCTCGGGATCGCACCCGACTGGTTCGTTGTGGTGCTCTCCGCCGTGTTCATGGGCTTCGGCTTCGGTAGTCTCTTGCCGAGCGCGCAGGCTATCGCCGTCACTATGTCACCCCGGAACCGGATCGGCGTCGCGACGTCGACGTTCTTCGTGGTGATGGAAACCGGTTTCGGAGTCGGTCCGCTCGTTCTAGGTGTGCTGCTGCCGCTGACCGGCTTCCGCGGAATGTTCGGCGTTCTCGCCGTCGTCACTTTTCTCGCCGGGGTGCTTTATCACTTCGTGCACGGCTTCCGGAACGTCAAACCCGCTCACCCAGCCAGCTGACCGGGGCGGCCCGTCCGCGATGGGGCTCGTGCGCATCGGCCGGCGTTGAGTGGATGCGTCTGCGCGACGCGCAAAGCCCATTGTGCCGCGCGAAGCGCCGTTCCGCCTGTGCCGAGCCCACCGGCCCTCAACGGATGCCGGTCAGCGCCACGACCTTCGCAGTATCTGCTTTGCTTCGGCCGGCCCACGGCTATATCGATATCGAGATGCACTGCGCTGGCTCACCGTGCTCGACGTTGCCAGTAATGACTTCTGTCAGCGATGGTCGAAAAGTGAGCCGTTTCGCGGGCTGAAAAGTGAGCCACTTTGACCTTGGTTATTCTGCCGTATTTTCGGGGCTTGTCGAGGGCAGCGAGTCGACTTGGGTGTGTTTGAGGCGGTAGCTGGAGCCTTTGAGGGGGATAACTTCGGCGTGATGGACGATGCGGTCGATCATGGCCGACGCGACGACCTGATCGCATAAGACGTCGCCCCAGCGGACGAAGGGCAGGTTAGAGGTCAGGATCAGTGAGGCGTGCTCTTAGCGGGATGAGACCAGTTGGAAGAACGGGTTCGCGGCGTCCCGCTCGAAAGGGGATGTAGCCGTCTTCATCGATCTATGCGGATGTCCCTAGCGGCGTAGCCTGACTAGTTCCTGGGGCAGCCTGCCGTTCTGGTGGGCTGCTTGGAGCCGGGCGACCCACTCGATGGCGGTGGCGAACAGGACCCGGGGACCGAGCTGGGTGGCCCGCAGGCCCAGGCCGGTGGCGAGGTGTGTTTTGCCGGTGCCGGCGGTCCGAGCAGGACGATGTTGGATGCTTCGGTGAGGAAAGTCCCGGTGGCCAGGTACGCGATGGTGTCGCGTTTGAGTCCGGGCTGGTGATCGAAGTCGAAGTCCTCGAGTGATTTCCGGGGCCGGGAACCCGGCGGCCCGGGCCCTGATCTCGGCTCCGGATGCTTCCCTGGCTGCGACTTCCCGGGACAGGACAGCGGCGAGGTACTCCTCATGGATCCAGCCTCCTTCACGGGCCTGGTCCGCGAGACGGGTTGCTGCTTCAGGGATCCGGGTGCTTCCATCGCCCGGGAGTAATACTCGATCTGGCCGACGGTTTCTTGGCGGCCGGCATGAGGTGACCTGCCCGCCGTGCGGCCTCCTGTCTGTTCCGAAGCATCAGGCAGGAGGCCGCACGAGACATGTCACTTTTTCTCAGGAAATAGTTCATCCATCCGCTGGAGCAAATCAGCTATCGTCATCCCATCGCCGAGGAGCTTCTGTATTCTTCCTGCTCATTCACGGCCAACTCAGGATTTGGCCATGTCTGGTCAATGAGTGCGGCCGCCCGGCCGGCGTCGATCTTCTCGAAAAGTGGATCCAGCACCGCGGAATGCGTCCAGGCACTCGCGATTACTCGTGCCACGTTCTGAGCGTCGGCAGCCGCCGCCTCTTCCGGCTTACTCAAGAACTCGATGAAGCGCATCGCCCCTACAGGATTCTTGACCTTTGAGTTCACGGACAAGCCATTGCCAGCACTAGCTGGCACCCAGGTGTCTTTCGGGTTCTCCGTGGCGGGTAGCACGAACATTCCGATGTTCCCGGGATCTCCTGCGGCCGCCGCGACTGTGCCCAAGGTTGCGGAGGTCGAGATCACGGCGAAAGCACTGCCTTTGGCGACTTAATCCGCGGCCTGCTCGATGGGTGTGCCCAGGAAGCCTTGCTGAAAGCAGCCGCGGCCCCTCATCTCGAGCACCTTCCCCAGCGCCTCAGACCATTTGGATTCCGAGAACGTGGCGCGGCCGTCGGCCTGTGCCTCCGAGAAACCCGGATCCTGTCCATAAACCAGCGTCGAAGTGAGCGCGAAGGCGGGAAGGTGCACTGCCCAGAGCGCCTGTGCCGGGTACGCGAATGCGACCTTGCCCACGGCCTTAGCTCAACGAGCTCCTCCCGGAACGGACGGGCAGTGACTGTCACCGTCGTTGCAGCCCATAACGCCTGGACCAGACCACTCTCTACCCGCCGGGCCGGCGATTAAAAGGACCCTGGCCAAAGAACCCAACAAAGTACTACTAGGAGGCTGCTGAATTAATCGGCTGAATTTGGGGCGCGATGGCTGGACTGGTGGGCCTGGTGGTTAGATCCCCACCAACAAAAATCACCTGGATGAGGCACCAGCTTCTGAGGCAGAATGAAGCCAAGGGGGCGGAACCTCCCCGTTTTCGCACCCAAGGGTGCTGACCAGAACAGGCCGCTAGACGGCCACTTGATGGCGTTCCGCCCGCCCCACAACCACTTAGTTCAGCAGTCTCTTAGCTGTCGCGAGGATTCCTGATTGGTCGTAGACCTTCGCGGCAGAACAGGCTCAGAGTAGTTCGCCGGTGAGGTGTCGGGCGTAAGTTCCGAGCCCGCGCCGCAACTCCAGATAGATGTCGCGCACGCTGGCATCGGCCCCCATCTCGGCCCTGCGAGCCCATTCGTCGAACGCGAGGCGAGTTGTCGTCGAGACCAATGCCACCAGCGCGCGGGCGGTGAGCACGTCGGCGCTTGCGCCAGCGGCGTCGACGGCGGCATCTGTCAACTCGTCGATGCGCTCGGCTTCATTGGCCAGCGTTCGCGCCAGAAGTGCGGGCTCGCTCTGCACCAGACGTCGTACCCGTAGCGTCCGGCGGTGCTCCTCGGGCCGTGCGTCGAACTCACCGAACAGTCGCATCCACGCGTCTTCGAGGGCCGCGACGACCGGTGCGCCGCTGCGGATCACCGCGACCGTCTCATCCATCACGGCGCCCAAGCCTACGTCGTTGACGCAGACGGCCTGTTCCTTCGTGGCGTAGTACCGAAAGAAGGTACGCTGAGAGATTCCGGCCGCATCCGCGATGTCATCGACCGTGGTCTCCGTAAAACCGTTGCGTTCAAACAACTGCAGCGCGGCATCCGACACTTCACGTAGCGTCTCCCGGCGGCGCCTCTCGCGAAGACCCAGCGGCGCCGCGGCGACTGGAGAAGGCCCATTCATGTCTAAAAGTGTACATCGCTGCCTAAGTGGCAGTGACTGTCATATACTGGTGGCTCGGCTCAGCAATCCGCCATCACCCTAAGTCCAACATCGGCAACGTCACCAGCAGGCTTCACCGACCACACACTCGCGGCCCTCGTCGCCGCGGGACTCCACGCCCGACACCGATTCAGAGAAAGAAAGAAGTCCCTATGACTACGCGAAAGATGCTGCTCGGCATGCAGTTCGGTAACGGGTACGGAGCGCAGGTGTCAGCGTGGCGCGCCCCCAACGTCGACCCCTTCGACTACACAAACTTCGACGCCATGGTTCGCTTCGCCCAGGCCGCGGAGCGCGGCAAGTTACAGTTCCTCTTCGTCCCCGACACCCCGGCCCTCTCAACTGACTTGACGCATGAGGCGCCGCAGATGACGCTGGACCCGATGATCACCCTCGCGGCAGTCGCGCACGGCACCTCACGCATCGGGATGGTGTCCACCGGATCCACCACATTCATGGAGCCGTACAACCTCGCCCGCCAATTCAAGGCGCTCGACGTGCTCAGCCATGGCAGAGTGGGGTGGAACCCCGCCACGACGAGCGACCCGACCGCCGCCGCCAACTACGGCGCACAGGTGGCCGGCCGTCCCGAGCGATACCAGCGGGCGCACGAGACGATTCAGATCGTCCAGGCCCTATGGGGCAGCTGGCAAGAAGATGCCTGGATCGGCGACAAGAGCACGGGACGCTTCGCAGACGCGTCGAAGGTCGGTCCGGTCAACCTCAGCGGCGAGTATGTCGCCTCACGTGGGCCGCTGCCGATCCCGCCGTCGAAGCAGGGCCAGCCCGTCATCTTCCAGGCCGGCGGAGGTGCCAATGGGCTCGGCATCGCGGGTCGTTACGCGAACGGGGTCATCGGTTCCACGTTCTCGATGGACGACGCTCGCGCCCAGCGGCAGGCGGCCCGCGATGCCGCCGAGCGGATGGGGCGGAACCCTGACGAGATCAAGTTCTTCGCCGGCCTCATGACCGCAATTGCACCCACCGTGCGCGAGGCCGTCGATCGGCGGATGCAGCTCGCGGCCGACACATTTCCGAGCCGCCTCCCCTACCTCGGCCAGATGCTCGGCATCGAGCTGCTGCCCGCCCAGATCGATCGCCCGATCGCGCCCGAGCAGCTCGCGGTCGCACATCCGACCCCGTTCGATCCGCGCGCGCCGCGCGCGCTCGAGGTCGCGAAGCAGGGCTGGACGATTCGCGAGATCCTCGCCCACGGCGTCATCGACTACCACCCGACGCCCATCGGGCCGGCATCCGTCACGGCAGACCACATGCAGGAGTGGTTCGAATCGGGCGCCGTCGACGGGTTCTGGGTATCCATCGATATCTACAAGGACGGCATCGACACCTTCGTCGACGAGGTCGTACCGATCCTCCAGGAGCGCGGACTCTTCCACCAGGACTACGAGGGCACAACCCTTCGTGACCACCTTGGCATTGAGCGCCAGTACGGACTGGACCCCCGGATCTCGTAACACAGCCCACACCAGAGCCATGCCAGCGCGCGCTCGCGGGCTTCCCGACCGGACTGTCGGTCGTGGCCGCGGAAGTCCGCGGACGGATCCTCGGAATGCCCGCGAACTCGCTCGTGTCGGTGTCGTTGGATCCGGCACTGCACTCGATCCCCTTCGCGCACATCAACCACCTGGCCGGTTCTGCGCACCTCGCCGCGCTGCGAATCAGTGTCCTCGGTGAGCAGAGTGAACGGGTGCTCAACGAGCTGCGTGACCCTGGCGGGTCCCGTTTCGTCGGCATCGAGATAGACTCCGACGACGGGTCGGCATTCGTGCCCGGGGCCCTGGCGAGGTTAGTGGTGGAGCCGCACACCGCTGTGGAAGCCGCCGAACGCACGCTCATGCTGCTTGAGGTGCTCACCTGACTTGGCTCACGGCTCGTGGCTTCGGGGTGGGCCAAGGCTCTGACCTGCGGTGATGTTGGCGGAATGCTGCTTTTTCACGCACTAAACGGGTTTTGTTCGGACGAAGTTTTCGTCCCGGCGCCTGTTCTCCAGGTTGCACTCCGGCCCCTCAGCCCAGCGGGTGGTCCCCTACCAGAACGACGCCCACAACCAACCACCACAGAAAACACAGCAACACAAGGGTGAAGGGAAATTTTTCAGGCCGATTCGTGTCCCGGTATCGCAAGTCCGACAGACCTGGGGACTTCATTAACATCTGCATTGTTGACCACACACATAAAGGGGCTTACCCGGGAGGACACCTAGGCTCCGTCCACGGCAGACGACGAAAGGACGGCTAGTCTAGGAGACTGCTGAAATAGTCACGGGTGGGGCGAGTCGGCTGGACTCACGGGCCTGGTGGTTAAGACTGGTCTTATGCAGGGACGCGAAGACACGCAACGCGTCGAAGGCACGTCTTCGGGAATCCGGCCTCCGCCATTAGGGAAGATCAACGTATAGGAGGGCTGGATACGATTGCAAGGTAACTCAATTTCTTTCTGAAAAAAGATAACGACGATGTCGGGCAGATCGTCCGGGGCGGGTGTAACTTGCGCAAGAGGCAGCCGCGAGCGATCCTCGCCTGATGGCCCTCCTATCGGTTCGGCGTTCGTCGCGGCCTACCTGCTAGTGCACGGGATCGTGAAGCTTGCCATCGTCGTTGCCCTGCTGATCGGATCACGGCGCGTCTACCCATGGGCAATCGCGGCCTTGATCGCGTTCCCCTTGGATTGGCCTTTCAAGCATGAGTTCCTGCTCCACTACAGGCACGAAGTGCTGGAGCATCAGGATCTGAGGGACTGACCCAAGAAAATACTTCCACCTCCAATGCGCATCCCGCATCGCCCTCGGGCCGGCATTACGGGACACGAGAACCTCCGTGATTGTGAAGACGTCAGATATCTCCACTGAGCCCGGAGGTTCTCCCCTTCCGCAACCCAACCACTGCCACCAACCTCCTGGCCGGGTACATCTAGACCGCTACCCCCTGCCGCACCACTTCCTTCAGGTCGACGGTTGGATCTGTCAGTGCCTCGATCATGCCTCGGACGTCCAGGCCGATCAACTGCTTGGCCTGTGTAAAGTCCTTGGGGGAGTTTACGGTGTCGACGGCGACGACCACGTTGCCTGCCAGGTACACGACCGCGAACCGGCCCATCGCGGGGTCGCCCCGGACGACGGTGGCGTCGTAGCCCGCGAGGACGCCCGCGGTCTTCAGCCGAAGGTCGTACTGATTGGACCAGAACCACGGCACCTCGGCGCCGGGACGAGGTTCGCCGGTGAGCGTCGCGATGACGGCTTTGGCATGGGCGGCGGCGTTCGGGATCGACTCGAGGCGGAGCCCGTCCGTGCCCATCAGAGCGCAGTCGCCGGCTGCCAGCACGTCGGGCAGAGTGGTGCGCCCGTGGACATCGACGAGCAGACCGTTGGGAGCGTCCGCCCCCGCCGCGGCGACGGGCTCCACATTGGGGACCACGCCGATTCCGACGACCACGACGTCCGCAGGTAGCGTCTCGCCGTTCGCCAGCCGCACCCCCGTGCAACGCTTGCCATCCCCCACGATCTCGGTCACGGTGGCGTTCAGCTCGATCCGTACGCCGGCGGCTCGATGCCGATCGGTAACGAATGTCGACAGTTCGGCACCGGCGACCCGGGCGAGCACGCGGTCCTGGGCCTCCAGCACGGTCACCGAGGCACCGAGCTTTGTGGCTGAGGCAGCGACCTCCAGGCCTATGTATCCGCCGCCGATCACCACCACCTGGCTGTCCGGACCGAGCTTGCCGCGCAACCACCGGGCGTCGTCCAGGGTGCGCAGCCCGAGCACTCCGCTCAGGTCCGCCCCAGGGACAGGCAACACGCGCGGGCGACAGCCCGCGGCCCACACTAAGCTCCCGTAAGTGAACTCGCGGCCGTCGGTGGTGCGGATGGCGTGAAGGGCCGGGTCGAGCCACTCGACGGTTGTCGACGAATGCAACTCGATCGGTGACTTGAGCCAGTAAGCGGCCGAGCGCAGCGGCAGGGTGTCCTCCGGAACCTCGCCGACGAGGTACGCCTTCGACAGCGGAGGGCGCTCGTAGGGAAGCCCGGGCTCGGACCCGAGGACGGCGATCGACCCAGTGATGCCTGCGGTGACGAGCCCGACCGCGACCTGGGTCCCCGCCGGGCCCGCCCCGACAACCAGGACATCGTGGTGTGCTGACATGGAAAACCTCCGAAAAGTGGGAGAATAATAGGTTAGGCAAACTCCTGCCGAGGGCCCCGTCGCCGCAGTCGCGACGGTGCAGGGGGCCGAGGTGGACAGGGCTCCGTCGCGCCTCTTCGGCACTGGCCGATAGCCCGTTCCGGTGGATCAAGGCTAAGAGACTCTCGCAGCCCTCGTCTTCCCGGGGCTGCCCGGAGCCTCACCAACGACTCGCGAACAGTTGGAGGCAACCGGCGCGTCGTTGACGACTGTGTGGATGGGCTTTCAGAGATCAGTGCTCCGGCACTGCGACCTCAATTCCGTCCAAGTCAGGGGTGATCCGGATCTGGCAGCACAATCTGCTGTGTTCGGTGCGGTCGTCCAGCACCTCGAGCATGTCCTCCTCATCTCCCGAGGCCGGTTCCAGTTGATCGAACCATTCGGGGGTGACGTGGACGTGACAGGTCGCGCACGTCAACTCGCCTCCGCATTCACCGACGATGCCGGGGATGTCCTGGGACAGAGCGGCCCGCATGACGGTCTCCCCGTCGGCCGCGTCGACCTTGCGAACCTCACCGGTCGGAATACGGAACTGGATGATGCTGGTCATTTGGCCTCCTCAGGCTCTTGTGCGCGCCGGAACACGCACGGGTGTGTAGGCTACGGGCAGTTCGGTGAACCCTGTGACGCTGGTGTCGGCCAGCCAAGCCGGCCCTGTGACAGTGGTATGCATGTCGGGAAACGCCTTCAGCACGCGTGGAACGATCGTCGCGAGCTCCATGCGCGCCAGCGGACGGCCAAGACACACATGCGGCCCGTGACCAAACGCCAAGTGAGGGTTCGGGTCTCTTCGGATATCGAACTCCTGGGCGTTGTCGAACACTCGATCGTCCCTGTTAGCCGAAACCAAAAAACACCCAACCCAATCCCCGCGCTTGATCCGCTTGCCCCGGAACTCGAAGTCTCGGCTCGCGATGCGCAACTTGTTCTTGGTCGGTGTAACCCAACGAAGAATCTCCTCGACGGTACTACTCGTCAGACTAGGATTTTCGGCGAGCATTTTACGCTGCTCAGGCTGCCTCATGAGCTCCCACAGGCCAACCGCTACGGCGTTACGCGTGGTCTCCAGCCCACCCCCAATGAGTGCGACAAACCAGCTCTTCATCTCATGAATGCTGAGCTTTTCACCATCAATCTCTAGCTCACCGATTATGGTTGCGAAATCGTCCTTCGGATTCTCTCGGCGATCCAGAGCAAGTTTCGTGCAGTAATCCAGTAGCTTTTGCTGACCGAGGTCGTAAGTTTTTACAGGGTCATTGTCGATCATCCAACGCGGGTGACCAGATGACATAAACTGCCATGACGCCTCAGTAATGTAATCCCAGTCCTCCTTCGGCACCCCCACCATTTCAAGGGTGACCCTCGTCGGGAGCGCCGCGGCAATGTCCTCGACGAGATCACACTCCCCCTTCGCTGCAATCGAGTCGATAATGTCGTCGACCATCTGCTCAATCCCTTGCCGCATCTTTTCGATCTGCGGCACAGTGAAATGCTTGTTGATCGGCCGACGGTAAAGGTCATGCATGGGAAAATCCAATTCGGTGATCCGCACGTCGACCCCCCGTTTGTGTCGCTCTTCAGGGGTAACCCGCTTCGGGGTGAGCGGTATCCGGCTGTTCCAGCGGGAGCTGAAGTCGTGTGCATTTTTCAGGACCTCGCTCACATCTTCGTGCCGCGTGATCGCCCAGTAATCCTTGCCGTAGCGTTCGTCCCGAACCCAGCGGACCGGGTCCTCGTCCCGCATCTGCGTGAACGCGGCATGGTAGTCGGTTCCAACATAGAAATTCGGGTCTAGTAGACCATTATCGATCGTTTTCCAGTCGATCATCCGGTCGCTCCTTCTCTAGTTTTGTGTTCGGGCGGGTCGATCAGCCGCCATCCACCGCGGTTATGCGCATCGGCGCACCACCTCTCAGGGAAGTTCGCGGACGGCGAGTGCCGCATCGGTCGTGTTTGTGAAGCGCATTCAACGCGGCCCGAAATCAATCAGGACCAACCGCGGATCGGTGGATCAAGGCTAAGTCAACGACGCGCATTCCGGGTCCCGCCAGGCATGCAGGTGAAAAAGGATGTTTGCTCAACCGGGCAAACGGGATGACCAGCCACTCGCCCCATAGAACTCCACATAAGAGTCCGAAGGACAATCTGCATAGGCCTGTTGTCGTGTCATGCTGACGAATTCCTTTCAGCCCCGGTTGTAACCTTGATCACACGACCAAGTCTAGTACCAACTCGGCCATGTGATCAAGAACTCTTACCAAAAACTCTTCGCCGGTTCATGCCCTAGGTCACCGGCTTCTCAGGAATTAGCTCATCACCCCAGCGCCGGCAGCACTGCACGGTTGATCAAGCGATTAAGAGTTTGTCATCGAGCCGCCGTCTAGTCCGGAGATGAGATGACCTGCCTCTGGTCGGTGCGTGGGTGGGCATCCGGAGGCGAGACAGGGCTTCCGGTGGTCTTGAAAATGGGAGTCAGGCTGCAGGGGTCGGGGAGACGGTGTAGCCGAGGCCTTCGGGTCGCAGACGTGGCCGCTTTTTTTGGTGTCCGGGTCGGTGTGGCGGGTGAAGTGGTCGGCGCCGATGGCGCGTTTCTTGCCCTGCCGCCGGGCGATCCTTCGGTAACGTTCACCCAGGAAGGTATCCGTTCTGCCGGCACCGACGGCGGCTTCGCCCAACGTACGGGCGATATAGCGGTTCGCGTCCGGTCGAGCCGTTGCCTTTGGTCTTTCCCGCGGCCGAACTGATACCCGGGGAAAACTTCGCCCAGGAACACAGGTGCCCCGCGGTCGGGAACCTGGACATGTCGACCCCGATTTCGGCCAGGACAGTAGCGGCGGCGGTGAGACCGATGCCCGGGATCTCATCGAGGCGTTCCACCGCCCATGCGAAACGGGCCAGTTGCGCCTCGATCTGCTCCTCAAGCGCGGTGATGTCCGCGTCGATCCCATCGATCCGCGCCAGCATCCTGGCTAGAAGGAAGCGGGGGTGCTCGTCAAAAAGGGCCGGTGAAGGCCTCCTCAAGTTCGGTGATCTTGTTCCGCATGCTCGACCGCGCCAGCTGCGCGAGGACTTTCGGGTTCCGTTCAGCGTCGATGAGCGCTGCCATCATCGCCCGACCGGAGACGCCGAAAATGTCCGAGGCGACCACGGAAAGTTTGCTCCCTGCGTCCTCCAGAAGTTTCTTAACCCGTTTCTTCTCCGCCGTCCGTGTGCCGATCAGATCGATCCGGTACCGGGCCAGATCTCGGAGCCGTCGGATCGGGGCGGGCGGGACGAAGCTGGGCCGCAGCATGTGGCGCTCCGTTGTTTCTCCTGAAGAAGGGAACAGCTAGGGAGACGGCGCCGCCGGGCTGTCCAAACTTTGTCCTGTTGCCAGTTGAGGGAGATCTCCATATCAAATTGGCCAAGCGTCCAAGTAAGCTGGGAAGAAATTAGAGCATTTCCAGAATCCCGCAATTCGGAGAAGCGTGAGCGAGGAGGCAGCATGCCGCAGGATCATCAGCCTGTCAGTTTCCGCCGTAGGCAGTTTGTGGAGGCGGCCATTACTGTGATCAGTCGGGAAGGTGTGGCCAGGGCGACAACTCGCCGCATCGCCGAAGTGGCCGAGCTACCAACTGCCAGCCTCCACTATTGTTTCGCGACGAAGGAAGATCTCTTCCATGCAGTCTATGAAGCCATCACAGCTGCCCGTTTTGCTGGAGTCGGTGAACGAATACAGCAAGAAGTGGGGCTTCACCAGGGCGTCGCAGATATATTGCGTTCATTCATGAAGTGGTTTCAGAGCAGTCGCGACATGCAGCTCGCCAGTTACGAGCTCACAATGTGGTCTTTGCGAAGTTCAGACTCCCAACATTTGGCTAGGCGGGTTTACCGCCGGTACCTGGATAATTGCGCCCAGCTGCTTCGTGAAGTTAGAACCGAGGAGGAACTGGATGTCGATATTGAGAATCTTTCGGGGCTTCTGGTTGGAGTGACTAATGGTCTGGTGCTGCAGTGGCTGTCGTTCGACAACTCGGAGGAAGGCATATCCACCGACAAGTGCGTGAAGATGGTTCAAAACGCGCTCTCTACCCTGAAATATGAAGCCGGAATGGCTGGCTAAGGCAGTGGTTCTTTCTAGCCTCGCCCTCTTCAAGCTTGGGGGCGCTGGGCGGCCATTTCCCCTTGCCTCTACCATCCATGCCCTTTGGGCTTAGGCTGACAATTTCTATTCCTCGAGGCCTAACCCGATCTGGTTGAGTTGTGATTGAGTGAAGCCATGGCTGCTCCCATAGAGGATTATGCGCTGCTTGCGGACCTCCAAACCGGGCCGCTCTGCTCACGAAACGGCAGCGTGGACTGGCTCTATTTCCCGCGTTTTGACTCTCCGTGGTTATTTTGTGCACTCGTGGGAACCGCCGATCACGGTCGGTGGCTGTTGGCTCCCAGCCATGGAGGCGCAGCCGTCGTTGATCGGCGCTACCTAGATTCGACGTTTGTGCTTCAAACAACCTGGGAAACCATCACCGGCCGTATCTTGATTAGAGACTTCATGCCGGTGGGCTTGGACCGCTCCTCACTCCTGCGCCGAATCATGGGGCTGTATGGAACCGTCGAGATGCACCAAGAACTCATTATCCGGCCCAGCTATGGCCTGGTTATGCCATGGGTTAGTCGTGGCCACGACCATGCAGATCCCGGGGCAACGGTCCTGGTGGCCACGGCGGGTCCGGATGCAATCGCATTGAGGGGACCGCACATTCCACTGGCTTATGCTCATCAGGGGGTCGTGCTCCCGGTCGACGGCGGAGCGTCCATGCCGTCATCGCCACCAACGCCAAACACCACATCCTCGATAATCTTGGCGAGCAGAGGGCCATCGAGGACGTGGTGTTTGAGCAGTGAAATCCCGACTCTATTCTGAGGGCGGGCTTGAAAGCGCGACCGCGGCATTTTGCTCGGCCAAGAGTGCTTCGCGGTGTTCAACCCACGCCCGGGCGGGCCTGCCCGGATGATCGACGGTCATTCCGCCGTCAGCTGTGAACTCCGATCCGGTGGAGTAGCTGGACTCGTCGGAGGCGAGGAAAAGGACCAAGTAGGCGATCTCTTCCGGCCGGCCCCAACGCCGCAAAGGCAAGGCCCACTCTGTGGGGGTGGTATCCAGCACGCCAGCGCCGTACCAGGATCCGGAGGTCGCCGACATCGGAGTCTTGATGCCACCGGGAAGTACAAGATTGACGCGAATGCCGAAAGGCCCGAACTCGATCGAGCTGCTCTTAGTGAGACCGGCCAGGGCGTGCTTAGAGGTGGTGTACCCGGTGCCTCCGGCTTCTCCACGGCCACTGTTCGTCGACCCGATATTGATGATCGATCCGCCACCTGCACGCCGCATCGGATCAAACAACGCCTTGGTGCCAAGCCAGGGGCCCACAACGTTGACCGATAGAATGTTGAGCAGATCTTCCTTCACCATCTGATCGATCGTTCGGTGCTGCGTTATCCCGGCGTTGTTCACGAGAACCGTAGGAGTTCCGAATCGCTCGATGGTTGTAGCGACCGCAGCATTCCAGTCGTCCTCGCTGGTGACGTCCAGGTGGACGTAGAGGGCGTTTTCGCCGAGGTCTGACGCCAGCGCCTGGCCAGGATCGTCGAGCACGTCCGCGATGACGACCTTCGCTCCCTCAGCGACGAAGAGTCGTGCTTCAGCCTCGCCCTGTCCTCGTGCTCCACCCGTGATGATGGCGACCTTGCCATCCAGCCTGTTACCCACTTCACTACCCTTTCAGCCAGTTTTTCCCGTGTGTTTCGCATCGACAAGAGGCGAGGCGATTTTGCATGTTTGCGCACCACATGTGAGTGGTCGACGCGATGTTCGCGCCAGAGAGCCTTCGGCTGGCGCCTAACTGCACTCCACGCGCAGGCGGGCAAGTCGAAGTGTTTTGATGTACCAGCGTCCGTCGTCAAGTCGAACGTAGCTCTCGTGATAGGTGCCGAAGTTGTGCATGTAGGCCACCGGCTCGCCCGTGGGGAGCCAGTGGTGGCTCTCGTAACGGAAAACTGCGGTGGCAGTGGTATCGGACGTGAGCTCGATGTCAGGGTTGAAAATGTGATGGACCATGCCGTGGTCCTCCCGGGTTGATGAGACCGTGGCACGGATGGCGGCTCGGCCCACAACCGGCCATACAGCGCCCTGGCGCGCAACCGCCTCAAGATACTCGAACGCAGCCTTGGAGGCTGGTTCATTTGAACCTGGTTTGCGGGCAGTCGGGAAGTCGCTCTCATCCATCTGCGCATCAGGAGCGAAGAGCGACTCGAACTCATCCCAGCGGCGGTGATCGATGCTGTTTGCATACTTGCTCTTGATCCGCGTGATGGCCTCGATCGCCTGCAGTTGCTCGACATCGCTCAACGTGAGTTGGCTGGATGGCATCAGTGGTCCCCTCTCGATGCGCTCATCGCCGTAACGTTCTGCTGTCGTTCGCGTGGATGTGGTGAGTACCGCCGATGAGCCCGGATCCTAGAATCGTATTCAATGGATGCTAACAGCATCCCGGCACGATTGTCACGCGACCATGCACAACCCGGCATCCTACAATTCCAGGCGCGACCCCCGTCAGTCTGCTTACGACAGTATGGTGGAACAACCGAGGAAGGGCCACTGATTGGAATCGGACCCACGACGTGTTAGATTCGTATTCAGCCTGGTTTCCGCGTCACAGTTTTCTGTGCCATATACAGCAACGAAGGAGTCGCTCGCCGTGACGGAGTTCGTCGATTACCAACACAGTTATCGGCACATAAAACTGACCAGGGGTGAGGATGGAATCCTCCTGGTGCAGCTACATTCGGACAACGACTTCCTTCGCATGGGAGAAACGGTTCACCGGGATCTCACCGCCGCGTTCCGGCAGATCGCTCTGGATCGCGCGAATCGGGTGGTGATCATCACGGGCACCGGTACAGACTTCATCGGCCCGCGAGCCGACGCTCCCGGAGGTAGAACCCTGACCCGCCAGAGCAGCCTCGCCGACGAGTACGCAGTGTGGGAAGAACTTGCCTGGACCAACCAGCGCGAGATGAACAATGCGCTGCTTGACATCCCCGTGCCCGTGATCGCAGCGGTCAACGGTCCCGTCCGTCGCCACTGCGAAATGCCGTTGTATTCGGACATCGTGATCGCATCCGAGACCGCCTCCTTCGAGGATTCCGCCCACTTCGATCTCCAGGATTTGGTGCCGGGCGATGGCAGCCACATCTGGATGACCATGCTGCTGGGCATAAACCGCGCCCGCGCGTACATGCTCACTGGAGAGGTCATCACTGCTGAGGAGGCGCTTCGCTGGGGGCTCGTCAAGGAGGTCCTGCCATCGGAGCGCGTTCTTGAGCGCGCGTGGGAGATCGCACGCAGGATCGCCGAAAAATCGGATTCGACGCTCCGCTTCACGCGCTCCCTCATGGTTCAGCCGATCAAGAAGCAGACACTCGAGTTACAAGGGATGGGCCTCGCCTACGAGGCGCTCGCCGCATTCGGACGAGGTCTCTGACCACGCACCCTGACCTTAATGACGGATCAGAAGGAGTATCCACTGTGAAGAAGACCTTGGAGTGCCCGTGCGGTCAGACCGTTCACGGGACGGATGAAGATGACCTTGTAGCCAAGGCGAAAGAGCACCTTCACGTCGAGCACCCTGGCCGGGAGTATTCGCGCGAAGAGATCCTCTTTATGGCTTTCTGAACGAGCCCTCGGCAGGCCACCCGCCACGCTCAGGCACTGCTGCGCGGGACGGATTCACGCGCAGTGCTAAGCAAAGGAGACTCATGAAAAATCAACTTCAGCGCTACGGGGTGTGGAAGGTAGCAAACACCTGGACACCGGCCCTGGCGAAGGAGCTGGAGACGTTGGGCTTCGGGGCTCTGTGGATCGGCGGCTCGAAGGATAGCGAACTGCACCTCGTAGAGCAACTGTTGCAGGCAACAGACAACATCGTCATCGCCACGGGAATCATCAACGTGTGGTCCACAGATGCAGACACCGTTGGCCCAGCCTTCCATCGAATCGAGCAGCGCTTTCCTGGCAGGTTCGTTCTGGGCATTGGTGCCGGCCATCGCGAGTCCAACCAGAGTGTCTATGACAAGCCGTACACGGCAGTGAAGCATTACCTCGACCGTCTCGACGCCGGCGAAGTGCCGTCCGATCGACGCATCCTTGCCGCACTGGGACCCGACATGGTGCGTCTATCCGGACGTCGGTCACTGGGAGCACATCCCTACCTCACCATTCCGGAGCATACGAAGAAGGCGCGGGATCTCCTGGGACCACTCCCCCTCCTCGCTCCCGAGCAGAAGGTCGTCCTGGGCTCCGACCCAAGCATCACCCGCGCGGTCGGCCGCGCATTCGTTGATGATCCCTACCTCCAGCGGGTGAACTACCGCAACAACCTCCTGTCGCTCGGCTACAGCGAGGACGAGATGATCAACGGCGGAAGCGACCGGCTGATCGACGACCTTGTCTTGCAGGGCACCGCCGCCCGGGTAGCCGAACGGCTGGAGGGCGGCCACCACGCCGCCGGGGCCGACCACGTTGCCATCCAGCTCCTTGCGGATGGAGCGCCCACCGTCGCGTCGTATCGAGAGCTGGCACACGCTCTTGGCCTTCACCGTGCGCAGTGACGAGTGCTCGTGTAGCCGCAGAGATCGCCAAGCGCGACAACCCGGTGTAGACCCTGCCACGGGTGAGGCTCGAGGCTACGACAGACCTGTTCCTGGAGTGATCCCGGTTCGTCCCCCGTCGACGGTGAAAACTGAGCCGCTCACGAACGAGGCCTCAGGTGACGCGAGAAACTCCACGACGGCTGCCGTTTCATCTAGGCGCCCCAGCCTTCCGAGCGGCGTGTACTTCGCCAAAGCCTCTTCGAAATTCGGGATCGTGGCGCCCGCCGGGTACTCCAGAAAATCTCTCGTCTCCATGGATGCGCATCGAGCCACGTAGTTCACCCGGACGCCACGCTTACCGAAGTCGTGAGCCATCACGTGGGTGAGAGCGACTAACCCGCCCTTGGCCGAGGAGAACGCAGGCACCGTGGGGTTCCCCTGGAGGCCGTCGATGGTTCCCACGTTGATGATCGAGCCTGCCGCCGACGCAGAAAGCAGGTCGGCGAACACCTGCGCGAGGACGACGGCCCCGGTGAGATTGACACGCACCACCCTTTCCAGCAGCGCAATGTCGATGCGAGAAACCGGTCCCGGCGTGTCCACGACCCACTGGCAATTGATTAGCGTGTCTACATGGTCTATTCCGCCCGGAAGCCGATTTGGCAGGTCACGCAGGCCCTCGAGGTCGTCGAGTTGCATCGTAACTCCGACGGCATTCGCACCCCGCATTGTCACCACTCCCGTTACCTCCCGAACACGTACCTCATCCTCGTCGATGATGAGGACGGTCGCACCGGACTTGGCAGCACGTAGCGTACACGCCCGACCAAGTTCGATAGCGCCCCCGGCAATGACAGTGACCCGATCGCTCGTATTCTCCACGATTTTTCCTCTCCTCGGCCCAGCTGTTGTCGTCTCCGGCTTTCCTTGGCTCGTGGCCCGAGAGCGCTTGCTCAGAGCGGCGCCAGAGTTCCGGTGGCAGCTGACCACTCGTGCGCGGTGACCCTGCTGATGTAACCGGCAAGGTTGTACGGATCCGCGGCAAGCAGACTCTGCGCTTCCGCTGCGTCGGCGACCTTCAACAGAAAGAGGATGTCCACGGAGGCATCGGCGACCTTGCCCACCGCTAGCAGTTCGCCCGAATCCTCCAGGCCCCTGATGAATTCCAGGTGCTCCTTCTGGAGCCTCTTACGCTCATCCGCAGCGTTCTTGTCGTACGTATAGGTAGCGACGACGGTCACGGTTCCTCCTGTAATTGGCTTAGGGTGTCAGTCGAAGTTGACGAGAATCTTGCCGACGTACGTCTTCGCGCGTAGCGCCTTGTATGCCCTGGCGATCTCGTGGTGCGGTACTCGCATCCCTATGTGCGGCCGAATCTCGTGCTCCCTGCCGAATCGGAGCGATTCGGCAAGGTCGGTGACCGAGCCCACCATACGTCCACGCAAAGTGAGAGCTCGACGGATCACCAGCGAAGCCTCTGCAGCCGGCAACCCGAGCGTGCCGATCACATCGATACGGCCGCCAAGGCGGGTGGCCATCATCGATCGCGTCAAGGTGTCCCCCGCAGCGATCGACACGACGAGATCGACACCAGCACCGTCGGTGACCTCCCTTACATGCTCGGGCCAGCGGTCATCTGCGCGGTCGAAGGTTTCGGCGGCGCCAGCATCACGCAGCAGCTGATGCTTCTCTGCACTCGAAGTCAATGCCAGTACCCGTCCCCCGCGAGCCAGAGCCATTCCGAGAGCGAACAGGCTCACTCCTCCAGTGCCCTGCACCAACACGGTGTCACCCGGGCGTACGGCCCGCGTAGCACAAAAAGCCGTCACGCCCGCGGTGGGGTAGGACACTGCGGTATCGTCATTCATTCCCTGAGGAACCTCTACGACGCCCTGCGACTCGAGCACTACGTACTCTGCGAGTACCCCGTCGCGGGGGCCGCCGAGAGCGCCGGCGAGGTGCTCCGGCAGCATAGGTCCGCTGATCCACGTCTGGTGGAACGAGCCGACGACGCGGGCTCCCACCTGAACCTCGGTCACGCCTGCACCGACAGCAACGACCTCCCCCAGCCCGTCCGACACCGGAATGCGGCCGGGCACGACCTCACCGCTCTGCAATCTCTTGACGACACCGAGGTCGCTATTGTTGAGCGCCGCCAGCCGGACTCGTACGACCACCTGTCCGGGACCAGGCTCCGGGACCGGAGTGCTCTCCGGGACCGGGACGTCCGCGCCGGGCTGAAGCCGGTAGGTGATCACCGCGGTGCTCGGACGCCCACCGGCACGCCCTCGGCCCGGAGGCGCTGCGGGCCCTGTCGATGCCGGAGGTGGACCGGGTCGTGATTCTTCGCGAGGTTCATGCTACTTTCCCCTTGATCGACCGTGCCGTACGACGGCGGCTCAGACCCCGTCATGGCCTCGCCACTCCTCGAGCAACGCGGGCGCAAGGTGCACGGCCTGTTGCGGGCCCACGAGGAGATGATTCATCGCGACGCGAGCATTGGCGTTGAGGCGGGCGAAGATCCCATCCTTCGGAATCACGTCGGAACCGGCCCACAACGATGCCGTGGACAAGATGTCTTCCAGCATCCGAGTGAGATAGACCGCTGCCTGATCGACGCGGATCGAATGCATCTCAGTGAGGCGGCCTTCTATAGTTGCACTCCACACCTCGCGGTATGCGTCAAAAACGAATGCACGGGCGGCTTGATAAAGTGACTCGATACGAACGAAATCGGCCTGGAACAGCGGATACTCGTCCAGGGCCGGAATGGTACCGCGGCGTCGACCCTGAGTCGACTTCGCGATCTCCTCGAGAATTCGCTTCGCCAGACCAAGCCCGACGCCACAGTGGTGCAGTCCTGAGATCTGCCAGAAGCCCTGGTTGAACACCGGGTCATCGGGAAAGTTGTGGACAGTCTCAAGGGCCATCCATTTTTCCTCAAGAACGTGCGGTATAACCCGGTAGGATCCTGAACCCGATCCCGCGAGGCCGGACGCGTTCCAATCGTGCTGCCACTCGACATTTTTCCTGTCGACCCAGATGAAGACGACGATTGGTTCGCCCTTGTCGTCAAGCCGCGGAATATCGTTGTCATCGACCAGAGCCACGCGAGCCACCACTCGGTCTGCGTACTGCGAGCCTGAGCCGAAAGGTCTCGGTCCGGTCTGGACCAGATAGCCCCCCTCGACCCGCTTCGCCTTACCGTAGGGCCCAGTGGGTGAACCGGAGCCACAAGCGATGCCATCACCGTTCGGTCCAATGAGCTCGCGGAACGCTTCTTCGGGCAGCAGGATCCCCGGGAAAATCGTGCCTGTCTGGTGGTTGGCATACACCCAGCCGGCGGAAGCGTCCTGACGGGCAATCTCTTCCGCGATCTCAAGATAGGTCAGATCGTCAATACCCGCTCCACCGAGATGCTCCGGCAGCAGAACACCATAGAGACCAGCGTCCTTCCACGCCTGGACGACCCTCGGCGTGATGATCGTGTCTCGGGCTGCCTGCGGCACCTCAGACTCCACCAGTGGAGCCAAGGAGCGCGCGATGGCAACCCACGCTTTCGCCGAGGTGGGCCTGCGGTCCTTGGAGCTGATAGGCGGGGCAGTTGCTGATGGCAAGGTTGTGACCTCCCTAGGTTGAGGTATTGATGAAGTGAACGGGCTCACAGCGGGACATCCGAGGCACGATAACGGAGCGCGAGCTCGCCCCAGTCGCGGTAGCGGATCGTCTCCTGGACGGTCTTGGCCGTGTCCGAATAGTCCGCGTCCACCATTCCGGTTTGCTTGAGTTCCGTGAGCGTCTTGATAGCTGCCTCGTATATTGCGTACGAGACAGGGACCGGGTCAAGCAGAATCTTCACACCGCTCTTTTCAGCGAGTTTGCGCTCTTCACGCGTGGCGCTGCCGAAGCGGATGGGCACCATCATCACCGGCACTCCGCACGATGCCTCTACAGCTTCGGCAGCATCCTCCCATTCGATATGTGTTGGCTTGATCACATCGGCCCCCGCCTCAGCGAATAGCCGCATGCGCAACAGTGCCTCGTCCTTCGATATCAGGGCACTATCAGTCCTCGCCACGATGACCGTGTTTGGATCCCGGCGCGCCTCGACCGCGGCGCGAACACGTTGGACCGCCGCATCGCGTGTCAAGTGGTG
>NZ_JBFTJK010000033.1:0-29900 GCF_056395385.1 Paenarthrobacter sp. 10L420 | reverse complement strand
TTGATGGGCAGTGGGGGTCCGTTGTTCACGGAGTAGGTTCCGGTGAAGCTGGTGGTGATGGTGGCGGGGTAGTTCCCTGTTGCTGTGTAGATGTGGCTGGTGCGGGTGTCGTTGAGGAGCCAGTCGGCTTCGGGGATCGAGTAGCCGGCCACTTGGGTGGGGCCGAGGGTGGTGGTGTCGCCGAAGTTGTAGGTGAAGCTTGCCGGGGTTGCCGTCAGGTGCACTGCCTGGCCGAGGATGGTGACGTCGAAGGCTTGTTCGGCGGCGGTGGTGTAGAAGTTCGTGGGTCCGCCCTTGAGGGTGTGGGGGAAGGGCTGGGCTTCGAGGATTCCGGGGTTGACGGGGAGTTGGCGGAAGTCGTTCAGGATCCGGGCTGCGATGTTGGCCAGGACGTTCTCGGGTTTGGCGTCGTACAGACACGTCGGACCGGTGATCGCCCGATACTCCGTCCAGTCCGGATTTGAGATGGCCTTTGGTGCTTTTTTCCACACAACAGGGGTACCTTCGGCGCCTCCCTCCGTTGTGGGTGGGCACTCGAGTCCTTGGCATCCCAAGCCTCCACCGCCAGCGCGGCAAAGGGTATCCGGCTTGTACTGGTAGGGATCGTCTGCTGCGGCATTGGAGTTGAGGGATTCTGACGGTATCCCAGTTTCTGGATTCAGCGTGAATCTTGCGTCGATACTTATGGCGGTATCGTGCTTTCCCACGCTGACTCGAGTTTCGTCCTCTGCCACTGACGGAGCAGAGCCGATAGACAGGACCACGACGAGGGAGAAAAATACGATTGCGCTAAGACGAGTCATTCGCACGGCTAGCCCACAATCAGTCCGTTGTCGATAACTTGCCAATGTCCCCTTTGGTAGCTAACCATGACAGCTTCGGCGGTGTTGTACTCGGGCGTGGCCTGCTGACCGGAGTTGCCGTTAGCGTCGAAATACTCAATTTGCTCTTGGAGGACCTGCACCTTAGCGGCTTGAGGGTCTGTGCCGGCTTTCCACAGGACTTCGATAACAGGAACACTGATACGCCCGCCGACCACCCACCGGCCGTCGACGTAGTTGAGCTCGATCGCCCTCTTATATGCGGCGCCTGAAACTGTTGTTGTATCAGTGGCAAGGCTCCAGGGTCCGAGATCACCCGTTTCGGTGGCGTACGAATAAGTCGCGTACCAATACCTGATAAATGCCTCAAGCCCAGCCTTCGAGTTCTCCTTCGCGAGCTCAGGCATCACCGGCACGGGCACATTCTCTGCTTTGCCCTTCGCATCGGCTGGCTTGTACACAGTGGCAGGAGCGGCACTCCCGGAAGGGCCGGTGCCCGAAGGACCTGGCGACGAAGCGCCCGAGGTAGGCGCCGTCGTCGAGCTTGATTCGGAAGGAGAGCCGCCGGGCGGCCCGCCCTGACAACCAGTGAGAAGCAACGCGGCTGTGAGTCCGAAGACCGCTCCTCGAATGCGGGCATGTGAAGAATAGGCAAAAAGGCGTGACATGACAGGCTCCCCCAGCAACTGTTTGGCGATGTGTCGGCCAGTCTAGGCGGGGGAAGGGAGGGTTTCACGTCGAAGGGGACCGCTTGTGGATAACTATTGTTCGTGGAGCTGTTGCCCGGAGTTTACGAGACGCCGCGCCGAGGGCTCTCTGCTGCGAGCTGCCTGACCCAGTCGGGAGTTTCCTTTCCGAGGCGTCGGTCTGTGACCAGTCGTAGCTGGGCGGCCGCGATTTGCACCCCGCGGTCACGCGCCGCGGCGCCGCGGTCGATTCTGTCGGTTGCCCCGGTCCCTGCGCCGTGGTGTGCTGGTGCTCTCATTGGCTCCGTCATCGCCAACCCCTTATCTGGTGTCGCTTGCCGTCGGTTCATTGTTGCCCGTTTTCGGGTTGGGGTCCAGCTCAACATCGAGGTCCGGGTCGGGGTAACTGGGCGGGACTTCGGGTGGCGATAGGCCATCCATCTTTGTCGATTCTGCCGCTTCTTCCAGTGGATAACTCCAAGCCACAGTTATAAATTCAACTTCTTCACGGCTTGGTGTTGATTCGGCCAATACAGTCATTACCTGAAGGCCCACCTGTGCGCGGCGGGGTTCTTGGGAAAGGATGCTGTCGAAAGCCCACTCAGCCCGTCGCCACCATTCGGCCCTGTTATCGGACGGACCCGGTCTTTTGTCGCAGGGACCTCCAGGCAATCCAAGCGGCAATGCTGGCCGCGGCTAGTGCAGCCAGGGGCGCCATGCCTGCAACAGATTGCCACCACTCAACCGGCCCGGTGTGGATGTTCACGTCGATGGGGGGAGGTGGCTGGGGGATCACTCCACCAAGCTAAATGGCCGCTAGCCAGCAATACAGCCATCGGGGGCTGTATGTGGACAATTAACCCCGCAATTTCTCCATATCCCGCCTGTCCTTCTTGGTGGGCCGGCCGGCACCGCGGTCGCGCTGGGGAAGGCCAAGCTTCGGGGCAACGGGCCGAGGGGGAGTGTGGTCGGTGAAGCAATGCGAGGCAGCCTCGGCGCCGACGCGTTTCGCGATCAGCCGCCGTACTTCGAGGATCCGTTCCCAACCGGATTCTCGCACGCGGATGGTGTCTCCAATGATCACGGTTTGCGAGGCCTTCACCGGATTTCCATTGATCCGGATGTGGCCGGCACGGCAGGCGGCGGTGGCCGCGGATCGGGTCTTGTAAGCGCGGATCGCCCACAACCAGGCATCGACGCGGACGTTTGCCGGGGATGATGACGGGATACTCATGATTGGGAAGAGTCTAACCGGGCCTAGCAAGACCCGCGAGAACGCCGGAAACGTGCGAGTACAAGGGGAAGCCACCGAGCACGCCTAAGAGTTCCGGCGATCACGCAGCTCTCCCGCGATCTCGGCGAGAAACACCGACCCGAGAAACAACTACCGAACCGTCACCTCAACCCGCTGGGCCATGTTGTTCCCGATGCCCTGGTAGTTCCACACCTGGTCGCTGGGCTGCAGCGCACCCGAGGAGTCCATCGCACGGCACCGCAACTCGTGCTCTCCCGGGCTCGCGACCCACACCATAGTCCAGGATCGCCAAGCAAAGTCACCTACAGCAGGTTCCAGATGGGCCGGCATCCATTCGCCGTCGATCCCCACCTCCACCCGTTCCACTTCGCCGTGACCGGACCACGCCCTGCCGTGCAGCATCACAGGACCGGCATCCACTACCCGGCGTCGGGTAAAGAAATCAGGAATCCCGGGTGGCACCATCAGGGAGCGGACGCGAATGTGCGACACGGGCAAACCTGGCCCATCGGGTCCCTGGAGGTAGTGATACGCCACGGCCTGTTGGAATCCCATGAAACGTGAAGTCACTGCCTCGATGGAGGTCAACCACTTCACACTTGCCATGCCATACCAGCCGGGCACCAACAGCCGCAGCGGGAAACCGTGCTGGATCGGTAGCGGGTTGCCGTTCATGGCGTAGACCAACATGACTTCAGGATGCATCGCTTCGGCGATCGAAAGACTGCGGGCGTACGGTTCCTCGACTCCACCCTGGATACCGCTGTCGGCACCCGTAAAGACAAGTTCGACGGCGTCACTCGCCAACCCTGCCTCCTCCAGCAGTGGTGCCAACGGAGTTCCAGTCCATTCCGCAGTGCCTACAGCTCCCAGCACCCAGGGCTGGCTGAGCGGACGTGGCTGCAGCAGTGAGCGTCCATTTCCGGCGCACTCCATGGTGACAGGCATGGTGACTGAGGGCCGCGACTTGATGTCGTCGAGGCTCAGTTCCAGACTGTTATTAAGGGCGCCACCGAGCCGCAGGCGCCATTCCTCGGCGGTAACGTGCGGGATATCGAAGTGAATGAGCAGATAGTGCAGGCCTGCTGGCGTGATGTCGTCGTGGAGGGCTTCGAGCGGCATTGAATGGTTGCGGCCGGAGAGCTGCAACTCTTCGTGGGTCAGGGGACCTTCGGTCGGCTGTCCCGTGATGACGGCTTTCGCCGCGTCTTGCTTGACATGGTGTTTGGACATGGGAGGCGGCGTTCTACTGGACCTGACGCTGCGGGCGTGCCGCAGCACTTAGGACAAGGATCACGCGGGGACCTAATGCCGTCAATAGGCGATTGCGAGGCCCGGTATGCACTGTCCGCGAGCGAAGAAGCCCGCAGAGCGGTCCCCACAACGGGTGGCGAGCTACCGACGTCGAAGTTCCGGGTACTCCAGATGCGGAGCAACCGTGCCGGCGTCCCGCTCAAGGAAGTTGACGGCGGGGGCCACGATGTCATCGATTTCATCTAAAACCGCGTCGTTGAGCACCACATCGGCGGCCTTCAAGTAGTCGGTGAGATGGTCCTCGGTCCGCGGTCCAATAATCACACTGGTGACGGCTGGATGGTTCAACGCAAAGGCCACAGCGAGCTGGATGAGGGTCAGTCCGTACCTGGCGGCCAGTTGTGCGAGTGCGTCTGCCGCGTGCAGCTTGCCTTGGTTGAAGGGCGCGTTCACATCGAACCGGCCGGGCACAGCGGCCGAACGCGAGCTTTCGGGCTGGCCCGCGCCAACGCGGTAACCGCCAGCCAGCCACCCACCGTCGAGCGGTCCATAACTCAAAACCCCGACGCCGTACTGCTGGGTGATGGGGAAAACGTCGCGTTCGTTGGCGCGAACCAGAAGCGAATAGGGAACCTGGTCCACCACCGGCGGCGTCAGGTGGTTGGTGTTCGCGATCCACTGTGCCTCGACGAGTTGCGCGGGGCTGAACACCGACGTGCCGTAGTAGAGGATCTTGCCCTGCCGGATGAGATCGTTCAGGGTGGTGATGGTCTCAAGGAGATCGGTGTTGTAGTCGGGACGGTGCGCTTGGTAGAGGTCGATCCTGTCCGTGTTCAGCCGCCTCAAGCTGTCCTCCACAGCCCGGACAATCCACCGACGCGAATTTCCGGCATGCGCTGGGTTGGATCCCATCTGGCCATGGAATTTGGTGGCGAGGAATACGTCGTCGCGCCTTCCTTGGATTGCCTGGCCCACCACGACTTCCGCCTCGCCCTGCGAGTAAATATCGGCGGTGTCGATGCTGGTGATGCCGCCGTCGAGCGCAGCCTGGATGATGCGGATGCTCTCCGCAGGTCCCGTGGGAGCGGTGCCGGTGCCGAAGTTCAATGTACCCAGGGTGAGAGGGCTGATCAGGGCGCCAGTGCGTCCAAGCGTTCGTAGCTCGTTGAGGCTCATGTCGGCTTCCTGTGGTGGGTCAAGGGGATGTCCAATCGAGGCTACACACGGCTGTGGGACGCCCAAATGCAAACGGTAGAACTTCTTCGTTTTTCGTCTCGCGGGGTAATGGAAGCGGCCTTAGTTCGCGACATTTCTTGACATGCGGCAACACAAATGTCTTTCGAATCAACAAATATTGCCGTTCCCGGAAGCGGGTGAATTATGGGAAAGGAACTCAAGCAACGCACGATAGGGGACAGCAAAAATGACACAGACGACCGTGGAAGAAACGGCAGCCATCAAGGCTGCATTTGCGCAGTTCCCGTCCGGAGTGGCTGCCTTCAGTGCCATGGTGGATTTCACGCCGGAGGCATTGGTGGCATCGTCCTTCACGGTGGGAGTGTCACTGGAACCGCCGTTGGTGATGTTCGCAGTGCAGAACTCCTCCACAACGTGGCCCAAGCTTCGGCAGGCCAGCCGGTTGGGTGTGTCCGTGCTGGCCGAGGGTCAGGAAGCGGCCTGCCTTCAGCTGTCCTCCAAAACCCGGGACCGCTTCGCCGGATTGTCCACCAGCGTCAGTGACTCAGGGGCCGTTCTAATCGACGGCGCGGTGCTGGGTTTCGAGTGCGAGGTTGTCTCCGAGACGCCCGCCGGGGACCACGCGATCGTTGTCCTCGAGGTCAAAGCGACCACCATCAACCACGAATCCAAACCACTGATCTACCACGGAGCAGCGTTCCGGCAGCTCGCCGCTTAGGAGTTGCGGCTTACCCCGCTGAGCGAACCCTTACGGACCGGGCTCGAAGACTTTCCATTCTTGGAAGTGTTCGGGCCCGATTTCTTGGAGTTGTTCCCTTGGGCCGAGCTGTTACCTTGGCTGGATTTTGTAGACTCAGGACCGGACTTTTTCGGACCATTGCCCGGCGACGCCTCGGTGCCCGAAGACTGCTTAGCATCCGGGGCCTTCGGGGCGGGTGGTTCCTCATTGCTGGATGGCGGTGTTGGCTCGCCCACCTCACGGACCGTTACCTTGATGGCGGGCGGTTCCTCTGCCTTTGCGCGCTCGGCCGCCCTCCGGTCAGCTTCCGCGACGGCGTCGGCCCAGTCCTTCGCAAGCACGGGTGGTTCCTTGCTGGCGGCCACGAGCAAGGGGTGGTGGGCGGTCTGTGTTTCGACCACTTCCTTAACCTGGGCAGGCTTGGGTACCTTCCTGGGGCTAACCTTCCACGCACCGTCCTTGACGGCAGAAGCGGCATCCGAGACCCGGCGTCGAACATCGCCAAAGCGATCCTTCTTGGGCTCTGCCGCAACAGGATGGGCTGCCACCTCGGCAGTGGAACCGGTAGGAACGTAGGCAAGATCTTCAAGAGGTGACTCAACAGCGTGACTGGAGTAATCGACGTCGTCACCCGCCAAAGCGGGTACGTGTTCCGGAGCAGGAGGCAGATGAACGATGGCGACCGTTTCCTTCTTGGGGAAGACGCCGATCATCGCCAGGAGAATCACTGACACAAGCCGTCCGACTCCGGCAACTACCAGAGTGATGATGATGACCAACCCGAGGCCCAGGAACATGAGGATAGCCATCCCCACCGTGCCCAAATATGTCAGGTTGATGGCGAGTGTTGTCGGATCCTCCACGTAGCCTCCCCTGGCAATCGTTTTGCGATGCGCGCATTGCCCACCCAGCTTGCACATCTAGCCTAAGGTCCAGCACCGACGGAATCACGCCCCGCACCACCCTCTGGCAGGGGTTGTTTCGAAGCTGTTACATGGCGTGGGAAAATATGTTGTCCAGCTCTCATTTTCAGCCTCGGATTGGGACAACGTGACCCCTGATTTCAGCCGACTCCGCAACGGTGCGTGCCCCTGCCTCTCCGGGGAGCCCTATGAGGATTGTTGTGGACGCTTCCATGGCGGCGAGACTGAAGCGCCCACAGCCGAGCAGCTCATGCGGTCCCGGTATTCGGCGTTCGTCGTCCTCGATCCGGAGTACCTCCTGCGTACCTGGCACGCCTCTACCCGCCCGGCTTCCTTGGAGGTGGACACGGACATGCAATGGCGCAGGCTCGACATCCTGGGTACGTCCAAGGGTGGGCCTTTGGACACCACGGGGACCGTTGATTTCGCTGCGCACTACCGGTCCGACGGCGAACGCGGAGTACAGCGCGAACACAGCCGTTTCGTACGCGAGGACAAGCGCTGGTACTACGTGGACGGGAACGTCCTGTAGCGGGCTACCGATATTTCCGGTGCAGGTTCTCCTTGCTTGAGGCGCCCGGGGAAGCATCGGCGATCCACGGCCCGGTTCCTTCGGACTGGTCCAGGACCCCGGCCTCAAGCCAGGCATAGTCCCCAGCCAGGACCTTGCGCGAAAGCTGGTGGTCGCCGTCGTCGGTGTTTCGCCACAGCTGATCGAAGTATTCGTCCACCCGCACGCGCGCCTGCTCACAGTAGGCTTCGGCGAGCTCAAAGGCCGCCGCGCCGTGTTCCGGGTGGGTACGGAGCAGCATTTCGGCCCGGGAGCAGCATGCTGCCATGGCGAACAGTTCGGCGCCGATGTCCACGATCCTGCCAAGGAACGCTTGTTTGTGTTCCAGCTTCGCTTGCCAGCGCCCCATGCCGTAGAAAGTCTGCCGGGCGAGCCGGCGCGAGGACCGTTCAACAAACCGCAGGTGCTTGCCCAATCGCCCGAACTCACCGTAGGAGCGCGGATCCATGCCTGCTCCGGCAACGAGTTTCGGCAGCCAGCGTGCATAGAAACCTGAAGCCCCGACGGCGGCCCTCGCCTTGTCCTGCAGGCTGGCATCCGCTGAGGCGAGGTCGCCCGCGGCGGCAAGGTGTGCGTCCACGGCTTCGCGGGCGATAAGGAGCTTCATGATCTCGCTGGAACCCTCGAAGATCCGGTTGATGCGGAGGTCCCGGAGGAGTTGCTCGGCAGCTACGGCGCGTTCCCCCCTTGCTTCAAGGGATTCGGCGGTTTCAAAGCCACGGCCGCCGCGGATCTGAACCAGTTCATCGGCGATCCGGCAGCTCAGTTCGGTGGACCAGAGCTTGGCCAGCGCGGCCTCGATGCGCACGTCCTTTTGGCCGGCGTCTGCCATCTCGGCTGACAGTTCAAACACAGCTTCCAACGCGAAGGTCGTGGCGGCGATGAACGCAATCTTCTTTCCTACGGCCTCGTGCTTGCCCACCGGGCGGCCCCATTGCGTACGCGCGTTGGACCATTCGCGGGCGATCTTCAGGCTCCATTTCCCTGCGGCAACGCACAGGCCGGGGATGGAGAGGCGTCCGGTATTGAGCGTGGTGAGGGCGATTTTGAGGCCTTGGCCTTCGCGGCCCAAGCGGTTCTCCACCGGCACACGCACCTGGTGGAAACGGGTCACACCATTCTCGATGCCGCGCAGGCCCATAAAGCTGTTCCGGTTTTCCACTGTGATGCCCGGGGAGTCCATCTCCACGACGAACGCGGAGATGCCGCCCTTGTGCGTGGTGCCGTCGGCGTCGGTGTGGGCAGGAACCCTGGCCATAACAACCACGAGCTCGGCGATCACCCCGTTGGTGGTCCAGAGTTTCACGCCGTCCAAAAGGTAAGACCGGCCGTCGTCCGAGAGTACGGCAGTGGCGCCCATCCTGGCGGGGTCGCTGCCGACGTCGGGCTCTGTCAGGAGGAAGGCCGTAATGGCGCCGGCAGCGCAGCGGGGAAGGTATTCCTGCTTTTGCTCCGGCGTGCCGAATTCCTTAACGGGCTCAGGAACGCCGATGGATTGATGCGCCGAAATCAGTGCGCCAAGGCTCGGATGAACGGATCCAACCAGAGCCAGTGCGCGGCCATAGTAGACCAAGGACAGTCCCAGGCCGCCGTACTCGCGGGGAATTTTCATGCCGAAAACGCCAAGGTCCGCGAGGCCTGCAAGGTACTCGTCCGGGATCTTCGCGTCGCGTTCGATCACCCGTCCGGACATGGACCTGCAGAATGCTTCAAGCTTGGCCATGAACTCTTCGCCGCGCTCCACGTCCTCCGTTTTGGCTTGTGGCCATGGGTGGATCAGGCTGAGGTCGAAGCTACCCAAGTACAGGCCTTTGGCAAAGCTGGGCCGGTTCCATTCAGTTTCGCGGGCGGCCTCGGCGACGGCGCGGGCTTCTTCTGCTGTGGCGTTGACGCTTGCGGCGGTGAGACTGTTGTCAGTAGCGGACGTCATGGGATAACTCCTCTAGCCGGTTGTGCCGGATGGAGCCAGGGTCCGCCTCGGGTGGGGAACCCTTCAGCTGTCCCTCAATGCTACCCGCGAGTAGCTACCGGTGCTAGGGGAAACCTGGGGCTGGAATTCGGCCGGGATTTCGACGTTTCCTGCATGGTGGACCAAGCTGTCCCACGCAAAATTGATGCCATGCACCAAGCCGCCCAGCACTGCCTTGACCGTGTACCAGGCCATTCCCATGGCGCCGATGAGAACGATAGTTGCTATGGCCGCTGCCGCGATGAACGCCACCAAAATGGCGGCGAAGGCCAGCGTTCCAATGAATACGTAGGTGGCTGTTTCCAGAGCGGTAAAGTCGAAATCCATGGTTCCCCCTATGCGACACTGCGTGGGTAGACGCGGCGTGGCTGCGTCGATGATCCGACACTAGGGCTGGGCGTAGTTTTCGGCCAGCACAGAATCGCGTCGTGGGCGTGTCGATATGTGATCGAAACCGAACCGGGCGGTAGGTTACGGAATGGTTGCGGGGCCAGCCTTCTGATCGTGCTTGGAAGGCTCGACGGCGGCCCTTTCAGTACCGCCCGACGCGGCGGTGATGCTCTGCGTTAACCTTGTACGGGGCAGTTTCCGCTGCCAGCCAGGTTTCGCAGCAGCTGAAGGAGAGTAGTTGTCCCGTTCAGCCATGTCCTCCGCCGACGCCATCAGTGCCCGGCTTCGCGACCTCGAGCAACTAACCAAAGGTCCAGCCTGGGCCCTCACACGTTCGGCCCCTTGGGTGATCGCGGTGCTGCAGGCTTCCTTCACCCGCACCCGGCCGCAGCTTCCGCTGGAAGAGTTCCATGCCGACGTCGACGCCTTCCTTGAGCAGCTTCGCCGCCAGGAACCAGGGCTGGGCGGCCAGCAGAACGGCAAGGCCTTCGGTGACGAATGGACGCGCAAGCAGTTCCTGACACGCCGCAACCAGTCCGGTCAGATCGTCTACGAAGTCACCGAAGCAGCGGCCCGCGTGCTCGCATTCCTGGACAGCCTCTCAAGCGATCGTTCCACGCTTAACGGTTCCCGTCTGGGCACGCTGCTTGGCGATGTGGAGAAGCTCGCCAATGAAACCAATCCGGACCAAAGCGCACGTTTGGAGGCGCTGGAGGAAGAAATCCAGGAGCGCCAGCAACTCGTCGAGGACATCAGCTCTGGCGAGTTCGACGGCCTCCTGGACGACGAAGAAGCTGTTGAGGCCGCAGGCAACATCCTTGACCTCGCAGCCAGCCTTCCCGCTGATTACAAGAAAATGCGTGACCGCATCGAGGAGTTGGTGGGCGAACTCCGCAACCAGATCATCGAGGAGTCACTCAGCAAGGGCGCAACCATGGCCCAGGTTCTGGAGGCCGACAAACGCCTGCGGCAAAGTCCCGAGGGCCGAACCTTCCGCTCCTTCACAGCCTTCCTGGAGGACCCTCAGCAGCAGTTGCGTTTCCGCTCCGCGATCGGCGAGGTCCTGAGCCGGCAGTTCGCGGACGATCTTTCGCACGAGGACCGCGAAACGCTGAAGAACCTCGTGGCCGAACTGCGTACCCAACACAGCCAGATCCAGAGAATCTACGGCAAGCTCTCCGAGAGCCTGAACACCTATATCCAGAGCGACGACGTCCGCCAGTCGGTCAGCCTGCGCAAGGTCTTAGCTGAGGCAGAGCAAGCCATCAGGTCCATGCCCTACGAGCGGGACCGGCCCAGTCTGGTTCGCGGCCCCGTTCTGTACAACGCAGGGTTCGAGTCGTTGGCCATGGTTAAACTCTTTGACCCGGACGAGTTTGCGACTCCGCCCCGATTGGCGGACCCCATCGCCTTCAGTGACTCGGACCGGGTTCGGTCAGCCCGCACCGGAAAGGCGAAGCCTGCTGTTGTGCGGGCCGCCATGGCTGGGGCAGCTACCCTGGGCGAGGCGTGGGAAAACCTGCCCGCCGAGGAACGACACATCAACACCGTCCGATCCCTGCTGTCTATGGCCCTGCATGGTGGTGCGGCCTTCGACCGGGCCGCTTGGGAACACATCGACTTCGAACAAATCGACGGCAGTATCCGCACCGCGTACTTGCCCGTTGTCTCGCTGAATGAGGATTCTGATGACTGAGGAAATCACGACGACGGACGTCACAGAGGAGGGGCACGTCACCGACGAGCACGTTGCCGACGAGCACGGCACCGTTGAGGCGGCTGAAGTCGCGGCTGAAACAGCGTCTCACGCTAGCCACGGTGACCCATTCCGGGTCACCCCGCGGGACACGTTCGTTGACGGCGCCGCGCTCTTCCCGGGCGACACAGGCGTGCTGCCGATGAAGGTCCGTCACGCGCTGGTCAAACTGCTGAAAGGCCCCTACATCGACGGCGGCCGCGACGAGAAGCTCTGGACCACACTCCTGGACAACCAACTCATCCTCCGCAGCCGCCTCTCCGAACTGTTCCTCACCCTCCAGCTCGATCACGACCGCAAGATCGCCGTCCTCCGCCCCGTCGACCCGGAAATCATCGGTGCCAGCTCCCGGTCAAGCATCCTGCGGCAGCAGCGTGCACTGAGCCGCGTGGAAACCATCGTCCTCCTCCGCCTGCGCCTCCTCCTGGACCGTCATGTCACAGCCCAGACGGACCCCACCATCACCCGCGAAGAGATCTCGGACCTCGTCGCCAATTACACCCCCGCAGGCCAACAGGACGCACTCCGCGACTCCGACGTCGTCACCCGCACCATCACCAAACTCCTGGCCCGCCAACTCCTCCTCCCCACCCCCTTGGACGACACGTACATCATCAGCAACGCCCTCCCGCTGGCCCTCCCCTTCGAAAACATCGGCGACATCCCAGCCCAAATAGAGGCCCTCATAGCCGTAGCAGCCGACGAATCAGGAACAGAGCCGCTGCTGGACGTGGATTCATCAGACACCTCAACCGAGGACGACGATGCCGACGCGGCCGTGGGGGTTGGGGATGACGACGCCGATGCCGCCACCGAGGTTGGGGACGACGACGCCGATGCCGCCCCCGCCCCTTCGCCGGACGACTCTGCTGCAAGCAGCGAGCCGCCCGGCTCCGGCATGCCCGATGCCACTCCCGGGGCGGCATCGGCGTCGTCTACCTTGAGCGCCGACCTCACCGACGTGGACGTACCAGAAGTCCTCAATCCAGCGCCGTCAGCCGCCATCGCTGACCATGAAAATGAAGATGGTGCCGGGGTCAATCCAAATGGCGACCTCGTCGATCTTGCTAAACGGTTTGACGCGGGTTCGGAAGCCGGGAACGGCACGAGCGGCGATCCCGGAGACATGCGGCAGCATGCGTCTAAGGGAGGAACGACCGAGCATGCAGAGCATGTGTCCGGTACCGCCGCGGACAGCAGTACCGCCGCGGACGCAAGCACGACTGACGGGACACAGAAGTGACGATCGCAACCATGCTCCCGCTCGGCGAGCTCACGAACCCCGGACAGATGCGCCTGGCACTCGTGCAGGTGGTCAACTGGGGCACGTTCCATGGGGCCCACACTATGCACGTGGACCGCAACGGCACCCTTTTGACGGGCAATTCGGGCGTCGGCAAGTCGACGCTGTTTGATGCCATGCTCCGGGTCTTTGATGCCCGCCCGCGGTCCAATGAGGCTGCTGCCCAGCGTTCCGGGGGTGCTGTGGAGGACAAGAGGACCACGTTTACTTATATGCGCGGCAAGGTTGGTGATAAGGCTGTTGGCGATGGTTCGGCCAGTGCCTTCCAGCGCCCGGGTGCCACTTGGTCCGCCGTCGCGCTGACGTTTGATAACGCGGCCGGCACGAAGGTGACGGTCTCGGCGCTGTTTGATTTGCCGAAGAATGGTACGGAGTCCAGCGTCGGGCGTTTTTACGTGATCGACAACAAGCCGCTGGACTTGGAAGCGATCGAGGGGATTGCCCAGAAGAGGTTCACCAAGGGTGCGTTGGAGGGGATCTTCCCTGACGGCCAGGTGTTCGACGTTCACAAGGCGTTCGCCGAGCGGTTCCGCAGGCTCCTTGGCATCAACTCTGACCAGGCGCTTCCCTTGCTGCGTGTGATCCAGGCCGGGAAAGGCCTCGGCGGCAGCGTAAATACGTTCTTCCGCGACCAGGTACTTGATGCCCCGGCTACGTTGGCTGCGGCTGATGATGTGGTGGAGGAATTCAGCAACCTGATGTCCATCCGGCAGCGGTTGGAGGATGTCCGGCAGCAGCGCGACCAACTGGCGCCGGTTCCGGGGCTGAACAAGGACTATGCGCAGGCGTTGTTGGATGCGAACCGGCTTCGCGAGTTGGCTGGCGAGGAATTTGAGGCTTACAAGCAGCAGCTTGCGGTCACGGTCCACGCCAAGACCTTGGCGCGTTTCAAGGAGTTGGCACAGTCTAAGGCGCAGGAACTCGCTGCCGAGCGCACGGTCCGGGATGCTTTGGCCAAGGAGCTGCGTGAACTGGAGCTGGATTACAACAACCGTGGCGGTAACGCGATTTCGGCCATCGAGCAGTCGTTGGAGAACGCCCGGGTGGGCTTGAAGCTGCGCCAACAGGTGGAGGAATCTGCCCGGAAGGCGCTGGCCGATGCGGGACTGAACCTTGAGTGGTCGGCCGAGGGCTGGGACCAAGCCCATGAGCAGGCTGCCACGCGTTCGGCGGAGTTGAAGGACGATTCGGAGGCTTTGAAGGAGCTCCGTTTCGAGGCCTTCGACGGCCACGCGACGAAGAAACGCGAGCTGGCTGCGGCTGAGCAGGAGCTGCTGTCGTTGCGGTCGCGCAAGTCTTTGCTGCCGCCGTCGAGTATTGAGAACCGAGCGGCGATCGCAGCCGCAACCGGCATCCCCGAGGAGCGGATGCCGTTCGGTGGCGAGCTGATCGACCTCGCCGAGGGCCAGGACCAGTGGCGTCCGGCCGCAGAGCGTGCGCTCCGCAACCTCGCCACCACGCTATTGGTTCCGGGTGAGCACTTCGCTGCTGTTACGCGGTACTTGAACGACAACACGGTCCGTGGCGCACTGCGTGCAGTGGATGTGTCCAAGCCCGTTGCCGGTGGCGCCCTGGCTGTGGAGGACGTGTCCGACGGCGACCTCTTGACTAAGTTGAGCATCCTCACCTCGGGTGCCAATGCCGACGCCGGGGAGTGGATCCGCGAGCGGATCGCCTTGGACTTCGCGTACCCGTGCGTGGAGGACCCGGACGAGCTTGCTTCGATGGATAAGGGCCTCAGCCTGGGTGGTGTGGTCAAACGCAACCGGCACACCGTGGAAAAGGACGATCGTTTCACGAGCCGGCAGGATTACGTCCTCGGCTTCGATAATGCGTCCAAGCTTGAACTGGTGGCGGCCCGGGTGGGCGAGCTGGAAAACGAGCTCGCAAAGGCTGCCGAATTGGCGCAAAGCCGTGAGGATTCCCACCAAGGGATGGCCCGGCAACTGGAAGCGCTCCGCCGCGTCGCTGAGGATGAGCGGCCGTGGGAGCAGGTCTCCGCAGCGGTTGCGGCGGACGAACTTGCCCGGATCGAACAGCGCCTCACTGATGCCCTGGCTGCCCAGGCGGACCTGGAACCGTTGCGCGCCAACATCGAGGCCGTACGGGAAAAGCACCAGTCCTCCACAGGCGCGGCCGCCGTGCTGCAGAGTGAATACAAAGCGCTCGACCAAAAGATGGTCACAGCTGACGGCCTGCTCGATGCCTCGAGGTTGAAGCTTGAGCAAGCACCGCCGTCGGGCTCTACCGTAGCCGCGCTGGAACCGTACTTTGCCGGCGTCGGCGACGTATCTGAGCTTTACGAACTCGACAACCTGGCCAACAGCGTCCGCAACAAGCTGCTCGACGAGCTGCACGCCGCCGAATCACGCAGCCAGGCTACGGCAGAGCGTCTGACGCGAATATTCGAGGCTTTCGTGCGCGACTGGGGCAGCGCTATCAGCGTTGACTATGGCACGTCCATTGGTGCTGCCGGGGACTTCGAATCGCGATATCACGCGATCGTGAGCGATGGCTTGCCCGCCCAGGAGGCGGAGTTCCGGCTGTTCTTCAACCAGCGCACGCACGAATCGTTCAGTACGCTCCTGCACCTGCTGGACGAGGAGCGCCGGAGCATCACCAGCCGGATCCTGCCCCTCAACGGCATCCTGTCCGAGGTCAATTTCCACGAAGGCAGCTATCTGGAACTGGACATCAAGCAGACGCTTCCGGCTACGGCCAAGCAGTTCAAGGATGCGATCCAGAACGCGCTGAAGGCCAAGCACACACGGCCCTCCCGCAGTGCGTCTGCCGCGGCTGGAACAGAGGCCGACGACGACGCGGAGCTCACCGCCCGCTACAAGTCCCTGGAGACCTTGGTGAAGCGTCTCGGTTCCCAAACTCCTGAGGACCGCCGTTGGCGCGCCGAGGTTTTGGACGTCCGCGGCCACCTGTTTATCCAGTGCAAGGAGCACAGGGAGGTGGCGGCGAAGTCGGCCAGAACGGGCAAGTCCGGTAAGAAGAAGACCGAGGTCTTCATGCATGCCGATACCGGTTCCATGTCCGGCGGTGAGCGTCAGCGCTTCACGGCGTTCATCATGGCAGCGGCCTTGAGCTACCAGCTGGGCATTGCCGAGCAGGGCTTCACCACCTACGGCACCGTGATGATGGACGAAGCGTTTGTGCTGGCGTCCGAGGAATTCGCCGGGGCCGGTATCAAAGCCCTTCATGAATTCGGCTTCCAGTTGTTGCTGGCCGCGCCGGAAAACGTGATCGATCTGTCCCGGCACCTTGGCTCGGTCACGGAAATCCTCCGCGACAAGCGGACCAACCGCTCCGGCGTGCTCACCGCTCCCGTCATTGCAGGCCTTGGCGAGCCTGGCGCATGGCGATCCGAAGCCAACCCCGTAGACATCGTCCTCCGATAAAGCAACGCGGGGTCACTTTTGGCCCATGGTGGAGACCTTAATGGGCCATATGTGACCCCGCGTTGGTTTTAGCGGGTGGAAGTCCCGCGCACCCGATCCAGGAACTGGGCCGTCCGCTCTTCGAGCCCGGCGATTTGCCGAACCACGACGACGGCCGGGTCCGGGTTGATCTCGTTGGCGGGCGGTTCCTTGCGCACATTGGCGCTGCAACCGAACTCGGCACAGATCAGGGTCCCAACGGTGTTGCCGTCCTTGCCTGACTGTCCGGCCTTCTTGGCAACCCACAGGTAGACGTCATCCTTGGAGAACACGTCGCGGCACAGTTCACAGAGCACCACGCGCTTCTTCCCTGAGCCACCTTCAGGAGCGCGAAGCATGATTCCGGTGAGCTTGCCCCGGTGCGGCACCACCAGGTAACCGCGCTGCGGCATTTTTTCGTCGCGCCAACCGAGGAACTCAAGGTTGTCCCAGTCGATGGTTTCAAAGTCGCGGGGAAGATTGAGCTTGGCAGCTTCGGACCGGCTGGCATTGATGAACGATGAACGGATTTGTTGGGCAGTGATTTTCTGCACGGCAAAGCTTCTTTCGGAGATGATCGACGTCGCGCAAACAGGAGCGCGTTAACTGGCAGGGGGCGTCGGTCACCAGTGAAAGCGAGGCACAGCAAAGAGACCCAAAATAGGGGTGCCAGGGCTGGGAGCTAGAGTGATGCCGACGGGTGGGGGAGTGCCAAGCAGGCCAAAATGGCCACCTCGCCAACCATGGCTGCTGCAACGGAATCCGTGCGCACGCTCATCTCCTCGTCGTTCTCTCTGGAATTCGTCGTTCTCCCTGGAAGCGGTAGTCCGCTGCCGATATCTTAGCAATGCCCTGGCGAGGTGATTACGTTATGCAAACGTTTCGTAATTATTCAAAGGGTAGGCTAGCCTTACTTAGGTTCGCATCCCTTACCTAAGGAGTCCCGTGGCTTCCCTTCTTCCACGCCGTGCCCTGCTGAAGACCGCAGGCACCGCCACAGCCGCTTTGGCCGTCGTCGCCCTTTCCCTCACTGGCTGCTCCACCGGGCCCGCCACCACCACGACTCCTGCGACGGAGCAGGCAGAAACCGCTGCTTTCCCCGTGACCATCAAGCACGCTTTCGGTGAGACCACCATCAAGGAACAGCCCAAGCGCGTAGTCACCATCTCCTGGGTCAATGACGACGTCGCAATAGCCCTGGGCGTTGTCCCGGTTGGCGTTCCCAAGAACGAGTGGGGCAACAACGACAAGGGCTCCACGCCGTGGAAGGATGCCGCGCTGGAGAAGCTTGGCGCGGGCTTCGGTTCGGACAAAGCTCCCGTGCAGTTCTCCGAGGCGGATGGCATCAACTTCACTGAGATCGCCAAGCTGAACCCGGACGTCATCCTCGGCGCCTACTCCGGCCTGGAAGAAGCCGATTACAAGAAGCTTTCTGAAATCGCTCCCGTGGTTGCCTACCCGGAGCTCGCCTACGGTACGCCCTGGCAGGAAAGCACCACCATCATCGGCAAGGCCCTCGGCAAGGAAGCCGAAGCCAAGAAGCTGATAGAGGACACCGAAGCCACCGTCAAGGACAAGGTTTCCAAGTACCCGCAGATCAAGGACAAGACCTTTATCTACGGCAACCTGGAGCCGGCCAAGGGCGACGGCGTGAACGTCTACACGGCCGTCGACAACCGCCCGCGCTTCCTCTCTGAAATCGGTATGAAGCTCGCTCCGGTAGTGGAGCAGAACACGAAGAACAAGGACTTCTTCATCCCGTGGTCCGCTGAGAAAGCCAACGAGCTCCAGTCCGATGTCTTCGTGACATGGGTGCCGGAAGCCGCCACCGCCGACGCCATCAAGGCCGACCCCCTGCTGGGCCAGATACCCGCCGTCAAGTCCGGCGCACTCGTTGCCGACGCTGATCAGACCCTCACCCTGTCCATCTCCGCCTCCTCGCCACTGAGCCTGCCGTGGGCCCTGGACACGTTCCTGCCGCAGCTGGGCAGCGCAGCGGACAAGGCTGCCGACGCGGCAGGCAAGTAACTGCAATGAAATTGAGTACGACGACGGCGGCTTCCGTGGGGAAGGTTGGCGGCACATCAGTGCCGGGTAACCAGCGAGGTAGCGACCCCCGGAGCAATGCGGCGGGAGGGGGAACCCGTCCCAACGTGACAGGTGGGCGGAGTGCCTGGCTGGTGGTCGCCGTCGTCGTACTCGTCGCTGCGTGCGCAGCATCCTTGGCAATCGGCGCGCGCGGACTTCCCCTGACCACCATTTGGGAAGCTATCACCAACTTCAATCCAGACAGCGGCGACCACGCAGTGGTCATCGCACGGATTCCTCGAACAGTATTGGGTCTCCTGGCAGGCGCCGCCCTGGGCTTGGCCGGAGCGGCAATTCAAGGAGTGGCCCGCAACCCACTGGCTGATCCCGGCATCCTGGGACTCAACGCGGGTGCGGCCCTTGTGGTTGTCGTGGGCATCTATGTTTTCGGCGTCGGTTCGCTGACCGGCTACATTTGGTTCGCCTTCATCGGCGCCGCAGCAGCCGCCGTCGTCGTTTACGCGATCGCATCCAGGGGTCGTGACGGCGCGACGCCGGTCAAGCTCGCCCTCGCGGGTGCGGCGCTGAGCGCGGGCTTGTTCTCGCTGATGAACGTCATCCTGGTTTCAAGTCAGGACACTTTGGACCGATTCCGGTTCTGGCAGGTGGGAAGCATTGGCGGACGCGATTGGTCCGTCCTGTTGCCCGCACTTCCCTTCCTGGCCGTCGGCGCCGTGATCGTCCTGGCCAGTGGCCGCATCTTGAACAGCCTCGCGTTGGGTGACGACATCGCCAGTGGACTTGGCCAGAATGTGGCCCTGTCCCGCGGAATCATTGGCCTGGGGATCGTCTTGCTATGCGGATCCGCTACTGCGCTGGCTGGACCCATTGGCTTCCTCGGCCTGGTGATTCCGCACGCTGTTCGCTCGCTCAATGGTCCGGACTACCGCTGGATCCTGCCGTTCTCCACGATCTCTGCGCCCATCCTGCTGATCATCGCCGATGTGATCGGCCGCGTGGTCCTGCTTCCGGGAGAAGTTCCCGCCGGCATCATGACCGCGCTCGTGGGGGCGCCGGTCTTTGTTTGGCTCATCCGCCGCGGAAAGGGGGCCGGGCTGTGACCACCATCCACAAACTCCCCGCCGAGTTGGCACTTAACACCAATGATTCCCAGAAACATGGGCATCAAATGTCACTTCGGCGCGTGCTGAGCCCCACCCTTTTTCTGGGCCTCGCCCTCGTGGTGATGTTCACCGTGTACGTTCTCCTGGGCAGCTACACCGTCACCATTCCTGATTTCTTCACCATCGTCATCAACCACCTGACAGGGGGCGAGAAAATTCCAGGAGCCAGCTTCATCGTGATGGAGCACAAGCTGCCGCGCGCTACCGTCGGAACGCTGATCGGCGTGGCCTTTGGCCTGGCGGGCGCACTGTTCCAGACCATGCTGCGGAACCCCCTGGCGAGCCCGGACGTCATTGGTATCAGTTACGGCGCCAGTGCTGCAGCCGTGACGGCCATCGTGATCTTTGGTGCTTCCGGGGCCGTCGTTTCCTGGGCAGCTCTTGGCGGCGCGCTGGGTGTTGCTGCCATCATCTACGCGATTTCCCGCGGCGGCTCTGGGGCAGGCGGAGGCAGCCGCGGGAATGCTGCCGGCAACCGCCTCATCCTGGCTGGCGTTGGTATCGCCGCGGCACTGCACGCAGTGGTCAACTTTCTTATGACCCGTGCGGACATCCGTACCGCGGCGGACGTCCTCGTCTGGCTAAACGGTTCGCTGAATTCTGCCACTTGGGAGCGCGCCGGGATCCTCACGGCCTCATTGCTGGTCCTGGTTCCGGCTGTCATCATCCTGGCCGGCCCGCTGCGCATCCTCGAACTCGGCGACGATGCAGCCGCCGGCCTAGGCATTAGGGTCAACGCCACTCGGCTGGGACTGGTGTTGACCGCCGTGGGGCTTGCCGCCGCCGCGACGGCCGCTGCCGGTCCCGTTGCGTTCGTCGCTTTTCTGGCCGGGCCAATTGCACGTCGTATTGTCCGCAAACCCAGCCTCCCGGCGTCGGCCTTCACCGGTGCGCTGATCGTGTTGGCCGCAGATTTCTTCGCCTCCAACATCGCCCCCGTCATCCTCGACGGAACCGTCCTCCCGGTCGGCGTCATCACCGGCGTCCTCGGTGCACCCTTCCTGCTGTGGCTGCTGGTCACGTCTAACCGAAAGGAAGCCTGACATGGCCGTCCTTAATGCCAAGGACCTGACACTCCAATACGAGCACCGCAAGGTGGTTGAGGGTCTCACCACCGAAATCCCCGAAGGGAAAGTCACCATGATCGTGGGCGCAAATGCCTGCGGTAAGTCCACGCTGCTCCGTGGATTGTCGCGGCTCCTCAAGCCCGCTGGCGGTGCCGTGACCCTCGACGGCAAGGACATCCACTCCCGACCCGCCCGCGAACTCGCGCGCACCCTTGGCCTCCTCCCGCAGCACCCCACTGCCCCGGACGGTATTAGCGTGCGCGACCTCGTGGGACGGGGCCGGTATCCGCACCAAGGGTTCTTCCGCAGCTGGAGCGCAGCCGACGACGCCGCTGTGCAGCGCGCGCTCGACGCCACCTCCACGCTGGAACTCGCAGAGCGGAGCGTCGACGAACTGTCCGGTGGCCAGCGCCAGCGCGTCTGGATTGCCATGGCCCTTGCGCAGGAAACCGACGTGCTGCTGCTTGACGAGCCCACCACGTACCTTGACCTCGCGCACCAGGTTGAAGTGTTGGATCTGATTACGGACCTCAACCGCAGCCGCGGCACCACCGTGGCGATCGTGCTCCACGACCTCAACCTCGCCGCGCGCTACGCCGACCACGTCATCGCCATGAAGGGCGGATGCATTGTGGCCGAAGGACCCGCACCCGTTGTAGTGACCGAGCAACTGGTCTACGACGTCTTTGGTCTGGAATCCCGCGTGGTTCCCGACCCTATCTCGGGAACACCGCTCATTGTCCCCATCGGACGCCACCACGCACAGCCCGTTTCAACCAACGAACTGGAGATCGCCTCATGAGCGCACAACCAACCCGGACCCAAGCGAGCGCCGCCGTGGAACCCATGACCCTCGCCTTCGATGTCACCGTCTCGGCCGTGCAGGACCTGAGCCCGAACTTCCGCCGGATCACATTCGGAGGGTACTCGTTGCGCGGCTTCGGCGTTGCAGGGGACACCCTGGACCTGCGCGTGAAGCTGATGATTCCTTCATTCGACGCGGACGGACAGCAGATCCCGCTGCCCGAATTCAAGATGCAAGAGGCAGGCTGGTATCAGGAATGGTTGGCCATGGACCCGTCCATCCGCGGTGATATGCGAACGTATACCCTCCGGTCCGAGCGGCTCGACGCCGTGTACCCCGAAATCGACATCGACTTTGTCATGCACTTCGACGACGCAGGCAACGGCGGGCCCGCGGCCAACTGGGCTGCTGGCGCAAAACCAGGGGACGCCATCACCATCATCGGCCCCAACAACCGTGCGGCGCAGTGCACCACAGCCGGAGCCTACGGCGGCATCGAATGGCGTCCGGGTTTGGCCCAGCGCGTGCTCCTGGCCGGCGACGAAACCGCCGTCCCTGCCATCAGCGCAATCTTGGAAAGCCTGCCCGCCGACATGACCGGCCACGCCTTCCTCGAAGTACCCGAAGCCGGCGACTTCCAGGACATCAGCACACCTGCCGACATCGAAATCACCTGGCTCGCACGTGGAGCAGCGATTGGACGTTCACGTCCCCACGGCGAACTCCTCAAGGAAGCGGTCGCCAAGGCCGTTCCCGTTCCGGGATGGGTAGGCATCAAGGGCCCCGGCATCGCCGCCGGACCCGAGCCCGAAGACGTCAACGTGGACCAAGATATCCTCTGGGAGACCCCGCAACGCATGGACGCCGCAGCCATCGAAGCCACCAAGAACCCCACTTTGCCTGCCGGTGCCCTGCCCTTCTACGCCTGGATCGCCGGGGAAGCGTTCGTCATCAAGGAAATGCGGCGGTACTTGGTGCGAGACGTTGGAATTGATCGGAAGCAAGTGGCGTTCATGGGGTACTGGCGACGGGGCAAGGCAGAGGGCTAAGCGTTTGGGAGCCGTGGCTGGGTCCGGCTGCAGAGGCAGTTTTGCCGTCGCTTAGACACAACCCATATGTGCCGTTCCGGTCGCTGGGCGACCTCCGCGCCACGATGGGCCGCGATGCGCTCCTACACAAAACTGCCGCTGCGGCCTTGCGGGCACGTCGCCTTTTCGATGCTCTCTCACTTCCCGCGGGTTTTTGGGGGATCTTCTTTCACTTCCCGCGGGTTTTTTGGGGATGTTCTTTCACTTCCCCCCGGTTTTTGGGGGATGTTCTCTCATATCCCGTTCGTCCTGTTCACTTGGGGTTGGTTGGGGTGTAACCGGGGGTGGGTAGCGTCGGCTGGATGCGGGATGTTTACGCGGCTGGGCACAGCGGACGACGGCGGTACGTCGCCCTTGGGGATTCCTTCACCGAGGGCGTGGGGGACCCAAGCAAGGTGCTGCCCAATGGGGTTCGCGGGTGGGCAGACCGGGTTGCCGAGAAATTGGCCAAAGCGGAGCCGGGCTGGGAGTATGCGAATCTCGCAGTGCGCAGCAAGAGGCTCCGACACATCATCGATGAACAGCTCGAGCCCGCACTGGCCATGGAGCCAACACTCATCACGTTGTATGCCGGTGGCAATGACATCCTGGACTTTGGCACGGACATGGACGCGCTCCTTAATGACTACGAGTTGCTTGTCGCGCGCCTGAGTCAAACGGGAGCAACGCTGGTCCTTTTTACCGGCTTTGACGTGAAGGTCTCAGCCGTCCTGGAACCCTTCAAGAAGCGCAACACCATGTACAACCAAAAGGTCCGTGATGTTGCTGGAAAATATGGGGCGATCCTGGTGGATTACTGGTGCTTCGACGCCTACAAAGATTCACGGATGTGGGCCCCTGACCGGCTTCACATGTCCAAAGCCGGCCATAAATACCTCGCCGCCCAGGTCCTGGACCACCTAAACGTCCCGCACAAGATTTCTCCGAAGCAATGGGACCCGCCCCAAAGAATGACCATGCGCGAATGGGAACGCAGGCAGCGGCGCTGGGTGAACGACTGGGTGCTGCCCCTTTTTGGACGGAAACTCCGCGGCGTCACATTGGGGGACTCCCTGAATCCGCGGTGGCCCCAGCCCGTGAAGGTCCCGCGGAAGGGTGGACTGAAGAAACTGGTCGAAAACCAGCAGCCTACGCAGTGAAGCTGCCTAGCAAGCCTCAGTCGTCCAGCAGGTTCTCGTAGCCCTCGGCCACGCTGGTCGCCGTGAATTCAATGATCTCGAACTCGGCCACGCCGTTGCTGAAGAACGGGTCTTTGGCCAGTGAGTCATCCAGCGTTGCCCGGTCAGCTTTGGAGAGCAACACGCCGCCCGTGGCTGGAACGCGACGCCCCGACGCAAGGAACACGCCGGCGTCGAACGCTTCCTTAAGCCAGGCCATGTGGCCTGGACGGTGGAAATCGACGATTTCGTCCGGAACTTTGTAGGTCAGGGCAACAACGAACATTCCGTCAGCCTACCGTTTGCGGCTGCAGCAAGGCCGGGCCAACCGGCTAATTCTCCTAAGATGGATCCATGACTGAACCCCGCTGGCTTAATGCCGACGAACGCCGTGCCTGGTTGGCCCTCCTGAGCATCAATACCTTGCTTCCGTCGGCGTTGGATACGCAGCTTCAGTCTGCCGGGAAATTGTCGCTGTTCGACTACAACGTGTTGGCGATGCTCTCGGAAACCGAGGGCCGGTACCTGCCCATGAGCGAGCTCGCGGCCCGGACCAGCGCCTCGCTATCGCGGCTGTCGCACGTGGTCACCAAACTCCAGAAGCGCGGCTGGGTGGAACGCCAGGCGCACCCGGGCGACGCGCGGGTCACCGTTGCCCACCTGACCGAGGCCGGCATGTCCACCATTGTGGCCCTCGCTCCCGGTCACGTTGAGTCCGTGCGGGCGCTGATGCTCGATTCACTCTCGCCCGACGACGTCGCAGACCTCGCGCGCATCGGCGAGAAAATCGTCTCCCGGCTGGACAATAACCACTGGATCCTGCGGGAGTCGTAGCTTTTTACCCAAACGGTCGGCTAATGGCAGACTGGCGGCATGGATTTTTCTGCCCGTTATGTTGCCTTAGGGGATTCCTTCACTGAGGGCGTTGGCGACGACGACCCAACCCGCCCCAACGGCGTCCGGGGGTGGGCCGACGTCGTTGCCCGGCAGTTGGCCCACAGCAACGAGGACTTCGGCTATGCAAACCTCGCAATCCGCGGCAGGAAGCTCCGCCAAATCATGGCAGAACAAGTGGACGCGGCGGTCGCGTTAAAGCCCACGTTGGTGACGATGTACGCCGGTGCCAACGACATCCTGCGGCCCAAGATCGATATTGATTCGCTTTTGGAGGATTACGACGCCGGCATCGCCAAGTTAAGCGCGACGGGTGCCACTGTTGTGCTCTTCACGGGCTTTGACGCCCGCGGTTCCAAGGTTTTCAGCACGATGCGTGGTCGGACCGCGATCTATAACGAGTTGCTCCGCGAAATTGCCGAGAACCATGGTGCGCTGCTGGTGGATTACTGGCGGTTCGATGAGTACTACGACGTCCGGATGTGGGCGCAGGACCGGATGCACATGTCGACGGCGGGCCACGTCAATATGGCCAAGCGTGTGCTGAACGTCCTTGAGCATGAGCATGTGCTCGAGGTCCCCGAACTCGCGCCGCTTCCCGCGCTGAACAGGTCCGAAGCCATCCGGGCAAATGCGCGATGGGTCCGGGAATTCGCCGGTCCGTGGGTAGTGCGTCGTGTGCGGGGAACGTCCTCGGGCGATGGGCTTAGCCCGAAGTATCCGGCTCTGATCCGCCCGGTCTAATGAGCTGGGCTCAGGCGCGGTTACGGAAACCCGGCGTGGCAAGCAAAGTCCCGGCCCTGCCAACCGCGAGTACTTCGACGCCCCATTTCTCCACTGCCTGGTCCAAGGTTCGCGTTCCGCCCGCGACGATTGCCGTTGCCAGGACGTCGGCCGTGACGATGTCCGGTGCCGCGACGGAAACCTGAACAAACTCCGTCCGTTCGGCCCCGACGCTCCAAATGTGTTCTCCCCTTTCAGTCGAGCCAGACGTTGCCAAGGCGGTCATTCCGCCTTCGGCCGAGGCGCTGAGGCGGTATGTACTGAGCAGCTTCTGGCGATCGAACGGATCAACGATGCCCGCAAGCCACGAGTTGGGATCTTCAAAGGCAGAGTCCACGGGTCCCGGTGACCCGCTTACGAGGACATCCCCGCCTGCGTTGAGGCACCAATCGTGCAGTCCGAGGGCACCTAAGGACAGTGCAGCTTCGCGCATGGCGTGGGCTTTGACGATTCCCGAAAGATCCAACGCGCCGTCCGGTCGCTCAGCCGTGAACGCACCTTCGGTGTCCACGCGCCATTCCGAGGCCTCCGCATAGAGTTCCTGTATTAACTCCGAGGCATAAGCCAACGTCAGTTCGCCACGGGCCAGCCGGCTTGCCTCAGATCCTTTGCGGTAAAGGCTGAACGTCAGGTCGAGCTGCGCAAATATCTCTTCGACGACGTCGACGGCGGACTGCAGCTCATCGACGGCGGTTTGCGCGGACGTGCCGCTCGCCACGGTCAGGCTCACCACAGTGCCCATGCTGCGGAAGGTACGCGCACGGAGCTTTTCGCCGTTAAAAGTTGGCTGCATCGAGGGCCGCCTGGAGGGAGGTGAGATAAGCCTCACTGGTGACGGTCGCGCCACTGACTGTTTGTACATTGGCTGACTGGGCCTGCAGGACTTCGGATCGCAAGACCGGCGCTGCCCGGCTGCTGATCTGGGCCGACTTCCGCTCGGCATCGGTGAGCTGCAGGGGCGTGACCTCGGTGATCTTGCCGTTCCGGATGGTCACCTGCACCTGGACTGTGCCGAAGCGGGTCCCGACCGACGCGCCGTCGTACGTTGCCGGCGTCGTGCTTTCCGCGCTGCTGCCGCCCCCGGTGGAGGTGCTGCCGTTCTCCGCCGAATCGCCTGCAGACAGGCTGCTGCTCAGGCTTGTTGTGGTGGAAGTACCTGTTTCGGCCACATGGGCGCCTGCTTGCCAGCCTGCGAGGAGGATGCCCGCGGAGGCCAGGGCCGTTGCCATTGCTGCCCGGATTCTCACCAGTCGAACCTTTCGTAGTGGATTTGTTCTGGACGTAGCCCGGCCGACTGTGCATCCTGCACCACTTTGCCGGCCCAGCCAGCAGGGCCGCAGACGTAGACGTCAGCCTCGGCCACGTCCGGGACATAGGAGTGGAGCGTGAAACCGGCTTGAACGGCTGCTTGGGGCAGCCATTCGTTGGAGCGTGCGGAGCGCGGGCCGGTCAGGTGGAAGAGCGTTGCGCCGCGGGATTGGCAAAGGGCCATGATTTCCTGCCCAAGGAAGAGCTCTGATTCGTCGTGTCCGCGCAGCAAAACAGTTGCATTACCAGACTCAAATGGGGTGGATTCCAGCAGCGATCTCAGAGGAGTGATGCCAATGCCGGCGCCGATCATCACCACCCTGTTGCGGGACCGGGCGGCGGTGCTGAACATCCCATAGGGTCCTTCAAGGGCGACTCTGGTGCCGGGCCTAAGGCGGGCCAGCCGGTCCGATCCGTCGCCCAGGTTCCGGACCGTGATACGGAGTTTGCCCGCCGTAGTGCCCGTGGCCGGAAGGGGTTCGGCGGACAGGCTGAAGGGGTGCGGCTGCCACCAGAATCCGGGAGCCAGGAACCTCCAGATGAAGAATCTCCCGCCGGAACCAGCGAGCCCGTCCAGGCGCAGTCCAGTCATTTCGATGCTGAAGACGTCTGATGCAACACGGACCACGCGGCTGACCCTGAGCTCATGCCGGAATGTCGCCGCGAGTGGCTGGTAAATCCTGTAGAACAGGAGCGCCGTGCCCGTTCCGATGCAGATGGCCAGCCAATACCAGCGCTGCCAGGTTCCTTCGGCAAAGAGTCCGCCAACGCTGAACTGGTGGGGGATGGCCGTTGCCACGGCTGCATACGTCAGGAGATGGACGACGTACCAGAATTCGTAAGGGAACCTGCGACGGACGGCTACCAGCGAGGTCACCACCACGGCGATGAACAGCGCCATAGCGACGAATGCAAGCCACATATCCGGCACGTTGACCCACAGGGACACGGCCTCGCTGACAGGGTCAGGCCCTTCTGCCGCGCCATAACCGACCGCGATGAGGAGCCCATGTGCAAGCAGCAGGTACAGGGCTGGCTTGCCCAGTGATTTGTGGATCTCAAGAGCACGGTCATGCCCGATTGTGTTGTCGATCAACGGGATCCGGGCTGCGAGGAGCAGCATGAGGAGGACCACATCCATGCCGACCAAACCAGCCACGATTCCCAGGCCTGTCGCTGTTCCGGCAAAGGAGGAGAACCCGGCTGCACCGCCGTCTGCGAGCCACAAGGCGACCGCGACCACCGGTGACACCCACCCGAGGAAACCCAGAAGGTCGGCCCGGGCCAGCCGTCGTCGGGCTTGCGCCCGAAAGGGTTCGACGGCGGCTGGTTGCGTCCGTGGGCCCGGCGCCGAGGACCGTTCAGCACCCGAAACACGTGAGAGAAGCGATGTCATGATCCAAGACTCGCCAATGATCCTTTCGTTCTGCTGTGAAAGGGCTTGTGAGGGCTTATGATTCCTGATTGGTCTTAATTTGGCCTGGCCCGTAGAATAGTTAGGCGCTAGGTAGTGCGGATCGTGTGCAATTGCTCCGGTTGGCGGTGAAGTCAGTCTGACTGACATCCCGATGGCCGGTAGTTAGGGGCTCAAGTTGCGTGCATTCCTGTATTCGCCCGGTATCCCAGGACCTGTTCCAGTGTCTATCACTGCCCGGTTCTGAGGCCCAACCTTCTTCGCCGTACTTGATGCGGAAACTACCGAAATGGTATGGATCGGATGCGAACGCTGCCTGTCGCACGGTAACGCAGGAACATCTGCACGCCGTTACATTCAATCTTTGGAGGAGAGTCATGGCAGCACACTGCCAAGTGACCGGGGCCGAGCCGGGCTTTGGACACAGCATTTCGCACTCGCACCGCCGCAACAAGCGTCGGTTCGACCCGAACATTCAGAAGAAGCGCTACTGGGTTCCGTCCCTGCGCCGTAACGTCACGCTGACCCTGTCAGCCCGTGGCATCAAGACAATCGACGTACGCGGCATCGACTCTGTCGTCGCCGACATCCTGGCACGAGGAGTAAAGCTCTAATGGCAAAGGACAAGGACGTACGTCCGATCATCAAGCTGAAGTCCACTGCGGGCACGGGTTACACCTACGTAACGCGCAAGAACCGTCGTAACGATCCTGACCGTCTGGTCCTGAAGAAGTACGACCCCAAGATCCGCCAGCACGTCGAATTCCGAGAGGAGCGCTAAACACATGGCAAAGAAGTCCAAGATTGCTCGCAACGAGCAGCGCAAGGTCATTGTTGAGCGTTACGCTGCCAAGCGTCTCGAACTGAAGAAGACCCTGGTTGACCCCAACGCGACCGACGAAGCACGCGAAGCTGCACGCCTCGGCCTGCAGAAGCTGCCCCGCAACGCCTCCCCGATCCGTCTGCGTAACCGCGACCAGATCGACGGCCGTCCCCGCGGCACCTTCCAGAAGTTCGGTATCTCCCGTGTTCGCTTCCGCGACATGGCTCACCGCGGTGAGCTCCCGGGCATCACCAAGTCTTCCTGGTAATCACGAAGCTCTGAAAGGGCCGGCAACCGTTATGGTTGCCGGCCTTTTCTGCGTTTAAGGCTGTTCTGGTGCCGGTTTGATGATGCCCAGGGGCGGGGGTCATCCTCTGCGCGCTCGGTCGTTCCTCCCTTGGACGCGCGCTGCCGGATGACCCCCGCCCCCTTCGGTTGTTCTCTCACATCGTCGTTGTTTTTGAGCATCCTTCTCTCACATCGCGACGTGTTTGGGGGTTTCTTCTCTCATGTCGTGTCGGCTTTTGGGTTGGCCGGGGTTCGGAATGTTCGACGGCGGTTGCTGGGCTGGGTGCCGCGGCTGTCTGGGGCGGGGGGCTTTGGTTGGTGTGATGGGCCTCACGGAAGTTGTTTTGGTGCTTCCGGGCTGTTTCTGAGCCGTGGATGGTGTTGTTTGGCGTGTGTTTGCGGGGTTTTGGGGTGGTGTTCGGGGCGATTTGTTCCAGGGCTGGTGGGCGTGTAATGTCTTCTGAGTCGCCGCGAGTGAGACAGCCTGGTGCTGGGAACTGCGGGGGCCAACCCCTTTGATAACAGCCTGGAATATGGTGCGCTTTTGGGCGTGCCGGTAACGGGTGGGGCCGATGCGGCGGGATCGAAAATCGCGGAAACGTTGATTTGCATGGATCCGCTTGATCGGGTAAGTTTGAAAAGTTGCTCCGGAGCGATCCTGTGGCCCTGTTAGGGGTTCTGGTGGTGCCGGTTAGTGTCTGTTGTTTGAGAACTCAATAGTGTGCCAAGTTTGTTGATGCCGATTGTTTTATTGATTGGTTGAAATTATGGC
>NZ_JBFTJK010000032.1:0-32688 GCF_056395385.1 Paenarthrobacter sp. 10L420 | reverse complement strand
GTGTGACCAGTAGGTGATGTGGTGGGCTTCGCACCAGGGGGCGGGCATGGTGCAGTCGGGGAAGGCGCAGCCGCCGTCGCGGGCGGTGATGGCTTTGCGGATGTGGGGTGGGAAGATCCGGGTGGTGCGGCCGATGTCCAGGACGCGGGAGTCGCTGCCGAGCAGGACGGGGAGGATATCGGCGTCGCAAGCGATTTTGCGGATGGTGTTGGGGTGCATCGGGCCGACGAACGTCGCGGTCCCGGAGCTGAGCCGGGGGTGGTGCGGGTCAGATCCTGTAGTTCCGGGCGTCTGTGGCGGGGCCGCGGCTGTGCGGGTTGTGGTGGTGTTGGCTGCCGTGCCGGTTGCGGTGGTGTTGGCCGCGCCGTTGAGTTGTTGGAACAGGTCGCGCACGTTGATGTTGACCGTGAGCTGGGGGCGGAGTCCGCCGTTGGCTGGCAGTTTCCCGGTGGTCATGGCAACTGCGCAGGCTCCGACGAGTCCGTCGAGGAGTTTCTGGGGCCGGAGACGCCGGTCCAGGTCCGGGCCCGTGGTTTCGTTGTGCCCGGTGGCCTCGTTGTTACCGCCGCCGCTCCCGCCGCCGCTCCCGCCGCCGCTCCCGTCACCGCTCTCGTCGCCTTCGCCAATGGCATTGCCGCCGCCCTCGCCAGTGATGTTGCTGTGTCCGGGAATGAGTCGGGGGTTGGTGGCGACGTTCATGGCGGTGGTGAGTGTTTCGTATTGTTCGGCGGTGGCGAAGATTTCGATGTGGTGGAGCCCGTGGCGGCGTCGGCGGCGGAAGAACGCCCCTTGGAGTTGGCGGAGAACTTCCTCGGACGGTTCGGGACCGTCTTGGTCGATCGAATCGACCCAGCGTTTGGCCATTTTGGTGACGAAGTCCGGGTCGGTTTCCACTGCTGTTGCGGTGAGGGCGTGTTCCATCCGGGTGAGGATGTCGTCGTCGGCGAGGAGGCGTACTTTGTCCAGGGTGGCGCTGATGATGGTCGCGGACCGGGTGGGTATCTGTGTGGTTTCGAGGGCTTGGGCGAGGATTTCGCGGCGGGGCGGGATCTCCTGCCCGGCGATTCCGGTCCGGGGGAGGACCTGGGAGGCCAGGGCGAGGCGGCGAGTTGCTTCGCCTTTGCTGATCCGCAGGCTGGCGCGGAGGAATTCCGCGGCGTTCCGGTAGCCATCATCGGCCACGGCAGCGGCGTCCGCCGCAGTAACAACTACTACTGCCGAAGCCACAACACCTGGCCCCGCAGTAGTAGCGGATCCAGCAAAAACCCCGGCCGAGTCCGAGCCTGTGGTTGCGGGGTCGGTCCAGCCTGTCTGCCATCCCGTGCCGGCGGCGGATGAGGGCCGTGCCTGCTGGGCTTGGGTGCGGGTCCGTTCCACGGCGTGCGCCGCGATGACCTGCAGGTATTCCACGGTGCGGGCGATCTCCTCCAGCCGCCCGGCGAACCCCGCTGCCTCGGTAAAGCCGAATGCCAGGGCTCCGGCCACAGTGGCGGAACGCAGAGATTCCAACGCCTGAGCGCTTTCAGCCAGCGCATCACCAAGTCCCAGCGCATGCTCAAAACCCGGCGCATGCTCAAAACCCGGCGCATGCTCAAAACCCGGCGCATGCTCAAAACCCGGCGCATGCTCAAAACCCGGCGCATGCTCAAAACCCGGCGCATGCTCAAAACCCGGCGCATGCTCAGGTACTGGCGCATGCTCAGGTGCCAACGCAGCCCCAGGTGCTGGCGCATCCCCAAGCCCCCGCGCATCCTCAAGTCCCGGCGCATCCTCAAGTCCTTGGGTAGGAGGCTCGACGTCAGGGACGGCTTCATCAGGGTCTGAGAAGGGCAGGGGTACAAGGCCGCGAAGCAACGCAATGGCCCTGGCGTTCTCCGAACCGGGGACTGCCGCCGTCGGGCTTTCATGGGCCGCCAGCTCGTTGGCAGGAACGGTGTGGCTTCCTCGGGGAACGCGTCGGGGGCGCAACGCGACGCCAGACATCGCTGCCCGACGCGCCAACATCTCCCCAATACTTCCCATGAATAAACCCTCTCACCAGGGTCTGACATTTTTAGCTCGACCTGGTTTGGAATCAGGAAATACGGGAAATGGCGGCTATTTGCTCGTGACTTGCTCCCGCAGAATGTCCGCGTGGCCGCAGTGCTGTGCGAGCTCCCGCAGCATGTGCAGATACACCCAGCGGAGGGGGAGCGGTCCACGTCGATTCCCGAGCACGAGGTCGTCCAGCCCCAAATCCGAAGCAGCCAGCCGTGAGGCCTCGCACGCTTCGCGATGTGCCTGCTGAATGCTTGCGATGGTATCCGTGTCGTCAAGGATGAACGATTCGTCAGGCGTAGCCGGGATGCCGATTTCGCTCCGGGACCGGCATGAGATGGCTTCATCGAACCACACCTTTTCCACAACAGTGGCGTGCTTCAGCAACCCTAAAAGCGTTGTTCGCGAAGGAACCAACGAGCGCCGCGCTTGCTCCTCCGTTAGCCCGTCCAGGGACTCGTAAAGTGCACGCCGATGCTCATCAAGGAACGCATCGAACTGGGCCCGGACGTCGTGGTTGATGACATCTTCAGCGAAGGTTGGCGGAAAGACGCTCATCCGAAAACCACCGCGCCGTCGTCGTCGATTCTCCAGCCAGGGTTGTGCGCGATCTCCCAGACGATGCCGTTCGGATCCTTGACGTGGCCGTGGAAAATGCCCCCGAAAGCGCTGGCCTGGGCAGGCTTCAGCATAGTTGCACCGGCCGCCACCAAGGCGTCGATCGTGCTGGACACCTCTGCCGCACTATCGACATTGTGCGAAAGCGTCACGCCGCTGACGCTGCTCGTCGGAACGTCGCTGCCCGTCGGAATGTCCCTGTTGAGGTCTTGGTCGAACTTTTCAGCATCGAACAGGCCAAGCATCAAGCCCGGTCCGACCTGGAAGAAGATGATCTCTCCGGGCACGCCCATGAGTGGATCCCAACCGAGCCCGTCCTTGTAGAACGAACGGGCTCGGTCGAGATCCGCGGTGGCAAACGTTATGAAATGCAGTCGCTGGTCCATACGGACATGCTAGCGACAGGGTACGACGGTGGGACTTAGCTCAGGTGCTGACGGGCGCCGTTGAGGTGGGAAGCCGGGGCCGCGAAGAGAGCAGAGACGTGGTCGCCAAGCTCGTTGACGTGAGTGTAGCCCGGGAACTTGCGGTGCGGAGCAGCTGCTTTCATGGCGTCGTCCAGCAGGGCCTTGACCACGAACACCACTGCGGCCGATGTCTGTTCCTTGGGCTCGGTCTTGTGGCCGGACTGGGCTGCCTCGAAGCCATCTGCAACACCGAGAACCCAGGCTTCGGACGCCGCCTTAATTGCCGAGTAGCTGGCGCCGGACGCTGTGGGCTTGGCAGCAGCGACAGCCGAAACAATGGCCAGACGTCCCCGCGGCGATGCTTCCAAGTCGGAGTAGAACGCACGCGAGGTGTTCCGGAGCGTCGTCATGATGCTGGTGTGCAGGACGTCCCAGTCTTCGTCCTTCTGGCCGACGATTCCCTCGCCGCCACGCCAACCACCCACAAGGTGGATAAGCCCATCCACGGATCCGAACTCGCTCCTGACGGAACCTGCCAGGGCCTCGACCGATTCCGGGTCCGAAAGGTTGCACGTGTACGGCACCACACCGTCGTGCGAGGCCGCGAGTGCTTCGAGGCGCTCGGCGTCAAGATCGACGGCGGCCACACGGGCTCCCAGGGCAACAAGCGAGCCGACCACGGCTTGCCCCGCCGCGCTGGTGGAACCCGCAACGACGACGGTGAGAGGCTGAGTAGATTCGGTACCGGATGCCACATCGTTGTGGTCACTCGTGATTTGCAATGTGTGTCCTTCCAAAGGGAAAAGCTTGTCAGAAGGAGCCTATCGAGTGGTCCAGACTGGCTTATCAATAAATGGGTTGAGAGTAAGAATCTCTCATGCTCACACGCCGCTGACTCAGTTCAAGCCCACGGACGAGGTGGGCCTGGAAGTGGGAGGATGAATCTGTGGAACACCTCTTCGACTTCCTTGGCAGCTACTGGTGGCTCATTTTCCCTATCGGCGGGATGGCCGGTGGGTGGGCACGGTCGTGGTCCAAAGCCAGTGAGGAACGCCATCGCCGCAAAGTGGAGTTGTACAAGCTGAAGAACCAGCTTGCGGTGCACGAGCAGGCCAACCAAGCCGAGGTTGTCTCGTTGATGGCAACGCATGATGCCGTGAACCATAAATGGCTGGACTACGAACTCGACGTTGGGAAGCTCATCGACTACCCACTGATGAGTGACGTGCGCGAACCCCTTACGGTAGCTTTCCTGCGCGCCAAAAAGGAAGCGGATGGTATGCGGCCGGCCGCACCCCAGGACATAACGACGCCGGCCCGGCTGGCTGAGTATCGTGCTGCTGTCCACAGCTTCGAATTCGCTTTTGATGTGGCCGAACGCGAAGCCAGGCGCATCAAGGACAGCAACTTCACAGGGCCCGAACGTCAAAGACTGGCAACGGCGAGGAAGCTGCTGCGGATTGCAGAAGACTCCGCAGCCACCCCGGCAGAGCGGCAGACGGCGTACAAGCGTGCGCGCAAGGAACTCGACGGCCTGATCGTCCTTCCGGAAGCGACCCTTGCAGCTCTCGAAGCCCGAATCGCTGGAATGCTTGGCGCCCGACAAGACCCTGACACAGACGCGCGGATCGCTTGAACTCGGCCCAAACTAGGTCAGGAAGCCACGGCGTTCAGCTCAATCCCCATCACTATCCGAACGATTGAGCCGTCGACGTCCTCTTCCAAGTGAGTCATCCCGATGTGTTCGGCCACCCGGCGGGAGGCGATGTTGTCGGGATGGATGATGGCCACGAGGCCTTCGACCCGGGCTACGTCGCGCGCAAAATCAACGCAAGCTTGAGCAGCTTCCTTGGCGAAGCCTCGCCCCTGGAGGTCCGATCGCACGTGGTAGCCGACTTCCAGCTCGCGGCGCCCGTTCACTGTTTGCCAGGTCAACCCACAATCGCCCACAAAACCGCCGTCGTGCGTTTCCAGAATCCACAACCCATACCCATCGCGGACGTAGTTGGCCAGGTTCCAGGCGATCCAACCTGCCGCTTCTTCCCGTGACTTCGGAGCCGGGTAGTAAGCCATGACCTGAGGATCGCCGAGCATGTCGGCCATAACCTCAAGGTCGGCCGGCGTCATCTCACGGAAGCGTAGCCTGTCCGTATCGTCAGGAACCATTTCCACAGCCTACGCTCCACCCGACTTGGTGCCCTGAGTCTTACCGTTCCCCTATCTTGCTCGAACTAAGCACATGATCCGGTCCGTGTCGCAGAAATTGAACTTTTGCTGTTCTTGTCAGAATGTTCATGTTCTTCAACAAAGGCTGGCTCCCAGACGGTTAGTGTCAATCCATGGAACAACCGTCTGAAACAGTCTGGTTTAGAGCCTTCGATGCCAAGTCCTTAGGCTCAGCGATCAGGGGCGCACGGAGGGAGCAAAACCTGACGCAAGGTCAGTTGGCCAAGATGATCAAGGCGAGTCGTCACACGATCATTCGCTTGGAACAAGGCGAGAGCGTGTCGATAGAAACAGCCACAGCTGCCATCCGAGCGCTGAATCGGGACGTAGCCCTGATTCCGCGTTTCTCCCGGCTGCAGGTAAAAACGTAGCGCTCTACCGACACGCTTAGTGTTCGCGCCTCAGCCCCGACCCATGCCAGTCGACGGGTCCTCGTCACCTTCCGAGGGGTCTGCCCGGAGTTCGTCCGGGGTTCCGTCGGGCAGGCCTGCCGGTCCGGGGACGTCGCCCGATGCGGCGGGCACGTCGCGGTCCCCTTCCCGCTCCTGGTTCATTTCGCTATCGGTTACTCCTGCAGTGCTGGTTGTGGGTTCCTCGTGGGCCTCGCCGTCACCAGCCACGGCGAACGAGCGGCCCGACGTTGCCTCCGCCTGCTCTTCAGGCGTGTCCGAGTCCATCGCATTTGAACCTTCGCTGATGGAGGAGTGGACCTGGATGTCGTCGTCCTTCGCGCCGGGTTCGGGCACGTGTTGGTCGTCCACGGGATCGGAGGTGCCAGCCAGGTCTTCCATTGCGTTTTCGGCGGCCTTACGGATGCTGTCTTCAACGCCCATCAGAATGTCTCCTTTGCACGAATCGTCCGGTTTCCGGACTCGGATAATAAAGTAAGCCTACTTACTTTCCGTTCGATGTGACAGCCTGCCCGGATTGACAAAGTCGGTCGGGTTTGGTTCATGGATCTGCTGCTAAATGCATGTCGTGCCGCACTTTGTACCGTTGATCGTTGGACGATATGGTGTCTTCAGACCGTTTTGCAGAGGGCGGCGATATTCGCTCCTTTGCTGTCTGCTGGGGACGCTTTTCAGTCAGTAGGAACGTGCCACATGGTCAACCCCCGCCCCGAGCAGGAAGCTCTCCAGAATGGATATTTTCTGGATCTCGTCCTGGGTAGCGAAGACGTCGAGGCTTTTCTCGGCGATCTGGCTTCTTTCTCGGCAGAGAGCCTCTCACACCGCAAGTCTCCTGTTTATTGCGGCATCACAGTCCTTCGGCGCAAGAAATCCGCGACGGCCGCCAGCAGTGACGACCGGGCCCGGGTCATGGACGAACTCCAAAACACCTTTGAAGGCCCGTGCCTTACGGCCATGGACAAGCTGACCTCCGTCTTGGTCCCGGACCTTCTCCGCGAACACCGTTGGCCGGAATACGTCCAGGCCGCCTCCCATCAAGGGCTTCGATCCATCCTGAGCGTGCCGCTGCTGGTCGAGGGAGATACGCGCGCTGCCCTGAATCTTTACTCCGAGCGGACCCACGCGTTCAGTGACGATGACGTGGAACGCGCCGAGGTGTTCGCGTCGCACGCCTCCAAGTCGCTACGCCTCGCGCTGAAGATCGCCCAGCTCAGCGATGCGCGGAACGATCTTGCCGCTGCGATGCAATCGCGCACGGTGATCGACCTGGCCGTCGGCGCGATCATGGCGCAGAACCACTGCAGCCAGGAGGAAGCCTTCACTATCCTGCGAACGGCTTCGAGCAATCGGAACATCAAGCTGCGGCATTTGGCCCGGTCAATCATCGCCGCCGTGTCCTCGGGCAAGATTACGACGCACTTCGAGGAGTAAGGGCGAATGTCCGCCCGCGACGAATGTCCGCCCCGCGAACGCGTTTCGTAACCCGAAGCAACTATGGAGCAGACTTGGGTGGGTGACGACGAATAGACCCCGGCCCGGCCTCGCAATTGCTGCGCTGAGCCTCGGGACGGCGCTGAACCCGCTGAACTCGTCCATGATCGCGGTCGCGTTGGTAGTGCTGCGGCAGGATTTCGCGCTCGACGTCGCCACCGTTACCTGGGTGATCACGTCCTTCTACCTGGCGTCCGCCGCCGGCCAGCCGCTCATGGGCAGGCTCGCTGACCGCTTCGGGCCCCGCCGCTTGTTCACCTTCGGCATGGCCTTGGTCGCGGTCACCTGTGCCATCGCGCCCTTCCTTCCCAGCTTCGCTTTGGTGTGTGTGGCCCGAGCGCTGATGGCTGTAGGGACCGCGACTGCATATCCCTCGGCCGTAGTGATGGTCACCGAACTGAGCAAGCTCGCCAACCTGCCGTCGACTCGGCCGCTCGGCAGGATCCAGATGGCAAACACCTCGGCCGCTGCCGTGGGCCCCGTTGTGGGCGGATTGTTGGTGAGCCTGGTCGGCTGGCAGGCCCTGTTCGCGATCAACGTGCCAATCGCGCTGGTTGCACTCATTGTGGTGCACAAGGCTGCGCCGGCCGACTCCGGCCGCGAAACGGGCAAGCTGTCGGCGCTGATCCGCGACTCCGACATCCCCGGCATCCTCGCATTCGTCACGTCGCTCATGCTGGCGATGATGGCGCTGCTTAACGTGATACCGGCCTACCGCTGGTGGCTTCTGGGCGCTGCGACTGTGATCGGCGGGCTTTTCGCCTGGCGCGAGCTGCGCTTCCGGCCGCCCTTCCTGGACCTCCGCCTGCTGGGCAGGAACCGGCCGCTGCTGCTGGTGTATTTGCTGTTCATCGTTTTCAGCGGCGTCTACTACTTTGCCTTCTTCGGACTGCCGCAATTGCTGCAGGAGGCAGGTCATTACGACGCCGGTGTGGTGGGCCTGCTCATGCTGCCCCTTGCGGCGTTGTCGGTTGTGGTGACGCCACTGACGGTGCGGCTGATGGAGCGGTTCGGCGTGCGTTCCGTCCTGATCACAGGTGTGCTGATTCTGACTGTTGCGGCAGCGGGTTTGGGCGCGCTCACCTTGTCTCTGTGGGCGCCTTTGGTGTTTGTGCTGACCGCAATGATGGGCATTCCGTATGGGCTGGTGAGCACGGCCTCGAACCAAGGCCTCTATGTTTCGGCACGACCGGAGGACCGCGGAGTAGCTGCCGGAATCTTCCAGACCTGCAGGTACCTTGGCGCGATCACGGCAACCGTGCTGATTGGCGTTCTGTATGGCTCGGGTGTGAACCAAGCCAACTGGGGATTCATGGTGCTGGTGATGCTGAGCCTGAACGTGCTGGTGTTGGTGCTGGCCGTGATGTGGCGGAAGCCCACTGCGGACACGCGATAGAACAACCGAAGCAAAGAATCGGGCCTTCCGCGACATGTTCTGGCATTAACTCGTACTCACCACTGCAATAGTTACGCCCCAGATTGCAGGAGAAGTAAATGCTTGGACTCGAAAATACCCCGGAAATTCCTAGTGGCTCGCCCGCACCCGAATTGTGGCTGGTGCTGGTAACCATTGCCATTCTTGTGACTCTGGTGACGCTCGCCGCCGTGGTGGCTTCCCGCCTGGTGTTGCCACTCACAGCCTTGTTGCAACGACGACGGCATGGGGCAGGCCCGCGACATCGCAGCTCCCGCAAGGCGGAGCTGTTAAAAGGAAGGCACTAAAAGGAAGGCAACAGCCACTCCTCTTGCTTAATACGTTAGCCACCACTAACGTATTATTCGTGTTGGATGCCCTGGAGATAGCTGCTGAGCCCAATCGGCGTCGGCTGCTTCATCTCCTGGCTGGCAGCGAACAGGCGGTCAGTGACTTGGCTGCCCATTTCGAGGTCAGCCGATCCGCTGTTTCACAGCACCTGTTGTTGTTGGAGAAGGCGGGCCTGGTGATGGCCCGCAAGGAAGGGAGAAACAGGTACTACAGGCTCGATCCCCAGGGGATGGGCCGACTCCGTGATCTTGTTTCCCAGTTCTGGACCAACGAACTGGACCTTCTTGCATCCGATGCTGCCGCTCTTGCCCAAAATCGCGGCGGCCACCAGCTACAACAGCCCGACCACTAAAAACTTCCAAAGGCGAGGACGCACATGAGTTTCGACAAAACCATCCACCTGCCGGTCACAGCCGACGAGGCCTTCGCCCTCATCACCCAGCCTGAGCGACTGCGGCGCTGGCAAACGGTCGCGGCCCGGGTGGACCTCCGGATCGGTGGGGATTTCCGCTGGACCGTTACCCCCGGCCACAACGCGGCGGGAACTTTCCAGGAAATCGAACCGGGCAAGCGCGTCGTCTTCACCTGGGGTTGGGAGGGCCAGGATGATCTTCCCCCTGGAGCCTCAACTATCAGCATCACGTTGGAGCCGGACGCCGACGGAACGTCCCTCCGGCTGTTGCATGAAGGACTCACCGAGGAGCAGGAAACATCCCACGCGATGGGCTGGAACCACTACCTTGATCGTCTGCTGGCTGAGGCTTCATCGAAGGACGGCGCTGGCCGTGACGACTGGGCATGGGCGCCTGACCCCATCAACCAACTGAGCTCGGCTGAACTTTCTTTGGCCATCCTTCTTGGCGTGCTGCGCAACGTCGCTCCTGAGGACACAGCGAAGCCCACGCCGTGCGAGGAGTTCAACGTGAGCGAGTTGCTGGACCACTTAGCCGGGTCGCTGAAGGGCATCGGACGCGCGCTCGGAGCAGCACCTGTGGACCACAAGGACGCGTCGCCAGAGGTGCGGATCGCTGAGTTGGCCCAGCCCGCGCTGGAAGCCTTCAGCAAGCGCGGACTGGAAGGCACCGTCGATATGGGCTTCGCCGAATTGCCGGCAACCACGGTCGCCGGGATCCTGAACCTCGAACTGCTCGTCCATGCCTGGGACTTCGCCAAGGCGACGGGACAGCAAGTGGAGGTGTCCGACGTCGTCAGCGATTACGTGACGGAACTGGCCCGGCAGACCATCTCCGAGCAGGTCCGCTCCGGCGGCAGCTTTGCGCCCGAGCAGCCGACGGCGGAGACAGCCAGCAGCCTGGAACGGCTCGTAGCCTTCACCGGCCGCACTGTCACCCTCTAAAAACCCTTAGAGCCCAACAAACAAACAGCAGGAAAGAAGGACCATCATGTCCAAGTACGTTTTCATCTACCACGCACCCATGACCCCCGCAGAGGCCGCCCCGCCGTCGCCGGATGACATGGCAGCCGTCATGGGGGAGTGGAACGCGTGGGGTGCCAAGGTGGGCGATCGTCTGGTGGACTTCGGCACGCCGCTGGCCAACGGAGTCCGCGTGGCCTCCGATGGCAGCACGGCGCCCAGCCAGCGTGAAGTGGCCGGCTACAGCATCCTCGAAGCCGACAACATCGACGCCGCCGTTGAGCTCGCCAAAGTCCACCCGCACCTGAACATGCCCGGTGGCTGCGAAATCGAGGTTCACGAGGCGCAGGAGATCCCGGGAATGTAGCATTCGAAGAACCGGTCCCGGCACGTGCCCGCCGCTGATGGCAGCGGGCACGTGCGGATTCTCAGAAAGCGGAATGCGATGACAACCAGTCCAGATGGAACCGCCACCACCGTCAGTAAGACGTTCAGCCGCACCACCAAGGTGGCTACGACAATCGACGCCGACCCCGCCAGGGTCTGGCGCGTCTTGACCACCGCGGCCGACTACCCCCGATGGAACTCGACCATTGTGTCGTTGCAGGGCGAGATCAAACCAGGATCAAGCCTCCAGCTGGTGTCCAAGCTGGATCCAAGCCGCACCTTCAAGCTCAAGGTCAAGGAGTTCGAACCCACCAGCCGCCTCGTATGGGGCGACGCGCTGGGCAGCCGCGTCTACACCCTCACGGGTACCAATGGCGGACAGACTCTCTTTGAGATGAATGAACGCATCGGCGGACCCATCTTTCCACTATTTGCGAGCAAGATCCCATCCTTCGACTCGAGCTTCGAACAGTTCGCGGCCGACCTAAAAACGGCTGCCGAGGCAGCTCAATAAAACAGTCGACGACGGCGGCACTCCCTTGGGCGGGTGGCAAGACGCCTGCTGGGGTGCCAAAGAGTCTCAGCGGTCGCCGCGGGCCGGCTCGGCAGTGGACTTGGCGGTGGTCTCGGCAGTGGTGAGGATGACCAGCTGCTGGGTGGCCCTGGTCATCGCAACATAGCGGTCCACGGCTCCTTCGATGCCCGTCCCGAATTCCTCCGGATCAATCAAAACCACGAGGTCGAATTCGAGTCCCTTGGATAGCTCCGGCGCCAGCCAACGCAGGCGCGGCGACGCTGGTAGCGAGCCGCGTCCGGCGTCGTTCTTGCTGATGACGCAAGCGATTCCTTCGGCGTGTGCACCAAGCCACGAAGTGATGATCGAGTCCAGGTCCGCAGCCGTTCCGTGGATGACCGGGAGGTCGCTGCTCCGGATGGAGGTGGGGACGTTGGCGTCGGGGAGGGCGGCCCTGATGACGGGCTCGGCCTCCGACATGACTTCCTCGGGCGTGCGGTAGTTGATGCTGAGATGCGTCAGGTTCACGGTGCTCAGTCCTATGCGCTCCAGGCGTTCCTGCCAGGACTCAGTGAATCCGTGCCGGGCCTGTGCGCGGTCGCCGACGATGGTGAAGCTCCGCGACGGGCAGCGCTGCAGGAGCATCTGCCACTGGGCGTCGGTCAGTTCCTGCGCCTCGTCCACCACCACATGGGCGAAGGGGCCGGCGAGCTGGTCCGGGTCCGCGATCAACACTGACTCATCCATGAGCTTCTCCTGCATGTCCTCGCCGCGCAGCATGGACATGACCAGCATTTCGGAATCGTCCGCAGCCACGAGGTCTTCCACCACGCGGTCCATGAGCTCACGCTCGGCAGCGGCTTCGGCCTTCTGTCGACGCCTTCGCTTGGACGCCTCAGGATCACCCAATCGTTGCCGGGCTGCGTCCAGGAGGGGCAAATCCGACACAGTCCAAGCGTTCGGATTGACCCGCTGAAGCTTCCCCACTTCATCAGCATTGAGCCAAGGCGCGCACAAACGCAGGTACGCTGGCACCCGCCAAAGGTCAGACACCAGATCCGTGTGATGAAGCAGTGGCCACGCCCGGCTGAAGGCTTCCACGAGGTCCGGATTCTGCGCGAAGGACCGGCGGAGCAAGTCCTCGGGAACCTCGTCCGTATCGAACTTGTCTACCAAAATGGTGAGCAGTTCCTCCCAGACCTCCTCGCGCGCTTCATTGTGGGGAGTGCCTGGTGTTGGCACGTCGAAAGCCTCGGCCCAGTCGTCTGCATTGAGCCAGACGTCGGCCCAGGGTGTCTCGACTTCCAGACCCTCCTTCGGGGGTGACTCGTAGAACCTGACCGCCGGCTCGATTGCTTTCACCAGGTCAGCCGAAGATTTAAGCCGGGCAACCTCGTCGGCCTCAACTGCAGCGTCGGCTCCCTCCGGCACTAGGTCCCGAAGGGTGCAGGTCTGCACACCCTCTTCGCCCAGGCTGGGAAGGACATCTGCTACGTACGCCAGGAACGGCCGGTGCGGGCCAACAAACAGGACGCCGCCCCGGCGATGACCGAGGCGAGGGTCGGAGTAGAGGAGATACGCGGCGCGGTGCAAGGCGACCACAGTCTTACCTGTACCGGGACCGCCATCGACCACTAAAGCACCCCGGGACGATGCGCGGATGATGGCGTCCTGATCCGCTTGGATGGTGCCCAGCACGTCCCGCATCCGCGCCGAGCGGCTGCTGCCCAGGCTGGCGATGAAGGCTGAAAGGTCTTCAAGGGCAGCCGTGCCGCCGGACGGATCTGCGGAGGCCTGGTCGGCGGTGGCCGGGTCCGCGGTGAAAACCTCGTCCCAATAGTCGGTGATCCGGCCGCGGGTCCAGCGATAACGACGGCGGGCGGCCAGGCCCATGGGGTTGGCGTGCGTGGCTCCGAAGAACGGCTCGGCCGCGGGGGAGCGCCAGTCGATCAGGAGCCTGCGGCCGTCACTGTCCGTGAGGCCGAGTCGCCCAATGTAGAGCGGTTCCGTGTCGCCGGAAGGGACTACGCGGCCGAGGCAGAGGTCGAGTCCGAAGCGGCGCAGTGCACGCAGTCGACCAGTGAGCCGACGGGTTTCGACGTCCTTCTCCACTGCCTCCTGGCCGAAGCGACTGGGGGCTTTCCGTATGGCATCGAGCTGATCGGACAGCTCGGAAATGGTCTGCTCGAGGCTTTCAGCGATGGCTGCGAAGTGATGCTCATCGGCGGCGATCAGGGCTGGATCTGCTTTGGGCGCGAGGTGCTCGGGAAGGTTGAACGCGCTGGTTGTGAGGGGCACGTTGTTAGCTCCTTTCTGGGCTGATGGCGCCGGAACCGCGCGTTCTGAAACAGCGCGTACTTCCGGCGTCGGCTCTCAATTTTGCAGCAACCCCCAGGCCTTGCGGCAAGCCCCCCAGTGCCGTATAGATTGAAAGTGAGGAGACACAACGTGTCTCCTTTTTCGTGCCGTTTTCCGTGGCGCCGCGGCACCCTCTTGACTTAAGAACTGAGTCGCCTCAGAATTGAGTTAACTCAGTTATTCAGTCAGGAGAACCCCAATGAAAGCCTTCGTCCTCAACAAATACAAAGAAGCCTTGCAAGAGGTTGACGTTCCCGAGCCCCTAGTCGGCGAGCATGACGTGCTGGTGCAGGTGAAGGCGGCTGGCCTCAACCAGTTGGACGAGAAGATCCGTCAGGGGGAGTTCAAGCAGATTCTCCCGTACAGGCTGCCGCTGATCCTTGGCAACGATCTCGCCGGCGTAGTGGTCAGTGTCGGGGCGAAAGTACGGTCCTTCAAGCCGGGCGATGAGGTCTTCGCCCGCCCGAATCAGGACCGCATCGGCACGTTTGCCGAGCGGATCGCTGTGGCGGAGGCGGACCTGGCCATCAAGCCGGCGTCGATCAGTATGGACGAAGCTGGGTCCCTGCCGTTGGTGGCGTTGACCGCCTGGCAGGCACTCGTGGAACGCGGCAAGGTTGGCCCGGGCCAGAAGGTCCTGATTCACGCGGGAGCCGGGGGAGTGGGCTCCATCGCGATCCAGCTTGCCAAGTATCTTGGTGCCACCGTTGCGACGACCGTCAGCGCCAAGAACGCGGACTTTGTCCGCGAGCTCGGGGCGGACGTGGTCATTGATTACCGGACGGAGGACTTCGCGGAGATCCTCCACGGCTACGATCTCGTGCTGGACAGCCTCGGCGGCGAGAATCTGGAGCGATCACTGAAGGTTCTCAAGCCCGGCGGTAAGGCCATCGGCATTTCAGGCCCGCCTGATCCCAGTTTCGCCCAACAGCTCGGCGCGAACGTCGTGATGAAGGGCGCTGTGGCCCTCATTAGTGCTGGCATCCGGCGTAAAGCCCGTCGTCTCGGCGTCACCTACGAGTTCCTCTTCATGCGCGCCAACGGCAGCCAGCTCCGGGAGATTGCCGCACTCATCGACGCCGGGGAAATTCGCCCCGTCGTCGGCAGGGTAGTCCCGTTCGACCAGACGCCGGACGTCCTTGCCGAGCTGGACAAGGGCGGCGTCCGCGGCAAAACAGTCGTCAGCCACTGAGCCAATCAACTAGTGCCAATCAAAAAGTCAGGAACAAATATCATGAGCAACGTCATCACCGCTTACAAGGACGCACCGGTCAGCACGGTTACCGCTGGCGGCGTCACCTACAGTTACCGTGAGCTGGGCCCGAAGGATGGAATCCCCGTCGTCTTCCTGGTTCACCTCGCCGCGACAATGGACAACTGGGACCCGCGCATCATCGACCCCATCGCCGAGAAGCACCACGTGATCACCTTCAGCAACCGTGGTGTCGGTGCCACTACCGGCGACGTTCCGGGCACGATCGAGGAGATGGCGGATGACGCCGCGACCTTCATCAAGGCGCTCGGGTACACGAAAGTAGATCTCTTTGGATTCTCGCTCGGAGGCATGATTGCCCAGGCGTTGGTGGTCAAATACCCGGAGCTGGTGCGGAAGCTTGTCCTTGCCGGCACAGGTCCTGCCGGTGGGGAGGACATCGATAAGGTGGCTCGCGTCACCTACTACGACGTCCTGCGAGCCACCCTGACCCGCCAGGACCCCAAGGAATTCCTGTTTTTCAACCGCAATGCCGCTGGCAAGCCCGCCGCGAGGGCATTTATCCAGCAGCTCAAGGAGCGCACCACCAACCTGGACGCACCGATCAAGACCAAGGCTTTCCAGACGCAGTTGAAGGCCATCAAGAAGTGGGGTCGCACTGAACCGGCTAACCTGGGCGCCATCACCCAGCCGACACTCATTGCCAACGGCGACAACGACCGTATGGTCCCCTCCCGACTCTCCGACGATATGCACCGCCGGATTCCGGGCAGCGAGCTCGTCATCTACCCCGATTCAGGGCACGGCGGAATCTTCCAGTACCACCAGGAGTTCGTCCCCGTCGCCCTCGAATTCCTGGGCCGCTGATACGGTATTTGAATGCAGGCTGTGCCCCAGACCCTTGGCCGACGTGAGCGGAATAAGCAGGAGAAGCTTGACCGCATCACCGCTGCGGCCCGCGAGCTCTTCACCCAGTACGGCGTAGACGAGGTCACCACCCAGCAGGTGGCTGACAAGGCCGACGTCGGATCGGGAACCTTGTTCTTGTACGCCAAGACAAAGGCGGAGCTGCTTCTCCTGGTCCACAACGTCAAATATGCCGACGCGCTCAACTCGGGCGTCGCCGCCGCGGAACAGGAAGAGGCCGTCCTTGATGGGATCATGGCGATCATCCGACCCATCATCGAATGCAATCGGGTCCAGATCGAGAACGGCCGGACCTACCTGAAAGAGATCGTCTTCGGCGATCCCAGCGAACCCCACCACGCGGAGGCCCTTGCGTTGACCATGCGCACGGAAGCCGCCATCGCAGAGGTGTTGGGCCGCGATGAGCAATTGACGGCCCGGGACCCCGCGAAAATTGCCCGCGTCATTTCGGCGATCATGTTCATCAGCATGAGCTCCTCCGCCAATGGCGGCCTTACCGATGAGCAGGTCGGAGATGAGATCCGCGATCAGATCAACGTGGTTTTGGCCACGGGGAGCTAGCAACTTCCGGTTCGGGCACGCCGAGTGCTAAATCCAGAGTGGGGCTAATCGACCTTCGTCGTGCGCTTGGTGTCCTTCAGATAACCAGGTGCTTCTCCTACATGGTCGCCCACGATCCTCCGATAGACCCGACGGTCCTCAGGCAGGGGCCCGGTCGAGACAATCAGCCCCACCTCGCTGAAGCCGGCCACGCCGGGGCTGTTGAAGAGGTCGATGGCGTTTTGGTTGCACACACTGAAGCCCGAAGCGTCATAGATTGCCGTGATTGCTTCGCGCGGCGTGAACCGACCGCCGCCATTCCGGTCACCGTTGATTGCCTTCGTGCGTCCCTCACTCCACCTGAAGTAAGCCTGCTCGAGCGCCGTAGCGCAATCCACTTCAACATCCACAATCGTCACGTTCGTATATTCGTGGAGTTCCAGCATCCGGGTGTACTGCCGCGGAAGGCCTGGCCAGGATAAAGTTCCTTCGATGACAACGTTCTCGCGTGCTTCGAGCGAGCGCTCGATGAGTCGGTCGGCCAGTTGAACGGATTCGTTGTGAACCAAGCTGGAGAGTTCATTGGGCATGATGAAGTACCCGTCAGCCAACCGTCGGACCAGCACTTTGTCGAAGATTCCGTCGCGCACCGCGGCATCCAGCAGTTTCAGTTTGATCTCATCAGCATCGATGATTCGCCAGCCTGGGCCTCCAAGATGAAGGTTCCTGACTATGGTCGATTTGCCGGCACCGGGCGGTCCCGCGGTTACCACGGCAGCCAGACCGTCCTTTTGGACGTCCGCTTCTCCCTCAGCTATGAACTCGTCGAGGAGCCGACGTTGAAAACGGATGCGTTCGGGGCTGACAAGCTGCCCCGGCCGGTTTGTGGCCAAAGGTGAGTGCCGATGGAGTTCCCCTCCGAGCGACGTCAGGGCATTTAACTCTCCGTCAACCCTGCGCAGGGTCGCATCATCCACCTAGGCGGCCGTCGGGCGGACGGTCGACAGCAATGCCTCGTAATCAGCGACATCGATGAGGTCCCGGTGCACAGCGTCGACGATTTGGTCCCAATCCCCGGCCACCAGCGCCCCCTCGGGGTTGCCCGGTTCGGCGTCTTCAGCGAAGGTGTAGTGCCAGTTCTTCAGCTCGAGCATCATGGCGTCGTGGCCGATCTTCTCGGCATGAAAATCGAGAATGACCTCACGAGGAGTCCGCTTCAGCAGCTCCGGGAAGTTCTCAATTTTGCGGAGAATCCGATGGACCTCCGGTTGGGAGATGGAGAGCCGTCGGGCTATTTCGGCCTGGGTCAGCCCCTCGGCGTGGGCCATCGAGCAGGACCGCAGGATGTCCAACCTGTTCAACTCGCGATTGGCAAAAGTCCGGGCCAAACGATCTTGAATGGTGAGCATCTCGTCTCCCTCCGGTGGCAAAAAATACATTTTGTATAGCCTCACGGTACATCCTTTGCTCCCCCCACAGAAGACCTGGAAGCTGTGAGCTGGACAACGCACTACGAACACAGCGTTCTGATCGACAAAGCCGACGGAGGACGATCGCCCCGAAAATCCTGCAGGTGAAATTTCCTTCCTCAGGTTCAGGCCGGTGCGTCATGCTGGCCGCGCTCGATGTACGACGCCGGACCCTGCCTTCGTGCCGACGGCCTAGCTAACGCCAACCAGGACCTGGTCGATCCGCGCCAGAAGGCCCGGCCATCCGTTGCCCATCCCCTCGAGGGCTTGCTTTCCCATGGGGGTGTCGAGGCGGAAGCCCGCGTGCTCAAAGTGCAGGATCGTGCCATTTTCTGTGGCTTCCAGCTGCCAGGTAATGGTGGTGTCCAGGACTCCCTCGGCGAACATGAAGGTGATGGCTGAACCGGGCTCCACTGTGAGGACTTCGCATTGCTGCTGGCCCCATCCACCCATGTCCATGGTGAAGCGGTGGCCCACCACGGGTGCGATGTCGCCGGCAGCCCACCAGCGGGCAAGGAGTTCGGGCGTGGTCAGGGCTGCCCACACTGCCTCTTTGGGGTGCGGGAAGGTGCGCTCGAGTTTGATGGCGTTTTCGGTCATGGAGTGTTTTCCTCATCCAATAGTTCGGCCAGGGCGTCGAGCCGCTGGTTCCAAGATTGCTCATAGTGCTTCAGCCAGTTGCTGGCATCCCGCAGGCCCTCGGCCTTAAGGTGGTAGATCCTGTTCCGGCCTTGCCGCTCCTCGCGGATCAGGCCAGCTTCGCGCAAGACTGCCAAATGTTCGGAGGCAGCAGAGCGGCTGAGGTCCAGACGACCCGTGAGATCGCCCGCCGTCAAGGGACCCTCACGGAGGCTATCGAGGATGGTACGCCGCGAAGGGTTCGCGAGGGCGCCGAAGACGTCGGGAAGCACTCGATAATGATATGTCGGAAATTTCCGAAATGACAATCTGGGCAGTGCCAAGCTTTCGACGGGCGCGCAGATTATCGTGACGATTTCACTGAGGTCTGAACGGATCGCCTCACAGGATGGAGCACTGGTGCCGATTTCCTTGCCCGCCGGCGAATGACCAACTCGGCGACGGCGAGGTTGATAATCCAGGAGGCGCCCATGAGTACCGCCCGGGTCGCCTCGTCTGTAGGGCCGAAAACAAGCATCCAGGGCAGGAATATAAGGGCCTGCGTTCCTGCGCCGAGACCGATTGCGTAAGCCCGGGTCATCCACGCACTGTGCACAACGAAGTCCCGGCGCCGAACAGCCATGAATCCGAGGACGATGCTTACCGCCATGGCCGATCCGAAGACGAGCCGAAGTATCAGGAGTGCCTCGCCGTCGCCGTCCGGTAGCGCGTAGAACACCGACATCCACAGGCCGGAGAGTGCGGCAAGGAGGCCCGCAGGAACGAGGATGCGCCCCGTCATCCTGTGCCACTTGCGCCTGCCGGTGCGAAGTGAGGGGACGAACTGGAAGGCTCCGAGCAGGCAGTAGACGGTGACGCAGACAATGTGGGTGACCACTGATATGGGTGAGTCGAAGAACCGCTCGTTCTGTGGCGTCACGGCGCCGCCGCCCGTCAGTTCGGTAAGGCGGCTTGCCCCGGCAATCACCGGGATGAGGCTGAGGAAGATCAATCCAGTGGGGACGGGCCATTGCGCCCGGCGGAAGCGGCTTTGGAACACAGGGGTGGAGCTTTCTGATCTCATGGTCTGGCCCTTTTGATTCGTAGGTGTACGGCGTACACCTTCATGAGCGAAAGCGTAGGTGTACGCTGTACACACTGTCAATGGTTGGCGCAAACGATCAGGCTGGAGGGCCCATGAGCCAACAAATGGAGACGCGCAGGATTCCCCTGAACCGGGAGCGTGTGCTTCGCGCCGCCGTCGAACTTGCAGACGAGGTTGGCATTGACGCGCTCAGCATGCGACGACTCGCTCAGGAACTCGGCGTCGTACCCATGGCGCTTTACAAACACGTAGCCAACAAGGAGGAACTCCTCGACGGCATGGTGGACACCATTGTGGGCGAGATCGATCCTCCAATCCGCGATGCAGATTGGAAGAGTGCTGTCCGGCTGAGAGTGCTCTCGGCGCGACGCGCCCTCATGGTGCACCCGTGGGCTCGTTCCGTGATCGAGACCAGAACAAACACGACACCGGCTGTGCTGGAGTACATGGACACCCTCGCCGGGTTGCTTCTGGCCGGCGGGCTGACCCCCGACCTCACCCATCACGTCATGCACGCTTTGGGCAGCCGCATGTGGGGATTCACCCAGGAAGTGTTTGACGACTCAGAAGGACGGGAGCCAACCGAAATCACGCCTGACGCGCAGACGGCGATGATTCAGCACATGGCCGAGAGCCATCCTCACCTCCTGAAGATCGCCCTGGCCGCCGCCCACGACGACGCGTCAGTTGTGGGCCACGGTTGCGATGACCAGTTTGAGTTTGAGTTCGCTCTCGATCTGCTGCTCGACGGCGTTGAGCGACTTCACGAGCGCGGCTGGACGTCCGGCGGATAAACACTCGCCTCCACCAGATCCAGCAAGGTGGAAGGATCAGACCAGCGCGGTCATGACGTTCCAGCCCTCTCCGATCTGTTTCCGCGGCTCCAGATGGCGGCTTCCAATCCCCGGATAGAGCCAAAGGATGCCATTGGTGTCCCTGGCGATGATCTGCGAGTTCCCCTGGGTATGGATGTCGAAGTTTCCGGTAGCAATGATTGCGGTCATGGTGTTCCAGCCTTCGCCGACTTGCATCCGCGGCAGCCATCCGCCGGTTCCGTTTCCGGGGTAGAGCCAAAGGCGGCCGCTGGTGTCGCGGGCAAGGAGGTCCATTTTCCCGTCCTCGTTGAAATCGCCGCGACCGATAAGGGCCGTCATGATGTTCCAGCCTTCGCCGATTTGGAACCGTGGGAGCCATCCGCCCTGGCCGTCACCGGGATACAACCAGAGGCGCCCCTCGGCGTCACGGGCCATGAGGTCCACCCTGTGGTCACCGTTGAAGTCACCGGGTCCCACCAAAGCAGTCATGACGTTCCAGCCCACGCCCACCTGCATTCGGGGCTGGAGAACCCCACGGCCCGTGCCGGGGTAGAGCCACAAGTCGCCGTTTGCATCCCTGGCCAGGAGGTCGTCCGTGTACTCGCTTTGGAATTCGCCCGGACCCACAATCGCCGTCATGGCATTCCACCCCTCGCCCATTTTGAAGCGGGGTTTTATCCAGCCACCATGGTCATCGCCGGCGTAGACCCAGAGATCGCCCGCTGTGTCACGGGCAAGAACGTCGTGAAAGTACTCGGTACCGATGTAGATATAGTCCCAGTTGTTGCTGGGGACGCTCAAAGCCTGGGTGGCGGTCTTGTCTGCTTGGGCAGGAACCACCATGAGGCCCAAGAAAAAGACCGCAACCATGGCCACGGCTGCGCCAAGGATAAGCGGGCGTCTCCGGCTTCCAACCCTTTGCAATGCATGAGTAGTGCGCCGTGCATTAGTAGTCGACCCTGATCGGAACATCACTGTTACCCCCATTAGCAACATAGCCATCACGCGATGGACCGGAGCTTATCCGGATCGCCGAAGTTTTGTTAGGGGCTGGCGGAAAGCCCTGTCATCCTATAGACATTCAGGTTTCACCGAATCGGGACGGAATCGAGGAGCAATGAGGCGCCTTCGCTACTTCACAGCGGCAGCAGCGGTTGCCGTCCTGTTACTCACCGGCTGCACGGCAACAACGGACCCCAGCGCCCCGCCGTCGAGCTCGTCAGCAACCCCGACAGGCACGGCGTCTGCCTCATCGACAGGCTCGCCCTCCGCAACGCCTCCAGCGGTATTGGCCAAACTCGCCAGGATTCCCTGGGACGGTGGTCCGGACTTCTATAAGAAGTTCAGCAAGGCCGACGCCGCAGGGTGGGACGACCCGGGCTTCTTCCCCATCGGCGTCTGGTACGCATCGGGTAACGGCGAGCAGATGCAGTTCGACAAAGCACATGGCATCAACTTCTACGTCCAACTGAACCCGGACACTGACTACGCCCTCTTCGATCAGTACGGCATGTTCTCGCTCATGAAAGTGAAGAACGCATCGGATGACTGGGCTCAGCTCCCGGGCAACTACGTCGACGACGAAGTAGATGGCAGGTTCGGTTGGGATGAGGGGGTAGCCCACATGAACAAGACCATCGCAGAGTTGAAGGCCAAGGAGGAGGGCCGGTTTACCTACGCCAACTGGACTCCATCCCTCATCAGCTACGACGCGCCGATGGACATCACCAAGCGTTATTGGGAGACCGTGGACGTGTCCTCGACGTCCAACTACTACTATGCAGGTGCCTGCCGGGAATGGCGGCTGCGCACACCCCAGGGATACAACCCGACGACGACGGCCACCTGCCAGACGTCGTCGGCGTACGCGAAAGCCATGCAGGTGATGCAGGAGGTCAACGCCGCGAGGGGTGTGTACTCGCCCATCTGGATGGTGCCGACAGTGCTTAGTCCCGAAGGGGAGCATGACCTGTCCGACCAGATGACGCCGGACAGGGTGAAAGCCCAGGTGTGGGCGATGCTCATCCACGAGTCGCGCGGAATCGTCTGGTTTACCCAGTCACCTGGTGGTGGCGACGATAACCCGTGCATGTCTGGAGATGCGCTCGCGGACGTCCGCATCCACAACACCGCCTGCTCCCGGGATCAGGTGCAGGCCATGGGTGAGATCAACGCGGAAGTGAAGGCTTTGGCGCCGGTTCTGAACACGCAGAGCTATGTGTGGAACTTCGGGGACGGGCTGGACACCATGCTGAAAAGCTACAACGGGGATGCCTACATTTTCGCCATGACGCAGGACGCGCAGACCGGGCAGCGGAGCTTCACCCTGCCAACGGGTGTCACTCCCAAGACGGTTGAGGTAGTGAACCAGAACCGCACCATCGCCGTGAAGGACGGGAAGTTCACGGATGACTTCCCCGCTGAATCCACCCACCACGTCTACAAGGTGAGGCTGTAGGGGCGCTGCGCGACCGTGTTCAGTCCTGTGCATTTCGTTGCCCTCCGCGGTGCGACCACAAGAAACTCCTTGAGGAAACCCACTCAGTGAGGAGCCTCACTTGCACCCACAAACCCTGGCCAGACGTCTGGCCGCAACTACCGCATCCGCAGCGTTCATATGGGCGACGCTGGTTGCTGCCGTAGTCGCAGCCAGCCCCGCAGCAATCGCGGCTGAATTGCCACCGCCACCCGCCGGCGTCGTATATGCCAGCGACGTTCCTTGGTCCAGCATGACCAACGGTTGGGGACCGGCTGAACTGGACATGAGCAACGGTGGCCAGGCGTTGGGGGACGCGAACCGCAGGCCGCTGACCATCGGCGGGACCGTGTACGCGAAGGGCCTTGGTAGCCACGCGGCGTCGTCCATTACGTACAACCTTGGCGGGCAGTGCAGGCAGTTCCTCGCCCAGCTGGGAGTGGACTACCCGGGCTGACGGCGGCAAGGATCTGATCCCTCCGGGCGCCCGTCCAGGATGGGTGAAGCACTTGTGTCCTATCATCGGACTTCGTGGCTGATAGCCCGGACTTGTAGAATGCTGCAGCGGTTCATGAGGGTTTCATGACTTTGCTGATCTAAGGGCTTTCGCCCGCCGGCTTGGCGAGCATTGGGATAGATGGCAGATGAAACCCTTCCACGTGAATATTGAGTACGATGTAGGTGGCCCAGTCCTATGGAGCCTTTTCGTAAACCCGGATGCGCGCAATCCTGAAAGTGTCTGAACAAAACCGTGGCATCATCGCCGTTCCCGTCGGCCTGCTCATGATCGAGAATTCGAGGAAGGATCAGCTAGTAGTCGTCGCGCCCGATGATTCCGGTCTCGGCCATTCGCCTTAGTAGTCGCAGTAGAACGGCTCCCTGACGGTCAGAGGGGACCCTCCCTTGACGAAGCCCAAATACTTCCACGAGATCTTTCTCTGAGGGGGAAATCGGGACTTGCGCGTGATAGACCGTTTTCCACACCACCGGACTGACTGCCAGGACGCGTTTGACGGCCTCAAAGCCGGTGTCCATAGCGCGTTGCTTGCGGTCGTCAATGGCATGCCCTCGCGCTTCGTCAGCTGCGACGAGGTCGTTCCTCATGCCACTTCCGAGTAGAACGTTGACCTTCTTGAATCGCTCCCAGCACGCCTGCTGCTTCGCCCACTGGGTCACGTTCGCTTGTGGGCGGCTCGGGTCGGTTAGGTGTTGCTGCGCTGCGTGGGCCATCCCGATGAGCGCCTTGAGTGTCAAGTCACTTATCGTCTGGCGTTGCCACACTCGAATGAAGTCGAAGTGGGCTCCCTCGAACTGAACTCCAAGCTCGAAGGCAAAGCGAGAGATCGCATATGCAACTATGTTCGCGAGGTAACCGGGGGCTGCCTTGTACCAATCCTGCTTGAGAACCTGGGAGCGCAGCGTTTCGTACAAAATTGCTTTGCTGATACCTGCCCGGAAATAGCTATCTCCGTAGACGTCAGCACCCTTGCCATCGTTCTTTGTCCACTGCATATCTACGTTCGTGGCATAGTCGGCAAAGACGGATTGGGCACCCTTGCTGACAAGGTCAGGGTGCTGGTTCCAACAGTAATCGTACTTGGCCCAGTCTGTCTTTGTGATGCGCTGGGACTTCGGGTACTCCAGCTCGAATTTTGCCTGCTCACCGGCGGATCCACGCGCGTTTCGAGCATTCTCCCACTGCCCTCTCGCGCGCTCGTAGAACCAACCGGTCTGGTACTGCTGACCCTCTTTTGCCGGCGCCTTAAGACGTCGGCTGATTTGTTCCATACGGATGTGGAATTCGTGCGTGGAGAACAAGTCCGCTGCACTTATTCTGTTCTGGCTGTTCGCGTACTTGGCGACCGCCTGCACCACGGTTGCCGAGTCGGATTCGCTGACGGTTACGAGTTTCATCTGTACGGAAACTTCGTCGATGTCGGCATCGCTCTTGTTGTTGCGCAGGAAATGTGCAATGGAGGCGGTCGTTTGACCGCCATTCACGATTTGCCAGCGGTCGAGGCCACGGATCGTCATCCCTTCAGTTGAGCTACCGAGTTCGACTGCAGTAGCTGTGGTCGTCAACCCGTTGTTGTAGGCCAGGAATTTCGCAGGCTCCTGAGCCAGGGTGTTCTGGATGCCGCGATTAACCTGACCCCGCGCGCTCAAGAAGGTCCGTACATTCGATTCCAGGAGCAGGCTACCGTATTCATCGAACACATCCGCGAGGACGCGGGCCGGGATGACCGCGAGGTAGGTCCTGGTGGTCTCGTCGCTGCTGCGGGTGGCCAGACACGGAAGTCCAAAGGGTAGCCACTTCGTGAAGTCAACACGGATGTCTTCGCTGCCCCGCTCGGGCAACGTGGCGTCCAAGATTCGTGGCTGGTCCCAGATCTCGTAGGTAGTCTTCAGACCAGCAACGGTGCCACTCGGAATCGTGCGGATGCGACCGCTCATCAGGCCATCGGTGATGAGGATTACCCGGATTCTGGCGATCTTTTCGCCAGCAATCAGCTTCGAGAAGTAATCGGCGTACTCCCACTCGCGCGACGACATCTCCAGGTTGGACGTCAGCCAGTGGTTTGCAGACGCTTCGATGAATCCGGTTGCACGTCCGATGGCGTCCTTGGCATCGCTCATCGTGAGTGTTGCGTCCCTGCCGAAGTAGCGTCCAGCCAGTATCACAAGGGACTGCTCAATTGGGCTTTCTGCGTACCCAAGAAGTTCGAGGCGCTTCCTTCGGGGTCCGTTGCAGCGAAGCGGCTCGACATTGAGATCCGCTACCGCTTCCGAATCTTCTAGCCTCCGGGCGAACGCTTCGGCGAACGCCTCAATCTCGAAGGCGCCTTCGCCGGCTACGGACTCGACCTTGATCTCGTTGCGAAGGTCATCGGCTTGAGTGCTCACGACAATTCCATCTCGGAGAGGAGTTCGCTGAACGGGGCCACGAAGGCGGTCAGCCTCAGTAATTCGAGGGAGTAGTGGACGTCGATTATCCCGGCAGGAAGGGAAGCGATGTCGAGGTGCGGGAATCCATGCTTCACTGCAAGCCGTCGCCATTCGCCGGGAAGGAAACGGTACTTGTCGTACCACTCGTCGGATAGGTCCAATGTGAGAGCTTCCAACGCGGCATCCCATTTCTCAGCCGCACCCGGGCCGGCAGCCGCGACGGCCTCGCCGGTTTCAAGCGCGTACTCACGGAAAGGAACCGCCATGGTGGATCCATCCGGCGCGTTTTCGAGTGGCAGCACAAGGACATCGAGCGGTAGATCTGATGGGACGAGTTGGCTCGGCGACGATATGCGAATAGTGTCGGCCGGCTGGTGAGTAGACTTCACCTCGATTCCGCGCCCGTTGGCGAAGGTAAAGTCATGCATGCCCAGGCCCGCTTTTGCCCAGGGCCCCCGCCATGCTGTCACTGCTTCCTCCACATCCATGCCACCAGCGATGATTGTTCGTAGGAAAAGGAGTTCCGCAAAGGTGCCGCGCACAACGGCTTCGGATAGGCGACCGCGTCGCTGACCGACGAAGCGCCGATACTCTGCAATCGACCGGATCAGAACCTCGGCTCCCTCATGAATTGATGTCGACGCAGACACTCGATCTAGGACGTACTCGATCAGCTTCAGGAACAGGGGAGGAAGTCCCTGGTCAATGGCCGTGATCTGCACATAGTCATTCTTTCCGCTCCGCGTTGTCTTCACAAGAAAGCCTTGGCCGTCGTGGACGACCTGTGAGGGCTTGAGCGAAACACGGACGAATAGGGCTGCTCGGCCATTGTCATTGACGGCCGCAAACATGAAAGGCGTTTGGGCGATGACTATGATTCGTCCGCTCTCGGCCGCGAGCACCTGCTCGAATTGCGATCTCAGGCTAGTGGCATCCATCAGTTTTCGTTCTCGTCGACTTCGTCGTCACCCTGGTCTTCAACGAAGCCGTTGTAGGCGCGCCAGTAGACCTGGTTGACCTGGTAGGTTTTCGAATCGCGAGTGGCATTCACGATCTGTTCCTGAGTCATCTTCGGGAATGCAATTGCCACCGCGACCCGCGTCAGACCTGTTTCAACCTGCGTGAGATCTGAGGAGTCCTGCGGGATGGCCGGTTCATCTGCGCTGACGGCATAGATCATCAGAATCGGGTGATTGATCCATTCGAGTGTCTGCTTTTGCGATGACATCGGCTTGCCGCCACTCGTGTAACGAGGCTCCTTTTCCATTGCCTCGCGCTCCGGCGGTAAGAGCGAGCCGATGACGTCGCCCGGGGTGGCTACGCGGCGGCGGTCGAGCCGGATGTGCCCGTCTATTCGACTACGTCCCATGTTGTTTCGGACGCTCATGGTGACTTCGAAATCGTTTCCGAATTTGTGAGGCTTCCCTTCTCCGCTACTCACCAACACGACGCTCCAGCGATCGCGTCCGGGCGTAACCTTGAAAGCATCCGTTATTGGCAGAGTCCCGTCGGTGTGCCGGCCGAAGGGTTGATTGGCTGGTGTGCCCGGTGACCCCTGGAAGGTTTGGAAAAATTCCAGAACTGTGTCGAGGGACACATGCTGCCACGATTCGAACCCGCCGCTTGTTTTCACCGATTCGGCAGGGTCGAGACGTGCTATCAGATTCTCGACGGCAGCCTGATTTGCCTCGTCAACGTTTTCGTCGCCGGTGAGATCGTAGGATTCCGCGAGGCGGTTTTCCCAGACGATTGGACCGATCTCGACGAACTCGGTGTCGCGTCCCTTGTTCGCCGCCACGATATCGACGCTGTCAGGATGCACGCGGACCCGCAGGCCGAAGTCCCTCGGCGTGAGCCCGCGTGCTTTCATGTCGATGAGTGTCTCCCGTAGTTCCTCGGTGACTTCAGCGGAGTGGGTGAAGTCCGCTCGGGTCCTTTCCGGCATCCAGATGCGCACAAGGTCATCGAAGCGGGGGCGGTAACCGAACCAGCGTCCCATCTGCATGAGGGTGTCCATTGTGCGGGGTTCCCTGACGAAATAACTCACTTGGAGGCCATCCAAGGTGAGGCCGCGGGAGAGGATGTCGCCGCCGACTACGATCTTCGGGTCGAGGTCGTCGGCTTGCCGCTCTGCGAGGGTCATTTGTTTCCGGCGCTTCGCGCGCTCTTTCGCAGTGTCTCCATTGATGAGGTCGATCCTGAACCCGTGTGCGATCTCGACGAGTTTCTCAGCTACCTGTTGCCATTCGACATCGTTCACGTTGGCGAAACGCTCGTTCCATATGTCGTGAACTCTTATGGCTGCGACGCTTTTGATTGCAGTCTGCCGGGCGAACTCGCCGAGGATCATGCCGACTGTCTGCCGGAGAAACTTGTCGGCCAGTATCGAGACCTGGCGTTCTACGCTTTTGAACCGAGAAACGTTGATGAGCATCGAGGAGGCCTTGATCCTCCGCTCGCGGAGGCGGCGCACGGCCGTCCCGAGAAGGAACTCGATTATCGCGGTTTCCATCGACTCCGGGAGTGCGATGACGGGGTGGTGATTTTTGTGTTTGATTGGAAGGATCGCCAGGCAGTCATCGACCTCGGTGGTGATCGAAGTGTGGTCGGCCTCGCGAAAGTAGGTTCCTATTCCGCGGTATGTGGTTGGTGGGGACATGACTCGGATGTAGTCGCTCGGGAATAGGTCGTGGAGCACGGTCCCGGGGCCGTCGGCTACTGGCTCACCACGCCTCGGCTTCTCGACGAACTCGAATGATGCTTGGTCGTCAATGAAGATGTTGGCGAAAGGGGTAGCTGTAATCGCCAGGTAGGAACTGCGCGTCGAGACATCGAGGAGTGCACGGATCGCCTTGTTGACGCTCGTCGGGTCAGTCTTGTCGCGTGTGTTCGGGCTTCCCCAATCTGATTCGTCGTCCACGACGATAAGGGGGATGTCAAGCCGACCGCCTGGCGCTTGGCTCTTGATGTACGTTCGGATGTTGTCCAGGAGTGAGGGGGTCTTCTTGGTGATGAATACCGTTGGGAGCCCGCCCTCAACCCAAGTGATGCTTGAACCGCGCTTTGACTTTGAGAAGTCGTGTCGGACCGTCGTCATCAGGTGGGCACGGAGGCGGTGAATTTCACCGACACCCACATTCCGTATGGCGGCATGGTTGATGCCGTCTTCCCATGTTTCGGAATCTATTCCGAGCAGGTCAGTGTCGAATCTTGTCTGTGTCTGCTGCCGCAAGTCCTCGGTGTGGCCACCAATGACGACGATCACGCTGTAGCCGTAGTCGAGAGCCTTATTAAGGACGCCGAGGTAGGTAGCTGTCTTACCGGACTGAACTTCACCCATGAGGAGACCACGTCGAGGCCATGTCCCGTCGACCTGGAGTGGATCACCCAGCAGCTCGAGTACGTCGTCGGTCTGCGAGTCGAGGGTTCTGATGACTTTCGCTTCCCAGTCCCGACTGACGAGTAACTTCTCGTACGCCTTCCAGCGGGGTGTTTCGACCTCTTTCCGGCGCTGAGCTATCCAAGGCCGGAACGTCGTCGGGTCGACGATGGAGTCGCCAAGAGCCATCTCCACTGCGTTCTCCTGGGTCAGCTCCTGGAGGACTTCGCCGATCTCGGTCATGGTGAGGTCCTCGAACAGCAACGAGGCAAAGCCCGCGGCCTTCGTCTCCAGTTCGTCAAATGTCAGCGGACGAACTCTATTGAACAACTGATCCTTGAGGTACCCCTTGAAATCTGTTTGACGGTCATTCAGCGGCATCGGCGTCCTTCCAGACGAGATAGACAAGCGTACTTAAATCGTTATAGCTGTTGAACGGTTCGACGTTGGCTAGCTGTGTCAGGGCAATTTCGGGGTCTGTACTGAACAGCCCTGACCGTCGAATGTTTTGGAGACTCGTGATGAGTGCCTCACGCTCAGGTTTCCGAGTGACCGAAGGGACGTTGGCTGCGACCTCGACGTAGGCATCCATGAGAGGAAAGGTGCTTGCGATGGTCTGCAACAAGCCGACGACTCTCTCGGCGTCATCGGTGGCGAGGCGGGAAAGGACCGACTCGACGAGCGGACTTTCGAGGTTCACCTCATAGCCGAAGCCGTCGCGGGTCTTCAGTTTCGTCCAAACGTGCGCGACTTCGGTATTCTCTCGCCTCCCTCTAAAGGCGTGGACCTTGCGCCCACGGTTGAGGATGGGGTCAATGAGCTGTCGGAGGCGCAGCTTGAAAGACTGGGGTGGCTCAGCACGAGACTTCTTGATGTCGAGTTGCCAGAGCGCGTCCAGCGTACTCGGCACATCAACTTGGACGCGGGTCTGTTTCGACAGTTCGTTCATGCGTGCTAGGCCATACCAGTGACCGTGCGAGATAAGCCTGCGGTTCCTGTACACATAGAATCCTTGCGCCTCCCGCATACCCTCACGGAGGTCTGGCCGTTGCCGCTCCTCGGTCGTAAGACCAGAGGGGTGGGGAAGCGTGAAACCTTCTACACGCACCTCGTCGCCTCCGATGCGAAGCGACTCCGGTGCTGTGCGCTGGGTCTTCGGATTGTCGGACAGGAACGGATCAATCGACCGCAGCGCTATCCCGTTAACGGTGATGGTGATCCGATCGCGGCGGTCAGCGAGAAAGCGGTGAAAGACGAGCGAGAGACTAGAACGGACTCCCCCGAGCCGTTCAGCGAGATAGGATCCGGGCGAGATTGTGTCACCGAGCAGGAGGTCAAGTTCGTTCCAAAGAACGAGCGTCCCAGTGGGCTGAGCATCAAACTCGGCCCACAAAGGCAGGCCTCTGATGTCGGTCTCATCCAGGACAATGAGGAGCCATTGACCTGATTTGTGCACGAAGTCGATGTCCCAACGTAAAGCAGTGACCATGCCGCCGCGCTTCGTGATCAAGGTCAAGCAGCGAGCCTGTGACAGCGACGCCGTCTTGAGGCCAAGCCCAAAACGACCGAGGTCCGACTCTTTGCGGTCTCCTAGCGTTCCTGCCAGCCGCAAGGCCTCGCGAGCGTCCCGCGGAGTCATACCGCATCCATCGTCCAGGATCGCGACGTACTTGCCATCGACAACGTCAGCGTCAATGACGATGTGCTTCGCTGTCGCCGTGATGCTGTTGTCGATGAGGTCGGCGATGGACGCTTCGAGTGAGTAGCCGACAGAGCGCATAGATTCGAGCAAGTTGACGCCCGGCTGTAGAACCTCCGGATCCATTTCCCCTCTGTTCATCTGCCACTCGCAGTATTTAGGCACCGATGCTCTCGATTCCTTCAACTGTTCTGATTCAAGAAGCTTAGCGACTTCGATGCTCGGCCCTATCAATGGGGATGGCGATCCGTCGAATGATTTGCACAGCGCATTGAATAGCGTCCACAACCTTGACTGCAACGTACATGCGACCTGCTTCCCGAGGCTGTCCTTGCGTCCGTCAAAGTAAAAGCCTCCGGGAGCGATGAAGACCCTGCCAACTAAATTGAGCGTGGATTCCGCAATCCTGATCTCTTCCACCAGTGAATTCGTTTTGTCAGATATGTAAACATGCGCGGCGTGCACGCTTGCGAACGACACAGCTGATTTCGTCCAGCTTCTGTGTGGACTCTGGTCGTGGTTGGACGGCCGCATCTTCCGATTAGCGTCCTCCTGGCCGATCATGGCCACCTTGGTGGCCTGACCATTCGAACCAGGGCATCACTTAGCGGTAACGAAAATTGATATGTCCGTCGCAGACCCATAGCATTTCCAGACCCGTTCTACGGGGCCGAGGGTGAACTCTTCCCAGAATTTGGCCTCTCATCGAGAAGTGGAGGGTGGCCTTCAGCTGCTGAAGTCCAGAAGCCACTGCGTGAGTTGATGTTGCTGTCACGGTCTTTGTGCTAGCCGGTGCGGAGCGGGGCCCGGAGCTGTTCCTTGACTTTCCAGACGGCCTGAAACGTGCCGATTGGATCGTCGAGGGCGAACACGTCCTCGAGTCGGGGGCCCGCCCAGCAGCTGAGTATTTCGCCGCCTCGCAGCAGGAGCATGCGGTGAGCCCAGGCCTTGTCGATGGCCCGGCCGCGGTGCCCTTGACCTGTTGGGAGATGTTCTGCCGTGTCTTGGTCACGGCCTGGTTGGTCAGCGAGATCAGGTGAAAATGAGCGACARCGACCACGGTGCGGGGAACCACATCCGCAACGCCCTCCTGARTGCCGTCGGGGGGCGATCGCGACGACCTGCAGGGCCAGGCACAACTCCAAGGGCCTGGCAAATAGTCAGTCMKCGACACCCTTTGTGGTCGCGGCCGTCGACCAGGACCTGTCCGGGTCCAGGTCCGCATTGGTTGTCATCATGGCTCGAACCGTGTCCATGCCTTTGTTGACGGGTCCTGAAAGTAGTGCACGGACCGGAACCGGTGCTCATCAAGGCCCAGCATCCGCGGGCTGAGCTTGTCCACCTCGGGCAGTTGCAGCAGGCAGGCCTCGGTCACCGCCGCCCTGATCATCCACCAGGACACGGTGGACCGGGCGGCGGTCTCCGACACGGCCCGACCCGAGCGGATGACCGCGTCCACGAGCTGATCCCGCAGCCCGGCCATGGAGCGGGCACGGCGTGACACCTGGGTGGTGGATTCACAGAACGACAGCCGAGGGCACGCCTCTTCTTCGCAGTGCCAGCGGTACCTGGACCAGAGCAGTCCACCGGCCCGGTGACGGGAATATCGCGCAGTCGTTGAACACGACGTTCTTCCCTCCGGGACGCAATGACCCCACAGCTCGGGCAGCCCGGAAGCTGGTCGGTTTCAACGATCACCTGCCGCCCGCCGGCATTAACAACGGTGGAAATGACGCCGTAGTCGGGCAGGTTGAAGAGAACGGTGGCAGCGTCGGCTGCGACCCCGGTAGGCTCGATCAAGGCTCGTCCTGTTCTAGGTTGAATGCCTAGACACACTATCCCAGCAAGGCCACGGGCCCCTTTGTGTTCAACGACACGAACTCAATTCCCCAGCAACCACGAAGAGCCGAGCC
>NZ_JBFTJK010000031.1:0-35129 GCF_056395385.1 Paenarthrobacter sp. 10L420 | reverse complement strand
GAACCTACTCCGTGAACAACGGACCCCCACTGCCCATCAACGGAACCCTGGACCTCACCACACCACCCAAAACCATCCAGGTCTGGAAAACAGAAAAAGCACTCGTCGCCGACACCTGCCAGGAAAACCCCAAATCCTGGGGCTGCCCCAACGCTGAAAAATAGCCGTGGGGGCAGGCACAAACCGTCGCAGGCACAAGCAGGGCAGGTTGCTCTGCCTAGGCCGGGGAACCTGCATGCAGCAATGGCAACGTCATTGGACGCGGTGCGGCAAGAGGCTCACCCAGTCCGCCCAGGACCTGCCGGGCCAGAGCTACATCGTTGACGCAGATCCCATCGACTCCGAGTTCGATGGCCGCGCTGATTTCGTCACTTGTCACCAGGGTCCAAGGGAACACCTTGAGTCCGGCGCCATGAGCTTCGGCGACCAATCCGGCGTCGAGAATTCCAGAGGCGGGCGCAACGGCGGAAGCCCCGGTTGCCAAGGCAGTGATGACAAGTTCTTTAGGGTCGGAAGGATAGAGCCCTACCGACCGGAGGGGGCTCTCCCTGCTCAGAGCCACCAACGGAACTCCCGGCAACATTCCGGACATTGCCCGGATAATTTGGGGATCAAAGCTGCGGACGCGCACGGCCTGTTCGTCCTGATGGGCCTTCAGCACTTTGGACAATTCAGTCACTATTCCGTGGCCGTACCAGTCCCAGGCCCCGCCGTCAGTTTTGACCTCAATGTCCAGAACAACATCGGTGGCATTGGCGAAGCGCAACAGGGCAAGGGCCTCCGACAGCGACGGCGCACGTGTTTCAGGATCGACGTCGGTGGTAGTAGCTGGGTGCTTCTCAACCACGGCCTGAAGCATGGTCTCCAACCTGATGTCGGCGGTTCCGATGACGGCGTCATGTCTCAATACCAGTTGCATGTCGGACGTGAGCCAAACATCGACTTCTATGGCATCCACGCCCAGGCTAAGTGCCTCGACGAAGCTCGCCAATGTATTCCCATGCCGTGTGGCCAGAACGCCTCGGTGGCCCTGAATCTCGATCATTCGTTCTTCCTATTCCGATTCGTCCACGAGGGAGACTTCAGTAACGGTGGTGAGTTGAGACAGTTGGGCCACGATGTCGGATGCCGCCATGGTGCCTTCGATTTCCAGCTCTATCTCAATGAGGTCAGCGGTGGCAGCCGTTTCTGTGCGTGTCATCAACCGATCCATCACGCCCTTGGGCTCGGCCGAACCCCGCGTCGTTGCGAAGCCCTGAACACGGAATCCTTGGTCAGTGCATGTTCGGAGCACATCCCTCAGCGCTCCCACACCATCCATGTACGTAACTTTCAACAACCACTGGCTCGGCAATCCAAAGCGGAGCTTCGCAGTCACCACGGGATAGACGTAGACGATGACGAAGTGGGCTGCGGTGACGAATACCGCGGGCAGCAAGAGGCCGGCCCCGGCGGACGTCCCAACTGCAGCTGTAACCCAGATGGAGGCTGCCGTGGTCAATCCGCGGACTTGATTACGCCGCACGAACACGAGCCCCGCCCCTATGAAGCCAATGCCGGAGACCACTTGAGCCGCCAGCCTGGAGGGATCCAGCCGAACCAGGTCCACCATCAATACGTCGCTGAAGCCGTATTTGCTCACGACCATAAACAGCGCGGCGCCCAACCCAACCATGGCATGTGTTCTCATGCCCGCAGACTTGTTCTTGCTCTGGCGTTCAAACCCTATGGCTGTGGACAGGACAAGTGCTGCGGCCAAGGCCAGACACATCTGCCACCATTGCGTATCCGCGCTGAAGATCACGTAGTGCTCCGATTCGGTTATCACCCCCTTCTTCCGTCCCACATGGAAGGTCCAGTCCGATACGGATGTTCCATGCAAAGGCAGCTCAAGGTAGAAACGACGCGAGCCGGTCCTCTGCTAATTCTTCAGGTCCCAGAACGTTCCAGTCAACGCTCTTGCACATTCGTGCAAACGTCACATCCAGCTTTGTTAGGACGTACTAGCATGGTATTTGAATGCGCCGTTGAAGCCTGCAGGACCAGATCACACGGCAAAAAGATCCCATTTTCCGCCGCCGCGAATGGGCTCTTGTGATCGGCCATCTTTATGTGTAGGTTGACCATGACCTGAAGTTAGGTTGTCAGGTCAAACGTGAAACAAATGCTTTTTTGCAAGTGCTAAGTCGCCCGGACAGCGATGACGAGGGGGTCAACGTGAGGGTTTTCCATGGGCAGATTAGACACAAGTGACGCGCAAACCAGCAGGGCACCGGTCCACAGACCGCCAATAAGCACCCCGAAGAACCGACGGTGGAATCGGAGAACACGCAGGGACGCATGGGTTTTTGCAGCTTTCGCGGCACCCAATGTCCTGCTCATCGTCCTCTTTACCTACCGTCCGCTCGTCACTAACTTCTACTATTCCACCCTGGACTGGACCCTTGGGGCAGCCACCGCAACGTCAGTGGGGCTGGGTAACTATGTGGAATTCTTTACCTCCCCTGACGCTTCAAGCGTGCTGGGCGTAACAGCCATATTTACGATCACCACCGTTGGCGGTGCGATGATCCTGGGCCTGCTGGTGGCGTTGGCTCTTAACCAGAGACTGAAGGGCACAACGTTTGCCCGTGCCGTGGTTTTCGCGCCCTACGTCCTTTCCGGCGTGGGGGTTGGCTTGGTGTGGTTGTTTATTTTCGATCCGACGTATGGCGTCCTTTCATGGATTCTCCGCACAGTTGGCCAGGCGAGTCCCCAGTGGGTCAACGATCCGAAGCTCGCGCTCCTCATGGTCATCATCGTGTACGTGTGGAAGAACCTCGGCTATTGCGCCGTGGTGTATCTGGCAGGTCTGCAGTCCATTCCGACTCAGCTCTTGGAGGCTGCCGCGTTGGATGGTGCCAGTAGCCTGCGGCGCTTCACGTCAGTGGTGCTTCCCCTTCTTTCCCCCACCACCTTCTTTCTCCTGATCACTTCACTGCTGAGCTCCCTGCAGGCGTTCGACATCATCCGCATCATGACTCCATCCGGCAACGGAACCAGCACCCTGATCTTTGACTCATACCTCCAGGCATTCGGCTCCTACAACCGGGCCGGATACTCCGCGGCCATCTCGGTTGTGCTGTTCGCCGGATTGCTCGTCATGACAGCTGTGCAGTTGCGCTTCGTGGAGCGAAAGGTTCACTACTCATGAGCACCAACACCGTTGAAGCCACACCTCACCGTGACCGTCCGTTCTCCTGGCAAAACATTGGCAAGACGATTGCCGGGGGCTACGTCCCCCTCCTGCTGGCAACTCTGGTGGTCTTCGTGCCGCTCCTATGGATGATGTTGTCTTCCCTCAAAGCGCCTGGCGAAATCGTGACCACAAACCTGACTCTGCTGCCGAAGACGCCAAACCTTCAGAACTACGCTGACGCAGCATCTACTGTTCCGTTCGCGCGATTCTTCCTCAACAGCGTGATCGTCACAGTCATCGGATCCACCATCAAGTGCGTACTTGCCGTCTTTACGGCCTACGCACTCGTGTTTGTCCGTTTTCCCTTTAAAAGGGTCATCTTCCTGCTGATTCTGGTTGCGCTGATGGTTCCGCCACAGGTTTCCGTGCTTCCCAATTACGTTTTGATCGCAGGCATGGGAGGGCTCAACACGTATTGGGGAATTATCCTTCCAGGCTTGGGAACGGCGTTTGGCACCTTCCTGCTAAGGCAGCATTTCCTCACACTGCCGCCGGCGATCCTGGAATCCGCGGAAATTGACGGTGCGGGCCACTGGCGCAAGCTCTGGAAGATCGTTGTCCCGGTGTCCGTGCCCAGCATCGCGACCGTGGCCTTGGTGACCATCGTTTCTGAATGGAACGAGTACATCTGGCCGCTGATCGTCACGGACCATCCAGACATGATGACCCTTCCTGTCGGCCTGACGCAGCTGGTCAACAGCGATGGCAGTACCCAGAACTGGGGCATGCTCATGGCCGGCGCGGTGATCGTCCTTCTACCGATCTTGCTCATCTTTGCCGCTCTGCAGCGGTACATCGTCTCCGGGCTCACGCAGGGCTCGGTTACCGGCTAAAACTCCACCTTTCGGGGATGCTCAAGCACCTCGATCACTAGAAAGGCACTTCCCCTATGTCAAAATCACTTTCCAGGAAGCATTTCCTCGGCTTGGCTGGAGCCTCAATCACCGCCGTCGCGATTGCAGCCTGCGGTGGTCCCTCCACCGATACCGGGGGCACAGCAGCAAAGACGCTCTCCCCAGAGGATTGGTCCAAGATCAAACCTGCTCCAAGCATCAGTTTCATGTCCAGCCATCCCGGCAAGTCCCGGGAAACGGAACAGAAGCTGATTGAGGCCTTCCAAGCCGCCAATCCGGATATCAAAGTCAACCTCATCACCGGAGGCTCAAACTATGAGGAAGTTGCGCAAAAGTTCCAGACTTCCCAGGCCGGGAGCGAAGTGCCGGACGTGGTTGTCGCATCAGACGTGTGGTGGTTCCGATACGCCGTCTCGGGTGCCATCCTCCCCATCGATGACCTCCTCAAAGCAGTCAAGGCGAGCTCCTCCGACTACAAGTCCGGTTTGATCGCCGACTACAAACATTCTGATCAGCTGTGGGCGGTCCCTTACGCCCGCTCAACCCCGCTGTTCTATTTCAATAAGGACCACTTCAAGGCTGCCGGAGTTCCCGAGCAGGCGCCAAAAACCTGGGAAGAGTTTGCCGAGTGGGCACCCAGGATTAAGTCGGCAAATGCTTCTGCTGCCGGATATCAGAACGCCTACCAGTACCCGGCGATTGCAGGTTACGCCGGCTGGACCCTTCAAAACGTTCTCTGGGGCCAAGGCGGCGGCTGGTCCAAGGAGTGGGAGATTACGGCAAATTCAAACGAATCTGTGGCCGCGATGCAGTGGGTGCAGGACTCGATTGTGAAGAATGGCTGGGCCGGAGTCTCCTCCAAGAATGCCATTACCGACCTTCAAGCCGGTGCCATCAGCGCCACGATCAGCTCGTCGGCCGACCTCGCCGCCACCCTTAAGGCGGCGAAGGAAGCCAACATGAGGATCGGCGTCGGGTTCTTGCCGGGTGGCTCTGCCGCGGCCTCACAGGTTTGTCCCACGGGCGGTTCCGGCCTGGTGATCGCCAGCAAAACGTCGCCGGAACGGCAGCTTGCAGCGGCCAAGTTCATCACATTCATGACGAATGCGCAGAGCACGTCTACTTTGTCTGCTGCAACCGGGTACCTACCCGTCGCCGAGGCGGCAGATATTTCGGCGATTGTTGCCCAGACACCGGAATTCCAAACTGTCGTAGACCAGCTCAAAGTGACACGCACGCAGGACTTTGCCCGAACCTTCCTCCCCGGCGGAGACCAGGAGCTGGCCAGGGCAGCCACCAGGATCATGAATGAAAAGGCCGATGTGCAGGCAACGCTGATCGAGTTGAAGGGAACACTGGAAGGCATTTACAACAAGGATGTGAAGCCGAAGCTGAAAGCCTAGCCATGGCGCGAAGCGTAGGCGCACATGGGGGCCTACGCTTCGCACCCTAACCCCACCCGGGCCACCTGGCGATGCGTTAAAGAAGAAAAGCACCAGTTCCGAAGAACTGATGCTTCCCAGTGGTGGCTCCGACCGGCGTCGATCCGGTGACCTTTCGATTTTCAGTCGAACGCTCTACCAACTGAGCTACAGAGCCTAGGTGACAAGTCACCTTGAGAACCGAAATTACTTCCGGTGCTCAGAGCGACCCTGACGGGACTTGAACCCGCGACCTCCGCCGTGACAGGGCGGCGCGCTAACCAACTGCGCTACAGGGCCTTGCGTTTGCAGTATCTCTACCGCGTTTTTTTCAAGGCTTCTAGCTTACCAGACATTTTTCATCCGATTTACCACTTGCCTTGCGTACCCCCAACGGGATTCGAACCCGTGCCGCCGCCGTGAAAGGGCGGTGTCCTAGGCCGCTAGACGATGGGGGCCTGAACTCAATTCGGATTATGCGAGGAAAAACAACACTTTATGCGTTTCTTTTCGGTTCTCACCCGTCCGAACTGGACTCTAAAACTTTAGAGCATAGATGGCGATATTCCCAAATCGAGGTCTGCACGACTCCCCAATAGTGACTACGGGACGTGCTCAAGGAGGTCGCCGACCTGGCAATCGAGCGAACATTGGCAGTTTCTTGCCGTGACGCGTCCGAAAACCGCCAGCCCGGCCGGCCTCCCCGGCGCTAGATTGGCTCTATGACAACCACCACCCCGGCCGAACCCGGCCAGCCGTCCCCGGGCATGCAACCGCGCAACACCCCCGCGCCCGCAGCTCCCATCAGCAAACTTGGCATCGCCGCCGTCGTCGTCACCGTAGTCCTATGGGCTTCGGCATTCGTCGGCATCCGCGCTGTGGGCCCGAGCTTCTCCCCCGGTTCCTTGACGCTCGGACGGTTGGCGGTTGCCGCCGTCGTTCTTGGAATCGTTGTGCTGCCTACGCTGAAAGTCTGGCCACGCGGCAAGGAATGGTTGCCCATTGTGGCGTACGGGGTGATGTGGTTCGGCGGTTACAACGTGGCGTTGAACGCTGCGGAGCACATGCTCGATGCCGGTACCAGCGCCATGCTGATCAACGTCTCGCCGATCCTCATCGCAGTCCTCGCCGGAGTGGTCCTCAAGGAAGGCTTCCCACGCTGGCTGCTGATCGGCAGTGCAGTTGCGTTCGGTGGCGTGGCAATGATCGCCCTCGGCTCGGGACAGCGTTCGACGGCGGATGTCGCCGGGGTGTTGTTGTGCTTGCTTGCCGCCGTGCTCGCCTCTGTCAGCGCGATCCTCCAGAAGCCGGTCCTGCGGAAGTTTACGGCAGGGCAAGCCACGTGGTTCGGCATCATGGTGGGCGCTGTCTGCTGCCTCCCATGGACAGGGCAATTGATTGCGGAAGTCCAGTCAGCGCCGCTGCCGGCCACACTCGGCTTGGTCTATCTGGGCATCTTCCCCACAGCCATCGCCTTCACAACGTGGGCGTACGCACTGTCCTTGATCTCGGCCGGGAAACTGGCCGCGACGACGTACCTGGTCCCCGGCACCACCATCCTCATCTCCTGGGCAGTACTTCAGGAAGTCCCAACCATCTGGGGACTGATCGGCGGCGTGGTGTGCTTGATCGGCGTGGCCCTGACCAGGCGTACGCCTAGGGCTGTTGGGGCGACAAGGACCGTGCGGGCGTCAAGGGTTGCCCGGCGTACAGCAAAGTGAGCTAGCGGGCCATACCCACCAGAAGTTCACGGTGCGTGGGAGGGTTGGCACCCGGGCGGCCAACAGCGATGGAAGCCGCCATGGAGGCGATGGTTCCGATCCGTTCCAGCACTGTGGGCGCCAAGCCATCGCTGCCCCGCAACAGCAGCCCCATAATGAGTGCTGCGGTAAAGGAATCACCGGCGCCGATGGTGTCTGCCACGGTAGCGGGGACGGCCGGGACATTGATGTGAATGTCCCGGGTTGCCATGAGCGCCCCCTTGACGCCTTGAGTCACCACAGCAAGGCCTGTGCCCATAGCCAGGAGGTGATTCGCAGTTTCCTCCAACGACTTGCCGGGGTATAGCCAGCGGGCGTCGGAGCCGCTCATTTTCACGACGTCGGTCAGCGGCACTATCTCTTCGAACAATGAGACTGCCTCACTGTGACTTCCGAGGAGGTCGGGGCGGATATTGGGGTCGTAAGTAACCATGCATCCGCCCTGCGCCTGCTCCAGTAAACTCCTGACAACACTTGCGCCGGGCTCCAGGAAGGTCGCGATGGAGCCGGTGTGCAGGATCCTCGGCGCATAGGGCAGGGCAAGTGGAGCCAGCGCCCAGTCAATGTCAAAGGTGTAATCGGCCGAACCGTCGGCAGTTATCCGAGCGGTCGCCGTCGCGGTCTTGCCTGCTGACATGGATCCGGGCAGCAGGACCACACCTGCGCGCTGCAGATGCGCGGCGATGGCATCGCCCCGCTCGTCCCTGCCAATGGCAGTCAGTAGGCCCGTTTTCACGTCCAACAGGCCCAAGCCGTAAGCGACGTTGGCCGGCGATCCGCCCGGATACTCCTTCTGTCCGTCCGACGACTGGACGATGTCGATCAATGCCTCACCCACAACGACGACGTCGAGGGGCTCAGTGGCGAGGGAAGCGGTGCCGGTCATGCGGTTCCTGTGTCTGTCGAAGGAGGATTGAGTTTCAGTATCTCCCATCACGCACGGCGCCAATGATGTCTGGGCGGACTAGAGTCGGATCATGCCCGCGAATCTCCCTCCCGGCCTGCCCATAGTTCCCGACGGCGATCTCCCTTCTTCGCCGCTGCGTTTTCCGCCGGGCGCCCCCTTCGAAATGTCGCCGGAGGAGTTCGAAGAAGCTGTGAGCGACGCGTTGCAGCTGATCCCACCCAAAGCTGCCAGCGCAATGGACAACGTGGCAATCTTCATTGAAGACGACTACACCCCGCGCCCAGATGAAGAACCGGACACCGTATTACTTGGTTTGTACGAGGGCGTGCCCTTGACCGAACGTGACTCGTGGTGGGAAGCGGGCTCGTTGCCGGATCGGATCACTATTTTCCGCCAACCCATCCTGGACATCTGCGCCACCCGCGAGGAAGTCATCGATGAAGTGGCCATCACGGTGATTCACGAGATCGCCCACCACTTCGGAATTGACGACGACCGCCTGCATGAGCTCGGGTGGGGCTAGCCTTGTAAGCATGGGGCATGATCACAACCACTCCCACGGAGTAACAGCAACCGGCAAGCATCGGAAGCGGCTCATTGCCGTCCTGGGTATCACCTTAGGTGTGGTGGGCATCCAGGTGGTTGGCGCGCTCATCTCCGGATCGCTGGCGCTGCTGGCCGATGCAGGCCACATGCTCTCCGATGCTGCAGGCGTATTCATCGCGTTGATGGCGGCCTGGATCGCTACCCGCCCGGCGAGCGATCAACGGACTTACGGATATCAACGGGCCGAAGTCCTGGCGGCCTTGGCCAACGCCCTTGTACTCATCGTCATCGCAGTCGTCATCATGATCGAGGCCATCCGCCGCTTTGGGGAGTCGCCCGAAATCCATACGGACGTCATGCTGTGGGCGGCGATCCTGGGCGCCGTAGCCAACCTCATTTCCCTGATGATCCTGCAGGGGGCCCAAAAGGAGAGCCTCAACGTCCGCGGGGCCTATCTTGAGGTCCTTGGCGATCTTCTCGGCTCGATCGCCGTTATTGTGGCGGCCATCGTCATCATGACGACGGGCTTCACTGCCGCTGACCCCATTGCCTCGGTGCTCATCGCCCTTATGATCATCCCCCGCGCCTGGCACCTGCTCCGCGATGTTGTGGACGTGCTTCTGGAAGCCACTCCCAAGGGTGTGGACGTGAACATGATCCGCGAGCACATCCTTGCCGTGGACGGCGTCGTGGAGGCCCACGACATCCACATCTGGACCATCACCTCCGGGGTGCCCGTGTTCTCCGCGCACGTTGTGGTGGAAGACGAGGTCCTTAACGCCAGCGGGGCAGACAGCATCCTGGACCAGCTTGGATCCTGCCTGGGGCGCCATTTCGACACCGAGCACTGCACCTTCCAGCTGGAGCCCGTGAGCCACTCCGAGCACGAGTCACACCAGCACGCCTAGCTTGGCGCGTCACCTGGGGCGGCAGTAACCGTTCCTGCCGCTCCATCCACGGTGATGATCTGGCCTGAACTGATCCGCAGAGTTGCGTCGGGCACGCCTACAACGGCCGGGATGCCGTATTCCCGGGCCACCACGGCGCCATGGGAGTTGGGACCACCCATTTCCATGACCAACCCGCCAGCCGTGAGGAACAGGGGTGTCCAGCCGGGGTCGGTGGAGGGCGCTACGAGGATTTCCCCTGGTTCCAGATGGGCGCCAACGGGGTCCAGGATCACCCGCGCCGGGGCTGTGATGACGCCTGCCGACGCCGGACTGCCGGACAGAGTGCCCGGGGCACCTGCGGTTCCGCCAGCCGTAGCGGTGGCTTCGGGTTCTGTTCCGTCTGAGAGCAATACCCGCGGAATATGCCGACGTCGCAGTTCCTGCGCATAGTCCGCGCGGCGATCTTCCACGAGTTGGTGGAGCTTGTTGCCGGCCAGGGCAGTCTCTACTTCGTTGAGGTCCAGGAAGAAGATATCCTCGGCGCGCTCAATCCGCCCTGCCTCTGCCAGTTCTGCTCCTACCAGCGATAGTTGTTCCCGTGCCGAAGCCAAGCCGAGGACGAGGTTGTATTTGGGCAACTCCCTCATTCCGGCAAACCTGCGCGTGCGGTCCAAGGCTGTTCGCACCAGCTTGGCGTGGAGCGGACTTCTGGCCCTTGCCCGCGCAACCAACCTGGCAACCTGTTCATCTGCCTCCCGAACAGCTTTTCTGAACTGCTGGTCGGGTGCGTCCGCAGTGTGCTCGAGCCGCAGATAGTTGACCACGACGCCGAGTATGTGGGTGGGGTCGTCCGACCATCGGGGCATGCCGAGGTCGATCTCTGCCACTGCTCTATGCCCATAGGTGCGCAGGAAAGCTTCAAGCCCGGCTTGGGCAACTGCTGGAAGTTTCTTGTCCTTGAACTGCCGAACGAGTTCCTCAAGTGTGGGATAACTCAGGAAGGCCAGGGCCTCCGGGTCATCCCTGATTTCCTTTGCAAGCTGCCACAGTGCAAGGTCCATCTCCGTAGTGACATTGTTGGGCAGCCCACGAATCACTGTTTGCAGCTGGTCCAAGGGCGCTTGCTCGCCCAGCATTTTCCGGACGAGTCCCAGCATCGCAAAGCCCAGAACGGGAAGGGGCAGGACTTGGGGAACCGTTGCGAATACTTCCTCCCCCAGGATTCTCTGTACGTGGGCGATTCGCTGAAGGGCGGTGATGCCCTCCGGCACTTGAAGGGCCTGATGGAGTTCTGCCTCCAGCTGCTCTTGGCGCTTCATTGCGGCATCGGGACGGAAAAGAGCCCGGATCGCCGACTCTGGAACACGGTATTTAGCCGCAACGGGCGCAACGTGCCGGATGAGCCTTATAGGAGTTTTGATGGTGACGGAGAACCGCGGGTCATCGAAAAGCCCACGAATCACCGCAGCAGAACGGGCCTCCATGATGTCAAAGATGCGCGGCACAATGGCCCGGCCCACCTTGCTGCGCAGCACGGATGTGAAGTCGAAGAAGATCCTCTGCCCGGCCTCACAGTAGGGCGATGGTCCTGAGCGTGGATCTGGGACATCGAAGGCAGCCCTGCGGGCAACGCTGGAGGCTATCAGGCGGATACCCGCCAGACCCATGGGCGTCAGAGGCCTGGTGAGGCCTTGGGCGAGACTGAAGTTCAGGAATGCGTGCTCACCGGGAGTCGCCGACACTCGCGAGGTCAGCGGATAGAGGGTAGTAATGGGTCTTGCCTGTGTGAGCCACAGTTTTCCGGAAGAATCGATCGCCCATTCTGTATCCTGCGGCGCTCCATAGTGGGCCTCGACGCGCCCGCCCAAGTCGGCCAGGGCCCGGATCTGGTCATCGCTGAGGCACGGCTGCACGGAGTGGTTTTCGAGTGCTTCAGCACCACCCGCTCGCTCAATTCGTTCAGTGCCACCGCCAGCCAGCGATCGGATCTCTACCTGTCTGTCGCCGAGGGTCCGTTTCAGGATGGAGTTGCTCTGCATATCAACTACGTACTGATCGGGATTAACGGCGCCTGACACCACGGCTTCGCCCAGACCGGGGCTGGCATCGATCACAGCTTCACGGCGCCGCCCCGTGACAGGGTTGGCCGTGAACATCACCCCGGCCGTCGCGGAATCCACCATTTCCTGGACAACGACCGCCAGCGTCACTGTGGAATGATCTATCCCATTGGTTGTCCGATAGCTCACGGCCCGGTCCGTCCAGAGCGATGCCCAACAGCGGCTTACGGCATCCAGGACTGCGTCTGCTCCCACCACGTTCAGGAAAGTGTCCTGCTGTCCGGCAAAACTGGCGAAGGCCAGGTCCTCGGCCGTGGCTGAGGACCTCACTGCGACGGGGGCAGCGTCTCCCAACTTCCGATACGCCGCCCGTACCGCCTCTGCGACGTCGGTGGGAACTCCGGCGTCGAGCACCAAGGACCTGGCCCGGGCGGCCAGCCTGTTCAGTTCGTCAAGGTCAGAAGCTTCGGCGTCCTGCAGAAGGGCAAAGATGTCCTCCATACCAATCGCTGAGAGGGCGTACCGGTAGGCGGACGTTGTCAGGCAAAAGCCTGGCGGCACCGGCAGGCGGGCGGCACTCAACTCGCCGAGGTTGGCGGCCTTGCCACCTACCTCGGGGAGCATGTCCGCCCGGATGTCCGCAATGTCCCGAATGAAGACCGGGCCACTTACATCCGCACTGTTTTCCTGCCTATGCTTCCCAGGCTCCCGGTTATCCATGGACGGTGCGCGCCAGCGGCCTAAGCCGCACCGAGCATGGGTCCGAATTTGGGCCGGTCTGCCAGCCGCGGGTCCTCCCGGTCCGGAACCACGAGGACCGGTCCCTTGGCGTGATGCAGGACGCCGTCGGAAGTGGAACCAAGGAGCATGCCTGCGAAACCACCACGGCCCCGTGTACCCAGGACAACCAGCTCCACGCCCCGGCTGGCCTCAACCAGGACGTCAACAGGTGAGCCGTCCCTCAGGTCGGTTTCCACAGTCAACTGCGGGAAATGGCTGCGGAGCCAGGCGACGCCTGCATCCAGCTGGACTTTGATGTCCGCGAACAGGGCATCGCGGTCCAAAGGTGCGGGCACCCAGGCCAAGGAGCCGCTGTATTGCGGCACGGCACAAATGACGCGGAGCTTGGCCCCCATCCGCTGGGCTTGTTCGGCTGCCTCAAGGACAGCGACGCGCGCCTGCTCTGAACCGTCCACACCCACGGCGACGACGTTTTCCACCGTGCGTGGCCCGGCCTTGGCGTGCTCAGCCTTAATGTGCTTGTCCTCGGTGTTCTCGCCCAAACGGTCCGCACAGTAGAGCGGGACCGTTACGGTGGGGCATTTTGCGTGAGCCGGCAAGGCGCTGCTGACCGAGCCCAGGAGACGCCCAACGAAGCCGCCACGGCCACGGCTGCCGAACACCAGGAGCGCGGCGTTTGCAGACAAGTCCAGGAGGACCCCTGCGGCATCGCCGTTCTCCACCGAAGCATCGACGTCGAGGTTGTTCTTCGAGACCTTATCCATGGCCTGCTTGACGATTGCTTCCGCGCCCTCGCGGATCACGGAATCGTCCACAGTGGCGTACCCGCCGTCGAGGCCGGATGCCGCGAAGATGGGCACCGAATAAGCCGTGACTATATGCAGGGGAAGTTGGCGCCGTTCCGCCTCACGCGCGGCCCACACAAGGGCGCATTGACCATGCTCGGATCCGTCCACTCCGACGACGATTCCACCAGGCGCCACTGCCTGCTCCTCGCCGTCCCGTGGTTCTTCAACGTGTCTGCCGTGCTGGTCCATTGGGGCCCGCCTCTCCACCTACTGCTTGATGTTCCGGCCATTCTGCCAGAGGTTCTCCGTACCGGTGTCCCCTTGCTGGCGTGCAACCAATAGCCGAGGCCGAAGAAACCCGCTGGGGTTCTCCTTCCAATGCCCACTATTCTCGGTTGGCAATGCCGAATCAAGGCGACTATGGGCTATGTGGATAACGGTCCGGGCTCGGTTTTCGGCACGCTCACCGCCCTCCAGGTTGCGCTGCGGATGAACATCCAAAACACGCTGCCGCCGAGGCTATCCATGGCAGAAAAAGTTCGGTAGTGTTCGAGTCACCGAATGGCCGGCAAAAGTGTCCCAGGACACAATCCGGCCATTTATTTGCGGCCGCTTGGGGAACACGGACGCGATCCCACGCGCTGCCGAAAGGCACACACGTCAAGGAGGAACCCAAGCAGTGTCACTCACTCCTGATTCCGTCACGGAACGGACTACCACCGTGGTGATCGGTACCGGCCTGTCCGGTTTGGCTGTTGCCAGCGAGCTCAGCCGCTATGGCGTAGGTTCCATCGTGCTGGATGGCTTTGGTACTTTGTCCACCACCGGACCATCGGTCCATACGGGAATGCTCCAGCGCTGCGACGCAGCGGACCCCGCGGCAATGCAGGAACGCAACGAGATCCTGCGCCACTTGCGCAACTACGCCGCAAGCCATCACCTGGATGTCCGCACCACCACACGCGCTGTTCGTCTGGACTTCCTGGGCGGCGACTCGTCCCAGCAGCTTGGATATGGACTCGCAGCAAGCCTGAACACGGCCAGCCAGAGGGCTGGGCTGGGCGTTTACGGCCCGCTTGAATCCACCCCACGGCAATGGGCCGTGCATACAGCCACAGGAGTTCTTCTGGCCGACCACATCGTGGTGACGCGCTGCGCCCAGAGCCAACTGCGCCGAATGCTTACGGACTTGGGAATCGCCATAGGCCAGAACCTCGTGGCAGCCATGCGTGCCGTGGGAATGCACTTGGTAGGCGTGGGGGAACTCATTACACCCACGCCCAAGGAAGTACTCCGGCAAGCCAAGGCAGTAGGGCAAGCAATCTCAGCCAAGGTGGCTCTACCAGCTTCGCCGGGCATCGCCCTGGCTTAGAAACGAACAAAAGTTAACTCAGAAGGCCGGTGCCTCCGAAGACGTTAGTCCTCGAAGGCACCGGCCTTTTGAGTTGGAGCGTGAAGCTTAGGCGCCAGCGCGTACGTACGTGATGGGGCCGGTTGCGGTGAGCCAGCTGATCGGGTGGATGCCCGTCTGGTTGCCGTTGATGCCACCGCTGATGGCCTGGCCGTTGCCGATGTAGATGGCTACGTGGCCGGACTGGACGATCATGTCACCGGGCTGGGGGTCGCTGACAACCTTGCCGTAGTTCAGGAACTGCATGGGTGCGAGGTCGCCAACCGGGATGCCTGCGGAGCCGAGGGCCCGTTCCACCATGGCGGTGCAATCCTGCATGATGCCGATCTGGGCGTAAGCCGAGGCAACCATAGCGGCGTTGACGCCACCAACAGCCGGAGCCGCAGCAGCAGGCGCGGCTGCCACCGGAGCGGTAGCCGTAGTAGTTGCGGCGGCCTTGACAGTGGCCGCTGCTGGGGCCTGCTTGGCAACCGGAGCCGGAGCAACGGGTGCCGGCTTTTCAATAACGGGAGCCGCAACGGAAGCAACCGCAGGGCGCTCGAAGTTGATCGTGGCCGTGGAGGCGGCCGTAACAACCTTGGTGGGACCCTCAGTGACGGTCTCGGCGACCGTAGCAGGGCTGGAGTCGCGCTGAACAGGGGTCTCTGCTGCGTGGGCAGCAATGGAGCCTGTCAGGACGAGGCCTGAAGCTGCTGCGATGACAGCGGCTTGGCGACCTGCGCCGGATGCGTTGCTGGCAACAGCCTTGGAGATGGAAATGAACGGATTAGGACGTACGCTGTCCGCCTTACGACGGCCGCGAAGAATGCGTGAAGACATGAAAGAGCCTCTCCCGATGCCTGCGAGGTTAGCTGTCGGATTCGGATGGGAGTCACCCGGCCACTATCCCCCGCTGTGCAGCGGAAGCTTCGTGACTTCACCCCAAGGCGCGCTCTGAAAGCGGGCCAAAATGGGTTCCCCGTCTCTGCCGTAGGTTTGTCTGCGAACGGATTCCGGACTGTGGCAGAGCTAGGCAATCAGCCCGGAAATGCCCGTTACGTGGAACAGGCACAAGTACAACCGTACGGGAAGATCACTTCAAAGTCACATTTACGTAACGAGCAGTTCGTTTTTGGCGTGTCGCAGTGACCGTTTCGAGATCTTCGCAAGTATGTAGAAAACCCCGTTATTCCGCGGAATTTTCGTCATCCGGCTCGTTCGGAGCCGCCAGCTTCTTCCGGGCTGTAACAGCGAGGAAGATCACGAGACCGATTGCCACGACGGCGAGGCCAACAATGCTCCAGGGGAAGGGTTGGGAAACTGCCGGAGCGGGCTCACTATTTTCGGTACCGGGCGCTGCCGTCCCCGCCGTCGGAACAGCCGCCGAAGCCGATGGGGAGGCGCCTGCTGAGCCGCTCGCCGTCGTCGTGCTTGTTCCGGAAACAGTGAACTTGAAGGTTCCCTCAATCGGGTGGGAGTCTGAACTGACCACGCGCCACACCACCGTGTATTCGCCAGCCGGAGCGCCCGGACGCAGCTTCTGGACAGCCATGTTGTCGATGATCTCCACTGCGCCATCTGCCCAGTTTTCGCCCCCAGCGGTGACAGTTACGCCCGAACCGATGGCCAGTGGCCGGTTGTTGAACGTGATCGACACCGACGCCGGCACTTCAGCTACCCGCGCACCGTTGGCCGGAGTTGTTGATTCGGCGACGTCGTGCGCGGAGGCCGGAGCGGCGCCCAGCAGCAACGCGGAAGCGAACGCAATAGCGGCTACGACGGCGGCCAGAAGCGGGCGGATGGTACGCATGGGGCGGTTTCTCCTAGTGTTGGCTTCCTTACAGACTAGGCGAATCGTCCCGGCACCCCGCATCGGCGGGCATAGGATTTGAGAGCAAACTCCCCCGATCCCCGGAGACCTTCATGCTGAAACAAGGTTCTGCAATCGACCGCTACTTCAAAATCTCCGAGCGCCGGTCCACCTACTCGCGGGAAATACGTGGCGGCTTCGCGACCTTCTTCGCCATGAGCTACATCGTGGTGCTGAATCCGCTGATCCTCTCCGGGGCAGACTCGAGCGGAGCATCTCTTGGCTTCACGGCCGTAGCGGCAACGACTGCATTCGTGGCGGGCATCCTGACCATCCTCATGGGCGCCTGGGCCAAGCACCCCTTCGCGGTGGCAACCGGGCTGGGAGTGAACGCGTTCGTGGCCGTGACCGTTGCCTCCCACCCCGGGCTGACGTGGCCGGACATGATGGGGCTGGTGGTGCTTTCGGGTGTCACCATGCTCATCCTGGTACTCACCGGATTCCGCACGGCCGTTTTCAGGGCCGTCCCGGAAGCCCTTAAGACGGCAATCGTAGTGGGCATTGGCCTCTTCATCGCCTTGATCGGCCTTGTGAACGCCGGCTTTGTCCGGCGAATTCCGGATGCCGCAGGCACCACTGTCCCGCTCGGCCTGGGTGTGGAGGGCAAGTTGATGGGTTGGCCGACGTTGGTGTTCGCCGTCGGCCTGATCCTGACCATCGCGTTGGTAGTGCGCAAGGTCCGCGGCGCAATCCTGATCGGCATCGTGGTGTCTACCGCCCTGGCCGCCATCCTCGAGTTCACGCTCCACATTGGTCCCAGCTTCGACGGGAAAAACGTCAACCCGCGTGGCTGGTCCCTGGTGGCCCCCACACTTTCCGAATGGGGCGCTCCGGACCTCTCCCTGATCGGCAAAGCCAACCCCTTTGGGGCCTTTGAACACCTCGGATTTGTGGCTGCTGCGCTGTTGGCGTTCGTGATCCTCCTCAGCATCTTCTTCGACGCCATGGGCACCATGGTGGGCCTGGCCAACGAGGCCGGAACCGTGGACGAGCACGGCAACATTCCCAACGTGGACCGCGTCCTGCAGGTTGATGCCCTGGGCGCAATCGTTGGTGGCGGCGCGTCCGTTTCGTCCAACCAGATCTTCGTTGAGTCGGGCGCGGGCATTGGCGAAGGTGCCCGCACCGGTCTGGCCTCCATTGTCACGGGCCTGCTCTTCCTGGTGGCCATGTTCTTCACGCCGCTCATCAACCTGGTCCCGTTCGAAGCCGTTGCACCTGCGCTGGTGGTTGTGGGCTTCATGATGGTGTCCCAGGTTGGCAAGATCGACTGGCAGGACTGGGGCGTTGGCATTCCCGCGTTCCTGACCATCGCACTCATGCCGTTCACGTACTCCATTGCCAATGGCCTCGGCGCAGGCTTCATCTCCTACGTCCTGATCCGCACTTTCCAGGGCCGTGCACGTGAAGTCCACCCCTTGATGTGGGCAGTGGCAGCCGCCTTCCTGCTGTTCTTCGGCATCGGAACTGTGGAGGAGTTGTTGGGCGTCAAGTAGCGTTGTCCGGCATTTCAGACACTGGGGCACGCTAAAGCTGTTTTTTGGCACGCAGGTGGGGTGTGCTTAAGGCATGGCCCCAAACACCAGCACCAGCCCCTCCGTAGACGTCCTTCCCACGCCATGGACCGGCCGCTTTGACGGCGACGGCGACGAACATCGCCGCTGGTGGCAGGCCATAGCACCCCTTACTTCCCCTGCCGCTCCTGAAGCCTCTCGTCCCGCCGTCGTGCTGGGTTTCTGCAGCGACGCCGGGGTGCGGCGCAACAAGGGCCGAACCGGTTCCGCAGCGGCTCCGGCTGCCATTCGTTCGGCACTGGCCCCGCTGGCGTTCCACGTGGATCGTGACGTGTTCGACGCCGGGGACGTGGTTGTGGAGGACGACTCACTGGAAGAAGGACAACAGCGCGCCGGACGCGCCATCTCGGAACTGCTCGACGCCGGAAACCTCACCGTGGTGCTGGGCGGCGGCCACGAGACGGCGTTTGCCAGCTACCTGGGCGTGGCCGGATCCAATGCGGTGGGTAGCGGAAAGCACTTGGGCGTCCTGAACCTGGATGCCCACTTTGACCTGCGTGATGAGCCCACCCCGAGCTCCGGTACCCCGTTCCTCCAGATGGCCCAGGAAGAACTCGCAGCCGGACGCGAACTGAAGTACGCCGTCGTCGGAATCTCGGAGCCCAACAACACCCGTACGCTCTTTGACACCGCTGACCGCCTGGGCGTGAAGTACTTGCTGGACGAGGACTGTTCCGCGGAACGCGTCGAGACGTTCGTAGCCGACTTCGTGGCTGGAATCGATGTGTTGTACCTGACGATCGACCTGGACGTACTGCCCGCTTCGGTGGCGCCGGGCGTCAGTGCCCCTGCTGCGTACGGGGTGCCGCTGCCCGTGATTAGTGCTATTTGCCGCCAAGTAGCCGCAAGCGGGACGTTGTTGCACGTGGACGTTGCCGAATTGAACCCGGAGTTCGATATTGATGGACGAACCGCGAAAGTGGCAGCACGGCTTGTAAACACGCTGTTGGCGTAGGGCCTGTTCCCAGTCCCTGTCCTGCTTTAACCTGTTGGGTTTAACCTATGGGGAAGGGAAGGACAGCGATGCGCGCAACTCCTCTGCAGGACAAGTGGGCTTGGGTGGCCGGGCCGGTTGCTGTCGCGCTCGGTCTTGCCGCACACGTCATTTCCGGTGGCGGTGCCCCTGCGATGCCCGTCCTGCTGGCGTTCGTTGCCCTCTCTGCCTTGGCCGCACAACTGATTTCCCGCTGGATCCATGGGCCCATCCTGTTGTTGCTGCTCTCCGGCGTGGCCCAGCAACTGCTGTTCTTCGGCTTCGAAGCTTTAGGGGGCTCATTTTCCGGCGTCGGATTCCTTGACCATCTGCACGGGCAGCCCCAGCAGCCTGTGGCCGTTCCTGCGGACAGTCAGCCGGGTTCAGGCGAAGTGCATGCTGCTGACCTGATGCTTTACACCCACGCAGCCGCCGCCATTCTCACTCTGCTGGTCGCCGCGGGAGTTTCCAGGCTGGCCCGGCGGGGACGTCACCAAGGGCAACGTTCCGTAGCTTTTCGGTAATCCTGGGAAAAGCAACGTAGTCCCCCGAAAGCCAACGTAGCCCTGCGAAAGCCGGGGCAATGAACTTTGATCGGCCCGGGTTCGGGCGCCTAGTGTCGTTTGCACGTGGTGTACCCGAGAGGCCAGGGAGCTGCCTGCAAAGCAGCGCACGCGGGTTCGAATCCCGCCACCACGTCTGATGGGGTCAGGTCTGCCGCACCAGCACCGGTACCCCTCCGCCGAGATGGCACTTAAGCACAATGTTTGGCCCAAACATTGGGCTTAAGTGCCATCTCGCGGGGTCGAAAGAGCTTACTGGGCTGCGTCGAACCCGTCCAGGAGCCGACGCGATGCCGTCGTCATGTGCGAGCGCATGGACAGGGAAACCGCTGAAGCGTCCCTGGCCACGAGGGCTTCGTAAATTGCGGTGTGCTCATGCAGCGCCGCTTCAGCATGGCCTTCATCGGTCAACGCCCTGTCGACCCAGATCCGCAGTAGCGAGCGGATGCTCTGCAAGAGCTCTTCGAGGACCGTGTTCCCGGAGGCGTGGGCGATTTCACGGTGGAACAAGGCATCGGCCTCAACGAAAGCTGTGAGGTTGTCCAGGTTCTTTTCCATGGCGTCGAGGTTGGCGCGCATACGGCCCAAGGCCTCATCCGTGACTCGGAGCGCCGCTAGTTCCACAGCCTGAACCTCCAGCCCGCTGCGCAATTCGACCAGCTCGCGGGTCCTGGGCTCACCAAGCATGAGCCCCCAACTGAGCGTACGAGGCAAGAGTTCGGAGACGCCGTCGCGCAGGTATGTTCCCGAGCCCGGGCGGACTATCACAATGCCCAGGATCTCCAGCGCGGCCAGTGCCTCGCGAACAGCTGAACGACCGACACCGAGGGAGGCAGCTAATTGGCGCTCGGCGGGTAGTCGCGTACCGGGCGCGATGTCGCCGCTGGTGAAGTAGGCGAGCAGCCGCTCAGCTACTTCGGAGACAACGGAGCCTTGCTCCATGGGGGCAAGGGCTGCCGTCATATGGGCCGCTGCTGCGGCGGAGTTCGCTGACACCTTCACAGCGTAGCAACCGGATGACCAATTGATCCCGGGGGCGAAATGACTTCAAAAAGTTTAACTCGTCAACCGGTTGACCAATTTAGAATCCAGTCCTATGGTTTAAATCACAAGCTTCGCTATCGCCGGCCCCTACCCGGCAAGGACACGAGTCAACCCAGCGCATCCAATGCAGGATCCGCAGGGATACCAACATCTAGGAGTCAACGTGGACACCACACAATCGGTGGTCGAAAAATCCGCAATCAAGAAGGTGGCTATCCGGCTGGTGCCGTTCGTCGCCCTGATGTTCTTCATCAACTACCTGGACCGCACGGCCATCTCGTTCGCCGGCCCCAACGGCATGAACAACGACCTGGCTCTCTCGGCGGCCCAATTCGGCTTCGCCTCCGGAGTCTTCTTTATCGGCTACATCCTTCTTGAAGTCCCCAGCAACCTGGCCCTTCACAAGTTCGGCGCCCGCCGCTGGCTTGCCCGCATCATGGTCAGCTGGGGCATCGTTTCCCTGCTCTTCACCTGGGTAGGAAACGTGGACCAGCTTTACATCCTGCGCTTCATCCTCGGCGTGGCAGAAGCCGGATTCTTTCCGGGCGCCATCCTCTTCCTGAGCCTTTGGGTTCCTTCCAAGCACCGCAGCAAGATCCTTGCCCTCTTCTACTTGGCCCAGCCCCTCACCACTGTGATCGGCGCCCCGCTTGCAGGCGCCTTGATCCAGCAGCACGGCGTGTTCTTCGGCCTTGAGGGCTGGCGCTTTATGTTCTTCGGCGTCGCCATCCCCGCGATCCTCATCGGCATCATCGCCTGGTTCTACCTGGCCGACTCCCCCGCCAAGGCCAAGTGGCTGACGTCCGAGGAAAAGACCTGGCTGACCAGCGCCCTTGAAAAGGAAAAGAAGGAAACCACGGCCAGCAACAAGCACGTCAGCGTCCGCACCGTTTTCGGCAACGGCCGGGTCTGGATGCTTTCCCTGATCTACTTCGGTTTCATCTACGGCCTGTACGCCCTGGGCTTCTTCCTGCCGACCATCATCGCCGGCTTCGAAGGCCTCTACGGCACCAAGTTCGATGTCTTCCAAAAGGGCCTGATCACGGCCATCCCATACCTGCCGGCTGCTTTCGCACTGTACTTCTGGTCCAAGGACGCCACCAAGCGTGGCGTGCGGACCTGGCACATTGCACTCCCCGCGCTCATTGGCGGCGTCAGCATCCCGCTGGCACTCTTCGCTGGGTCCCCGGCTGCAACCATCGCCGTCATCACCATCACGGCCATGTCGATCTTTGCAGCGCTGCCCAACTTCTGGACCGTGCCAACACAGTTCCTCACCGGTGCAGCAGCTGCAGCGGGCATCGCGCTCATCAACACGGTGGGCAACCTGGCAGGCTTCAGCGCCGGCTACATCACTGGCTGGCTCAAGGACCTGACAGGCGGCTACACGGTTCCCATGTTCGTCGTCGGCGGCTTCATGTTGCTCTCCTCGATTCTCATGGTCACCCTCAGCCGGCAGCGCAAGGCTTCTGAGGGCATCCCCGCTGAGGCCCTGGACCCCCAAGGCGCCGGACACCACGCCGAGCCGTAACCCTCCCCCTTCCATCCAAAGCTCCAGGAGCCCCGCATGACCCGCTTGTTCAATGAGCCCGCAGCCTTCGCTGACGAGATGATCGAAGGATTCGTCGCCTCGCACGGCCGCTGGGTACGGCGCGTCTCCGGCGGCGTCGCCCGCAGCACCCGCAGCACTCCCGGCACCGTCGCGTTGGTCATCGGGGGCGGATCCGGCCACTACCCGGCCTTCGCAGGTCTGGTTGGCCAAGGCCTGGCACACGGCGCCGCGATGGGAAACCTTTTCGCTTCCCCGTCTTCGCAGCAGGTCTACAACGTAGCCAAGGCCGCGGACAACGGCGGCGGCGTGCTCCTGGGCTACGGCAACTACGCCGGCGATGTCCTCCACTTCACCCAGGCACAGGACAAACTCCGCGCCGAAGGCATTAATTGCCGCAGCATCGCCGTCACCGACGACATCTCCTCCGCTCCCCTGGCCGAAAAACACAAGCGCCGCGGCATCGCCGGCGACCTCACCGTTTTCAAGGTGGCCGCGGCCGCAGCTGAGGCCGGCCATGACATGGACCGCGTCATCGAGATCGCCGAGCGCGCCAATGACCGCACCCGCTCGTTCGGCGTCGCGTTCACGGGCTGCACGCTGCCCGGCGCGGACCACCCGCTCTTCACCGTCCCGGCAGGACGCATGGCAGTGGGCATGGGCATCCACGGCGAACCCGGGATCGGCGAAACAGACATCCCGACGGCGGACCAGCTCGCCGAACTGCTGGTCAAGGACCTCCTCACCGAGGTCCCCGACGGCCTCACCGTGCAGGGCGCACGGGTGGTGCCGATCCTCAACGGACTCGGCAGCGTTAAATACGAGGAACTCTTCGTGGTCTACCGTCGCGTCGCACAGTTGCTTGCCGAAGCAGGCATCGAAGCAGTTGACCCACAGGTAGGCGAACTCGTTACCAGCTTCGACATGGCCGGCACCTCCCTGACGCTCTTCTGGCTGGATTCCGAACTTGAGGAACTCTGGCTCGCTCCCGCTGACGCCCCGGCCTACCGCCGTGGCGCAGTGAGAGCCCACGCGCTCGACGCCGATGAACTCGCCGCGGGTAACGACGAGGCGGAGCGTTCCATCCCAGTTGCCTCCGAGGAGTCCCGTGTTGCGGCAGCCCGTGTCCTTGCGGCACTTGGCGCCGCGAAGGCTGCAGTCGATGCGAACGTGGACGAACTGGGAAGGATCGATGCGATCGCAGGCGACGGCGACCACGGCATCGGCATGGAACGCGGAGTCCGCGCCGCCGTCGAGGCCGCGGCAGACGCCGTCGAACTTGGTGCCGGTGCCGGAACGGTTCTGAACCTGGCCGGTGATGCCTGGGCTGACAAGGCCGGCGGTACGTCCGGAGCCCTCTGGGGCATGGCGCTGCGGGCCGTCGGGGATGCCTTGGGTGACGTCAACGCGCCCGACGCCGGTGCTGTCGCCACCGGTGTGACCGATGCCGCCGCCGCGATCATGAACTTCGGCAAAGCCAAAGTGGGCGACAAAACCATGGTTGACGTCCTAGTACCGTTCCGCGACTCACTGTCTGCCGGCGTCGAGGGCGGAAGCTCCCTCCCCGAGGCATGGGGAACCGCCGCAGCCACAGCCCAGCAAGCAGCCGAGGCCACCGCGCAACTGCTGCCTCTGATGGGCCGGGCCCGCCCACACGCAGAAAAGAGCCTCGGAACCCCCGATGCCGGTGCCATTTCCCTGGCACTGATCGTCCGGGCCATCCACAAGACTTTCGCGGAAACCAAAACCGCAGAGAACACCCCAGTTAAGGAGAACGCATGAGCGCCAGACTGCGCCTGGTCATCGGATCGGACGACGCCGGATTCGAATACAAGGAAGCCCTGAAGGCCGACCTTGAGGCCAATGAACTGGTGGAGTCCGTCACGGACGTCGGAGTGGACGCTACAAGCCACACTCCCTATCCGTCGGTGGCCATCGCTGCGGCTGAACTGATCGCCGCCGGCAACGCGGACCGCGCACTGTTGGTTTGCGGCACCGGCCTCGGCGTCGCGATCGCTGCGAACAAGGTGCCCGGCATCCGGGCGGTCACCGCCCACGATTCCTTCTCCGTGGAACGCTCGGTCCTGTCCAACAACGCCCAGGTCCTGACCTTCGGCCAGCGCGTGGTCGGGCTGGAACTGGCCCGCCGCCTGGCCAAGGAATGGCTCACCTACACCTTTGACGAAGCTTCCGCCTCGGCCGAAAAAGTCACCCTGATTAAGGACTACGAAGGTGTCACTTCCTGCTAAGCCCTCTTCCGTCCGTCCAAGGGCAGTGATCGGCGTGAGCCTGAAGATGTACTTCGGCTATCAGCGCTCCATCGACTACTGCCGGGACGTTGCCACCATTGCGTTCAAGCACGCGGCGGTGGTCAGCGGGGACATCGAGGTGTTCGTGCTGCCGGGCCTGCCGGCGTTACCTGAGGGCGCCCGGATCCTGGGCGCGGCTGGCGTTGGCACCGGCGCGCAGGACATCTTCTGGGAAGATGAAGGTGCCTACACCGGCGAAGTCGGCGGCAAGACCGTTGCTGAGATCGGCGGCCGGTACGTCGAGGTAGGCCACGCCGAACGTCGGCGGATCTTCGGCGAAGACGATCGGGTCATCGGCCTCAAAACCGCCGCAGCCTACCGCAACGGTCTGACCCCTGTGCTCTGTGTTGGCGAACTCAACGCAGGATCGCCGGAGGAAGCCATCGCCCACTGCAGCGCGGAGATCGACGCAGCCCTCAACGGCGCCGGGTCTCTGGGCCGCACCACCAGGACCATCGTGGCCTACGAGCCGCAATGGGCCATCGGCGCACCGGAGCCTGCCAGGCCCACCTACATCAGTGCAGTGGTCCGTGGTTTGGACGAGCACCTGCGTTCACTGCCGGGCCAGGAAGACAGCCGGGTCATCTACGGCGGCAGCGCCGGACCGGGCCTGATCACCGAACTGGACACCGCCGTCGCGGGCTTGTTCCTGGGCCGCTTTGCCCACGATCCTCAAGCGCTCAAGACCATCCTGGACGAGACAGCGGCACGCCTTGCTACGGAAAAGAAGGTGGCGGCATGAGCAGGATTGGCCAGAGCAGGATCGGTTTAAGCAGCTACGCGTTCTTCTGGCAGCTCTCAGACCAGGTCAGCGAACCCCTGAGTATCCATGACGCGCTGAAGAAGGCCGCAAACCTCGGCGTGGACCTCTTCCAGATCTGCGACTACGCGCCGCTGGAAGACATGAACGACGGCGACCTCGCCGCCCTCCGCCGCACGGCAGACGATCTGGGGATCACGCTGGAAGTCGGGACCAAGGGGATCCGCCCGGAGCATCTGCGGAAGTTCCTGCACTTCGCAGGCATCCTGGGCTCAGACCTGCTGCGGACCATGTTCAATGTTCCCGGCCATACGCCGGGCGCTGACGAGGTCGTAGAAACCTTCGAAGAAGTCCTGCCCGAGTTTGAAGCAGCCGGGGTACGGATCGCGATCGAGACCTATGAACAGGTCCCCACGGAACGGATCCTGGACGTCGTCCGTCGCGTCAACAGCACCTTCCTCGGCATTTGCAGCGACCCCGCCAACACCGTCGCGGCACTGGAGATGCCGCGCGAGGTGATTGACGCCGTCGAGCCTTATGTCCTGAATATGCACATCAAAGACTTTGCGTTCAGTCGCAAGCAGGGGTGGGTCGGGTTCACATACTCGGGCGCACCCCTGGGCGAGGGTCTTCTGGACTACGACTACATGGTCAAGAAGATCCGGCCCAAAGAAAGAAACATCAACCAGATCGTCGAACACTGGCTGCCGTGGCAGGACTCCGAAGCGGAAACGATCCGCCTCGAAAACCAGTGGACCCAACAAAGCCTCGATTTCCTAAGGAGCAAGTGAAATGTCAGCAGAACAATTGACGGTCGCCGTTGTCGGAGCCGGTGGCAAGATGGGGATGCGCGTTTCCCGGAACCTCCAGAAGTCCAGCCACAACGTCTTCTACAGCGAGAACTCCCCCGCCGGCCAGGAACGCGTCCGCGCCGAAGGCCGCGACATCACCAGCACCGACGACGCCGTTAAGACCGCCGACGTGGTGATCCTCGCCGTCCCGGACACCGTTCTTGGCATCGTCTCCGAGGGCGTCGTACCGCAGATGAAGTCCGGCGCGATCCTCCTCACGCTTGACCCGGCCGCCGCCTACGCCGGCCTGCTGGCCAAGCGCGACGACGTAGTCCAGGCCGTTGCGCACCCGTGCCACCCGTCGGTGTTCCTGGAGCGCACCACCAAGGAAGAATGGGCCGATACCTTCGGCGGCCAGGGCGCCCCGCAGAACGTTGTTTCCGCGATCGATGAGGACGCCCCCGCAGCCACCCGCGACGTAGCCGAAGCAGTCATCCGCACCATCTACGCGCCCGTGATCGACGTCCACTGGGTCACCGTCAAGCAGCTCGCCATCCTGGAACCCACCCTCGTGGAAACAGTGGCCTGCATGATCGGCACCCTGCTCAACGAAGCACTCCACGAGACCGTCCACACCGCTGGCGTCCCCGAGGAAGCCGCCAAGGCCATGCTGTTCGGCCACGTACAAATCGCGCTCACCAATGCCCTGCGCGGATCCAACCCGTTCTCCGAAGCCTGCGAAATCGCCATTCAGTACGGCAAGGACACCATCATCAAGGACGACTGGAAGAAAATCTTCGACGACTCCGAACTCGACGGCGTCATCGCCAAGATGCTCAAGCTGGACGCTGTGAAGCGGTAGTTCGCTCGTCACCGGCCAACGGACAATTCACCCCCGCATGCGTGGGTGAATTGTCCGTTGGAGGGTGACCATTGGGGCTTTACCCCCGGCCCCGCGCCAGCGATCATGAAATGAGGCGCATGGACTTTGCCGACCGCAGCAGCACGGCCGCTCCTTTGCGCAGCGGAGGCGCAGCGACATGGCACCAATTACGGAGCCGGCGGACGGATTCCTGACCGACTACTACGAGCACGTCACGGACGACGACGTCCGCAGCTACACGCCCGAAACCTTGTTGGAACGGGCACGCTATCACCGCTCGTTAGCGGAACGCCGTGAACCTGGACAAGCAGTCATCGGCGTCCTGAACGAAACAGATACCAGCTTGGTGGCAATTGTCTCGGATGACATGCCCTACCTGGTTCCCTCCGTAACAGCGGAGATCGCTCGTGACACCGCTTCCATCCGGCTTTTGGTGCACCCCACTTTCAGCGTCACGCGGGACCCGGCCACCCACCGCCTGACGGGTATCCACAGGGGACCTCACCGCTCGGGGCTGCCCACCGGCGTCGAACGTTCCGAGGAGCATGGGCATGCGACGGCGGCACCTGTCCCTTCGCCGGACGAGCACGACGCCGGACCGCTCACCGAGGCGTGGATAGCGATCGAGATCCCCCGGATTCCGGACAACGCGAGCGCCGAGCTCCTGGTGGGCCGGCTGAACAAGGTCCTGGGTGATGTCCGGGCCGCGGCCGAGGACGCCGATGCCATCCATGAGGAACTCGTGCATGAAATCGGTGCGCTGGACGGGCCTGCCGCAAAGGACCGGACGGCGCGCGAAGCCCAGGAGCTGTTGCGTTGGCTGGACGACGGGAACTTTGTGTTCCTGGGATTTCGCGGGCGCCGCGGGCTCGGCCTCCTCCGTGATCCGGCCACTCCCGAGGCGCCGGGCGATGTTCCTGACAACGTGCCCGTTCTTACCCTCACCAAGTCCACGCTTCGCTCAACGGTCCTTCGCCGTGCCTACCTCGACGAGATCAGCCTTGCCGCAGTGGACGCGAACGGGACAAACACCAGCCGGTGCACTTTTGTTGGCCTCTTCTCCCCCAGTTCAACAGCTCGCTCGGCCCAGCAGATCCCGGTCATCCGGGACACAGTGGAAGAAGTGCTGCGGGCCTTCGGCTACCCGGCGTCGTCGCATCACGCTAAGGAGCTCCTTGCGGTGTTGGAGGCGTATCCGCGGGACGAACTGTTCCACATTGATGCTGAGCAGCTGGCCATCCGTGCGCGCGAGATCCTGCGACTCCAGGAACGCCATAGCACCCGGCTCTTTCTTCGTCCGGACTCCTTCGGCCGGTTCATGACAGCACTGGTTTTCCTCCCGAGGTACCGGTACAGCACAGCCGTCAGGCTCAACATCGAGCGTGAGCTGCGCGAGGCTTTCGGCTCCGACGCCATCGAGTTCGAGCTTCGGTTAGGCGAATCCGCCATGGCTCGCGTGTTCTTCCGGATCCTTTTGCCACAGGACCCCTCCCGGCACGACTCGCACGGCGGCGCGCCGGCGGTGATGGACGCAGCGGCCCTCGAGCAGAGGATCATCGCCGCTACGAGGTCCTGGGCGCAAGGCCTCGACGAGGCGCTCCAAACGAGGTACCCGCGGGAGGAGGCGGCCCGGTTGTCCAAGCAATGGGCAACTGCGTTTCCGGCTAGCTACAAGGCCGATTATGAGGTGGAGGATGCCGTTGAGGACATTGCCAGCTTCGAAAGCTTTCCGGAAGCTTCCCCAGAGCCGGGATCTGCAGGCGAAGCAGATCCCCTCCTCACCGTTTACCAACGTCCCGGCACGGCAGTCCTCACCGAGGACGCCCGGATCCGCCTTTACCTAACGCGCCCACAGAGCCTTACCGAGATCCTTCCCTTCTTCCATAACCTTGGCTTGAAGGTCCTGGACCAGCGGCCCTTCGACGTTCAGCGTGCCGACGGCCGGCAGTTCTTCCTCTACGACCTCGGGCTGAAGTATCCGCGCGGCGTGAATCCTGTGGCCACAGGCGAGCTGCTGGCAGGCGCGTTCTGTGCCGCGATGCGCGGTGACGCGGAGTCCGACGCTTTGGACGCCCTGGTCATCAAGGAGGGCATCGACTGGCGGCGGGTCGCCATCCTGCGCGCCTACGCCAAGTACCTCCGTCAGTTGGGGAGCACCAACTCTTATGGCTTCATCGCGGACACACTCCGCGGCAATGCCATGGCAACCCATGCGCTGCTGGAATTGTTCGAAGCGAAGTTCAATCCTGACCGCTTCGCACCGGACTTGTTTGATCCGGAACTCGTCAATTCCGGCCATGGGGAGCAGGGACTCCCCTTGGGCGATGTGTTCGAAGAGGGCAGCAGCGAACTGAGCCACCGGACGCAGACCGTCCATACAGCCCGAACGAACCTGATGGAAGCCATCGACGCCGTCCCTGTCCTGGACGCCGACAGGTTGCTGCGTTCCTTGGCGAGCCTGGTGGACGCCACGCTCCGCACGAACTTCTATCTCAACAAGCCCTTCATCAGCTTCAAACTCAACCCCGCCAGCATCCCGGCTGCCCCTGCACCCCGCCCGAAATTCGAGATCTGGGTCTATTCGCCGCGCGTTGAAGGCGTCCATCTGCGCTTCGGTCCAATAGCGCGCGGTGGCCTTCGGTGGTCGGACAGGCGGGAAGACTTCCGCACGGAAATCCTGGGGCTCGTGAAAGCCCAGACCGTCAAGAATGCAGTGATTGTTCCCACCGGAGCCAAGGGCGGATTCTTCCCCAAACGTCTCCCCGATCCGGCAGAGGACCGTGCGGCCTGGCTCGCGGAAGGTCAGGAGAGCTACCGGACGTTCATCCGCGGCTTGCTGGATATCACGGACAACCTGGTGCCGGATCCCGACGGCGGGGGCAGCGGCCGCGTACTCGCGCCGCCACGGGTGGTACGGCACGATGGCGACGACTACTACCTCGTTGTAGCCGCCGATAAGGGAACGGCAACCTTCTCGGACATCGCCAACGCCCTGGCCGCAGAGTACGGGTTCTGGCTGGGTGACGCCTTCGCTTCCGGAGGCTCAGTGGGTTATGACCACAAGCAGATGGGCATCACGGCCCGCGGTGCCTGGGAATCCGTGCGGCATCACTTCAGTGAACTCATGATCGATTGCCGCGCCGAGGATTTCACGGTTGTTGGCATCGGAGACATGAGCGGAGACGTCTTTGGCAACGGCATGCTCCTCTCCCACCACATCAAGCTCGTGGCCGCATTCGATCACCGGCACATCTTCCTGGATCCCACGCCGGACCCTGAGGTCTCCTACGCCGAGCGGGAACGGCTCTTCAAACTGCCACGCTCCTCGTGGGCCGATTATGACCGCACCAAGCTGAGCGAGGGCGGCGGCGTCTTTGCCCGGACGGAAAAATCCATCCTGCTCACGGAACAAGCCAGGCTCGCCTTGGGATTGGATGAAGGCACCGATCCGAATGGGCAGCTGTCCATGAGCCCGCCTGAACTTCTCCGCGCAGTCCTCACTGCCCCGGTGGACCTGGTGTACAACGGCGGAATCGGCACCTATATCAAGGCATCCATGGAGTCCCATGCCGAAGTGGGAGACAAATCAAACGACTCCATCCGGGTTAATGCCACGGAACTGCGCGCGCACATCATTGCCGAGGGCGGCAATCTTGGAGTCACCCAGCGCGGCCGGATTGAAGCAGCTTTGGCCGGCATTCTGGTCAATAGCGATGCGATCGATAATTCAGCCGGCGTGGATTGCTCGGACCATGAAGTGAACATCAAGATCTTCCTGGACCGGATGATCTCCGCAGGCAGGATGTCCGTGGGAGAAAGAACCGGATTCCTGCACTCACTGCAAGACGAGGTTGGACGGCTCGTCCTGAAAACCAACGATGACCAGAACGTCCTGCTCCTCAATGACAAGCAATTGGCCGTGGAATGGAGTCCCAGCTTTGAACGGACCATGGATTGGCTCGAGTCAGTCACAGATCTGGACAGGGAACTCGAATGCCTTCCCAGCAACGCCGAACTTCAGGCACGGGTCCTGACTGGCAAGGGACTAACCACTCCAGAACTCGCCGTGTTGGCGGCTTACGCCAAGATAGAACTCGCCCGCGAACTCACAGAGGGCGGTTTGTCTGATGATCCCTGGTTTTCTCAAACCCTTCGAGGCTACTTCCCCAAGCAAGTCTCAGAGCGGTTCGGTAAACATCTCTCCGCGCATCCCCTGCGCCGGGAGATCGTAGCCACGGTGGTGGCCAACGACATGATCAACATGGGCGGCATAGCCTTCGCTTTTCGCGCGATGGAGGAGACCACGGTTTCTGCCTCCACAGTGGCCCGGGCGTTCGTGGTGATGCGCCGGATCTGGGACTTTGACGCCCTTACCGGCAGCATCGCCCAAGTGCCGCCCACCACGCCCCGTGAGCATGGAGCCGCCGTTGCCCTGGACCTGCGGCGGCTGCTGGACAGGTCCGTCCGCTGGTACGTCACCCATGACTTCCGCGACAAGCCTATTTCCGATGCCTTGGCCAGGCTTGAGCCCCCGATGTCCTTGATGCGGGCGAACCTCACGAGCTTCCTTCATGGAGTTAACCCTGCCCACACCCAGAAACGCCTGGCCCATACAGACTCGGTGGGCCTGCCCCATGATCTGGGTATCAGGGCATCCGAACTCCTGGTCAGCTACGGATTGCTGGACATCTCCGTTATCGCGGAGGAGCTGCAAGAGCCGGTGGAAGCAGTGGCCGAGGTGTACTTCGCGGTCTTCGAACGAATCTCGGCCATCCCCCTGTTGGAGCACATCACTATGCTCCCGCGGGACACCCACTGGGAGTCGCTGGCACGTGCGGCCTTGCGGGATGACATGTACCTGGTGCTCGCGGATATGACCAAAGCGGTAGTGCGGCACACGCCCCGGATCTCTGGTGCGGTGACTGCCACGGCGTCAGACCCAGTGGAACGAATCATGGACTGGGAACGTGGAAACATCGAACAACTGGCCCGTGTCCAGGAGACCATCAACGAGTCCATCAAGCCAGGTCCGGTGGACATTGCAGCGCTCTCCGTAGCGGTAAAGCTGCTTCGCGCCATGGTCCGGAGATGAGGCGTCGGACACTGATACTGCCGGTCATCTTACATATTTTGGGCCAAACGTCCTATGATTGACGGGTCGCCCTCGCATGCGGCAAGTAATAGGAGGCCCCGAAATGACCGCTGCAATCACTGCAGAACGCGAAATTCGCCTGTCTTTTTCAAAGGCAGACGAGATCCACGACGGACTTGAACGCGCCGTGGATGCTTTGATCAAGAACGCAGCAGCAGATGCCAACTGCGGCATCCTGGTGACCCGGCACGAGCCCGGCACCTACACAGTGGCCCTGGACGAATCCGTTCCCTTCGGCCAGACCCACGAAGTGCTCGCTGCGTAGTAGCGGCTGCTGATTGCCAGCTGCGTAGTAGTAATTGCAGTCGTAGTAGAAAAGCAAAAAGCCGGGGCCCAAGCCCCGACTTTTTGCTTCACTGTGCCTTTTGCTTCACTGTGCCTTTTGCTTCACTGTTCCAGCGGATAGCTAGGCCCGGCGGAGAGTCACGCCGTCGGACTTCATGAACAATTCTTTGCCTTCCTCCGTGACGCCCGGGCCTGAGTGCTCCAGCCACACCACATTTCCGCTGCCGGAGACTTCCTCGATCAGCCCTGCCGCGATCACGTGCGCGTACTTGACTACCTCCACGCGCTCGCCAACCTTGAGTTGCCTCCAGTCCGAAACCGTCACCGAGTGTGCGTTTCGTCTGGAGAGGACTGCTCCACGTGCCTTCATTGAACTTCTACCCCTTTGTGGATGTTCGCTGTTGTGTATTGAGTTGTAACGGTTGACCGTCAAGCCCACGACACCGTTGGCGTGGACGTGACGTACACCATAAGTTCTACTACATTTGTCACGCCCCGGAGATTGCGTTGCGAACAATTTCCGGGACGTGACAAATTTGCCCATCAAATGAGCGTTTTATTCGACGTCAGGCCAAGATCCCGACGGCGGATTCGGCGGCCGCACGGACCGCGCCGGAGCCAACCAGACGGTCAGCCGCTTCGAGTTCGGGCGACAGGAACCGATCGGTTCCCGGTCCCTGGACCACTTCGCGAAGCACCTCGAGCACAGCTGTACCGGCCGGGCCCGGGGTGAGTTCGCCGTCGGACATCTGCGTGCGCATGTCGATAGCGCGGGCGCTGGTGACCAGCTCCACGGCCAGGACGCGGCGGAGGTTCTCCACGGCCTTGCGAAGCTTGCGGGCAGCGTGCCAACCCATGGACACGTGGTCTTCCTGCATGGCAGAGCTCGGGATGGAGTCCACCGATGCCGGCACGGCCAGGCGCTTGTTGTCCGAAACCAGGCCGGCCTGCGTGTACTGCGCGATCATGAGGCCGGAATCGACGCCAGGGTCCGCAGCCAGGAAGGCCGGGAGACCATGCGAGCGGGCCGGGTCCAGCATGCGGTCCGTGCGACGCTCGGCGATGGAGCTGAGGTCCGCGACGGCGATCGCCAGGAAGTCCAGGACGTAGGCCACGGGCGCACCATGGAAGTTGCCGTTCGACGTGACGCGGCCGTCGGGCAGGACCACCGGGTTGTCGATTGCAGCGGCGAGCTCGCGGGAAGCCACCAGTGCGGCATGGTCCACGGTGTCGCGGACAGCGCCGGCAACCTGAGGGGCGCAACGCAGGGAGTAAGCGTCCTGGACCTTTGTGTCGTTGATCCGGTGGGAGGCGACGATCGGCGAGTTGGACAGCACGCGCAGCATGTTGTCCGCGCTGGCAGCCTGACCCGGGTGCGGCCTGAGCGCGGCGTGAAGCTCCGGCAGGAACACCTGATCGGTGCCCAGCAACGCCTCGACGCTGAGCGCGGCGGTGACGTCCGCCGTCGCGAGCAACAAACGGATATCGGCGATGGCCATCAGCAGCATGCCGAGCATGCCTTCCGTGCCGTTGACGAGGGCCAGGCCCTCCTTCTCCGCGAGGGTGACCGGCTCGATGCCGTGCTGCGCGAGCAGCTCAGCGACAGGCGGCTTGCCAGCGGTTCCGTACAGTTCGCCGTCGGGACCGGTTGCTTCGCCTTCGCCCATCAGGACCAGTGCGCAGTGGGACAGGGGGGCGAGGTCACCGGAGCAGCCGAGCGACCCGAACTCGCGGACCAGCGGCGTGATGCCGGCGTTGAGGACGTCAACCATGGTCTGCAGGACCACGGGACGGACACCCGTGCGGCCGGAGGCGAGGGTCTTGGCGCGGAGGAACATGATGCCGCGGACCACTTCGCGTTCAACCGCCGGACCCATGCCCGCTGCGTGGCTGCGGATCAAGGACTTCTGCAACTGCGTACGGAGATCGTTGGGGATGTGACGGTTGGCCAGGGCGCCGAAGCCCGTGGAAATACCGTAGGCGGGGACGTCGCTGGTAGCGAGGCTGTCAATATGGGCGCGGACCTTGGCAACGTTATCCAGGGCGTCCTGGGAGATGGTCACCTTGGCATCGTGGCGTGCGACGGCGACGACGTCTTCCGGAGTCACGCCACTGGAACCGAGGGTGACGGTGAGCTGTTCGTTTGAGGTAATAGTCATGTTCTTACTTCTCGTTCATGGGGATGCGGACGCCGCGTTCGTTGGCGACTTCGACGGCGCGGTCGTAGCCGGCGTCGACGTGGCGGATGACGCCCATGCCGGGGTCGTTGGTCAGGAGCCGTTCGAGCTTCTCGGCTGCGAGGTCGGTTCCGTCGGCGACGGAGACCTGCCCGGCGTGCAGGGACCGGCCGATACCGACACCGCCGCCGTGATGGATCGACACCCAGGTAGCGCCCGAGGAGGTGTTCAGCAGGGCGTTCAGCAACGGCCAGTCAGCAATCGCGTCCGAGCCGTCGGCCATGGCCTCGGTCTCCCGGTACGGGGACGCGACGGAACCGGAGTCCAGGTGGTCACGGCCGATCACGATCGGGGCCTTGACCTTGCCCTCCTTCACCAGCTGGTTGAACAACAACCCCGCCTTGGCCCGCTCGCCGTACCCGAGCCAGCAAATCCGTGCCGGCAGGCCCTCGAACTCCACCCGCTCCGCCGCGGCGTCCAGCCACTTGTGCAGGTGCGTGTTCTCCGGGAAGAGCTCCTTGATGGCCTTGTCCGTCACGGCGATATCTTCCGGATCCCCCGACAGGGCAACCCAGCGGAACGGGCCCAGGCCCTCGCAGAACAA
>NZ_JBFTJK010000030.1:0-38414 GCF_056395385.1 Paenarthrobacter sp. 10L420 | reverse complement strand
TCCCAGGACGCCGAGACCACCTATCACCCCTGCGGGACCTGCAAGATGGGCAACGATGACCAGTCCGTCGTCGATCCCCACAGCTTCCGGGTGCACGGCGTTGAGGGCCTTCGAGTCGTCGATGCGTCGGTGATGCCTTCCATCCCGAACGCCAACACATACGCACCGGTCATGATGATCGCCGAAAAAGCAGCCGACGTCATCCTGAACAAGGACCCGCTCCCCGCGGAGCACGTCGACTTCTACCGACATATTGCCACGGAGAATCTCCTCCTCTAAGTCTGGTTGGATCTGAGCCGCCGTTGCATGGCTGATGTCATGGTCAACGTAGCTGCCCGTGTGCTCGAGCATATCGCTTTAGGCGCTCCCCGAGGATCTTGAAGAGCCGACAATGGGGCTTCCGTAAACCTGAATCGTCGCTCAAAAGGGCTCGAATCGTTCGAATTGAATATGCACGCGTACCAGTATGTTGTGCTGAAGGGTCTGTCAAAGTCAGTGGCCGGTAGTTGCGCCGTAGATTGGCGTGTTCGAAAGGAATTGGCTTCGGTCGCTGAGCGGTGCGCAAGAACAAAGCGGTGTCTTCCGGGAGGGCGAGCAGGCCCTCGCGGGAATCGGCCGCAGGCAACTCGTCGGGATGGCGGTGACCGTCAGAACGGGCCGGCGCAGGAGCCGCCACACAACGATGTGCTTGGAGAAGATGACATACGACGTTCTTGTTGTCGGCGCGGGGTTCGGCGGCTTTGTCGCTGCCAGGGACCTCACCGATCGAGGTTACTCAGTAGTGGTCCTCGAGGGGGGCACCAGGATCGGGGGAAGGACCTACGCCCGACCCTTCAAAGAACAGGAGCCCCCGACCGTTGAGCTGGGTGGCAGTTGGATCAATCGCGCTCTGCAGCCCAATATCCGCCGCGAGGTGGCGCGATACGGCGTCCGTGTGAAGCCAGACGTTCCGACCGAGAACGTCGCCTCATCACAGCCGGCGTCCGCCGCCCGTTTCCGGTGCCAATGGAAGAGCTGCCCGACCTCGAGCGTGCGCTTTTTCATCTGCGGGACGCTTCGAAACGGATCGCTCCGGGCCAACCACTCAGCCAGCAGCCCCTGAAGGAAATTGATGTTTCAGTTGAGGAGTTCATCAGCGGGCTAGACCTTGGTTCTGCCACACGTCCCCGTCTACAAGCTGGATTGCCGCATGATCGCCTAGTGGGTGAAGGCGATGATGGCCAAGGGCCGCTCACCGAAACCGATCAAGAACGTGCATGGCCTCATTTCTGCGTCAATGAACTCCGCCGAAATGCTCGGCTTCATCAGGCGCAATCCCTGCCGTGGCATGCAGTTGCCCAGCGTTGAGAAGGCCGAGGACGAAATGATGTTCCTCACCCATGCTGAGTTCGGGTTGATTATGGACGGCATGGGGAGTGGTATCGGGACTTTTCTAGCTTCCTGATGATGACAGGCACTCGCTTTGGGGAGGCGACGGCGCTGACCGTGGCTGACATCGATTTGGTGGGGAAACCGGCGACAGCTCGAATCAATAAGGTGTGGAAGCAGGACGGGAAGAACCAGTTCTACATCGGTCCAACGAAGACGAGCGCAGGCAAGCGGACCATCGGGCTGAACCGTGCTCCCGTGGACCTCTTGATCCCGTTGGTGGTAGGCCGTGCAGCAGTGATCAGCTGTTCACGATGCCCGAAGGGGAACGGACGGTGCATAAGCTGTTCTGGCGCCATTACTGGGTGCCAGCAGTGAAAGCTACGCAGGCGGTGCAATACCCAGCCCAGGCCCTCGCAGTTTTAGGATTGAAATGCAGCCAGTCCAACAAACAGGAATCAGTTCAGGGCTCAGGCCCTCGGGTTTTTTATCCGGGCGCTCGCTTGATCCCGATCCCCGGTTCGAGCCACTTAACCGTTGGTCCCGAAGCGGCCGCAGGAGGCGCCGCCGAAAGGAACATTCGGAGCAGGCGTTCTAGCCAGCCTGTCGCGCCCCTGTCTCAGCCACGAAGGATGCGCTGGAAGATCGGTTCGATAGCGGTTACATCGAGTGGATTGCCGCTGACCAGTGAACGCACAACCAAACCGTCGACCGCCATTGAAAGGGCCTGCGCCGTTAACCAGTCAGTATGTCGAGCGACCGCTCTCGGCAGAGTTTCATCCCAATCCAGGCTGAGCTTCCGCAAGGCAGGTCGACGTAGAGCCGCGATGTAAAGCTCGTACTCGACGATTGCCTGAGGTCGAGTTTCGTTCGTCATCCGTGCTGTGAACTCCGATAACGCACGCGCGAGTTCGGTGCCCGCCGCCAAATTCCTTTCCCAGAACGCAACGGATGAGTCCCAACGCTCCTTGGCTTGCTCCACAGCCGCGAGCAAAAGATCATCTAACGAACGAAAGTGATATGTCGTCGAGCCCAACGGGACTCCCGCCGCCGCAGCGACAGCGCGGTGCGTCAGCCCGTCCACACCGCGCTGCGCAACTATTTCCGCGGCGGCGTGAACCAGACGGTTGCGGCGATCTGTATCTATTACTCCCTTAGGCACGAATACCATCATCCTCTATGCCGCAGGATCGGACGAACCCGGATCTCCTTTGTCGATGACTTTGATTAGCGACCAACGCCATAACAGGTCTTCAGCTAGGTGCTGAGTAACCCATGTTGGCTCAAACACCCCTGACCCTCGGTTTCGGATGCATGCAGGTCAGAGATCTAACACGAGCCGCTGATGGCGCGATCTCGAAACGCAGATCATCATACAGTCATTGGCATCACGTTCGTCTTGGTCCAGCACGGAGTCACGGTGGTCGGGGAGCCCGTCAAGCACCGTCACCTCACACGTCCCGCAGATGCCTTCTCGGCAAGACGACTCGACCGGCACTCCCGCAGCCCGTACGGCATCGAGGATGGTGCGGTCCGCCGGCACAGCCACCTCAAGGTCGCTGCGAGCGAGCTTGACTTTGAACTCGGTGTCCGTGCCGGATTCTTGTGACTGGATTCTTGGCGAAAACCTTTCCAAGCGCAGGGCCTCAGGGCGCCATCGTGCGGAATGCGCCTGCACGTCAGAAAGTAGTCGCTCTGGTCCGCAGCAGTAAATCAAGGTGTCTTCATCTGGTTCACCCAGAACTGACGCGAGATCCACCGGGCCTGTCTCGTCTTTCGGAAAGTAGGCAATCTTGGGACCATAGCGGCTTAACTCGTCGAGGAACGCCATGGACTGTCTGCGGCGCCCAGCGTAGGCCAACGTCCATTGGGCCCCCGCTGCTTCTAAATGAGCAATCATCGGTAGCAGGGGGGTAACGCCGATCCCGCCTGCTACAAAGATGTAGCGGGCCGCCTCCCGAAGCGGGAAATGATTGCGCGGACCTCGAAGGTTGACGGTGTCGCCGACGCGAAGATTGTCATGGATGTGGCGCGATGTACCTCTTGAGCTCGGGGAACGAAGAACTCCAACTCGGTAGGTAGCGCGGTCGTGGGGGTCTCCACATAGCGAGTACTGACGCGTTGGTAGACCTGGAATCCCAAGGTCCAGGTGGCTGCCTGGCGACCACGACGGGAGTTCCCCTCCGCCTGGTGCCCCCAGGTGAAGGGCTACCACTCCGTCCGCAGCGAGAATCTTGTCAACAACCACAGCTTCACCGTCGTACTCGTCCGTCAAAGTCGCGGACGGATAATGTCGACTCCTCATGTCGGCGTTCACCGCAGCTCTCCTGACTTGGGTCGCATTATATACGAGCTATTCACCGTTACCGCTTCCTGGGCCACGCAAAGGAACTACCTGATTGGCGAGATCGGGGAAACGTGTCACCATTTGCTGTTCATACCAGCGGTAGAACCCAGCATTGAATCCTTGATACTTGCGATTCAGCGGACCTGACCTGTATGCCGGGTTGGCCATCCCTTGGTGCACGCTTTCGCATAGGCCGCGATCCTGGAGCATGGTGGTGTTCCAGAACTCCATTAGTGTCTTTTCGTCGTAGTCGGTACCAGCGACGGCATCCTTGTGGACGAACCAGTACTGACGAAGTTCGGTGGTGCTTGGGCCGGTGGGGATGGGCACAAAGAGCCACGCATGGTCCTCAGCGGCCACGAGGGCGATTCCCGGTTCCCAGTGCACGGCGTGAGACTCTGCAGCGGGCTGCCCGTCGAGTCTCGAAAGAGGAACCGCACTGACCCTTTTGCCTCCGATCGAGACGTGCGGTACAGGGAGTGGGAACGTAAACACATCGAGGCCAGCGGCCCTCTGGGTGCAGAAGCTGTCGAAGTTTTCCTCGTCGTCGAGGAACTCCCAGTCCAAAATTTCCGACAGCTCAGGGTGGCTGACCCCGCAGTGGTAACACTCCATGTTGTTGTCGACGACAATTTTCCAGTTCGCTGCAATCTCGTGTGAAGAGGTAGCGGCCAGCTTCATACTGCTGAGGTCATATCCCCCCGCGTCCACCTCGTGGAGGCTCTCGGTGATCGCGGGGGGTGCCTCGTTTGCGAAAGAAATGAGAATGATCCCGTTCCAGACGTCAACGTGCGCTGGCCTAAGGCCGTAAGACGCGCTGTCGAAGTCTGCGTGCATACCTCGCGAGTTCAACAGGTCGCCGTCGGAAACTCCGAAGGTCCACTGGTGGTATGGACAAACTACGTTCCGACTGCGGGCGTCACCGCTGGGTCCATCGCACAGCCGGGCGCCGCGGTGGGGGCAAACGTTGTGGTACGCGCGGAGGCTACCGTCCTTTGCGCGGCGGACAAGAACCTCGGCTGCGCCTACCCGGAAAGTGACGTAACCGTATTTTCCGTGCTGGTCGAGTTGGTCGACGTGGCCGGCGACGAGCCACTTGGAGTAAAAGATCGCTTCGAGGTCGCGCGTAAACCAATCCTGCCCTCGGAATAGCTCGGCGGGAGGTCCGGTGTACTCGTCGGCAGGGGATCGGCGGGGATTGGCTTCTACAGACATGGCTACTCCATCGTTTTGGGATCATACGTGATGCGCATCACTGTGAATGTACATCTGTACATTCGAAGATAGCTGGTCCGATGCGGAGCGTCAATGGCTAATAGATTGGGCTGGCGGAAGTCTCATGGCTTCGGCCGCGATCGCGTGGATTCTCAGCTCCGCGGTTCCCTGCCAGGTGCACGAGGATGATGAAGCATGTGGTCCGTTCGACCAAAAATGGCGAGGGCCGAGGGTTCCCCTTCGAATAATCTGTCCCCTTCCCAAAGCCCCGGTACTAATCTGCCGATCGCTTCTGCATACCTATAGCGGCTCATGACCACGGAAAAGCGCCTCTTCTGGTGTCCCTTCAGAAGACGCCGCCTGCGACTGGTCCGTCTGACGTGCAGGGGGCACTGAAGGATCCAGGGCTGAATTAGGGTTTCCACCCCCAGGGCGATTCTGACAAGCGCTCCGGATCGATATTCATTCCCGTGTATGTCCGAAAATCAGCGCAAGGGGTTGCTGATCCGGCGGGGCTCCAGCGATTTTCCGGTGTACACGTGCGAACGTTGGAAGCTTCAGGGCGGCAGCGATCTTCCCGGCCCGTTCTCGTTCGGCGCTACCCGGGCGGTCGGGGAGTTAGCCAGAGGGTTCGTCAGTATTCTGGAGTTTTCGCAGATCACAGGACGGCTCGCTGGGCCGAGACCGGATCAGCTATTGGGGCCATCGCTCACCATTGCCCCGTGGGCCATTGGCCGCGCGACGATCCTCGATCGAAGCTTTGGATGAAGACCAGAAACTTGGCTGCCTCATCCAGCCGACTTGGCGTGATGCCGTACGTTCGGGAGCAGCTGCTGTTGGACTAGTGCCAACGTGGGCAGCATGCCTTCGGCAGTTTTCTAGTTTCCGATGGCAGCGATAAGACGGCACTATCTGTCTACGCCGGAAGTGACCGAAGCCACAAAGTAGGTCTCCGTCGAAGGCAGCACATCCTTGGTCTAACCCCGCGGAAGTCGAGATGGTCAACGAAGCGATCCAGTAAGTGACCGCCCGCCCGCAGACAATTCAAATACTTACCAAGAAGGCACAGGTTATGGACACTATAAGTGGAATGACGACCCGAAAGACGCAACAGTCGGGGCCACATCTGTCAGGCAAGATGGGATCCCTCGAGCTCTTCTTCAGCGTGATGGCCTACAACGCCCCCATGGTGGTCGTGATCGGAATTATCCCGATCATGGTCGCCACCGGCAGCGGACTTGGCACGCCTATCTCATTCGTTGTTGCGGGCCTCATCCTAGGATGCTTCGCCGTTGGGTTCACTCGCATGTCCAAGATCATGCCGAAACCAGGCGGGTTCTACTCCATGATCACGGCAGGACTTGGACGGGAAGTAGGTCTGGGATCAGGGTTTGTCGCGTTGCTCGGCTACTTCTGCGTCTATGCCGGAACCCTACCTTTCGGCGGTATCGTTCTGGGCGAACTCGTCCATACCACCATGAACGGGCCTGACCTCCCGTGGTGGGTCTGGGCGGCCGTTTTCTGGGCCGGAGCTGGAGTCCTCGGCTACTTCAACATCGAACTTTCCGCGAAGTTCCTGACGGCATTCCTATTCCTTGAGATCATCATCATTGTCGGGTATGACCTCTTTGTCTTCATCAACAGCGGAGCTAACCATGCCGGCATCTCAATGGCCCCCCTTCTCCCGACTCACTGGTTCGATGGTTCCTTCAGCTCGGGGCTGCTCCTTGCTCTTGGCATGTACGGTGGTTTCGAAGTTACCGTCCTGTTCCGTGAAGAGGTCCGGAATCCGAATCGTGTCATTCCACGCGTCACGTTTGCAGTCATTGCAGTTGCAATGACCATCTATGCCGTGTCATCGCTGGGGTTTATTAACGCCCTTGGCATCGACAAAGCTGTCGAACTCGCAACCGCCGATCCCACCGGATCCATGACCGGCACACTGGTGGACTTCGGAGGCATCGTGTTCTCTGACATAGCCACGATCTTCGTCAACACCAGTACTTTTGCTGTCATTCTGGCCGGACACAACATCACCGCACGCTATTTGTTCAATCTCAGCGCAGACAAGATCTTTCCGCGAAAGCTCAGCAGCGTACACAGCCGGCATGGGTCGCCATATATGGCATCAATGGCAACGAGCGCTGCTGGCCTGGTCCTCAACGTCATCGTCGCGGTTGCCGGGCTGGCTGCTATCGACGTTTACGCGGCAGCGCTCGGGATCTCAAGCTTCGTGATTCTGGGCGTCATTTTTGTGGCTAGTATTGCGGTCCCGCTCTACCTGCGTCGGCACGGCATGGGTCACACGGTCTGGAGCAGAATTGTGTTCCCGATTCTGGGAATCCTTGGGCTCGGGACCGGCCTGATTTTGGCAGCTCTGGACTTCACGGCCCTTGTTGGAGGATCGCCTGTGCTAAGCGCCGCCTTGATGACACTGATTGTGGGTCTATTTGTTTTAGGCATCATGATGGCTCTCTTTTACCGCAAGGCGAAGCCAGAAACATACAGTAACATCGGCCGACAATGATTGAGCCTTGGATTGGGTAGCTTTTTGCCGCCAAAGTGCGATCCCGAGTGGCCGGTCGAAAGCGGCCGGCCACTCGGTGACGCGCTGGGAAGTACTCAGGGTACGGGTCGCTTCGCCGAACACTTCGGGGTCCGAGTCGGAGGAGTTATTCGGCGAGGCAGTCTTTGAGGCTACAGCGTGGCAGGAAGATGCGTCGGCCGGGTGGGTGAGCTCGGAGACGGAGAGTCCGGGACGGAAGAGCTACACGTCGCCGTGTGGCGGGTTGAGGCGGAGGCTTCTTTGACGGCTACGACGGTCACCGGTGAGGAGTCCACCTGGTTTAGGACTGCCGTGAGCCAGGATCCGTCAGTTGGTTAGGCGGGTTTAGCGAGGTCGGTCGCCAGCTTTTGGTGTGGATGACTTGTTTCGTGCTTGGTCTGTGGATTTCATGTCCCAGTCGAGATTGCGGGTCACGGGCGCGACATGCCGGTGGTCCCTCGGCTAGCCAGATTTGTTCGAGGGGATGGGCGCGCGACACGAGCTTAGGGTTCGAGGCTCCAAGGGATTCACAAACTATTGGAGCGCTCCTACCGGGGAGTGGTCTGGAATTGCCCGAGATAGCGTGAAAATATCAAGAAAATACATGACTCCTCTGGGTGACCCGGTCGTTATACCCGATAACCGTTAATAGTGGCGTTGGAGAGGCCTTGCCAGCACATTTGCCGCGTTTTCTGGCAGGCGTTGTCATTGCTCGAGGTGTTACCGGGCGTTCACCAATCGATTGAAGCCAACCTGCCAACAAGACTTTGACCAGAGTTTGTGTCAGGCGATTGGTGCTATTCCAATAGCGTCGCTGGAGCAGCTGTCCTAGCGTGACGCATATCCCGCCTCGGGTGAACTGGCGCAAGTGTGAAGGAGTAAGCATGAGTACAACGGAACTTGGATTGAGTAACGACGTCGCGCAGGGTCCCAGCGGTGCAGCCGTGTCTGTGCTCGTCGAGTTTAATGTTCCCGCACGCATGCGCGACGGGGTTGTGCTGAGGGCGGACGTGTACCGTCCGACCGGCGATGGGCGTTGGCCGACGTTGGTGGTCCGCACGCCTTATGACAAGGGCGCCATTACCGAAAACGCATGGAATGGAATTTCGCCTACAGAGGCGGCACAGCGCGGCTTCATCGTAGTCGTCCAGGACGTCCGGGGCCGCCATGCATCAGATGGTGTGTGGGAGCCCCTTCGGCACGAGGGACGCGACGGCGCAGACACCGTGGCCTGGGCCGCCGAGTTGCCCGGCTCCAGTGGTCGCGTGGGCATGATCGGCGGCAGCTACTGCGGTAACACGCAATTGTTGGCGGCGCTCGAGCAACCGTCGGCGCTCAAAGCGATCACGCCCCTGATGACATGGTCGGACCCGTGTAACGGTCTGGTGGCTCGCGGGGGTGCCGTCGAGCTGGCGAACGCCACCTCCTGGCCACTCTTCGCAGGCTTTGACTGGTTGTCCCGGATCGGCCTGACAGACGGCGAGGAGGCCGAGCGTGCCGACGCGCTGATCTCCGACATCGACCGCCTGGCAGAGGACGGCTATTGGGGCCTTCCGGTCAACGAACTGCCGGTCCTGCGACGACACGCACCGCCCCCGTTTGTCGAGCTGGCGGCGGTTAATGAGATCGAGGCCACCCAACATATGCGCATCGCCGGAAGCCACGAGCGCATCGAGGTACCTAGCCTCTTTACCACGGGCTGGTTCGATAGCAGCGGGCAGGGGACTCTCGACAATTACATGGCGATGCGGTCGATAGGCCGCGAGACTCGTTTGATTGTCGGTCCTTGGTCCCATGTCGACTTCATGAACATGGTCGGCGAGCGGGACTTCGGGATCATGTCGATGCGCGACGCGGCTGCTTATCCGCACGGCGGATGGAACGAGGAAGTGCTGGCCTTCCTCCGGCATCATCTCGTCGATGACGCCCCCGCAGGCGATGTGTCGCCCGTGCAGCTGTTTGTCATGGGCCGCAATGAGTGGCGCAACGAAGAATCTTGGCCTTTGGAGCGTGCCCGCATGGAGCAGTGGAATCTGCACTCAGACGGTGGCCTGAGTACGGTGGCGCCGGTAAGCGGCGAAGCGCCGAGTGAGCTCGTCTACGACCCTGCCGATCCGGTCCCCACGTACGGAGGGCATAACAACATCAGCCCGTTCCCTCGCGGGCCCATCGACCAGGCACCCATCGAGGCCCGGTCCGACGTTCTTGTCTTCACCTCGGAGGCGCTCGAGGAGGACCTCGAAGTGACCGGTCGCATTCGGGTGCGCCTGAACGTTCAGAGCTCGGCGCCGTCGACCGACTGGGTTGCGCGCCTGTGCGACGTCGAGCCGGACGGCCGCTCGATTAACCTCAGCGATGGCATTGTCCGCATAGATCGTGGTGCCGATGAAAGTCGCGAGATCGAGATTGATCTATGGTCTACGAGCAATGTGTTCCTTGCAGGGCATCGATTGCGGGTGCAGATTACGAATAGCTGCTTTCCGCGCTGGGATCGTAACCTGAACACCGGGAACCAGTGCGACGCTCGGTTCGTCACTGCGCAGCAGCGGCTGTACCACGACGCCGCCCGTCCGTCGTATATCGAACTGCCCGTAGTTCCCTCCTAAGGAGTCAAAGCGAGGAACCGAACGAGCTAGTAAGCATGACGATCGGCGCTTTCTAGAGGCCTCGGCGGTGTTGTGTTTCAGCACCGCCGAGTTGTAAGCCCGTGGCTTCGAAGGAAACGGGCCATTGGGGTCAACCGCCCGCATGCAACTCGTCTCCAAAGCACGCAGCGCGCTCCTTGTGTGCCTCGGATACGCCGATGTGGTTAACGCAGGCAAGAATATCGAAGCCATCATTGAATTCGCCCTCTTCGCCGACGATCACGTCAGCCGGCCCAGGTCGTGGCTGCAGACGGAGGGGTTCTGACAACTATCGAGCGCTTTGAGATTCCAGAGGAAGCGCCCGACGAGGCGCCCGCCGTCCAACTGGGAAGGTTTGAGGGCAGAACAGCCTCCAGGGAGTTGTGGCCAATCGAACGGACGACTGCATGCCTCAAGTCCCAGGGACGGTGCCGGCTTGCCGTCGTCGACGGCGGCGGAAACCTGATGGGCTTCCGTCACCTCAAGCGCAGGGGAACAGGATACTGTTCAGACGCGGGCGTCCTTGTCGTCAGCGGGAACAGACGACGAGCGCGTTGGAGACTCTCCGAGATGTAGCTGAATTTGCCGTGGATCCTACACTTCAAGTCTTGTGTTCCGCCTCATAAGTTGCTTTCAACATTCCCGGAAGAAAACCGGAAGGTAGTAGCAACATGAATGACAACGTCTCAGTAATTGACTTCCCAGATGGGCAGCCCGCGAAATTGCCGGAAACGGACCAGGCATTCTTTAAATCTTCGAGTTTGTTGAAACCTGCTTCAATCGATCCCTCGGAACTTATCTGGCGCCGATACTAGGAGACTGACCCACCTTGACCAGTGACAATTACTCAGAAAGCGCTGAAAGCAACGAGGTCGCACTGATGCAGCGCCCTGAGCTGGGCTCTGCGGCTCCGGTCTCGCTCGCTTTCCGGATCGTCGAGACAGAAAACGGCAGGTTGCGCGGCTTGGTCGTCGACGGGCTGGCCGTGTTCAAAGGCATTCACTACGGCGCCTCGACGGCGGGGCCGAATCGCTTCCTGCCGCCCCAGCCGGTTACTCCCTGGGTGGGCGTGAAGGATGCGCTCGAGCTAGGTCCTCAATGTCCGCAAAACAACCGGGACTTGCCTGACTGGGTGGACCGCAGCGAGGAGAGCGAGGACTGTCTCGTCCTCAATGTCTGGGCGCCCGACCACGCGACTTTCGCGTCGAAGCTGCCTGTCATGGTGTGGTTGCACGGTGGGGGCTATTTCTCAGGTTCGGCGGGTGCGCCGTTGTACGACGGCGGCGGCATGGCGCGCCGCGGCGACGTCATCGCAGTCGGCGTCAACCACCGGTTGAACGCATTCGGCTACACGTATCTCGGTGAGACAGCCGACGAGCGGTTCGCCACCTCGGGAAATGCTGGCCAGCTCGATCTCGTTGCCGCGCTGCGCTGGGTGAGGGAGAACATTTCGTCCTTCGGCGGCGACCCCGACAACGTCACGATCTTCGGCCAGTCCGGAGGAGGCGGTAAGGTCATGACCCTGATAGCCATGGAAGAAGGCAGGGGCCTTTTCCACAAGGCCATCCTGATGAGCGGCGCGCCAATGCGGTTCGCCGCCGCCGAGGACGCCGGGGCCCTAACGGCTGGCCTGTACAGGGAACTGGGTGTCTGCGAGGGCGACCTCCAGGCCCTGCAATCCGCCCCGGCGAAGGCGATTAAGCGCTACTTGGAGAAGGTGACCGATCCGGCGTTGACCCCTGATGGGTTGACGAACTACCTAAAGTACGGTCCGGTCATCGATGGCAGAACCCTGAGGGGGAACTCCTGGACCGACGGCGCCCCTGAAACCGCCCGTCACATCCCGATGATGATCGGCACGGACCTGCACGAGACGGTGGGTTTTGTCGGCACGTTCCAGGGGGACTTGGACATGGAGTTTGCTGACGACCTCGATCTCGCTCGGAGGCTGGCGCCCTATGCGATTGTCAACAACGTCAAAGCCGAGGAGCTTGTCCCCCTGATCGGCCAATACCGGCGGACCTTGCCGTCGCTGCCGTGGAAGGAGCTGTTGCTCCGGATCACAACCGATATCGGCTTCTGGAACTACTCGCTGAGGCTGTCGTCGGCCAAAGCCGAACAGGTGGGGGCTTCTGTATTCGCGTACGAATGCCAATGGAGGACTCCGTGCTTCGACGGCATGTGGTCCCCTCACGGCGTCGAACTTCCGTTCATCTTCCACTGCCAGGACTATGGCGCCGCCTGGGACGGCGAGGACTCCAACGATGCACGCATCGCCGCTGACCCGAACGGAGACCGCTTCGCTGTCGGCGACAAGATGTTCGAAGCCTGGATGAACTTCGCCAGGAAGGGCGACCCCTCAACGGGCAGCCTCGCCTGGCCGGCCTACAACACGACCTCGCGCCCGACTATGGTTTTCGACAAGCACACCCGTGTTGTCAACGACCTCCGCGGGGACGTCCGGCCGCAAATCATGGCGCTCACGGTTTGGTGAAGGTATCGTTCGCGGGGGCATCTAAAATCCAGCCGGGAAGCGCCGCTGCCGAGGCAAGCACCGTGCTTAGGGGCAGGAACAAGCAGGCTCCTTTGACACTGGCGCCGTTAGTCGGCTTGGACGCGTGGATGGAGCGGCGTTTCGGCCAGCCCGTTCCGCACGCGGCCTGTCAGCCCATCCGCATGCGATGTCGTGCAACTCCGCGTCTGCTTTGGCAGCTTTGACATCGTGGCTGTGCAGGTTTGCGATTGGGAGGACGCCAAAGTCGGGAAGACTCGTTCGTAAAAGATCTAGTTACGAACAGCTGAGCAAGCAGCGACCATCTTAATTGGTTGCAGGTTCCCAAACACCCCAGCAAGTCCTGGTAACCGTGAGAATGCACTCCGAAAGAGCAACCGCGCTTATCGGACCACGTTGAAGGCACCACCTCTGTCTCGTGGGTTATCATCCTCTACTTGGGAGGGACTAATCGACCTGTTCCGCCCAGATGTGTTGGATCTCTTGGGAATTGCCGAGGCATAATCCATGCACTTGTTGATGAACGATTGTTCACCAACTTCGGTGCCGCCCGTTCATTGCCGGCGGTTTCTTCTTCCCGAAAAGGTTCTCCGTTCATGACAGCACCCCCTTTCCCGCGTCGGGAGCGCAAAGCTTCCGCCATCACCGCAGTGCTTGCACTGAGCGGCACCGTTGTCGCGCTGATGCAGACCTTGGTCGTGCCGCTGCTGCCCATTTTTCCCGCCGTCTTTTCGGTCTCCGGAGATGATGCGTCCTGGATGGTGACCGTCACGTTGCTTTCCAGCGCTGTGGCTACTCCTTTGGTCTCGCGCAGTGCCGACATGTACGGCAAGCGCAAGATGATGATAATCTGCCTAGCCATCATGGTGGTCGGCTCCATCATCGCGGCGCTGGGCGGGACCTTCCTTTGGACGATCATCGGCCGAGCACTCCAAGGATTCTCCTTATCTCTGATCCCGGTGGGGATCAGCATTATGCGCGATGAACTTCCCAAGGAAAAAATGGGTTCAGCCGTTGCGCTCATGAGCGCCACGTTGGGCATTGGCAGCGCCATGGGGCTTCCCCTCGCGGGGCTCCTCTACGAAGGCTTGGGCTGGGAGGCCTGTTTTTGGGTTTCCGCAGCTGCCGGCGTTGTGTTGCTGGCCGCGGTGCTCCTGGTGGTTCCCGAATCCAAAGTCCGCTCGCCTGGCCGCTTCGACTACATCGGCGCGCTCGTGCTGTCCGCAGCACTGGGCGCACTGCTGTTGGCTATCTCCAAGGGCGGATCATGGGGCTGGCGCTCGGAACTTGTGATCCTACTATTTCTTGCCGCCGCTGTTCTCATGGTCTTTTGGGTGCCCTACCAGCTGAAGGCCGGTCACCCCATGGTGAACCTGCGGACCACAGCCCGGCGCCCTGTTCTCATGACCAACCTCGCGTCCCTGCTGGTCGGCTTTGCCATGTTTGCCAATATGCTCCTTACCACCCAGCAACTTCAACTCCCTGCAGCAACCGGTTATGGACTTGAACTTACTGTCTATAGTGCCGGTTTGTGCATGGTGCCCTCCGGGTTGGCAATGGTGATCTTTTCTCCAGCGGCGGGCGCGATCATTCGCAACTTTGGTGGCAGAAGCGCCCTCATGGCGGGTGCTGGAGTCATGATCATTGGCTATGTCGGCCGGGTCTTCTTTCATGACTCCATCGCTTGGGTGATACTAGGTTCCGCTGTGGTGGCTATCGGCACGGCGATCGCCTATGCCGCCATGCCGACGTTGATCATGGGCGCGGTTCCGATCACGGAAACTGCATCCGCCAATGGCTTGAACACCCTGGTCCGTTCAATCGGGACCTCAACATCCAGCGCCGTGATCGCCGCGATCCTCACCTCGGTCACCATGCCCTTAGGAGAAGCCGCGCTGCCATCGTTTGACGCATTCAGAGATGTCTTCTGGACGGCCGCGCTGGCGTGCGGCGCATGCATTATAGCAGCTTTCTTCATCCCACGAGCAACACATCGCTCTGCGGCTTTGGCAGCCGAGCTCGTGGTGCAGGGACGCGTCCTGGCGCCGAACCACAGGACGCTGACGCCAGCACTCGTCAGCGTCCTTCAGACGGAAGGCGAACCCGTTGACTGGAGCCTCGTGGACACCGAGGGTAACTACTCCGTTGCGCTGCCGGGGGTCGGGAAGTATGTGGTAGTAGCCAGCGCGAGGGGGTGGGCGCCGGTAGCGGAAATCTTCGACTTTGATGGTGAGACTGGCAAGCATGACTTCCATCTAAAGGAACGACTTGAAATCAGCGGGCGTGCGATGGCGCGCGGGGAGGCAGCGCCCGCCGCGGTGCTGACTCTCTTGCGGGCAACGGGCGAGCGGGTAGCAACTTCGCGGGCAGATTCGCGCGGAATTTATACGATTCCCCTTCCCGCCCCCGGACACTACCTGCTGACTATGTTCCAACAGGAACCGCTTCAGGCGGTCGCCCAAAAAATCACCGTCGACAACCGGTCCGTAGTGCTGGATATGGTTATCGAAGGCACGGACTCGCCACCCACACGTGCTGACGTGGGGTCCGTCGCAAGATCCGGGAAAACAATGTCAGCAAAAGCGCAACGGGCTCAGGGAGCCACAGACTCAGAGATCTTCTCCGAGGCGATGGGCGATGGCCATGGCAGCTTTCACTAACATTCCGCCGAACTTGTCTTGCAACTCAGCAGACATTCGATGAATCGGGGTTGAGATGCCTATCCCAGCGACCCCTACGCCGGCGACAACGATGGGAGCTGCAATACCGTGGACGCCTTCTTGCCACTGCTGGTCGTTCACCGCGTAGCCGCGCACCCGGGCTTGATGAATGGCAGAGCCAAGAGTATCAACATCCGTGATGGTAAATGGTGTGTAGGCGGTCAACCCCCGGAGCAGGACTCCTTGAACCTCCTTCTCAGACCGTGTCGAGAGAAGGGCTTGCCCGTGGGCGGAGGCCAACAGTGGAATCGACATACCTGGAGAGACGTGCGCGCGTACTGCTTGAGGACTGTCGAGAGTCTCAAGGACAAAGACAGAGTCCCCCTTAACCGTCGCGAGATGTATGGTCTCTCGGGTCTCCTCCCGAAGCTGCTCCATCACCGGTAGCGCTATCGTGCGGAGATCATTGCCAGCTTGATGTCGCTGCCCCAACTGGAACATCTTCGGCGTCAACGTCCAGCGCGTCACCTGGCCGCGGACCTCGGCGGCCCAACCTCCCTCCTGAAGCGTGCGGAGCATCCGCTGTACGGACGACTTCGGGAGTCCCAGGTCTCTTGCCAGCTCCGATACGCCCACCAGACCGGGCTCGGTAAGCCGCTCCAGCACCCGCATCGCCGTCAACACGCTTCTCACGCCGTCACTGGCCACGCGATTCCTCCCAATTTAGCCGCCACTGCAGATGATCTCGCCAGCTTACTGCGTCCGGAAGTACCAGTCGGAACGTCGAACTCCACCGGCAGGGACGCTGCTGAATCGTGCTGTGATTTCACTTCGGGATTTTTCGACTATTACGAGGAAGTCGTCATGTCGGTTACTCGTATTCGACCTGGTCGCGGGGGAGCCAACGGAATCTCATTGGGAACACAGCCCCGGTGAACGCGGACCCAAGTCCCCGTTTACCGACAGCTTTAGGGGAAGCGATCGGGCCGAGAATTGACTGCCCTGACGGCGCCTGGGCGAGCGAGCCCAGCACAAGACAACCGTCGGGGTAACCCCATCAGAGGAATCCCCATTAGGTACCGGGGAGTGACGACTGCAGCATGATCTCTCTTGACGTTCAAAGGCTATGAAGGCCACTCGCGCTGCCAGGCGACAGAACGCTTGTGTCTATCTCTTGGTTGAAGTGCCCCGGCACTGGTGAGGGCCGGGGCAGTTGACGACAGAAGCCCCCGGACCCCGTCGGCGCCAGGACGGACAGCATGCGCTGGAGTTAGCTTGAAGGCGAAAGTACCTGTTCAATTGCGGCAACCCTGTCAGCTAACGAATGAAGGCGGTACTCGTATCATTTGTGTGCTGATATGGCGCAGCCTTCTGGAACGCGTCCATTCGATCAAACCTCCGTCATCAGCGATTGGTCCGCTTTAGCGATGGAGGGTGGTGTTGTACGGCCGCGCCAGGCAGCGAACACGAACAAAATGCCACCGACGATGAACATGCCAGAAACGGCGGCCGTGCTATCGGTTCCGGAGGCCGTTATGAGTGCCAAAGCCAGCACCGGACCGAATCCGGCGGCAACTGCGCCACTCGATTCCTTGGCCACGCCTATTCCCGTCACACGGGATTTGGTCGCAAACTGGCGTGCCATAAAGGGGCTTGTGGCTACGGAGAGAAGCGGTGCAAGAAGGCCCGTGCCGAGAATCAAGGCGATCCAGATGTACAGCGGGACTGCTGTGTTGAGTAGCCAGAAGAAAGGGAACGCGTAGAGGATGACCAGCAGGCCGCCGAACGCCAGGACTCTCTGAACAGGGATCATGTCGCAGAGTCGCCCGCAAATGGGCGTCCAGAAAATTGCGACCGCGCTGGCCAAGGTTATGCCGAAGCTACTGACAGCACCGCCTATGTCTTTGAATTCAGCAAGGTAAGAAATAGAGAATGTCTTCCACAGAGTCGCGATGAGTGCGTAGCCAGCGTAGGCAGCAAATACGATGACCAGGCCTCTCCAGTCGGACCTGAATAGGTCGGTCAGAACCCGAAACCAGCTTCTCCGGGTTTCTGCCACTGGCATTGCCTCGAAATCGGGACTTTCCGGTAGCTTGAGGCGAATTACATATCCCACGACGGCAACGAGAAAGCTTATTACAAAAGGGATGCGCCAACCCCAGGAGTAGAAAAAGTCGTCGCCGATCATGGCTAAGCCGGCCACCGCGAGTGAGGCGAAGAAGACACCCAAGTTGACTCCTAGCGTCGGGAGAGAGCCGAACCGCCCGCGCTTGCCGTCCCCGGCATGTTCATAGGAGACCGTTATCGCAGCACTGAACTCTGCGCCCGCGCCGATACCTTGGAAGATGCGAAGCACGACCAGCAGGATTGGGGCTGCCACGCCGATGGAATCGTACGAAGGAATGAATCCCATCAGTCCCGTGGATCCGCCCATCAGGATAAGACTCCAGGACAATACCACCTTCCGTCCGAATTTATCTCCCAGAATGCCGAACACAAGTCCCGCAAGTGGGCGGGCGAGGAACCCGACGCCGAACGTGGCGAGGGCCGCCATTGCGCTTGCCGTCGAGTCCGATGAGGGGAAGAACGTGGGGCCAATTACGAGTCCGGCCATCGCCGAGTACAGAAAGAAATCGAAATATTCGAGAGCGGTGCCCACGACAACTGCGGGTCCGACGCGACGATGACCAGCCTTAGCTGCTTGCGTATAAGCCGCACTAGGCGGTGTTGGATAACTCACTAGGTAACCTCCGATTAGTCGGGTTGGTCAATAGCTCCCCACGCAATTTGCCGGATTCGGCACGGCGTTCCATTGGGCGGCACGAACCATGATGCCCGTCACATAGCTCGGGTGTCAATGGTCCAGCGCTCCTACAGGGGTTACTGGAAAATGTCGATGAGATTCTTCCGTCTATTCTTGGAGAGCTTTGCTGGCGTGCCCAGGCGCAGGCCAGCGGTAACGCTGGGCGAATGTCTGCGGGTGGACGTGGTTGGCCGTCAGACGTCCGGCGTCTATAAGACAGCTAGTGGTCTGTCTCAGTTTTGTTTGAGGGATTTGAGGGCGACGCGGCCACGGGCTGCAGGAGCCGACCATTTTTCCGGTGGCCACATCCAGGGCAGCGAACAGCGTCGCCGTTCCATGTGTCGATTCCTCGATGATGTCCTGGCTTCATCCCTTTGCAGGTGCAAAACCGGCTCTATGGTTGGGGCGTAATCAAAAGCCTTGATCAGTTGGATCCGAAGTGCGGAATCCAGCAATATTCAATCGCCGCTTTGCTTCTGCGTAGACGTCCTCCGCCAGACTCCCTCGAGCTGCAGCCTGGGCATTCTCCCGTACATGCTCAGGAGAGGCTGTTCCGACAGTGACTGTGGACACTTCCGTCCGCGTCATCACGAAGCGAAGGAGGAATCCCTGCAAGTCGTCGCCATCCAGCAGATCGTCGAAGGCAAGATCCGCCGACGACGCAGCCCGGCTGTCCACAGTCCGTTTTGCCTGCACCGTGCGTGCCGTTCCTCCCCGCACAATGACGCCCGCGCCGGAGGCGTTGATAAGCGGAAGATATTTTTCAAGAGAACGGTCGAGTGCGGAATACGGGACTTGGAACGTCTCGAATACGCCGAGGTCGATGTGGTCAAGGAGGTCCGGAAGAGTGGAGGATATGCCAATCGCCCGCACCTTGCCCTCCTCCCTGGCACCTTCCAGTGTCCCCAGCACGTCATCACGTTGAAGAACCGATACGGAGGGCCCAATGTGGACCTGCGCCAGGTCCAAATAATCAGTTCGAAGACGCGAGAGGCTTTGCTCGATCCCTGCACGGATATTCGCAGGGGAATAGTCATGGACAAGAGGCCCGTTGGAAGGGCCATCTGGTTGGTGGTCCAGCGGACAGCCCACCTTGGATGCGAGCAGATATTCCGACCGACGATGGCTTATATGGCGCCCGATGAGCTCTTCACTCTCCCCATAGTCAATCGAAGTATCGATGAATCGGATGCCTTCGTCGAGCACGGTATTGAGAAGCGCTTCTGCAACTCCCTTATCGAGTAAACGGGGCACGCGGTGCGAGGCTCCCCGTAGCTCCATGGCGCCAAAACCCAGCACTGTGCTGCGCTGCCCTGTACTTGTGAGGGGGCGTTCTTCGAATCGAATCATGGGCTAAAGTACCTTTCTCCTGGCCCCGTTGTTTGGACGCTCCATTCCATGCAGCATCGCTTCTTGTTCATCAATGCGTCCCCGTGCGGTCAGTCGGCCCAATCGCCAAGACGCCCTCGAGACGCTTAAATACGACTTCCACCCTCGGTCTCTGAATGAGCAAGCGGGGTGCGAGGCAGTGCCGCTGAATCGATGAGGCTGTTGGTGTCCTGGCTATCAACGAGGTACTGGGCCTCTTCCGTTGTTTCCACGTTGGGCATGGACCCATTTAGGGGTTTCCTGCTTGTTTCTTTGAGGAAAAAGACGGAAATTAGTCCAAGAAGGGCAGCGCCCATCAGGTAGTAGGCGGGAACCAACTTGTTCCCAGTAGCCCCGATGAGCGCCGCAACAACCAGCGGAGCTGTACCGCCAAAAGCAGCATTTCCCACATTGTATGCAAGCCCAAGAGCGCTGGAACGTGCCGGCGTCGGGAACTGCTCAGGCAGCGAAGAAGCGTAGCTTGATGAAAACAGGGTTGCGCAGATCATGATGAAGAGTGTGCCGAGTTGTGCGCCCCAGAGCTGGCCGGACCCCATCATCATGAAAGCTGGAACCGGAAGCACGACGCCCAGCATAGCGCCGCTGAAGAGGATCCGCTTCCTGCCTATCTTGTCGGAGAGCGAAGCAAAAAACTGGGTTGCGAAGGCTGCGAGGACGAACAAGGGGAAGATCACAAGTGTGCCGAGGGATCCCTGGAAACCGAGTGTCTGGTTCAGGTACGTGGGAGTGAACGACGTCATGGTGTAGGCAATGACATTGCCAGCCGCCGCGACGCCCATGACGGGCAGAATGAAGCGCCCGTGGGTCCGGATAACCTGCACCATGCCCGGATTTTTTGCCGTCTCACCGGTTTTGTGGGATTCCTCAGCACGTTCTTTCAGGACTGCACTGAAGGTAGGGGATTCTTCGATCCGATAGCGGAAATACAGGGCTATCACAGCAAGCGGCCCGGCGATGAGAAAAGGAATACGCCAGCCGAAGGCTTGCATCTCGTCCTGACCAAGGCTTAGCTGAAGGACAGCCACCAGACCTGCTCCAACGGCAAATCCGAGGTAACTGGATCCCATAAATCCTACATAGAAGCCCCGTCGCTTATCTGGAGCGTATTCGCTCAGGAAAGTCGCACCACCGGTGTATTCTCCACTGGCTGAGAACCCTTGCAGCAGTTTCAGGAACACGAGAAGGGCCGGAGCCCAGAGCCCGATAACGCCGTAGCCCGGGAGCAGGCCGGTAGCAAACGTGGCGATAGACATCAGGAGCAACGTAAACGTCAAAACCTTCCGTCGCCCGATCCGGTCTCCCAGCCATCCGAAGAAAACGCCGCCCAACGGCCGGGCAACGAATGTAACTGCGAATGTGCCATATAGGTACAGCGATTGGACTGTCGGATTGGCCTGCGGCAGGAAGACAGGACCCATTACGGTTATGAGGTAGGCAAATACTCCGAACTCATACCATTCGATGATGTTCCCGACTACTGTTCCGGCAACAGCGCGATTCAAGGCGGCCTTATTGACTATTCGGATGTCACTTATTTTCAAACGCCGCGTGTCACCATGGACGCCGTCGGCGTTTCCAAATCTTTGGTCTCCAGTGGACATTGATATCCTTCGTCGATTCACTGATGCTGGGGTGAGGTCGCAGAGGACCGCAGCCCAATAGGCCGCGGTCTTGCATCGGTACGGACACATAAGCAGCTATCTTCACGGTGATCCATAAGACATTCGCCAACGAAATACTTGCAAGCTTGTATCGCCTCCGATCCAAGCAACCGTGCCGAGCTAAATTCACCTCTTGTTTGGTGCCCTGAGGATGGGCTTCGGTTGTGGCTTCCGGAGATCGAACGGCCGACCCATGGTTCATTGTCATCCCATCATCTGGTGATTTTAGCCCTGGGCGAAGCTCGACGCCGTCGCCGACGGCATCGACGGCTTCGATGGGATAGCGCGCATGGTTTTAGTCACGGTAGCGCTCCTGGGCTGCTCTGGGTTCGTTAACGGGGAGGTTGACGAGTGCTTGGTACGCGCGGCGGACCATGTTCTGGTCAAGCGGCAGGTCTTCGTGGAAGAGGCGATAACTCCACCACCCCCACAAGAGAGCGTCGACGGCTCGGGCGGAACCGTCGGAGAAGGAGCGGCGGAGGATCACAAGGGATTCTTCCTGGAAGTCGCGGAGGAGGTCCGCCACCTGAGAGCTTCGTGCTCCGTAGTGGCGCATCTCCTCGTAGAGCCGGATGTCATCGAGGGTCGGGCTTGTCGTGCCGCACGTGGCGTCAACGAGCACCTCGACTGCTTCGGCATTGTTCTGGGCGGCGCGCAGCGGGGCCGCGTATCGGGGCTCCAGGCCATCCCGGAGTGTCTCGAACGCACTGACGATCAGGGCCTCCAGATCGGAGAAGTAGTACGTTGTGGACCCCAGCGGCACACCAGCTTGCGCGGCAATACGCCGATACGAGGCGGCGTGAACCCCTTCCGTGCCAATGATTTCAAGGGCTGCGCGCAGGATTCGCGCCCGGCGCTCTGGATCGTTCGGTTTGCCCTTTCGCACCGGTTCCTCCTTTGTCAGACCAAGTGCGTACAATGGTACACACTTCGACTGGATGAAAGGCGACGAAGGAGGAACACATGCACGGTGACATGCTGCAACAGCGCGCCAGGGACCGCGTCGAAGAGCTGCCGGGCGCCGGACTCGAGCATCCGTTCGGGCCCGACTGGGACGTGTTCAAGGTGGGGGAGAAGGTCTTCATGTTGATGACCGAGGTCACGGGACAACCCATCGTGATCGTCAAGGCCGACCCTGAAGATGGAAAATCACTTCGCGAGGAATACGGTGACATCACCCCCGGCTATCACATGAACAAGGAACACTGGATCACGCTGCACCCCGGCGGAACCCTGACGGAGACCCTCGTTGATGAGCTGGTTACCGAGTCTTACCTGCTCGTCGTCGAAAATCTGCCCAAGGCGAAGCGCCCCGTAGACCCCGTCCTGTTTGGCAGGACAGGCTGATGACCCTCTCCGGTGACCGGCTGCAACAGGCTGCCCGTAACACCGCGGCCGCACTGGGCGATGTCAGCAATGGGCGGCCGTTCACGCCCCACCTCGACGTGTGGAAGGTGCGTGGCAAGGTGTTCCTCATCATCACCGACGACAACCCCGAACAGCAGATCATCACTGTCAAGGTCGACCCGCATCACGGCGACGCGCTCCGCCGCGACCACGACACGATCACTCCCGGTCAGTACCTCGACAAACAGCACTGGATCTCCGTCGGCCCAGGCCCAGGTGTGACGAAGCGGCTCGTTGAAACCCTGGTGCAGGACTCCTACGACCTCGCCTCCGGCCGCCAAGCGGAGGAGCGATCGTGAGCGAGCAACCGATGTCGCTGTTCGACATGGACGATTCCTCACGGCCCCTCGCCGATCGGCTGCGCCCGCGCACACTGCAGGACGTCCTCGGCCAGGACCACCTCCTTGCAGCAGATGCCCCGATCGGGCGCATGGTCGGCGCTCAACGACTGGTGTCGATGATCCTGTGGGGGCCACCTGGCTGCGGGAAGACCACCATCGCCCGCCTCCTCGCAGAGCAAACCAACCTGGCGTTCGAACCGCTGTCCGCCACCTTCTCGGGTGTCGCGGACCTTCGCAAGGTGTTCCAAGCAGCCCAGCGCCGCCGGGAGATCGGGCAGGGAACGCTGCTCTTCGTCGACGAGATCCACCGCTTCAACCGTGCCCAACAGGACTCTTTCCTGCCCTACGTCGAAGACGGCACAATTGTCCTCGTCGGCGCAACCACCGAAAACCCCAGCTTCGAACTCAACGGCGCACTGCTGTCCCGCTGCCAGGTATTCGTCCTGAAACGCCTCGACGACGTGGCGCTCCACGCCCTCATCAACCGCGCCGAAGACATACTCGGTGCACCACTGCCCCTGGACGAGAACGCCCGGCAGGCGCTCATCGCCATGGCAGATGGAGACGGCAGGTACCTGCTGAACATGATCGAACAGATCCAATCGCTGCCCGCGCCCGTGGATCCGACAACCCTAGCGGCCGCGGTGCAGAAGCGCGCGCCGCTATACGACAAGGCGCAGGAAGGCCACTACAACCTCATCTCGGCGCTCCACAAGTCGATGCGCGGCTCGGACCCGGACGCGGCCCTGTACTGGTTGGCCCGAATGCTCGACGGCGGCGAGGACCCGTTGTTCATCGCCCGCCGCCTTACACGCTTCGCCACCGAAGACATCGGCATGGCCGACCCCAACGCGGTACAGCAGGCCCTCGCCGCCTGGGACGTTTATGAACGTCTCGGTTCCCCGGAAGGCGAACTCGCGATCGCCCAAGCCGTGCTCTACCTCGCAACAGCGCCCAAGTCGATCGGAGTGTACCGCGGCTTCAACAGGGCCAGCGCCGCAGCACGAGGAACCGGGTCGCTGATGCCGCCAGCGCACATCCTCAATGCCCCCACCCGGCTGATGAAGGACCTCGGCTACGGCAAGGGCTACCAATACGACCCCGACACCGACACCGGATTCTCCGGCGCCGACTACTTCCCCGACGACATGCCCCGACAGACCTTCTACGAACCCACAACCAACGGATACGAACGCGCCATCAGCGAACGACTCCACCACTGGGAACAACTGCGGACCGCTGGCCCAAACGCGTCTATCCACAACAACTCCATTACCCCCGAAACTGACTGAGCTTTTAGAAAGGACTTCACCTGTGACCGACACCAGAGGCACCTCTACCAACCAACACGCAGTTCGGTCCTGGCTGGGCATTCCCTACGCCACCGCTGAACGGTTCCGCCGACCCACCCTGCTGCCCTTCAACCCGGACCTCCCCTACGACCAGAAGGGGCCCGCACCGCTTCAAGCCGGAGACACCAGCTGGCTCGAAGCCGACAACGGGTTCAGTGAGGACTGCCTGAACCTCAACGTCTGGGCACCCGAAAACGCTGGTGACGAGCCACTCCCTGTGGTCGTTTACATCTTCGGTGGCGGGTGGGAGCTTGGGGCGAACACCCAGACCACCTCGAACGCATCAGGCCTGGCCGCGACCGGTCGGGCAATCGGCGTCTCGATCAACTACCGGCTCGGCCCGTTCGGCTGGCTCTCCCTCTCCCACTATGGCGGTGCACTCGAGGAGGCCACGAACCTTGGCCTGCAGGACATCATCACCGCGCTGGGATGGGTGCAGGAGAACATCGCCCGATTCGGCGGGAACCCGGAGAACGTCACCGTCACCGGCCACAGCGCCGGCGCCTTCTCCGCCCTCGGCCTTCTTGCCGCGCCATCAGCCAACGGCCTCTGCCACCACATCGCCGCGTTCTCCGGCATGCCATCACGCCTGGTGCCGGCCTGGGGAGCGGAAGAGCGCGCGCTGGAAGTCCTCACCGAGCTGGGAATTCAGAACGATCCCGAACAGCTCCTGAACGTGGACGCGAAGCTGCTCGCCGAGACGATGAGCAAAACGCAATTGTCAGACCCTGGTGCACGGCACGGCATCGACAACAACGTCATCGCAATCGTCGATGACAGCACTCAGCCCGGCGGCGTCATCGCCGATCATCCCCTGAGAGCCCTCGAGTCCGGACGCCACCGAGACGTCGACATATTGTTCAGCAGCACCACTCACGAGACCGACTGGTGGGTCCAGCACAAGACGGACGAGTTCGACCCCGGCAGCATCAGCGACCTCGCCGAGGAATTCGCCACCCGGAACCGCATCCCACGCAGCCGCGCCCGAAAAATCATCGCTGCGTACGACGTCGAAGGGCGCACCCCGGTCGAGGCCCGCGGCGCATTGCTCACCGACTTCTCCTTCACCCTGCCTCAGGTCCGTGGCGCGCTCGCGCACGCCGCGGCTGGAGGAAGCGCACATCTGCTCTCCGTCGGTCCTGTGGAAGGTGCGCATGCCGTCCACGGCACGGAAATGTACGGCATCGTTGGTCAGATCCGACCTGACGCCAGCGACGAGCAGGTACTCCGCGACACCTTCGTTCGGGACGCCCTCCTCGCCCTTGCATCAGGCAAAACTGACCAATTGTGGGAACCCGTGACCGGCACACCCGCCACGAAGGGCATCGGCAACATGCCCTACGACGCCACCACCCACGCCAAGAACGTGCTCGAGATCTTCAGGGACGTCGATCGCCCGTAACCACTGCCAACGGATTCGGATCTTTAGGATGAGTTCTGGAATGTCACCGAGCGGCGCCTCACCGAAATACCCAGGACAGCATGAATGACCCTGTTCCGCGGCGTGACCAGTTCAGCATGTGCTATTTGTCGTAAAGACGGGGATCAGTGCGTTGATTCATTTACCGGTGAACTCGATGGCGTCAAGATCTTCTTTGCTATGAAAAGCGGCAACGGCACGCTTGTGGTCCTCAGTGGCAGCCAGGACTCCCTGCGCAAGGCCCTCACGGTCCAGTGCATCTCGGAGGGTGCCGTCCACAGAGCGGTTGGTAAGGAACTTTGTCAGTCCGAGGGCCAGAGGGGCCCGTCGGGAAAGCGCAGCACAGTAGGCCACGGCTTGGTTGTCAAAAGACTCGCCCTCCAGAACCTCGGCAACGAACCCCAGCTGTTTGCCTTCATGCGCGGAGAACCTGCGCATGTTTAGCACCGCCTCCTTGGCACGGTGCAGGCCGATGGATTGGGCGAGAAGATAAGTTCCCCCCATGTCCGGCATGAGACCCATTTTCACGAAAGACTGTTGGAACCAGGCTTGCGGAGCGGCCAAGATGAGGTCACAGGCAAGGGCAAGGTTGAAACCAGCACCCGAAGCAATGCCGTTCACGGCGGCCACGACCGGCTTCTGGAGGTTGTACAGGCCTTCGGTAATCTGGCGGCCGTAAGTCAGCACTTGATTCATCTCAGCCGGAGTGCGTTGCCCCATGCCTTGAATATCGCCACCGGAACAAAACGCACGGCCAGCACCCGTCAACATCAGCACCCGCACCTCAGGTTCAGCTCCTGACCGGACAATCTGCTCCACCAAGGCACGCTTGACTGGATCATCAAGCGCGTTCAAAGTGTCCGGTCCGTCCAGCCGACAGCGGAGTACCCCCGGTGCAGGGCGGTCAATCCTGAGCTCTGTCATGTCGGCACTCCCAGTAAGGAGCGGGGGCCCACCACGAGGTGGTGCAAGCCGACGTGGGTTTGTCGCCCCGTCACAGCTTCCAAATTGCTAGGCGTCAACAGCATCGCTGCTATCACAGTTCTCGTGGAACGGGCGAAATTCGGGAATCTGGCAAGCAGCGCCGTACTCAATACGTAGGCGTTGAACCAGGTCCGATACTGAAGGAACATCGTCGATGAGGTCGATGCCCTGGCCGGCACTCCAGATGTCACGCCATGGTCGAGTCTTGGGCGGCAGATGATCATAATTGCCGCGGCCGGATGAGACCGGAAGATCCTCAGGATCCAAGCCAATTGAGGTGAGCGAGGGCCTCAACCAATTGGCCGGAACGGCAGTTACGCTGCTCGTGTAGATCAGATCAGTCGATCTCGCCTCCACAAGCATCCGCCGATAGGCGGGGGCAACATTCGCCTCTTTCGTCGCAATGAACCGAGTTCCCAGGTAGGCAAGATCGGCCCCGAGGATCTCTGCGGACCTGATCGCGGCGCCGGTTGAAATGGTCCCGGCTAAGAGAACTGTGCCATCGAACATACTCCGCACCTGCGGAATAAAGACGAATGGGCTGAGTAACCCCGAGTGGCCACCTCCTCCGCCGACGATACAAGTCAGACCGTCGACGCCGGCGGAGATCGCCTTCTCAGCGAAGCGCATGCTCGTGACATCGTGAAAGACCTTGCCACCCCATCCCTGGACAACTCGGGTGAGTTCGGTCGGATCGCCCATCGCACTGACGATAACGTCCACACCATACCGAGCGCAGAGATCAAGGTCTTCTTTCATTTCATCAGCGGTCCTGCGACGAGAAAAATTTACTGCAAGGGGACCGATGATCGCGGAGGGATACAACTCGTGATGCTCGTCAAGGTCGCGGCGGATCTGGCGGAGCCAGTCCCCAAATTGTGCGAGGTCTGCGGCGTTGTGTCGGGGCAAAACGCCCATGATTCCCGATTTGCACGCTTCGCGGACCAAGTCGGGCCCGGACACCCCTGCCATAGGTGCGCACACAACTGGCAGAACGAGCGAGTTACGTTGTGCTGGATCCAATGACATGTTGTGCCCTCTGCTCTTTAGTCTTGGAGACTTGGTCGGCGGTTTCAGGTCGCCACCCACCGAAAAATAACGATGGCCCAACAGTAACATAGTTGTGTGTCACAAAGTAAGTTTCTACCAACGTGCGTGAACATCTGGCTTGTTGCCCGTCGGTGTTAGCCCCTTCGGCGCTGATCGGCTTGGTCTACCAGCTCAGTGATCCACGGCCTGTGCCCGCGATGAAAAGTCAAGCCTTTGGGTAACCCCTCGACGGATGGGATGGAGTTTGAGATATCGATTGTTATCCGTCCGCCAGCCATGGGAGCGTTTGTGATGTGGACATCGCCAAAAGACGCGGGGAGGACTGGGTCCATCCACACGCCGCTTTGAGAAACGTGTGCGTCGTACCGCATCAGGCCTGTCACCAGCAATATGGGCGTTGTTGATGCCCAGGCCTGGGGTGAACATGCGGTCGGATAGGGCAGGGGTACGGCGAATTGTTCCCGGCTGAACCCGCAAAATAATTCAGGGAGGCGGCCACCGGAAAACTCGGCGGCCTCCAGCAGGGCGGTCGAGATCCGTTGAGCCTCGTCCACAAACCCATATCGCAGCAGTCCGGCTGCAATAATGGCGTTGTCATGGGGCCATACGGAACCGTTGTGATAGCTGGCGGGGTTATAGGCGCCCATGTCCGTGGCCAAGGTTCGGACGCCCCATCCGCTGAACATTTCGGGGGACATGAGGTGCTTCACCACCGACGGCGCCTTGTCCTCATCCACAAGTCCGAGCCATAGGCAGTGACCCATGTTGGAAGCGCAAGCGTCGACCTGGCGCTTCTTGCCGTCCAAGGCCACGGCGTAATAGCCACGTTCCGGCATCCAGAATTCCTCGTTGAAGCGCTTCTTTAACTGCACCATAAGATCGGCATACTCGTTCCCCAGGGCATCGTCGCCGGCGTCATAAGCCATCCAGGCGCGGGCCGCGTAGGCTCCGTAGACATACGCCTGCACCTCACACAGGGCTATCGGTGGCTCGGGCATACTTCCATTCGCGAAATTAATACCGTCCCAGGAATCCTTCCAGCCCTGATTAATCAACCCCCGATTGTTCAGGCGCTCATATTCGACGAAACCGTCGCCGTCTTTGTCCCCGTATTTCTGAATCCATTCCAGCGCGCGGTCTGCATGAGGCAGCAGAGCGGCAATGGTGTCCGCTGCAAATCCCCAGCGACTAACCGATCCGAGAACCATGACGAACAAAGGGGTCGCATCAACGCTGCCGTAATAGGTGGCTTTTCCTCCCAGCGCCAGTGCGCTTGAGACATCCAACCTGACCTCGTGCAAAATCTTGCCGGGTTCTTCTTCGCTAATTGGATCCACTATGCGTCCCTGACGGTCGGCAAGCGTTTGCAATGTGCCCAGCGCTAAGGAGGGATCAATTGGAAGCGACATCTCCGAAGCCCATAGTGAGTCCCGGCCAAAAAGGGTCATGAACCACGGCGCACCGGCGGCCACGACAACCCGGTCCGGGTGATTGGGGTCTTCGATCCTGAGTGCACCCAGATCATCATAGCTACGCCGCATAGTCCTCTCAATCGACCGGTTCCCCATCTGCAGGACCGGAATCTTGGCCACCCACTGTTGTCGGCGCTGGTCACTGGGGGAGAGTTCGCCGTCGGCGTGAACGAAAGACGGTGGACGACTGTCGCCCTGGGTTTCGGGCATCACCGTCAGGGTTGTGCTCCACCGGCCGTGCGGTGGGATGGTCACCCTGTATGTCAGTGTTTCGGGCGTAACCTGTGCTCCCGGGGCACGAATAACAACGCCCTTTCGGACATCTTGCCAGGTGGCTTGAATGATCAGCTCATCGCCCCGGTTCTGGCGGGTTTGGTCCCAGCGCCTTTTGATTCGGGCCTCCTTCACTTCGAAAAGATCAGCGAAATCGGCCGCAACTCTAAGCGAAACCAGGCAGTCCGCACTCGCCGGCGAGTAGTTCCGAACAGTGATCTGTTCGTGGATTCCTGACCCTACTTCGCGCAGCCGCTCCACAATAAGGGGGCTATCGGCACGTCCGCTAAGGCCGGGTACCCGCCCAGCAAATAGCGCGCGATACGGCTCCTTCGTTTCAGCTCCCAACTCTTCTACGAGCTGGCCGTCTACGGACAAACCCCAGTGCGACAGGATACGAGTGTCTTGGACGAAAAGACCATGCGGATGCTCAGGATGGATGTCACCATTCGCCAAGGAGATACAGAAAGACGAACCCTCAACCAGGGTTACCGTGCCTGCACCCAGAGGCCCCGCAGCGTTATCAACATTCCAACCGGACATTCCAGCCCTCCGAGTAGAGGCTAGCGCTGTTTAGCCACCGATGCGCTACACGTCTCAAGTGAACATTTCCTCGAAATGGACGCTACTCTCGCCTGTGCTTATAGGCCAGAGCGTGGAGACCGGAAACGAGTAACTTTGGTGGATTCAGGAGGGGTACGAGCCGCTCAGAGGGCCTGAACTTTCTCGTCCAGCGACCGTTTAGCATCTTGTTCGATTCTCGTCATTCTCCTGTCGTACCACCCTCTCCGGACGGCTGCCGATTCCTTGGAGACGTGGGCTTCGGGCACCATCAGATCGGAACCATGTATTGTGCCCGCCCATTGGTGCAGGTCTGCTGTGCCACCGGAACGCCAGATTGCCTGGGCCAAAGCAGTTGTGTCGTCTCGGAAGGCATCACTAGTGCCGCACATGAGAAATACGGGTGGGAAGCCGGAGAAATCTTCGTCGACCAGTCGGCCAAGAGCGAGGTGCGGATAGTCCGCAAGTATCGAGGGGGAGGCTTTTCCCAGCACGGCGTTCCACATCACGCGGTACATGCTGGCGAGGGCTTCAGAACTGCTGTCCAGTTGTTGATAGGAGAGCGAGCGCATCCGATCGTCAATCATGGCCCCGTCGATGACCAAGCCGGCATAGTCCAGGGCGGCTGCCCGCGCTTCAAACGCTACTGCAGCGGCGAGACCAGCACCGCCGCTGAGTCCATGCAGGAACAGGGCGTTCCGTGGATAGTTGAGTTCGTCTGCATGGGCTGCGACCCATCTAAAAGCATCAAGGGAATCCAGCATCCCGTCCCTGCCGGCCCTGTATGACCTTCGTGCGAGCGGTGAACGTTCCATTACGAGTAATCTGATCTTCCCCTAGAACTAATTCCCTCTGCTGAATCATCGCTTCGAGCGCGGCCCGTTGGTCTTCGTGGCTTGGAATGCTGGCGACGAACGGTGCGATTTCTGGATCGTAGGGAGGGAGGGGACCGACGGCAGAGGGTTGAACTGACATTGACAATCCGTTTCTTAGGGCCGAATGCGGTACGAGTGATCGGGTGCAGGAATGAACCCCGCGCAGAGCTGAGCGCAATGAGCCAGCATGCTACTGCTCAGGCACCAAGACGGGCGGTGTAAGCACATCCAGTTCAGGAATATCGCCTGACCATGCTTCAACTTCAACGAGCGCGTGCTGGGCAGTAGTGGCCTGTGAAAGACTTGAGGACGGCCTGTCGGATGTCAGCACATTGGGATTGCCGTGGCGGCAGAACGATGGATCATCGGGATCGGGGTCGTACCAGGCCCCTGCTGAAAGCTGGACAACGCCCGGACGGATCGCAGCGGAAGTCACCAGGCCGGCCAGGCACCTTCCCCGGTCGTTTCGAACCAAGACAACCTGACCGTCCGAAAGTCCCCGGGCAGCGGCATCTTCAGGATTCATTCGAAGGGGCTCGCGTCCCTGTATTTTAGACTTTTGGCTGGTGGCCCCTATATCCAGCTGGCTGTGTAGTTTGGTCTTAGGTTGATTCGCTATCAGGTGCAGCTTGTAATCGCCAGCTGATCCAAGCCATTCGTCGGGCTCAATCCAAACGGGATGACCGGGGCAATCAGGGTAGCCGAAACTTTCGATCTTCGAGGAAAAAATCTCAATCTTGCCGCTGGGGGTGGCCAGTGGATTCCCAATTGGATCGCGCCGGAACTCGGAAAAAAGAACCTGATCCGGTTTTATCACGGGGATCTCAATCTTCTCGCTCGCCCAAAATGTGTCGAAATCCACGACGACTGTTCCCTTGTCAGCGAGCCTCTTCTGCCACCCGTCGTATAGATGGCGAAGCCAGCCCATAGTGTCCCGGTTTTCGGTGAAAACTTCACCCCGTCCCATCTTTTCCGCCACAGCGGCGAAAATATCGAAATCATCGCGTGCTTCTCCAGCGGGCGCCGTCAGAGCGTGCATGGGAAAGAACGTAGGGTCGTTACGGCCGGCCCCGTAATCGTTTCGCTCAAACGTCATGGTTGCAGGCAGTACTATATCGGCGTGCCGTGCGGTACTCGTCCAGAACTGTTCATTGACGATGACCGTTGCCGGCTTTGACCATGCTTTACGGAATTTGGCAAGGTCTTGGTGATGATGGAAGGGGTTGCCGCCGGCCCAATAGATCAATTCGATTTTCGGCAAAGTCAGACGGTTGCCATTGAAGTCGATCTGGCTGCCCGGTTCGAGCAACATGTCTGAGATCCGAGCTACCGGGATATAGGACGGTTCTTCGTTTCGCCCCTGGGGAAAGGACGGGGCGCTCGAGACCCGCAATGGCAATCCGACGTCCGCAGAAGAGCCGTACCCATGCTGGAAACCACCGCCAGGCAGGCCTATCTGGCCCAGCATGGCTGCCAGTGTCACACCGAGCCAAACAGGTTGCTCGCCATGCTGTTGCCGCTGCATCGACCAACTGATGTTAATCATCGTCCGCGAGGCTGCCATCTCGCGCGCAAGCCGAACGATTCGCTCAGCCGGTATCGACGTCAACTTTTCTGCCCATTGAGGATTCTTGGGCGTTCCGTCAATTTCACCGCGTACGTAGGACAAGAATTTGTTCGCCCCAACGCAATATCGGTCCAGGAATTCCGAGTCAGCGAGGTTCTCTGAATCCAGAACGAAGGCCAATGCCAGCATCAAGGCGGCGTCACTGCCGGGAATGGGGGCGATCCATTCGGCTTGGGCTTCCCTGTAAGTATCATCTGCGATTGGTGATACATCGACGAAGCGGCAGCCGCGCGCAACTGCGTCCTTAATTGCGTTGCGAGCGACGTGCCGACCAATTCCACCTGGGCCTATTCCGCTGTTTTTTTCTGACAATCCGCCAAAAGCAACGAACAGCTCTGTGTTCTGGCTGACCACGTCCCAAGATGTTGCCTTCGCCATAATTTCAACTGGGGGAGCGATGACGTGCGGAAGCAGGACGCCGGAGGCCCCGTAACTGTAGTCGGTCACACCTGCGACATATCCGCCGAGGGAGTTCAGGAATCTGTGGATTTGGCTTTGGGTGTGATGGAAACGGCCGGCGCTGGCCCATCCATATGAGCAGCCGTATACGGCCGTGGGGCCGTATACCTCGTAGACCCGGCTGAGTTCCGCACTTACCAGCTCTATGGCCCGTTCCCAAGACACCTCCACGAATGGCTCAGAACCACGTCCTGATCCACTCCCCGGTCCGTGCTCCAGCCATCCTGAACGAACGGCCGGGCGCAGCACGCGAGTTGGATGATGTTGCGCTGAGGCCACATTATCGAGAATGTCTCTGGGGTCCGGATCTCCAGACCATGGTTTGACGGACTTTAGAGACGTTCCGTCGCTCTCAGCTTCGAAGGCTCCCCAGTGTGTCAAATGCGTGCCCATGCTTTGGGTCCCCTTGCGTCGTGTCCCGTACGTCGATCTGGATCCCGTTTACATCGTCAGACGTACCAGACCACTTTGTAAACAGGCTAGGGCCAGAAACGGGGTGGTGAACATTGGAGTAGAGCCGAGAGCCGGTTCGTGTGCTCGGGGGAACTCCAACCCAACGCCCAGGCATGGCTGGAACAGGAACGAAGCCATCGACCAACCTTGGTGAGTTGGCCAGTTTCCGGAGGCGTAGTCGTGGGGCCAATATCTGTCATATCGCTGAACTCTGTGTGTGCAAACGACGCCTGGAGCGGCGGTTCCGAAATCAGGTACCGAAGCGTGAACCAAGAATGGAAATCGAATGGATTTGACGATTCCGGCGGCCGCTGAGCGGTCCACCCAATCGACCCCCGCCATGTAGGCCTGGGGTCCGGTTATGTCGTTTTGCTCGCTTATTTCTGCGTCTACGCCAGCACCTTCTCGTTCGCTGGCATCGTAGCGGGAGAACTCATTACAAACACTCTGCATGGTCCGGAGCTTCCCTGGTATGCCTGGGCGGCCTGCTTTTGGCTAGGTTCAGCGGTCCTCAGCTATTTCAAGGTCGAGTTGTCAGCTAAGGTTCTCACGATCTTCCTCTTCTCCGAACTGACTGTCATCGGTGTCTACTGCGCCTTGGTTTTCATTAATGGAGATGCCAATGGTGCTGGCGTTTCCTTGGAGCCTCTGAGCCCGGCCCATTGGTTTGACGGAAACTTCAGTCTGGGAGTTCTCCTGGCGATCGGTATGTATGGTGGATTCGAGGTCACCGTGCCCTTCCGGGAGGAAGTACGTAATCCAGTCCGTGTCATCCCCCGTGCCAGTATTCACTCCGCTGGTGGAGAATTGCTCGCCACCCTTGCAGCAGTGATGGTCGTTACAAGTACCGTCGCGGTGATCCTGGCTGCACACAACATCACTGCACGATACGTCTTCAACCTCAGCGCCGATAAGATCCTGCCTGCGAGGATGGCCTCAGTCCATAAGCGTCACGGATCGCCGCACATCGCCTCAATCATGACCAGCGCTGCTGCCCTCGTTCTCAATGCTGCCGCCGTTGTTTTCGGGCTGGATCCCCTCGTCTTCTACACGGCGGTACTTGGTATGACCAGTTTCATCGCCCTGGTCATCATCTTTGTCTGCAACATGTCCGTGGGAACCTATATGCGTCGTAACGGCGGCCAGCTCGCCTCGCCCCTGGGCAACCGTTGCTTGCCCGATTCTGGCTGCAGTAGGCCTGGACAGCGTCCTGGTGATGGCTGCAATAAACTTCCCCATGTTGGTTGGAGGTTCCGAAGCACTAGCCGGTGGACTCATGGCCTTTATCGTCGGTGTGTTCGTCCTGGGCGTAGTGACGGCGAGCGTCCATCGCCGTAAAAATGCTGATATTTACAGCCGCATCGGTCGGCAGTATTCTGCCGTTCCCCAGGTACTGACGACGGCGGCGCCACTTCGGAAGGGGGCGTCGCCCTCGTCGTTTATCCACGCTGTTAGAGTCAGATGGGGCGACTGGCTGGCTCCGCCGATAGTTATCGTGGCGTCCTGCCCACGTAAGCGGTAGCGACTCCACGTCCAGCCACGGTACGCATCAGCGGCATCCCCCTCCAGCAAGTCTGCGGCGGCCGCTGCCAGCAACGCCATGGCGTCGCAACCAGTGCTGAGATCAGCCCGTTTGTGGACCCCGGTCATCCCAGGCGTGCCCGTGCAAGCGTATCCATTCGCCTTCGTGTGGCGTGCAACTGCGGCCTGTCCGGTGGGGACTTCACGGTTGACACGGCGGACCGCGTCGTCCAACATCGTGGCGTCTACTGCGCACCGGGCCTCCCATTCAGAATCCACCGCAGATCCTCCGTCAGCGGCTCCGCGGTTTCCGAGTCCGTCATGCTCTGCAAGGCTTACACACCGGGCCGATCCGATCACCGCCGCCGGACCGGTGGTTGGTCACTGCCGCGAGGGAAACAAATCCTCCATCATCGAATTGGGAAACAACCGTTCCCGATACATGGCAGGAAAAGGGAAAACGCTGGCCGGGACCATCAAGTCCCGGCCAGCGCTTTCACGAGTTTTCAGTTCTGCGTACTTGAATCCGAAGTCATGGAACCGTCGGGCGTAACGACAATCTTGCCGATATGGGTTCTCTTCAGCATCGTCTCCTGAGCCTTACTCAGCTCAGAGAGCGGAAAGACCTCTTCTACGAGAGGCTTGATCTTTCCCTCCTCGATGAGACTGACAAGACGCGCAAACGTCTCCGGCGTCGGGTTAGTGATCCCGTGCAACTCCAGATCCTTATAGATGAGCTCCCGAAGGTCAATGCGGCTCACCGGTCCACCGATGGCTCCTGCGGTCGCATATCGACCCCCACGCCGAAGCATGAGGAGCAAACTCTCGAACATGCTCCCCCCGACAACATCGATAACGACGTCGGCACCACGTTCACCGATGACAGCTGCTACGGCAGCCGCCAGGTCCGGTACGTCTCGAGCGACAAATCCGTCGACGCCGAGCTCCCGCAACCGCGCCTCTTTGCCAGCACTCGCAATGGCGATAACACGGGCACCACGTGCCTTCGCCAGCTGGATCGTCGCAGTGCCCACGCCGCCGGCTGCGCCGGTGACGACGACTGTCTCGCCCTCGCTCAGCTCGGTCCTGGCCAACATCTCCTCGGCAGTGTCGTAAGAGCAGGGGAAAGTGGCGAGCTCAGCGTCACTGAGGTCGGTGCTCACGCGATGCGCGTTCACAGACGGCACATGCACATACTCAGCGAATCCTCCGTCCCGGTCTCCGCCCAGGTACTCAACAATCTGTGCACGCCGGGGAAGCTTCGGATCCCGAACAGACGGGTCGACGATGATTCGGGTACCGATCCGGCTCTCATCCACTCCTTCACCGACTGCCACGATCGTTCCAGCCACCGAGGCCCCTTGAACGCGGGGAAACGACATTTTCGTGCTATTCCACGTGGCGCCGGCATCGTCGTCGCGCCCCGACCGTCCAAGTTCCTCCGAGACAGACTCCTCCACGACGCGGTCGTACCATCCAGTGCGCGTGTTGATCTCGGTATTGTTGAGCGCGCACGCACCAACCTTGACCAGCACTTCTCCCGGGCCCGCCACAGGCGTCGGCACCTCGGTCCGGTACACCAGCTGATCGAGACCGCCGTGGCCGACCAGCTGGACCGCAGCCATCATTGTGGGAATGTTCGTAATCGTGGGCACTGCTCTCTCTGTCATCTCTTAGTCCTCCAGCTTCTAAAGGTCGAGGCCAGGCTTGACCATGACGTGCTTCAGCTGGGAGTACTCGTCCAGCCCGTGCAGCGATAGTTCGCGGCCGTAGCCCGACTCACCGTATCCACCGAATGGCATCTCTGACACATTCGGCGTGTGTTGGTTGACCCAGACCGTGCCGAAGCGCAGCTCTTTGCTAAAGCGCAGAGTGCGCGCAAGATTGGTCGTCCACACGCTGGCCGACAGGCCGTAATTGACGTCGTTCGCGAGCTGCAGCATTTCGTCGTCGCTTTTTGCCGATTGGATGCTCACTACCGGGCCGAACACTTCGCTCTGAACGATCTCGTCCGTCTGCTTGACGTCGGTGATCACAGTCGGTTCGATAAACCAGCCCGGACGATCTGCCTGTCGTCCGCCCTGCCTGATCGTGTTGCCGGCATCCCGTGCGCGTTCGATGAACCCGAGGACGGACTTTAGTTGCTTTTCTGAAATGACGGGTCCCAGCGTGGTGGCAGGATCGGATGGGTCGCCGAGGACAAGCTCGCTCACTTCCTTGCAGTACGCCTCGACGAATTCCTCGTAGACAGACTCTTCAACGATGATGCGGCAAGCAGCCGTGCAATCCTGGCCAGCGCCGGAATAGCCGAAAGTCACAAGGTCCCTGGCCGTCTCGCGAATCGGGCTATCCGCAAACACCAGCACCGGAGCCTTACCGCCAAGCTCCAGGCCCACCTTTTTGACGGTATCCGCAGCCGTTGCCGCCACAAACTTGCCGGTCGAGGTTGCTCCGGTGAACGCGATCTTTCGAATTCCGGGGTGTTTGGCCATCGCAGTGCCGGCCGATCCGCTACCCAGAATGAGGTTGATTACGCCTTCAGGAAGGAAGCGGTTGGCGATCTCTACAAGCTTGAGGGTACTGAGTGGTGTCACAGTCGCCGGCTTGAGCAGCATTGTGTTGCCGGCTGCGAGGGCTGGCGCGATCTTCCAAGCTCCCATAAGGAGAGGATAGTTCCAGGGCGTGATGAGCCCGACGACACCGAGCGGCTCCCGCCGAACCCATGAGGTACTCTCGTTGTCGTACTCATCGACGGCGGGCGCCGTAGAGATGCGGGCAGCACCCGCGAAGAATCGAAGAACATCCACGACAGTCGGCACCACGAAGTCGCGCACGTCTCCGATCGGAAGGCCCACGTTCAGGCTCTCGATCCGCGCGAACTCCTCGATTTCCTGCTCGACGGCGTCAGCGATCTTAAGCAGCGCGGCCGCGCGCTCAGCAGGGGACGTGCTTCCCCATGTCTTGAACGCCTCCGAAGCTCGCTGCACGGCAGCATCGACGTCGGAATCAGACGCTATGGGGAATCTGGCGATTACTTCGCCGGTCGCCGGGTTGAATACCTTCGAAGCGCCTTCACCTTTCTCATCAGCGAGGTACGTTTCCGCAAAGGCCATAAAGTCCATGCTTTCCAGGGTCATTGTCGAGTTGCTCCTCAGTGGTCGTGGTCGTCGTCCAAGGTTGGGTCACTGTCAAGCTCAATCATCGCTTGCCGCGGTGGACGCCGCCTCGTAGATTTTCCGATGCGAGCACAGAAAAGTGAGCGGTGGCACAAAGTGGCGACGACCTGCAGGCATCCGGAACACCGCCCTCCCGGGCGCTCCGCCCAGGAGGGCGGTGTTCCGCTGACATGTCATGGCTCACAAGTTGCCATGCTGCACTTCGTAATCTTCCCTAGCCCATCCCGTTGGCATCTGGGGAAAGATAATCGTAAGGCCATGGCTTTGCGTCGGATGACGCCGCTCGAGAATGCCATTTACCAAGTGAGGACAAAACAGT
>NZ_JBFTJK010000029.1:0-41535 GCF_056395385.1 Paenarthrobacter sp. 10L420 | reverse complement strand
ACATCGAAGGCTGGTACAACCGCCGCCGTCCCAACCGCAGGGCCGGCGGCATCCCACCAGCCGCCGCCCACGAAAACCACCACAACCGCGCCCAGGAACCCCTGGCCGCCTAACACCAACGAAACTGTCTCAAAAACTTGACGAGCGCAGTCCAAACCGGTCACGATCTGAGAGAGCATCCGAAGTACTGACGTTCTCTCACATGATCGCCGATTTCCCGGAACGTTCTCTCACTTACGCCTTGTCGATGGCCTCTTTCAGTGCACCCAGCACCAAGGTCACGGACGCGCTGTTCGCGTTCGGTCCCATCATTCCGATGCGCCAGACCGTATCCGCGAACTCGCCCACGCCGGAACCGATCTCCATGCTGAAGTTCTCCAGAAGGTAAGCGCGGACGGCAGCCGAGTTGACGCCGTCGGGCACTTTCACCGTGGTGAGGCTTGGTAGTCGGGCGCCTTCAGCGGCGAACAGCTCGAGTCCCATCTCCTGCAGTCCGCTCTGCAAGGCAGCGCCGGCAGCGCGGTGCCGGGCTTGGACGACGTCGAGCCCCTCGGCGAGGATGCGGTCGAGCGCGGCTTCGAGACCGGCGATCATGGTGACCGGCGCCGTGTGGTGGTACGTACGGGCACCGCTGGCAGCCCCGACGTAGCCGCCGAGCAGGCCTATATCCAGGTACCACGAGCGCGGATCCTTGACGCGACGCTCAAACGCGCGGTCGGACACGGTGAACGGCGAAAGCCCCGGAGGCACGCCCAGGCACTTTTGAGTCCCGGCATATCCGACGTCGATCCCCCAGTCGTCTGCCAAAAGCTCTAGTCCGCCGATGGACGTCACGGCGTCGGTGATCAGCAAGGCATCGCCCTTGCCGGAGCCCAGAGCAGCGATGTCGGAGAGGACGCCAACCGACGTTTCAGCATGGACGGCCGCAATCACCTTCGGATGAGGGTGCGCCGAGAGCACACGATCTGCATCCACCGGCTGGCCCCACTCGTGGTCGACCCGGACAACAGTTGCCCCACAGCGCCGCGCGACCTCACACATTCGCGCCCCAAAAAGTCCGTTGACAGCGATCACTGCCACGTCGCCGTCGGACACGGTGTTCACGAAAGCGGCCTCCATGCCGCCAGAACCTGTGGCACTCAACGGGAGCGTGCGCGCATTCGAAGTACCCCAGACAGCCCGCAAACCCTCGCATGTACGGTCCAAGCGTTCAATGAATACCGGATCCAAATGCCCGAGCACCGGGTAGGCAAGCGCGGCCATGGCCTCGGGGTAGCAGTTGCTCGGACCGGGACCGAACAGGAACCTGGACGTCAGTATGTTTGGCATGTGCGAAACTCCTTCAGCTGGTTCTCGTCATTCTGCCCCAGCGTGAGGTTCGGGGCGAGCCTCACGCACGAGCCTCCAAGCCCAAACTGCTAAGGTTACTCACCAATACGGAGGCCGCCACAGCGAGGGCACAGCCGCCACGGTAAGGGGACAGCCGCCACAGTGAGGGGACAAGGGTGACGACTGAAGGAAAAGAGCAGCCAGAGAAGGGCATCCGCGGCGAGGTAACCCAGGACCGGTTCGTCGCAGGCCAGGACCTTACACGGTGGAAATCCCCGGTAGGCCGTGTCCTGGCGGGAGCCGCCCAGCGGATCACCGCATTTCTGGGCCCTTATGCCGCGCTGATCATCACGTTGGCGGTGGGACTTGTCATCGCCGTGTCCCTCGCAGTGGCTTTTGGCGAGGTCTACGAGTCAGTCACGGAAGCTGACGGGGTCGCGGGCCTTGACCATCCGGTCCTTGACGCCGCCAAGACCGTTCGCTCGCCTGCATTGGATCTCACTGTCACGGCTTACACAAATATTGGCGGCACGGTTGGCATGCCCATCATCGCGGTAGGGATCATGATCGTCTTGGCCACGAAGCGCCGCTCTTGGACTCCTGTCATCCTGATGCTGACAGCAGGCCTGGGCTCACTCCTCATGACCATTTTGGGCAAGCCGTTGTTTGGCCGCACCCGCCCGGACCTCGCCGACGCCATTCCGCCCTACGAGCACTCGGCATCGTTCCCCAGCGGCCACTCCCTGAATTCAATTGTGATTGCAGGAATCGTTGCCTACTTGATCATTCTTCGCCTCAAGACGGCCAGGGCCAGAATCATCACCGTCGTGGTTGCATCAGCGTTCGCCGCAACCATGGGGTTGAGCCGCGTCTACCTGGGGCACCACTGGCTCACTGATGTCCTGGCCGCGTGGATTCTCGGGATAGCCTGGCTTGCCTTGGTTATTACGGCCCACCGCCTCTACCTCACTGTCAGAACGCGGCGCTCGAACACGATACTCTCTTGACACCAGCCCAAGTGCTCGGCTTAACTATTTACGTATGCTGAAATAACAGTTCCATGATGCGGAAGCAATGAGAAGCAAGCTTCCTCCTGCTGAAAGGCAGGAGTTCCGCATAGCCCACACCATGGATGCCAGCATTTGCACGAGGATGACAAGCATGGAGCTTGCAGTATTCAACAGTGTTGACCGGGACGAGGCCATCAGGACTCTGACCCCTTGTCTGGACATCACCCGCTGGGTTGAGGGCGTCGCCGATGCCCGACCCTTCACGAGCGTCGACGAACTGCTGGGGCAGGCCCGCCAAGCCGCCGAGCCGTTCACGCCGGAAGAGGTGGAGTCCGCGCTCGCCCACCACCCCCGGATCGGCGAACGACCCAAGGCCCAGACCACCGAGGCGGCCATGTCCCGTTCGGAACAATCCGGAGTGGACCCCAGCGACGACGGCACAGCTGCCGCTCTCGCCGAGGGGAACCGCACCTACGAAGAGAAGTTCGGCAGGGTCTTCCTGATCCGCGCGGCAGGACGCAGCGCGCAGGAGATCCTGAGTTCCCTTCAGGAACGCCTCACCCACACCCCCGAAGAAGAAGACGCAATTGTGGCTGGCCAGCTGCGGGAGATCGCATTGCTGCGACTCTCAGGCGTGATCAGCGAAGGAGAAAATGCATGAGTGTTTCACAGGTAACCACGCACATCCTGGATACCGGTTCCGGTCGCCCGGCGGCGGGGGTCGCCGTCGTACTCTACGTCCGCGAAGGCGATAACTGGACTCTGATCGCAAAGGGCGAGACCGATGCCGACGGCCGTATCAAGGACCTCGGTCCGGAGCGGATTCCGGGCGGCGCTTACCGTCTGAACTTTGCCACAGGTGCCTACTACGAGGGCCTCGGCACGGAAACGTTCTTCCCGGAAGTGGATTTGAACTTCACGGTTTCGGACGCCGGCGAGCACTATCACGTGCCGCTGCTACTGAGCCCGTTCGCGTTTTCGACGTACCGCGGCAGCTGAAGTACTCGCCGAGGTGGCAGTTAATGTCAATGTTTGGCGAAGACATTGGCATTAACTGCCACCTCGGCGAGGAACGGTAGGCTTGAAGGCATGGCTTCTGAGGACACCAACGCCCAATCCGGAAATGGCACTGCCCGCCGCGAAATCACAGTTCGCCGGGCACCCAAGTTCGTTCCGTTCATGATTCTCGGTGCCATTGTGGGTGCAATCGCCGCCGCCTTCATCGCGTACGGCCGTCCCGCGGACCCGGCCTTCGACGCCAGCACCGTCTTCGGCTTCTTCCTGGTGGCCTGCGTTTCCGGAGGCGTCATCCTGTTCTCGATCCTCGCCCTGGTTCTGGACCGGATCAGCGTCAAGCGGTCCAAGCGTGCCGTAGTGGAGGCCGTCCCGGATTCGGTCCCGGACGAGGGTCCAGAGCACGACGGCGGCCGCTAAGTAAGGCAGCCGACTCGCCTCTTTCGGGGGTACTGCTGTGAGACACACCGCATTTTGGCCGAATCAGGCCTGTTCGTGGGGTCACAAAGCCGGAGCGGGAACTTACCACGGCCACAACATGAGACAATCGACCAGTGGCACGTGGCGACGGAAAACTTTCTCATGATCTTCTCCCCGGCGAAAAAGGCCCTCAGGACGCTTGTGGCGTCTTTGGGGTCTGGGCTCCCGGTGAAGAAGTAGCAAAACTCACCTATTACGGGCTGTATGCGCTGCAGCACCGCGGACAAGAGTCGGCTGGTATTGCTACCAGTGACGGCAAGCGCATCAACGTCTATAAAGACATGGGCCTTGTGTCCCAGGTCTTCGATGAGACGACCCTGAACACCCTCACTGGGCACCTGGCCGTTGGCCACTGCCGGTACTCCACCACTGGCGCAAGCCACTGGGCCAATGCGCAGCCCACCTTGGGCGCAACCGCGACCGGCACGGTTGCCTTGGCCCACAACGGCAACCTGACCAACACCGCTGAACTTCGGGAAATGATCCTTCAGCGCAACGATGGCCAGTTGACCGGTGAGATGAAGCAGGGCAACACCTCGGACACCGCCTTGGTAACCGCACTCCTTGAGGGCGAAGAGGGCAAAACCCTGGAGCAGACCGCGTTGGAGCTGCTGCCCAAGATCAAGGGTGGCTTCTGTTTCGTCTTCATGGATGAAGGGACGCTCTACGCCGCGCGCGACACCTACGGCATCCGGCCGCTGTGTTTGGGGCGCCTGGAGCGCGGCTGGGTTGTTGCTTCGGAGCAAGCCGGCCTGGCCACCGTTGGTGCGAGCTTCATTCGTGAGATCGAGCCCGGCGAGTTCATTGCCATCGATGAGGACGGCGTCCGCTCCCAGCGTTTCGCCGAGGCAACGCCTGCCGGCTGTGTCTTCGAATATGTTTACCTCGCGCGTCCGGATGCTGCCATTGCCGGCCGTTCCGTGTATGAAGCCCGTGTTGAAATGGGCCGCCAGTTGGCCCGCGAAAACACCCACGAGGCCGACATCGTCATCCCGGTTCCCGAGTCGGGAACCCCGGCCGCTGTTGGCTACGCGGAGCAGTCCGGCATCCCGTTCGCTCATGGCTTCGTCAAGAACGCCTACGTCGGCCGCACCTTCATCCAGCCATCGCAGACCCTGCGCCAGTTGGGTATCCGTCTCAAGCTCAACGCCTTGGAATCCGTCATCCGGGGCAAGCGCGTTGTTGTTGTGGATGACTCGATTGTCCGTGGCAACACGCAACGCGCCATCGTACGGATGCTCCGCGAAGCAGGCGCCGCTGCTGTCCACGTGAAGATCTCTTCTCCCCCGGTCCAGTGGCCTTGCTTCTACGGCATCGACTTCGCCTCCCGCGCAGAGCTGATTGCCAACGGCGCCACGATCGAGGAAATCTCCCAGGCAATCGGCGCCGACTCGCTGGCCTACATCTCCGAAGACGGCATGATCGGCGCTACCCAGCAGCCTCGCGAGCGCCTCTGCACGGCTTGCTTCACGGGCCAGTACCCGATTGAGCTGCCGCATGCCGACAAGCTGGGCAAGAACCTGCTGGAGCGCACGGATCTCGGCGGACTGGCTCCGGCTGAAGACACCTCCTCAGTGGACGACTCCGAGGATCCGGCCGAGAAGCCCGGCGCTACGGGCTGCGATCCGGGCCCCGATGCTGAATTCGAGAACCTGCTGACCGACGCTGATCGTTTGACCGACGCCGACAAGAAAGAGTCTGTATGACCTCCGCAACCCCCGCCGCTCGAAGCACCCCGAATTCAACAGGCATCACCTACGCCTCCGCGGGTGTCGACGTCGAAGCGGGAGACCGCGCAGTCGAGCTCATGAAGGACGCCGTGAAGGCGACCCACAACACCTCGGTGATTGGCGGCGTCGGCGGTTTCGCAGGCTTGTACGACGTCTCGAAGCTGCTGACCTACAAGAAGCCGCTGCTGGCCACGTCAACTGATGGCGTGGGGACCAAGGTTGCTATCGCGCAGGCCATGGACATCCACGACACCATCGGTTTCGACCTCGTCGGCATGGTTGTGGACGACATCGTGGTGGTCGGCGCTGAGCCCCTCTACATGACGGACTACATCGCCTGCGGCAAGGTTGTCCCGGAGCGCATTGCGGACATCGTCCGCGGTATCGCAGCGGCGTGCTCTGTTGCCGGCACCGCCCTGGTTGGCGGCGAAACCGCTGAGCACCCGGGCCTGCTGGGTGAGCACGAATACGACGTCGCCGGTGCCGCTACCGGTGTTGTCGAAGCTGACGCCTTGCTCGGTCCGGACCGCGTCCGCGCCGGAGACGTCGTGATCGGCATGGCCTCCTCGGGCCTGCACTCCAATGGCTACTCTTTGGTCCGCCGCGTCATCAACCACGCTGGCTGGGCCTTGGATCGCCAGGTTTCCGAGCTCGGCCGCACACTTGGCGAAGAGCTCCTGGAGCCCACGCGCGTCTACGCAGCCGACTGCCTGGACCTCGCCCGCACGTTCCCGGTCTCAGTCGGCCAGGCCGTCCACGGGTTCAGCCACGTCACCGGTGGTGGCCTGGCAGCCAACCTGGCGCGTGTCCTCCCGCAGGGCCTGGTTGCCACTGTTGACCGCAACACGTGGGAACTGCCGGCTATCTTCAAGCTTGTTTCCGAGCTTGGCAATGTGCCGCTCGCCGACCTTGAGCGCACGCTGAACCTCGGTGTCGGCATGGTGGCAATCGTGTCCCCGGAGGCCGCTGACGCAGCCGTGGCACGCCTCAACGAGCGCGGCCTGCCGTCCTGGATCATGGGTACGGTTACTGCAGATTCTGACTCGATCGACAAGACAGGCCCGGACTATGTCCAGGGTGCCAAGGGCGTCGACGGCGGTGCCGTACGTTTGGTGAACGCCTACGCATAGGCGCGCTTCCTCTTAGTGAAAGAGCGGCCGGGCAGTTGATCTCAACTGCCCGGCCGCTCTTTTTTGTTTTTGCTGTTCAGATCTGGATCAAACTGATAACGCCGCCCTGCGGATCCTGGATCGTAGCCAAAGATCCAGCTTCGGGCCGTTCTTCCGGCTCCACGAGCACCACTCCACCCGCGGCTACCGCTACCTCAGCGGCTTTTCGGAGGTCCGCCACTCCGAAATAGATCTGCCAACCGGCTTCTTCGCCCTGTTCGGCAGGGACAATCCCGGCCACCTCCTCGCCTTTGACCATCAGCGTGCTGTAGCTGCCGCCGTCGTCCTGGGGATATTCGGTGACTTCATGCCCGAAAAGCTGCTGGAAAAACGCTGTGGCTGCCTGCGGTTCTGGAGTCAGCAGCTCAGCCCAGGCCAAGGCGCCGGCCTGATTGAACAGATGGCTTCCAATATGGGTGCCCGCTTGCCAGATCCCCGTTGTCCCGCCGCCGGGCGCCTCGATGAACGCCAGGACGCCTGTATCGGCAACCTGCTCCGGGCCAAACTCGAGCTTGCCGCCAGCATGGACGGCGTCTTCCGCTATCTCCTCGGCGTCCGTTGCAGCGAGGTAGATGTTCCACTGTCCATGCTTGCCCGCAGCCTCCTGCATGGGGTTCTGCGGAGCGATGACCGCCACCAGGTCCTTGCCAACAAAGGCCTGAGCGTAGCTGCGAGCGTCAGGTGTGGGGAGGTCTTTGAATGTCCAGTCGAACAGCTTGCCGTAGAACTCCTTGGCTGCGGGTACGTCCGGGGTCTGCAGATCGGCCCAACAGGGTTCACCGCTTGAATAATGCGTCCGGGAAGTCATGCGGCAAGTCCTGTCATGATGCTGAATGCGGCGCCGGCAGGGTCCATGAGCACAGCCATTCGTCCGACACCGGGAACATCGAAAGCCGGAGCGATTACGTGCGCTCCAAGCTCAACGGCCCGCTCCACTCCAGTATCTACGTCCTCGACGCCGAAATACGTCATCCAGAACGGCGAGAGTCCTTCAATGGGCAGCTTGAGGGCACCGGCAATCCGCTTTCCTTCCACGAGCAGGCTGGTGTACTCCTGAAGATCTCCAGCGGGTGTGGTTTCGCTGCTGCACCCTGTGACGGCCTCGTAGAACTTCACGGCCTTGGGGACGTCGTCCGTCTGTAGTTCGTTCCATATCATGGTGCCAGGCTCGTTGACCAAACCGGATCCGGGATGCGTTCCAGCTTCCCAGAAGCCGATCTGTGCACCCGTGGGATCTATGGCGAATAACATCCGTCCGCTGCCATTCGGCACGTCGTCAGGCTCGAACAAGATCGACCCGCCTGCCGCCACAGCCCGTTCCGCTGCCTCATCCGCTGAGTCCACGGCGATGTAGTTGGCCCAGTAGGACGGCATTCCCTCCGGCGCATCCGGCATTTGCTGCATCATGCCGGCAACGTTCCGGCCGTGGAGTTTTGCCATGTAGTAAGTCATGCCGTTGCCGGCGTCCATGGGATCCAGCTCCCAGCCAAAGAGCTCACTGTAAAACCTCCGGGAAACCTCGACGTCGGTGGAGGACAGGTCCACCCAACATGGTGTCCCCTGCTTGTAACTCTCGACCGCCGGCATGCCGTTCCCTTTCCTAGCAACGCGGGGTCACTTGTGGCCCATGTTGAGGCCTGGAATGGGCCCTAACTGACCCCGCGTCGGAGTCCATGGGGACTACGCTATGGCGCTTCCACTGCTTGCGCCAGACGTGGGCCGCATTACCCAGTGGTACTGATGCGAAAAAAGGCCCGCAGGGTACGCCAATGAATGGCGTGCCCTGCGGGCCTCTTTCAGAGATATTCGGCATCCGAAGATGCGCGACGACCTTAATGTACGACGGCGGTACGCAAGTCAGTGCCAGAGGCACCGATTGTTTGCGACAGCTATCCGATACGGCGGGTGTCTACCTCGTCGTCATCGTCTTCCGCGTACTTGTCCTCATAAGCCGAGTAGTCCGGCTCCGGGGGATCTTCGGGGAAGTGGCTCTTTACACGACTCGATGGGCCCGTGAGCTCACGCTCAAGTGCCGAGTAGTCAGTGTTCGGGGAGTAGTACTTGATGTCCCGAGCCTGCTTGGTAGCTTTTGCCTTTTGACGGCCGCGCCCCATGGCGTGACCCCCTTTTGTACTTGGACCGGAGGTGGTCACCTTGGCTATCGGTGAGGCCCCGGAATGTTTGGTCAATTTGTCGTATGTCTAGATTACATGCTTTCGAGGGTGCCTGCGTGCCACCCCGGACCTGCATCGGGTACAACTACGGTCCAAACCGCTCCCCACCACCTCCAATACACCAAAAAATTGGGTAGAGTCTGCCTCAATGCGGCTCCAAAGCAGGAAGGCAGACTCCGGGATATGAGCGAGGACAACACCCCACCACGTGATGATTCACCGCGCGAAAAACGCGATAAAGGAGAGGCCGGGGTGCCACCTGCGCCCAGGGTACCGCCCACGCCGCCGCAGGCCCCAGGTGTGCAGCCACCGCAGGCCCCAGGTGTGCAGCCGCCGCAGGCCCCAGGTGTGCAGCCGAAGCAAGCCTCGGAAACACAACCCGAGGCTTCAGGCCTGCAGCCTGATCCTGCACCGGATCTTGATCCGGACTTCGTACCCAACCCCAGCGACCAGCCTGATCCTGCGCTGCCGGCATACTCCGGTCAGTCCCAGCACCCCGGCAAGCCGGAGCAGCCCGGCCAGCCAGACTACTCCGGCCAGCCAGACCACCCCGGCCAGCCCGGGGATCCCTCCCGGACAGGGGATCCCCTCCAGCAGCCCCAACCCGCCCCGCACGGGGACCCGGTAAAACGCCAGCGTTTTGTCATCGGCGCAATCGTGGTCGGTGTCCTGGTGCTCATCGGCGTCGTGATCTGGGTGCTGCTGAACCTGTTGGGTACACGGCCTCAGGCTGTTGTGGCTACCCCGAGCCCCACGGCAAGCCTTGGCCCATTACCGCGGGATACAGAAGCCAAGGATTTCCAGGTAGGCGATTGCTTTGCCGACTTCGACCCCAACGCATCCAAAGCCCGGGCCGTGCCCTGTGACACCGAGCATTCAGCCCAACTGGGCGCCGTCCACACATACCCAGCGGACGATTCCTTCCCCGGCACGAACGCGCTGAAGGACAAGGGCCGTGAAGTCTGCGGCAACGTAAAGCTTAATCACGAGGCGGCCGACAAGTACGTACTACTTCAGCAGAACGTCTACCCGAGCACCACCAGTTGGGATCGGGGCGACCGCCGCGTTGATTGCTTCATCGTTGTGGATTCGGGCAACACCATCAAGGAAGACCTCCTCAATAAGTAGCCCGCCGACCTACTTCTTACGAACCAGTAGCCCAGTGCCCACAGACGGGCCGCCGTCAGGACCTGTCAGCGACTCAAATCCCTCAATGGTGAGTTCATCGACGTCGGCCGCAGTATCCACCAAGACGGTGTCGCCATCGGTGATCGTTCCGGCAAGGATCTCCTTGGCCAGGCGGTCTCCGATTTCGCGCTGGACGAGACGTCGCAGAGGCCGCGCGCCGTACGCCGAGTCATAGCCGGACATGGCGAGCCAGGCGCGGGCTCCGTCGCTCACCTCGAGGGTCAAGCGGCGGTCCCGCAGACGCTTGGTGAGTTCGGCAACGTGAAGTTCCACGATCCGGGCCAGCTCCTCGACGGACAGGGGGTCGAACAGCACGATCTCGTCCAAACGGTTCAGGAACTCCGGCTTGAACGAGGCCTGTACCACGGCCATGACGGCATCACGCTTGGCTTTGGCATCGAGGGACGGGTCCACCAGGAACTGGCTTCCGGAGTTGGACGTCAGCACCAGGATCGTATTGCGGAAGTCCACCGTCCGCCCTTGACCATCTGTGAGACGGCCATCATCCAGAACCTGCAGGAGGATGTCAAACACCTCTGGGTGGGCCTTCTCTACCTCGTCGAGCAGCACAACGGAGTACGGGCGGCGACGCACGGCTTCCGTCAGCTGACCACCTTCCTCGTAGCCGACGTATCCCGGAGGGGCACCAACCAAGCGTGCGACAGAGTGTTTCTCTCCGTACTCGGACATGTCGATCCGGATCATGGCCCGTTCGTCGTCAAAGAGGAAGTCGGCCAAGGCCTTTGCGAGCTCGGTCTTGCCGACGCCGGTGGGGCCAAGGAACAGGAACGAGCCCGTGGGGCGGTTGGGGTCGCTGATGCCCGCCCGCGCGCGGCGGACGGCGTCCGAAACTGCCTGTACAGCCTTGGTTTGGCCGATCAGGCGCTTACCGAGTTCCTCTTCCATATGCAGCAGCTTTTGAGATTCACCCTGCAGCATGCGCCCAGCGGGAATGCCGGTCCACGCCGAGATAACCTCCGCAATGTCGTCTGCTGTCACATCCTCTGCGACCATGAGTTCGGGCTTTGCGTCGCCCCGGGCGGATTCCTCCTCGGCAGCCGCATTGAGCTCCCGTTCGAGGGCGGGCAGTTCGCCATAAAGTATCCGCGACGCCGACTCGAGGTCGCCTTCGCGCTGGTACTTTTCGGCGGCTGACCTCAGTTCGTCGATCTTGGCTTTGAGGTCACCAACCCGGTTGAGTCCGGCCTTCTCAGCTTCCCAACGGGCGTTGAGGGCCCTGAGTGCTTCCTTCTTGTCCGCCATGTCAGCGCGAAGGGCAGCCAACCGCTCAACGGATGCAGGATCAGTCTCGCCCTGCAGGGCCAGTTCTTCCATGGTGAGGCGATCGACGGAACGGCGGAGTTGATCGATCTCCTCCGGCGCTGAGTCAATCTCCATCCGAAGCCGTGATGCGGCCTCGTCCACGAGGTCGATCGCTTTGTCCGGGAGCTGACGGCCCGAGATGTACCGGTTGGACAGGGTTGCAGCTGCCACCAGGGCAGAGTCGGCGATGGCCACCTTGTGGTGGGCCTCGTACCGTTCCTTGAGGCCGCGCAGAATGCCGATGGTGTCCTCGACGCTCGGCTCGCCCACGTAAACCTGCTGGAAGCGGCGTTCCAAGGCAGGGTCCTTCTCGATGTTTTCGCGGTACTCGTCCAGGGTGGTGGCACCAATGAGCCGCAACTCGCCGCGGGCCAGCATCGGCTTGAGCATGTTGCCCGCATCCATCGCGCTGTCGCCCGTTGCGCCAGCTCCAACTACCGTGTGGATTTCATCGATGAATGTGACGATCTGGCCGTTGGAGTTCTTGATCTCCTCCAGAACCGCTTTGAGCCGCTCCTCGAATTCACCGCGGTATTTGGCGCCCGCAACCATGGAGGCCATGTCCAAGGCAATGAGGGTCTTGCCGCGGAGGCTCTCCGGGACGTCGCCGGCAACCATGCGTTGGGCGAGGCCCTCGACTACCGCGGTCTTACCTACGCCAGGCTCACCAATCAGTACCGGGTTGTTCTTGGTGCGCCGGCTCAGGACCTGAACCACGCGACGGATTTCGCTGTCACGCCCAATGACCGGGTCCAGCTTCCCTGAGCGGGCAATAGCAGTGAGGTCCGTGCCGAACTTCTCCAAGGCCTGGAACGTATTTTCGGGATCCGGCGAGTTGACCTTTCGATCGCCCCGGACACCCGGCAGCGCGGCAAGCAGTGCTTCGTGGGAGGCACCGGCGTCGCGCAATAACTTTCCAACCGTGTCACTGCCAGCCGAAAGCCCCAAGAGCAGGTGCTCAGTAGAGACAAAGGAATCGCCGAGTTTGTCGGCCTCATTCTGGGCAGCCTGGATGGCCTGCATGGACTGCCGGGAGAGCTGGGCTTGCTGGACCGAGCTGCCCGAAGAGGACGGCAGCGACTTGATGGCCGAACTGGCCTGAACGCTCACGGCATCAGGATCGGCACCCGTGGCGCGCAGGAGTGCAACAGCAACGCCCTCGCGCTGGTCCATGAGGGCCTTCAGCAGGTGTGCTGGCTCCAATTGCGGGTTGCCGGCAGTAGAGGCATTCATGGCGGCCGCAGAAAGGGCCTCCTGGCTTTTGGTGGTGAATTTGACGTCCAACGAAAGCTCCCTTTCTGGAGTAAGATCAATACTTTCAAAGTTGAGTCTACTACGCTCAACTTTGCTTTGTGGCCCATGTGTTCCATGTTTGCCCACGGCGAAACACCTGTCCAGACGAAACCATGGCTATGTGAATAACAGGGGTCTACGATCAGGCAGTGACCGGGCGGATTCACCGCCAAATGACATCGAAAGGACACGACATGACTAAGTACGTGGCGCTTTACACCGCTCCCCAGTCCGCCGAATCCGCAATGGAAGAAGCCTCCCCCGAGTCAGCAGCCGAAGGCATGAAAGTCTGGATGGACTGGGCCAACAAGGCCGGCGACGGGATCATCGATCTTGGCACGCCTCTGGGCGGAGGTAAGGAAGTGGCAAACTCAGGTGTCTCCGACACCAACACAGGCGTAGCGGGGTACACCATCCTCCAGGCCGAAAACATGGACGGCGCCCTTGCTCTCCTGGAGGGCCACCCGCACCTGATGATGCCCGGAGCCAGCATCCAGGTCTACGAGGCCCTGGACATTCCAGGCATGTAACTGCCCAACCAGTCGGGGCTGGCCTCACGCCGGATAGATCCAGACCAGCGCGGACTTCACGACGAACCGCACGTCCACGCCCGGTGCCAGGCCGAGATCGGCAGAGGCAGCAGGAGTGATATCTGCGGACAACGTGCCGCGCTCCCCCGCGCCCGGTCCGCCCGCCCTGACACGGATCTGGTCGCCGTGCGGCTCCAAGTCACTGACGGTGACAGGAAAGGAGTTGCGTGGGCTTCCGTGCACTTCGCCAAGAAAAACGGAAACGGCCGACGGCGGGAAGGCCGCCACGCCTGCCTGGCCGAGTGCAGGTGACCACTCCGGATCGTGGTGTCCGGCGAAAAGCCGGCCATCCGGCGTCGTGATTCCCTGCTCGGAGATGATTCCGCTGACGAGGTTCAGTCCTGCAAGCCCGGCCGCAAAGTGGCTCCGAGGGCGTTCGAGGACTTGGCGGGTTGGGCCTTCCTCGGAAATCCGCCCGTTCTCCACGACAATGACGCGATCGGCGAGCATGTAGGCGTCCAGGACGTCGTGCGTGACGATGATGGCGTTGCGTCCATCCAGGACCCGTTTGAGGACGCGGCGCAGCAGTGGTGCGGCATGGATATCCAGGGCCGACATCGGCTCATCGAGGAGCAATAACTCGGGCTCCGTGGCGAGCGCCCTCGCAACTGCCACACGCTGTGCCTGGCCACCGGATAGCTCTGCTGGTTTGCGGGATTCCAGATGAAGGGCGTCCACCTCAGTCAGCCAAAGCCGGGCGATTTCGCCGGCCGCGGCTTTGGATCTGCCCTTGCTGCGGGGCCCGAAGGCGACGTTGTCCAGCACGTTCAGGTGCGGAAACAGCAGTGCCTCCTGAGCGAGCAGCGCAGTGCCGCGCAGGTGCGGGGCGTTCCACTGGTGATTGCCGCCGTCGAGGTCAAAAAGCTGCCGGCCGCCAATCTGTGCACTCCCGGAATCTGGCCGCAGCAGGCCCGAAATCACCCCAAGAAGAGTTGATTTTCCGGCGCCGTTGGGACCGAGAATGGCTAGCGTTTCGCCATCGGAGAGTTTAAGCGACATGTCGAAGTTGCGGGACGGAAGGCTCGCTTCCAGTTCAAACGTCATGGCTGGACGTCCGCATGGGCGCTTGCACCAGTGTTGCTGGGGCGTCGACCGTAACTCAGGCCCACTACTGCCGCGGCGACCGCCACCAAAACCAGAGACAGTGCGACGGCGGCGTCAGCGTCAGTTTCGCGCTGAAGATAAATCTCCAGGGGCAGTGTGCGCGTGACGCCCTGCAAGCTGCCGGCGAAAGTCAAGGTAGCGCCAAACTCCCCGAGGCTGCGCGCGAAGGACAAAACGGCGCCCGACGCGAGCCCCGGCAGGACCAAGGGCAGTGTGACGCGGCGCAGGACGGTGGTTGGCCGCGCGCCCAGGGTCGCCGCCACGGCCTCATACTTGCTTCCCGCAGTCCGCAGGGCGCCTTCGAGGCTGACAACCAAGAACGGCAAGGCCACGAATGTTTGTGCAAGCACCACGGCGGTAGTGGAGAACGCGATCTGAATTCCGGCCATTTCGAGCGACTTCCCCAGCAAACCTTGCCGCCCGAAGGTGTAGAGCAGGGCGATACCTCCGACGACGGGCGGCAGCACGAGGGGCAACAGCACCAAGGAGCGCAGCAGCCTCTGCCCGGGAAACTCCCCGCGGGCCAGGACAAGGGCCAACGGCACACCAAGCACGATGCACAACAGGGTGCTTGCTGCTGACGTCCTCAGGCTCAGGCCCAACGCATCGAGCGACGATTCCGACGTGATGAGCGGAAGGAACTGGGACCAGTTCACGCGCACCAGCATCGCGAGCAGGGGAAGAATCACCAGCAGTCCGCCCACAACGGCGATTCCATAGATCCACCGTGGGATGCCGTGGTATCCAGTTCGATTCATTGCGTTCCTACGACGGGCCGAAGCCAGCGTCGCCCAGGACCTTCTGCCCCGCGCTGCCGGTGACCATGGCAATGAAGGCCCGGGCGAGGTCCTTGTTTTTGCTGGTGCCCACAGTGGCGATCGGATACGTATTGACGGCCTTGCCGGACTCCGGAAACGGTATGCCCTTCACCTTGCTCCCAGCACCCTTGATGTCCGTCACGTAAACCAGCCCGGCGTCGGCTTCCTGCGAGACGACCTTGCCCAGCACATCACTGACTGATGACTCTTCGCTGACCGGGCTCAAGGTGGTCCCGGAGGCCTTCTCTATCGTCTCCGCGGCCGCACCACAAGGAACCTGTTTGGCACAGACCACAACTTTGACGCCGGGCTTGGACAGGTCCGCGAAGGAAGAGATCGACGCCGGGTTGCTGGGCGGGACAGCGATCTCCAGTAAGTTCGTGGCAAAGTTTGTCGCGGTGCCGTCCACGAGTTTTGCGTCCGAGACCTTGGTCATGTTCTTGGTATCGGCTGAGGCAAACACATCAGCTGGTGCACCCTGGGTGATTTGCGTTGCCAAGTCTGAGGAACCGGCGAAGCTAAGGTTCACTTTGGTGCCGGGGTTTTTGGACTCGAAGTCCTGGGCAAGTTGAGTGAACGGTGCTTTGAGGGACGCTGCCGCGAAGACGGTGATGCTGCCGTTCAGCTGATTCCCGGTTGCCGCTGGGCCTGTGGCGTTTGAAGCACAGCTCGCCGTACCGGCCGCCACGGCCAAAGCGACTAGGAGCGCCATGGCTTTCGTGCGAGTGTTCCTCATACGACGCTCTTTCCCTGAGGCGTTTCGATGATGACAGTTGTTGCCTTCACCACCGCTGTAGCCACTGACCCAAGTTCCAGACCAAGCTCGCGCACGGCTTCACTGCTCATCAACGACACCACACGGAACGGCCCACATTGAAGCTCCACCTGTGCCATGACCTTGTCCGCGGTAATGCCCGTGACCAGGCCGACGAAGCGGTTCCGGGCCGAGCTTCCTGTACGGGCGGGATCGTCCGGAAGGTGGGACTGATCGCGGGCAACCTTGGCGAGCTCCAAGCCATCCACAGCGAGTCGGCCCGCGGCGTCCTTCCGGGCGGTAAGTGTTCCGTTCTCGGTCCACCGCCTCACAGTGTCGTCGCTGACACCAAGGAACCGGGCTGCTTCGGAGATCCGTATTTGCGGCATGAAAATATTCTAAGTCCGTATTTGCGGATTCTATTGTGTGATAGCTCCGCAAAACGGAATGTTACTGTCTAGTTCCAAGCGAGAGCGCCGCTGGTGCGCTGGGCGGCAAACGGTGCGGGCCGCCGTCGTACTCTATCCGGCGTGCAGTCATAGCCGTAACCTGTTGCCAAGGAACTCCTACGCTCCTTCCCAGTTGCTGTGACCACACGGGCAGTGAAGCCTGTGCTTCCGGGGCGGACGCTCGGCGGTAGCCGCTCCGACGACCGGTAACTGGGAAGGATCGTTTGGCTTACACTTTGCCAATGGCCGTATATGTCGATCCGCCCCTGTGGCCCGCCCACGGCACCGTGTTTTCACATCTGGTATCAGACAAGTCCTTGGACGAGCTTCACGCTTTCGCCGAGGCGGCCGGAGTCCCCGAAAGGGCGTTCGACGGCGACCACTACGACGTTCCTGAACGCCGCTACAACGACCTCGTAGCGGCTGGAGCCATTCCCGTGGAGGCAAGGGTCCTGGTCCGGAAACTCATCGCGAGCGGCCTTCGCATTCCAGCACGCGATCGCAGCAAAGCCCTCACCGTTCCGCTGATGGAGCGATGGAACAGCACCTACCCCGGGCACGAGGAACTCGGCTTGGAACTACTGGAACGGTGGGGCGAGGACGGCCGTAAGTACCACAGTCGGACCCATTTGCTGGCCGTTCTCGAAGCCCTGGACGTTTTGACGGAACCCGCCCTCCCTGCCCGCACAGTCACGCTGGCGGCCTGGTTCCACGACGCCGTCTATGAAGGTGTCGCGGGGCAGGACGAGGAAGAATCCGCGCGGCTTGCCGAGGACCGACTGACTGCTGCGCGTCTGGCCCCGGAAGACGTCGCCGAGGTGGCCCGATTGGTACGGCTCACCGCCGAACACAATCCCAAACCCGGCGACCATGCCGGAGCCCTCCTCTGCGATGCCGATCTCTCCGTACTCGGAGGCGACGAACAGTCCTACGCGCGCTACCTGGCCGCCGTCCGGGAAGACTATGCCCACATCAGTGACGTCGACTTCGCCAAGGGGCGTGCCGCCGTCGTGCGTCATCTGCTGTCACTGGACCCTCTCTTCCATGGTGAGCGGGCCAAGGCGCTCTGGCTTGACGCAGCCCGCCGCAACCTGACCGCCGAACTCGGATGAGCGAACCGGGAGCGCCCCAGCGTCAGTTGCCGTACTCGGTCCGGTTCGAATGGGGGCTCGACGGCGCCCGCGCCATAGTGCCTCGGGCGGACCTTGCTGTTGTGGTTGACGTCCTTTCGTTCACGACGTGCGTGAGCGTCGCCGTGGATCGTGGGACGGCCGTTTTTCCCTACCCGATGCGCGATGCTGCGGCGAGTGAGTTCGCCGCTCATCATCAGGCTGCGCTGGCCGGACCGCGTGGCGGTGAAGGGCTGAGTTTGTCGCCGGCAAGCCTTCGTCATGCGCCGCATCTTGAGCGTGTGGTCCTGCCGTCACCCAACGGCTCGACGCTGAGTCATGAGCTCGCCAACTCCGCACGACAAGTAGTGGCTGTGTGCTTACGCAACGCCGCGGCGACCGCCGACTGGGTCCATGCGACATTGCCTCCTGATGCGGTGATTGCTGTGATCGCAGCAGGTGAGAAGTGGACCAATGGCACGCTGCGGCCAGCATTGGAGGACGAGCTCGGAGCGGGAGCATTCATCGCCGGATTAGCAGGGTCGGGGCGCCGTAATTTCTCACCTGAAGCCGGATCTGCGGCCGCGGCCTTCGACGCCGCCGAGCCCAAGCTGGCCTCGGTGCTGCGCGGCTGCTCCAGCGGGCGGGAACTAATAGATGGGGGCTTCACTGAAGACGTGGCAATTGCCGCCGAGTTGGATGGCAGCTCGGTGGTTGCTTTGCTGACGGATGGGGCTTTTCAGGGCGTCCACCCCACCGATTAGACCGGCGAGCTAGCGATAGGTGCTGACGAACGGCTGGTTGGTCGGCACAATCTGCTTGCCGAGAGGCATCAGCGATACCGGGATCAGCTTCAGGTTCGCGATAGCCAGTGGGATACCGATGATGGTGATGGCCATTGCGAAAGCCGTAACCACGTGGCCGATCGCAATCCAGATACCAGCAACCAACAGCCAAATCACGTTGCCGAGAAGTGCGAAGACACCCGTCCCGCCGGGCTTCTCCACCACCATCCGGCCAAACGGCCACAAACAATAAGCGCCGATCCGGAACGAAGCGACGCCCCAAGGAATGGTCACAATGAGCACGCAGCAGATAATGCCTGCTGCGAAATAGCCCAATGCCAACCAGAAACCACCAAAGACCAGCCAAATGATGTTGAGCAGCGTTTTCATAGTCTCAATTCTCCCTTGCCGGACAGACATTAAGCCTCAGGGTCTGCCCTGAATCGGCCCTGAGTTTGACGACGGTGTTGGAGGAGCTCAGTCCAGCAGCGCGTCCAGCTTGTCGAACGAGGTGCCCCAGCCATCCCGTGTCATTTCCACCCATTCTTCCGATGCGAAGGGGCCCTGGGTGAGATGCATCCGGGTGCGTCCGTTGAGGTCTTCGAATTCGAGGTGCATTTCCTCGTACTCATGATCCGCATCCGGAGCAGCCTTTGCCCTTGCTACGAGGAGCGCGGGTGCATCCAGCTCCGTGATGACAGCTTCGATGGGTGCTTCCTGCTCCCCGTCGTCGTCCGTCCACGCCATGACCACCTGCCAGATTCCGCCCACGCGCGGCTCCACGATGATCTTGTCGCGGGGCGCATCCACTTCCACGGGCCCGAACCACTTGGTGAGCTGATCGGGGTCCATCCAGGCGTCGAAGATCCGCTCACGCGGGGCGTCGAACTCGCGGATCATGGTCAGGGTGTGCTGTTCCGTGCTCATTGCTTGGGCTCCTGATTTCGTGTGGTCCGTTAGCTTGGTTCCGTTTTTGGTTCCGTTTTTGGTTCCGTTTTTGGTTCCGTGCGTAAGTCCAGTGGCGTGTTCCAGTGAATCGTGTCGTCGTGAGCGAGTCTAGGGTGTGCCACTCCTAAGTCGGATGCTCTCTCACATCATCGCCCGAATTGCCCGATGTTCTGTCACATCATGAACCGATCGGGAGTGCCCGCCGGCAGGACGTGAGACAGGAACGCGCCAAACACGGCAGGACGTGAGAGAACGTCGGGCCAAAAACGGCAGGACGTGAGACAGGAACGCCCAAAAAACGGCAGGACGTGAGAGAAGAACGCCCAAAAAGCCGCAGGACCTGAGAGAAGAACGCCCAAAAAAGCGGCAGGATGTGAGAGAACGTCAGGCCTTTGCGGCTTCCACGAAGGCACGGATCTTCGCCAGGTCCTTCACTCCCCGGGACGATTCCACACCTGAGGAAACGTCCACGCCCCAGGCACCCGCCGCAGCGGCGGCAAAGGCGACGTTGCCGGGTTCGAGACCGCCCGCGAGCAACCACTCCCGGTCGCCCAGTCCCTTGGCCAGCACGGACGCGTAGTCCCAAGACTCCCCCGAGCCTGGCACGGCTGCATCGATCAAGAGCAGATCCTCGCCAAGATCGCTGAACTCGTCCGGGGTGGCACCCATGGTGACGGCCCGAATGAGCCGCATTCCGGCGTCGTGCACTGTTTTGACGTCCTCGGCAGTCCGGGTACCGTGCAGTTGAACCCACGTGAGTCCGGCGGCGCGGGCAACAGAAACGGCGTCGGAGGCGGGCTCGTGCCGGAACACGGCCACGGCACCAACACCTGCGGGCACCAGCGGCAGTAGCACATGTACCTGGTCAGGACTGACCTCACGTGGGCTGGACGTCAGCACGAAGCCGACGGCGTCCGCCCCGGCGTCCACGGCGGACCGCACGGATTCGGGCGTGCTCAAGCCGCACACTTTGACGAACATTCCTGTGCCTCCAGCCATATTCCCAACGTTTTCCACATATGACGTTAGCAAGCCGCAATGCCAACGCAGAAGCTGTGTCCACCACTAGGCTGGTCGGATGGAGATTATCCGCTTTGCCGACATCCACCCCGAACCGTGGCGCAACGGAGGCGGGGTGACGCGCGAACTCGCCAGCCACCCGAAGGTCGCCTCGGCCCAGGACGGTGCATGGGATTGGCGCGTCAGCATCGCCGATGTCTCCAAGGCTGGGGACTTCTCCAACTTTCCGGGAATGGAACGGGTCATCACCATCATTGACGGTGAATTGCTGCTGCTGACCGTCGATGGCGAGGAGCACCCGCTGGAGAAGTATCGTCCGTTCCGTTTCTCCGGCGAGGCAGCATCGTCCGCCACACTTCCCACCGGGGACATCCGCGATCTCAATGTCATCGCTCGCGCCAGCGCGTTCAAGGGGTACACGTCCATCGTCGAGATCTCCAAGAAACGCGCGCACCCCGTCTTCGAGGGCCAGCTGGCCGTCCTCCTGGAAGGCAAGGCGACGGTCACGCCTGGCACCTCTGTGGAGGGCGCAGATCCGGAGGAAGAGTCCGACGGCGCCAGCCCGGCTGCCAGCTTGGCCGAACCGGTTGAGTTGAACCGGTACGACGCCATAGTGGGCTCGGATACGCGGAGCCCCGAGATCTCGGGCCGAGGTTTTGTTGCCGTGATCTCCATCGACAAAGTGGACCCCGCAAACGCCTGAGCTGGTGACTTTGGCCACCAGAAGTGGCCACCCTCTGCAGGAGTTGCTAGCCTGAAATCAAGGTTCCGCTCTGGAACCTCCGGACGACGGTTCAGTACCCGGCACGCGACAAGACTGGCCAAAGGATCTGTCATGTCGTGGTTAATTCTCATTCTCTCCGGCGCGCTCGAGGCCGTTTGGGCTGCAGCCCTGCACCGCTCAAAGGGCTTCCGCAAGCCCGTCCCCACAGTCGTCTTCCTGGTGAGCGTCATCGCCAGCACCGGCGGCCTCGCGATCGCCATGCAATCCATTCCTACTGGTACGGCGTACGCGGTGTGGGTTGGTGTCGGCGTCGTCCTGACGTCGGCATACGCCATGGTCACCAAGGTGGAACGCGCGACGACGGCCCGGCTGCTCCTGCTCGCAGGAATCGGCGCGTGCGTGGTTGGCCTGAAGGTGGTGGCGTAGCCGTGGCTGCAACAACCACCAATACCCAGAAGTCTGCGAAGAACGGCGTCTTCTGGCTGGTTCTCCTCGCCTCCGCCGTCCTCGAAGCCGTGTGGGCCACCGCGCTGGGTCTCTCCAACGGTTTCAGCCAACTGTTACCCACAGTGGTTTTCGCGGTGACGGCAGCATTGAGCATGCTCGGACTCGGGATCGCCGTAAAGCGGATCCCCTTGGGCACCGCCTACGCAGTATGGGTTGGAATCGGAGCGGCACTGACTGTTGGGTGGGCGATGGTTACAGGGGTAGAGCCTGCCAGCCCGCTGAAGCTTCTCTTCATCGCCGGAATCGTTGGTTGTGCTGCCGGTTTGAAGGCGTTGTCTGCTGAGAAACCCGCGGCCAAGGCCGAGTAGCCACGCTCCTTCCCAGTTGCCTCCACTCGCACCTGCCCCAGTCCCGGCAAATCCCCGGATACCCGGGGGCTGCGCAGCTTTGGAATTCGTCAGGGCCCGAGCAACTGGGAAGGACCGCAGCCTCGCGCAGGAATACCCATCGCGTCCATGGAGTTCACGCCAACAAAGGGCACTTCGAATACCAACACTCATGGGAGAAGTTCATGACTACAGTTCAACTCGGCGATGGCCTTTCTGTTAGCCCCCTCGGCTTTGGCGGCATGGCCCTGACGCCGGTGTATGGGGGAATCGACCCCGAGGAAGCCCTGCAGACACTTAGGCATGCGGTGGATGCGGGAATCACCTTCATCGACACCGCGGATGTTTACGGCTCCGGAAGCAACGAGGAGTTGGTGGGCAAGCTCCTGAAAGACCGGCGCGACGAGGTCCAGTTGGCAACAAAATTCGGGATAGAGGGCAACGCCGCGAACGGGTACACGGGAGTTCGCGGCGATGCGCTCTACGTCAGGCAGGCGGCAGAAGCTAGCCTCCGCCGCCTGGACACTGACGTGATTGACCTCTACTACCTGCACCGCCGGGACCTCCGCGTTCCGATAGTGGAAACCGTGGAGGCCATGGCGGAGCTGGTCCGTGAGGGCAAGGTTCGGCACCTTGGACTGTCTGAGGTGACAGCCGAGGAGCTCCGGCAGGCCAACGCCGTCCATCCCATTGCCGCGGTCCAGAGTGAATGGTCAATCTGGAGCAGGGATGTTGAGCAAAACGTTGTTCCCGCAGCGAAGGAACTCGGTGTTGGCTTTGTGCCTTATTCGCCGCTCGGCCGCGGGTTCCTCACGGGAACCATTAGCGCGAGCGACTTGGGCGAAAACGACTTCCGCCACAAGATTCCCCGCTTTGGTGGCGAGGCCCTCGATGCAAACCAGGCCGTAGTGGCCGCGGTTCGGGAGGTAGCCGATGACCTGGGTGCAACTCCAGCCCAGGTAGCACTGGCTTGGCTGTTCGCCCAAGGCAAGCGCCTTGGACTGCCGGTGGTCCCCATCCCCGGCACGCGCAAAACGCACCGCATCGATGAGAACCTTGGCGCTCTGTCCCTGCAACTGGGAACAGCGCAACTTGAGGTGCTCGACCAAGCCGCGGACGCCGTCGTGGGTTCACGTTCTGCCGACCCCAACTGGGTGTCGCAAGGCCGCGAAGCCAACACGACCACTGCATAGACTGAGCCGATGGATTCGCTTATTCACTCATCGCGGGATGTCACCATCCGGAGCATCTCGGTCAGCGAGATGAACAACAATGTGTATCTGCTCACCTCGAAGTCGACAGGCGTGCAGCTGTTGATCGACGCCGCCGACGACCTTCCAGCCATTCAGCAACTCCTGAAGGACAGCGAAACGGATACTTCCGAGGTGCCGAAGCTCGTCCGAATCGCCACCACGCACCAGCATTGGGACCACATCCGTGCCTTGGGTGAGCTGGTCTCAGCTACGGGCGCCAGCACTTCTGCAGGAGCGGACGACGCCGATGCGCTGCCCGTTCCGGTAGATGTCCGGCTTGGTCACGGCGACGTCGAGCGGTTCGGCGACTTCGAGATCACGGCAATCCACCTGCGTGGACACACCCCTGGCTCGATCGCTTTCGTTTACCAGGATCCGGATGGGCCTGCCCACATTTTCAGTGGGGACTCGTTGTTTCCCGGAGGCGTCGGCAACACACAGGGCGATCCTTCACGTTTCACTTCACTGTTGAACGACGTGAAAGAGCGGCTGTTCGACGCCTACCCGGACGAGACCGTGGTGCACCCGGGCCATGGATTGCCCACGACCCTCGGAGCCGAGCGGCCACACCTTGAGGAGTGGCGCGCCCGCGGCTGGTGAGGCATGCGTTGCGGGGCCCTGCTCTGCGCTCTATTCCTTGGGGACAGTGCGCAGAGCGGGCCTTCCAACCCGGGCCCACGCCGGCAGGGTTCCCTGGCCGAGCTTGCGAGGCGAGGGTGCCGGTGGGGTATTAGCGGCCGCGACGCTCGTTCGATGCGGGAGCCGATGCACGGCGCGGGCCGCTGCGTGCCGGACGACCGGCGCCGGAGCCCCCGCGACCGGAGTTGCCGGAAGCACTGGAGCCCGAACCGTAGGATCCGCCGGATGCAGCGCCCGTTGCGGAAGACCAAACAGCCTTGTTTCCGCCAGTGCGGGTGCTCGTGGTGGACGCGGTGCGCGGAGCCGAAGCAGAGCGCTGGCCACCGGTAGCGGCACGCTGGCCCGAAGCCGGACGGCCACTGCGGGCGCCCTGGCCCTGCGAGCCGGGAACGTCGTTGCGGTGCGTGGCACCAGCCTTGCCGCGGCCGCGTGAGCTGCGGGCGACGTCGTCGTTCATTGCTGCGCGACGGTCAGCGCGGTTGATGTCGGTGCGAACCGGCTCAGCTGCCACCTTGCCGCGTCCGCCGCGACCGCCACGGCCACCCGTGGTGGGTGCAGCCTGGCCGCCGGTACGGCGTGCGCGCTTTCGCTGGGCGTTGGCGCCAGTTGACGTGCCGCCACCCTGCGGGGCTTTCGCCGCGAGGAGGGCCGCACGGGTGCGGGGATCAACCTTGTCTGCGATGTCGCCCACGAGCTCGGCGACCAGCGGCGAGTTGGCAGTGACGCGCTCGAACGATACGTCGACGCCGGCAGCCTTCATGAGCTTCTTGACGTCGCTCTGCTGCTCCGGGAGCGTCAGGGTGACAACAGTGCCATCGGAACCGGCGCGGGCCGTGCGGCCTGAGCGGTGCAGGTACGCCTTGTGCTCTGTGGGCGGGTCAACGTGGATGACGAGTTCGACGTCGTCAACGTGCACGCCGCGGGCTGCGACGTCGGTGGCTACCAGGACGCGTACGTCACCGTTGGAGAACTCGGCCAAGTTGCGGTCGCGGGCGTTCTGCGACAGGTTGCCGTGAAGGTCGACGGCGGGGATGCCGGCGTCCGTCAGGGTCTTGGCAAGCTTGCGGGCGTGGTGCTTGGTCCGCATGAAGAGGACGCGGCGGCCGGCGCCGGAGGCCAGTTCGACGATGAGCTGCTTCTTCACGGTCTGATCGTTGACTACCAGGACGTGGTGTTCCATGGTGGTGACGGCAGCCTGCGGGTCATCCACGGAGTGCGTGAGCGGGTTGGACAGGTAACGGTTGACCAGCTTGTCAACACCGTTGTCCAACGTCGCCGAGAAGAGCAGGCGCTGACCCTGGGTGGGGGTCATGTCCATGAGCTTCTTGACCACCGGGAGGAAGCCGAGGTCAGCCATGTGGTCTGCCTCGTCCAGCACGGTGACCTCAACGGCTTCGAGGGTCAGGATGCGCTGGCGGATCAGGTCTTCGAGGCGGCCCGGGCAGGCGATGACGATGTCGACGCCGGCGCGCAGCGCCTTTTCCTGGCGTGCCTGGGAGATGCCGCCGTAGATCACCGTGGTGTTCAGGCCCATGGCCTTGGCCAATGGCTCGATTGTGGCGTTGATCTGGGTTGCGAGTTCACGCGTCGGAGCAAGGACGAGGCCCATGGGGCGGCCCGGCTTGCGGAAGTGCTTGGCTTCACGCTCGGCCAAGCGGGCCACAAGCGGGATGGCGAAAGCGATGGTCTTGCCGGAGCCGGTGCGGCCCCGACCCAGGACGTCGCGGCCTGCGAGCGTATCCGGGAGGGTCTTCACCTGGATGGGGAATGCCTCTTCGATGCCGTCTGCGGCGAGGGAATCAGCAATAGCCTTGGGCGTGCCAAGGGCAGCAAAAGTAGTCATGTACTTATGTCTTTCGGGCGGTGTCCAGTTGCGGACATCGGCCCCCGACGCCGGTTGGGCCAGGGGTTCGCCGAGGAAAAGTCAGGTGGTCTACCGGTTCGCTGCTGGAGCGTTGGCCGGGACCAAATGGAAGCGTTCATCGACGCAGGATGTGCCTCTCACATGAAAAATGCCCCGTCACGTAGCCTGTTGGGCCACCTGCTTCAGGGCGTCACCGCACATCAAGTGCTCCCAGTCTAGCAGTGTTCGGCCTCGAGCCCCGCATCGGGCTGGTTCGGGCCCGCGTTGTGGGGCCCCAACTGGGTAGCAGCTGAGCGCGTTTTGGACGCTCAAAACGCGCTCAACTGGTACTTACTTGGGCTTGGTGAGCGTCGGGCTACTTGTGGAGCGATGCCTCAGGTTCGGTTTCCCGCGTGGTGGAGACACCCGCCCGGGTGGCGACCCGCGGCGCTATGAGGACCCCGACGACGGCGATCACCGCCGTCAGTGCGAAGACCCCCGCAAACGGGTTCGTCGTCGTAAATGCTGCGAAGACGAGTCCCGTGGCGGCGAGGGACAAGGCGCCGCCCAGAGAGTCCGAGATGGACATCGCTGCGCTGTTGAAGCCCTGGTTTTCCTCACCGGACAACGCCAAGGTCATCACCGAGAGCCGCGGGTACATGAGTCCCATGCCACCGCCCGCAAGGATCCAGCCTCCAATGGCAATACCCGCCGGCAGCGCCAAGGCCGCGGTCACCAGGGCCAGCACTATGGCCACCAGCACCAGCACAGCACCGATTTTCACGGCGAGGGCATCAGCCAGCTTGGAACCCAACCGTCCCTGCAGAGCGGACGCCCCTGCCCATGCGAGCGCGGCGCCAGTGAGGGTAAGCCCGGCAAACGTCGGCGTGAATGCGTACTGTTCGGTCAGCAGGTATGGCAGGTAGACCTCCGCGCCGAAAAACGCGGCCGATGCTAAACCGCGGGTGAGGATGACGCTGGGAAGGCCTCGACGGGCAAGCAGTGTTCCGCGCGGTACCAACGGCCGTACCGCCACCACAGCAAGGACAAGCGCGACGACGGCAATCACCCCGCCCACGCCCGGCACCTCTGCTGACAGGTTCAGCGCGAGGACGGTCAGCGCGGCCAGCGCCGCCCAGCCCATGCGTCCGAAGGCCCACGGCACGCGCTGGGTATCTGCTTCGGAGTCGTGAGCCATCCCGCGTACAGCCGGAACCACCATCAGCAGTGCCGGAACAACCAACCCCACGACGCCCAGGAATACCCAGTGCCAACTGCTCAGCTGTGCCACGATCCCTGCGGCAAACGGGCCCACGAGTGACGGGATCACCCAGGAAGCGGCAAACGCGGCAAAGATTTTGGGATGAAGCACCGGCGGGTAGACGCGTGCCACCAAAACATACAGGGCTACGGTCATGGCGCCGCCGCCAAGTCCCTGCACGAGCCGTCCGAGCACCAGGACTTCCATGCTCCCGGCTGTTCCTGCGATCAGCAGGCCGGCGACGAACAGTGCCACCGATGCGTACAGCGGCGCCGCGGGACCCCGACGATCGGACCAGTTACCTGCTCCCACCATGCCCATCACGCCAGTCGCAAGGGGGCCGGCGAAGGCCAGCGCGTAAAGGCTGGCTCCGTCCAGGTCCCGACTGACGAGCGGCATGATCGTGGTGACCGCCAGGGACTCGAAGGCGCTGAGGAAAACGAGCGCACAAGCACCGACGGTGGCCAGCAGGTATGGACGGCGGAGTATCCCGGCCGTTGAAGTATCAGGGGTCATGGACGTTACCCTAGAACCTCAACTAATGTTGAGGTCAATCCACCACGCCCACCACGGGAGGACCAGCCATGCCACAAGTTCCAGGCAGCGCCCACCGGCCCCTGAGCATTGGTGAGCTTTCGGAACGTAGCGGAGTATCGCCGTCGGCCCTTCACTTCTACGAACGCAACGGGCTCATTACAGCTGAGCGCACGGCCGGCAACCAGCGGCGGTACAGGCGCGAAACGTTGCGTCGAGTGGCATTCATCAAAACATCGCAAAGAGTTGGCCTTCCTTTGAAGGACATCCGGGAGGCGTTGGACTCACTGCCCGATGGACGGACGCCCACTAAACGGGACTGGACGCGGTTGTCGTCGCGATGGCGCAGGGAACTCGACGAGCGAATTGCCGCGCTGCAACACCTGCGGAACGATCTGGATGGCTGCATCGGCTGTGGTTGCTTGAGCCTGAAATCGTGCACGCTTCAGAACCCCGCCGACGAGCTGGGGGCGACCGGGGCAGGAGCGCAACGCTGGAACCAGCCCGGATAATCCCCTCAGATGATCGCCGTCATGACATTCCATCCCACTCCTACCTGTACCCGCGGCGAATATCCCCCGAACCCCTGCCCTGGGTAGAGCCACAGGGTGCCGCTGGCGTCGCGGGCAAGGATGTCCGGCACATCGTCGCTGTCGAAGTCGCCTGGGGTGACGATTGCTGACATACCGTTCCACTCGATGCCAACCAGCAAGGGTGGGTACCAGCCACCTGAGCCGTCGGGTTCGTAGAGAAACAACGTGCCCCAGGTGTCGCGGGCAAGGATGTCCCGCCCCGGATAGCGGAGGTTCCCCGGGCCCATGATGGCTGTCATCATGTTCCAGTTCGTACCCACCTTCGACCTGGGAAGCCACCCACCCGAGCCGTTCCCCGGATACAGCCAGAGGTCACCGGCACTATCCCGGGCCAGGACATCGGCTTTGCCATCATCATCAAAGTCGCCCGGGGCCACGACGGCGGTCATCGCGTTCCAGCCGACGCCGACATGGGAGCGGGGCAGCCAATCAGAATTGCCGTCACCCGGATACAGCCACAAATCACCAGACTCGTCGCGTGCCAAGACATCCGGTTTGGCGTCACCATCAAAGTCGCCCGACGCCATCAACAGGTTCATGATGTTCCAGCCGGAACCAACCTGTGAACGGGGCAGCCATCCTTTGTTGCCGTTTCCGGGATACAGCCACAGGGCCCCAGCTGAGTCGCGTGCCAGAACGTCCGTGGCGCCGTCGGAGTTGTAGTCCTTCCACACGTTCTCCGGTCCTGCCGTGGTAACAGCCAAGAGGTAATCGCCCTGGTTGCCCGGAACGACGTACCCTTTGGAGGCGTCCGGGAGCATGACGAACTGGCGGGGAAGCAACCCATCTTCCAACGTGATGACGCCTGCTGGCTTGAGCGTTGGCAGGCTGAGCACGTTGATACTGTGGCCCAACACATAGAGTCGCCCACCGTCGGGACTGACCTGGACCGTGAGAGGTCCCATGTTCATGACCGGGCCGTCCGAGAGGCTGACCGGTGTCAGTGAATTCCCTTGCAGATTGACTTCAGCAACGTAATAGTCATTCGGCCTCTGGTCAACGACGAACGCCCGCGACCCATCTGGAGTGAAGCTTGGTGCCGTGGCCACGGCTTGGGTCATCACTTCCCCGATCACGGTATTCGTGGTGACGCCTGCGATGGCGATGCCGCCTTCGAGCTTGGGATAGTACAGCTTGGATCCGTCCGGGGACATGGACCCTCCAGTTGACGTCCCGCCGAGGGGAATGGTGCTGGTCACGGTGTTCGTAGACGTCTCGATGGCGGAGACCGATTGGTCCAGGAGATTCAGTGCGAAGGCCTTGGCCCCATCAGGCGTCACAAGAATCTGTGTTGGCTCGCGACCAACGGGAACCGAGGAGACCAAGGACGCCGCCGCCACATCGATGACCGCAACCGATCCCGGCGTCGAGCCTGTATCTGCGGGGGTGCCGTACACAGCCGCGTAAACATTGGCCGAGTCGGGAGTAAACGCGAGGCTGAAGACCGGGCCGTCCACGGGTATGTCCGCGACCGTCATCGCGGCAGTGTCCACCACGGTGAGGAAATGCTCCTGGAGCTCGCTCGTTGCGAGGAACACCTTGGCGCCGTCCGGGCTGACCTCCATGGCAGTAACATCCCGGACATCGATGCTCGCAGTCACGGTATCAGTGGCAACATCGATCGAGGCGAAGGCCCCGGATGCGGACACTGTGAACAGCTTGCTCCCGTCGGGGCTCGGTTCAACAAAGTGTGGGCTCGGAACCTCGATCCTGGACGGCGTCCCGAAAGTCGCCATGGGCGCAGTGATGGTTGGTGCAGTGCCTGCTGCGACGGCGTCGGGCTTCAGTGGATTGGCCTGGGCCGGTAACCCGGAAGCCACGAGCGTAAAGGCCGCAGTCAAGGCCACAAAGGCAGCACGCGCATTGAATATAGACGTCCCGAACATCATGAATCCCCCGTTTCAGACGCCAGTGACTTTTGTCCAGCGCTTGGATCAAACGCTAGTCACCATCAAATGGAAAAACCAGATTGTTTGTTCGTATGTGTGGAACTTGCCGAAGCAGCAACAGGGATTGCCTTGCGCCAAGCCTCACGGCACGCTTGGCATATGACTGAACACACGCACGACGGCGATACTCACCACAGCGAGCCGAGGCATGGCGGGCTCAATCTCCACGAGGACGCTGACAACGCCGCTGACATGTGGGACGGCATGTACAAGGAGCGTCCAAAGGTCTGGAGCGGGAACCCGAATCCTCAGTTGGTCGCCGAAGTGGCGGGCCTTCGTGCGGGAACGGCCTTGGACGTTGGCTGCGGCGAGGGTGCAGACGCGATCTGGCTCGCCGGGCAGGGCTGGAAGGTCACCGCAATGGATGTGTCCGCCGTCGCGCTTAAACGTGCAGCAGCCCATGCCGTGGACTCCGGTTACGCTGACCGGATCACGTGGCAGCAGCAGGACTTGGCGGAATGGGAGCCGGAACCCATCTTTGACCTCGTATCAGCACAGTTCCTCCACAGCCCGCTCCTGCCGTGGCGCGACTCGGTAGCTTCCGCGGCAGCGGCGGTAGCCCCGGGCGGTACGTTGCTGGTGGTCGGACATCACCCGCATGGACTCGCCCCTTGGAGCCACCACCGTGAAACGGGCATGTTCTTCTCGCCGGAACAGTTGGCCGGCGCGCTCCGCCTGGATCGCGAGCCGTGGTTCGTCAACGTCCTGACTTCGCGGGAACGCACCGTCACGGGTCCGGAGGGCGAACCGGCTACTGTTGTGGACACGGTCCTCCGGGCAACGAAGCACGCCTGACAGAGGCGGGAACCGCGCCCGAGCGGGGTGACGCCGTCGTCGTCAACTTCGGCAACAACTCACGCTGTTTCCGGCAGCAGTTCCCCGTATGGTGCCACCACTGTCCCCGTAGCTGTGGAGTCCGGGTTCAGCATCCAGCCAACTCGTTTGGCCGTGTTCAACATGACGACGCTCTCCACGAGTTCGATCCCCGGGATCCGCTGCTGGATGGCGAGTTCCATTTCCATGACCTGCGCAAGCGAACGCAGCCACATGATCATGGTGAAGTTGGTGCGGCCGGTGGTTGACGCGGAAAACCTGACATTCCGGATGGAACGCAGTTCAGTGGCTGCGGCCTCGTGCTGTCCCGCGGGGACGTTCGCAAACCACTGGACTGTGATGGGATAACCGGAGAATTTTTGGGCGATCTCGCAGCGAAAGGAGAGCATCCTGCTGTTCAGCACCCGCCCCAACTGGCGTTGCACGGTGGCGGGATGCCGCCCCAAAGCCCGCGCGATCTCAGCAGCAGAAGCGCGGCCGTCGCGGGACAGAAACGGGATAAGCGCCAGATGGCTCTCGGGCAGCGGCACAACGATGGCGTCCGGAGCGGAGGGGTTGGCCGATTCGGGCCCGGCCATCGCCCGAAGCGCTTGCTGTTCCCCTTTCGTGAGCACATTCAGCCGCCACGCATATCCGCTGGTATGGATGCGGGTGCAGAGCGACGTGTGGTACTTGGTGAGCCCACGGATTTCCTTGAGCCGCGGCAGCAGGCTGGTGCTGAACTGATCGAGGTCCTGGGTGATGACCGTGAGCGTGAGATCGCGGTTACTGGCGGCTTCTTCCACGGTGATGACCTCAGGGAGCTCTGCGAGCGCAGTGACAACGTCCGGCCGTAGGTCCATGTCGCAGTCGATGTCCACCATGGCGAGGCACATGTTCTTCGGATCGCCCATCAGGTGCGCCGTAGTCCAGGCCGCTCCCGTGGCTTTCAGGCGGTCCCACCGCGCGGCCAGGGTTGTGGCATGGACACCCAGGACCGCGCCGGCGTCGGACCAGCTGATGCGGGGAGAAATCTGCAGGGCATTGACGAGTCGTAGATCCTCTTCACTGAGTTCCATGCGTACATTCTCTCAACTGTGCATGAATCGTGCGTTTCTGCGGCTTCCTTGCATTTTTGTAGATGTTTTCAGGATTGTGAGTTAAGTCACCACAGAATTGCTGGAAGAAACCCGTAGCCAAGCGAGACCAGGAGTACACATGACCATCGCCGCCGACGCCAAGGAACTGCAGGACGACATCGTCCGCCTCCGCCACGACCTCCACCGTGAGCCGGAAATCGGCCTGCAACTGCCCCGCACCCAGGAAAAGGTGCTGAAGGCACTCGACGGACTCCCTTACGAAATCACCCTGGGCAAGGACACGACGTCGGTCACTGCAGTTCTGCGTGGGGGCGCGGCTTACGCCTCGGCTGAGAAGCCCGTGGTGTTGCTGCGTGCAGACATGGACGGCCTTCCGGTCCAGGAGACCACCGGAGTGGACTACACCTCCCGCGTAGATGGAGCAATGCACGCCTGTGGCCACGACCTCCACACCTCCATGCTGGCCGGAGCCGCCACCCTGCTGGCAGAGCGTCGCGACAAGCTGGCCGGCGACGTCGTCCTCATGTTCCAGCCCGGCGAGGAAGGCTTCGACGGCGCCAGCTACATGATCAACGAAGGCGTCCTGGATGCTGCTGGCAGGCGGGCAGATACGGCGTACGGAATGCACGTCTTCTCCTCGCTGGAACCGCACGGCCAGTTCGTCACCAAGAGCGGCGTGATGCTCAGTTCTTCGGATGGGCTCGTTGTGACCGTGCTTGGCGCCGGCGGACACGGCTCCGCACCGCACTCAGCCAAGGACCCCGTCACCGCAGCAGCCGAAATGGTCACCGCCCTTCAGATCATGGTGACCCGCCAGTTCAACATGTTCGATCCCGTTGTCCTCACCGTTGGTGTGCTGCACGCAGGAACCAAACGAAACGTGATCCCCGAGACCGCGCGTATCGAAGCAACCATCAGGACCTTCTCCGAAGAGTCACGGCAGAAGATGATGGAAGTAGTACCCAAGCTGCTCCAAGGCATTGCCGCAGCCCACGGACTGGAGGTTGATGTGGACTACCAACAGGAATACCCGCTCACCATTAATGACGAGGACGAAACCAACACGGCGGAGAAGGTCATCGCTGGCATGTTCGGCCAGTCCAGGCTGACCCGGATGGCAACTCCCCTGAGTGGTTCCGAGGACTTCTCCCGGGTCCTGGCCGAGGTCCCGGGAACATTCGTGGGGCTCAGCGCCGTTGCCCCCGGCACCGACCACGCGACGTCGCCCTTCAACCACTCGCCGTACGCGACGTTCGACGACGGCGTCCTCACCGACGGCGCTGCCCTGTACGCAGAACTCGCCGTGTCCCGCATCGCGGCCCTCGCCGCCAACTAACTCCCAGCCCTATCCCACCTTGGAGAATCACATGACCGCCACCGTTGGAACGTCCACCGAAGTCAAGGTCCACAAGTCCCATCTGCGCACTCTGATCGGGACCGGCATCGGCAACGCCGTTGAATGGTACGACTGGGCCATCTACGCCACGTTCTCGCCGTTCATCGCGAGTGCTTTGTTCAGCCAGGCCGACCCCACGTCTGCTGTGCTGTCCACCTTGGCGATCTTCGCCGTCGGGTTTGTTGCCCGGCCGTTCGGCGGTTTCGTGTTCGGCTGGATCGGCGACCGCATCGGCCGCAAGACCTCCATGACGGTAGCCGTTGCGCTTGGAGCTCTCGGCAGCCTCCTCATCGGCATCGCGCCGACGTTCCAGGCCGTTGGCGCGTTCGCATCTGTGATGCTCCTGCTCGCCCGACTGATTCAGGGCCTTGCCCACGGTGGTGAGCTGCCGTCGTCGCAAACGTACCTGTCCGAAATGGCACCCAAGGAAAAGCGCGGCTTCTGGGCCACACTCATCTACACGTCCGGCACCGCCGGCATTCTGGCTGGAACACTGCTTGGTGCGATCCTCACTGCTGTCCTGTCAAAGAACGACATGAGCGCCTGGGGTTGGCGTATTCCGTTCCTCATCGGTGGCGCGCTGGGCATCTACGCGCTGTTCATGCGAGCCAAGATGAAGGAAACCCACGCATTCGAGGCTGAGACGCCCAACGAAAAGCGCCTGCCGATGTGGCCGCAGATCGTCAAGTACCGCAAGCAGGCCCTGCAGGTTATCGGCCTTACCGTTGGCCTCACGGTGGTCTACTACATCTGGGGTGTCGTGGCGCCGAGCTACGCAGCCACAACCCTGAAGATGGACCGCGGAGCAGCACTATGGGCCGGCGTGATCGCCAATGTTGTGTTCATCGCCGCACTGCCGTTCTGGGGCAAGTTGTCCGACCGCATTGGCCGCAAGCCTGTGCTGATCGGCTCGTCCGTCGGTGCCATGATCATGCACTTCCCCATGACGTGGCTGCTGAAGGATTCACCATGGCAGCTGACCGTGTCCATGTCCGTGATGCTGTTCTTCATCGCTGGTAGCGCGTCCATTGTCCCGGCCGTCTACGCCGAGCTGTTCCCGACGCACATCCGCACCGTTGGCGTCGGCGTCCCGTACTCCATCTGCGTAGCGGCCTTCGGTGGCACGGCTCCGTACCTCCAGACATGGCTGGGCACCATTGGCCAGGGGTACCTGTTCAACGTGTACGCGGTGATCCTGCTGGTGATCGGCATCGCGTTCGCCTTCTCGATCCCGGAGACCAAGGGCAAGGACCTGACGGTCTAGGTTCCCGTTGTGAGGCCCGCTCTGCGGGCCTCACAACGCGGTTTAAACGAACTTGTTGCGGCCTGCGCGGTAGCCGAAGAACCCAGCCAGCGCTCCAACCACCAGGAACAGGATGCCTGCCGCGGCGAATCCACCCGTGGCTTGGTGCAGTTGGCCCACGAGCAAAGTGCCCACCGAGCCCACTCCGTAACCGACACCCTGCATCATTCCCGACAGGTGCGCGGCGGTGTGGGCATCACGGGTGCGGACCATGATCATCGTGAGGGCAACCGCCGTGAGGGAGCCCTGTCCCAGTCCCAGCAGCCCGGTCCAGATCCAAATCAGCTCAGTGGGCCCGAAGATGCTGAGGGCGAAGCCGCCTCCAGTCATCAGGGCTACCACCGTGTTGATGATGCGCTGGTCTTTGAACCGCGTGGCCAGGGCAGGGGCGAAGAGTGAACCGAGCATCTGAAGCACAATCGACACCGACACGATCAGACCGGCCGTCCCACCCTCGATGCCCCTGTCCCTCAGGATCGGCGCCAGCCACGCAAACACGCTGAACGACATCATGGCCTGCAGCACCATGAACAGCGTGACCTGCCAGGCCACCGCGGATCGCCACACGTTCACGCCGCCGCGGACCGCCTGGTGCTTTACCGATGGCTGGCGGATGGCCAGCGGAAGAAAGAGTAAAAGCACGACGGCGGCAGGCAGCGCCCAGGACCACAGCGCCGAAGTCCATTGGCCCGTTGCCGCAAAAACCGGATACGTGAACCCTGCACCAAGGGCTGCGGAAGCACAGATTGCCGTCGTGTAGAGGCCGCCCATGAGCCCGAGGCGGTGCGGGAAGTCCCTTTTGACCACGCCTGGCAGGAGGACGTTGCAGAGCGCGATCGCTGCTCCGCATGCTGCCGTTCCGGCCAGAAGCGTTGGCAGGTGGCCTACTCCCGGGATTTCGCTCCCACGCACCAAAAGCCCTGCTGTGAGCACCGCCATCGCGCCCAGCAGGACCCGTTCGGCGCCGAAACGGCGGGCAAGGATTGGGGCCAGGGGCGCGAATATGCCCAGCAATGTCACGGGAACGGTGGTCAGGACCACCACAGCCCAGCCCGGCAGCCCGGCGTCGGACGTTATTTCTGGAAGGACGGCCGAGAAGCTCGAGAAGACCGTCCGCAGGTTCAGGCCGATCAGGACGAGGCAAATGCCGAGGTAGATCAGGGCCCTCTTGGAGGGCAGCTGCGTAGGTGGGGCGGGCGGGACGTCGTCGATCTCGGCATCCACAGCGATTTCAGGGCGAACGGCCTGATAGCGGATCGGGTCTGCCTGGCCGCTTGTATCTGCGACGCCGGGCCTGTTCGAGGAGGTCACACGTCCTATTCTGTCAGCCGTATCTGATCTGCCGCCCAAGGGCGTGATGTGACCGCGGCTTGAAGGGCGGCGAGGTTGTCCACATACGCGGGATTACCTCTGTCTGTGCGGCATCGGCGTCCATAGCGTTGAGGGCATGAACCAAACTTCTTTGCGCTCGCCGGCATCGTCGAACCCGGACAGGGCGGAGTCGGCGATCGGATATGTTCTCGTCCCGCCAAAGCAGCCCCCTGGGCTCAACACAGGAATTGGCAGCTTCGTCTTTGCCGTCGCTGCGCTCTTATACCTTCCAGTCACAGCGCCTGCGGCATTATTGGTGGCGTTTCTCACTAGGTCACCCTCTAGGGCGGGGCCACTTGATTGGGTTGCCCCGACCGTCTTGTGGAGCCTCCCGTCCTTGTGCGGCCTCATTTCCTTGTTACTCGGCACAGCATCGGTGGTGTTGGCTCGACGACCCACGCCAACCGGGCGGCACACCAAGGCGTGGTTCACAGGAATTGTTGGGCTGGGCGTTCTGGCACTGGACGTTGCGCTTGTTGCTGCCTGGATTTCTACCAGGAACCGCATCATGATCCCGTTTTGACGCCGGAGCACGGATTCAGCCTCGTCTGAGCCAACCATCTGCCCACCGGAACCAAAGTATTCTGGAAAGGATGAGTGAAACCCCAGATTCCCCGCGACCAGTAACGCCCGGCAGCCAGGCTTCCTTCGGAACGTACGGTGGCCGGCCGGTCAGTTTCGTGCGCCGCGGCACCCGTTTGCAGGGCCGGAGGCAGGCGGCGTGGGAAGAGCACGCCGAGCGCTGGGCCGTCCAGGTTCCACGTCACGTCGCCAACACTTCGGTGCACCCCGGTTACACGTTTGATGCCGAGGCCGTCTTTGGGCGCAAAGCTCCGCTGATTGTCGAGATCGGTTCGGGTTTGGGCGACGCCGTGGTCCATGCCGCCGAACAGAATCCGGACAAGGACTTTTTGGCCGTGGAGGTTTACACGCCCGGTTTGGCCAACACCATCATCAAGATCAACAGCCGTGGCCTGACCAACGTTCGGGTGGTGGAAGCCAATGCGCCCGAGGTTTTGGAATCGATGCTTCCCGCCGGTTCGGTCAGTGAGCTCTGGGTATTCTTCCCCGATCCCTGGCACAAGGCACGCCACCACAAGCGCCGCCTCATCCAGCCGGCTTTCGCTTCCGTGGCTGCCAAGGCTCTGGAAAAGGGTGGTTACTGGCGCATCGCCACCGACTGGTCCAACTACGCCGTACACGTCCGCGAGGTCTTGGCGGGCTCAACTGAGTTTGAGAACATGCACGAAGGCGAGCGCAGTGGCGAGGAGAGCCCGCTGACGCAAGTGTGGCAATCCGGCGTCGAGTCTGTTGTGGGAGGGGCCCCGGTGCGGGAAGGCCGCGCACCTGTCAGCACGGAGCACACGGGTCCGAATGAGGGTGTGGACGAGGAAGGTGGCTGGGCTCCCCGGTTCGAGGGCCGTATCCGCACAAGCTTTGAAAACAAGGCCCACGAGGCTGGCCGAATGATTTTCGACCTCACGTATCGCAAGATCTAGCCGAAGCACTTGGGGGAATCATGAGCTATCAGCCACCGGCTGAGTACTACCAGCAGCAGCAACGGTCCAGGACGCCTGGGTTGGGTGCCGGCATCACAAGCATCGTCGCGGCAGTGCTCTCGCCAATCGCTGCTGTGGTCAGCATTCCCCTGGGCGTCGCGGCCGTTGCTTCGGCGATGAGCCGCTACAACCCGGGCAACGACGTCTGGTGGTTCAGTGCGCTTATCCTGGCGTTGGTTGCGGTGGTACTTGCCATTGTGTCTGTGGTCAGTGGGCTGATTGCTGTGTTTCGGGCTGGGCGCATGAATGCCGGACGTATTACGGGGATCATCGGACTGGCGATCATGGCGGTCAACGTCTTTGGCGTCACCTTTATGGTTCTCCTGGTGCTCGGTTCAGGGCAGGGATCCTGAATGCCCCAGGTTCGTGCTGAACGATTTATCCGCATGGATGCCGAGACAGCCTTCGCGCTCTCGCAGACCACTGGCGAGTTCAGGCTCAGATGGGATCCGTTCATTTCGGCGCAAAGCTTCGTTGACGGAGCCAAAGGAGCGGGCAAGGGAGTTCGTACACGAACCGTCTCCAGGATGGGCCTGAAGATGGTGAGTGAGTACGTCTCGTACACCCCGCCCCGCAATGTCGGAATGACTATGGTGTCCGGGCCGTGGTTCTTTGAGAACTTCGGCGGTGGCTGGCGGTTCACCCCGGACGACGGCGGCACCCGGGCAGTCTGGAAGTACACCTTTTCCTGCCGCCCGGCTTGGCTCAAGCCCGTGGCCGAGAGAATCGGAAGCTGGTTGTTGGGCCGCGAAATCGAACGCCGGATCGAAGCATTTGCCCGGGCCTGCGAGGACCCCGTCCTCGTCGCAGAGCTGCGGGCAAACCTCCTAGGCTGAAATCAAGGGCGCTGAAATCTAGGGCGCTGACATCTACGGCACTGAAATTGAGGCCACTGTCTTGTCCCCTTCATCCCGGAGCTCCACTCCGGCGATGCCGCCAAGCTGCACGGGCGTAGCGCCAGTGATCTTGATGCGACCACTCGGGGTCGCCGTCCAGCCGCAGGTGCGCTCTTCCGCCCCGTCCCGGCCCTTCACCCAAAGGTAGAGCGTTCCTTCGAGCGGCATGCTCTTGCCCTCGACCTCAAGCTCCGTGCCCCACGTCTTCTTGACCATGCCTACTGTCAGTTGCAGGCCTGTTTCGGACTGCACCGAGTAGCTGGCATCGGGTTTTGGTGGTTGATTCAGCAGCGGGCCCGCGAGGAAACCAAGTGCCAGGCACGCAGCGGCGACTGCCCCCACGAAAGCCGCCCACCGCCGTCGTGATTTCTTCCTGCGTGCCGAAAGGTCAACCAAGATCTTCTGCGGCAATGCTTCCCGGCTCGGTTCCAAAGGTGAGAGTGCACCGGCGGTACCCGTCACGGTGAGCGCGACGGCGTCGGCGGACGGAACGGCGTCGAGCAGCGCGGGGAGGCTTTCCAACTCCTCGAGTTCCTTGCGGCAGGCAGCACATCCGGCGAGGTGCTCTTCAAAAGTGCGAGCTTCCTCGGGGTCGAGCCCGCCCAGCAGGTAGGCGCCCAGCAATTGGTGGACGGGGTTGCCGTTCATCGTTCCACCCCCATTTCATCAAGGATCGTTCGGAGGGCTTTCACAGCATAGAAAGCCCGGGATTTCACAGTGCCGGCAGGGATGTTCAGCTGCAGGGCTGCCTCGCTGACGGTGAACCGCTGGTAATGCAGGGCCACAAGGACCTCTCGGTGTTCGTGGCTGAGCCGTAGGAGCGCCTCTTCCATGAGGACGCGGTTCAAGAGTTCATCAACACGTTCCGTCGCGACATGGTCTGGAAGGTCGTGCTCGCCTGCCTCGAGGGGACGCCTCTGAGCCTTCCGGTAGTTGTCGATGATGACGTTGCGGGCGGTCCGGAAGAGGTAACTGCGCAGGCTGCCCGTAATCTGCGGGGCGTGCTGCCAGACCTTGAGGATGGTTTCCTGCACGACGTCGTCGGCCAAGTGCGTGTCCGAAGTGCAGCTGAGCACAAAGCGCTTCAACGCTGTGCCGTGATCGCGGTAGATTGCCGCCACCACGTCCTCGTCCAGCGGCATAGCCACCTCCTTCGCACTGTTTCCTGCTGCCCTACCCCCATACGACGCCGCGCGTGGGAAAAAGGTTCAGCTCCTTGAACCATTCTTCCCCCGCTGGCGTCGTAGGGGTTAGCGCCGACCCATCCCGGCCGGCCCGTCAAAGGAGCTAAACATGAGAAATAGACTCAGCGTTGGGATCGGCGCAATGGTTTTCGCCGTGGCTCTTGCCGGTTGCGGCGGAAGCCCCGGGACAAGCACCACGTCCTCTGCCGCGCCCACGACCGCCACTTCCTCGACGGCACCTACCTCCACGTCCCCAAGTACAGCCATGTCCAGTCCGGCCACGGCCGGTGCAGAGATGAAGGTTGCATCATCCAGTGCCGGGCAGATCGTGGTGGACAGCAAGGGCATGAGCCTGTACTTCTTCACCAAGGACGTCAAGGATTCAGGAACCAGCGCGTGCACTGGCGCCTGCCTGACGGCGTGGCCAGTGTTCACGACGACGTCGGACAAGCCAGCCGTTGAAGGCGTCACCGGCACTGTGGGAACCATAGCGACCCCTGATGGGAAGAAGCAGGTCACCCTCAATGGCATGCCGCTGTACTACTACGCCAAGGACAAGGCTCCGGGCGATGTCACCGGCCAAGGCGTCCAAAGTGTCTGGTACTTGGTGAGCCCCAGTGGAGAAATGATCAAGGGGGCCGCAGCGGGCTACTAAAGCGTGACGCCGAGATCGCGGGAAGCCTGCCATATCGCCGTAATGTTCCGTGCGAACAGGCAGGGTTCCCACGAACTCGCGTTCAGGCCGCATCACCTGAGTGCCCGAAGGATGCGTTCCTTGAACGCGCGTTCTTGAAACAGGTCCTTCCACTCGATCCGGATGAACCGCCACCCCTCCTCGACGAGTGCCTTCTCCCGCCGTCGTTCTTGAAAGATGACCTCATCAGTCGGATTGAAGTCGAAGTATTTGGTTCGACCGTCGAACTCCAGAGCCAGTCTTTCCTCTTCCCAAGCGAAATCCATACGGTGGCGACCCAAGCGGGACTGCACCTCGAATTGTGGCTGTGGAGGCCTGATGCTGAGCCTTTGCATCAACTCACGGGTCAATGTCTCACCAGCAGACTCGGAGCGGGGGTCTGCGTTGTCCAAAGCCTTGCGCAGCGTGCGGATACCCCGCTTCCCTGAGGAGACCGCGGCCAAGGAAGTCAGCCTGCTTCTATCAGCGCCGAGGCGCAGTCCATGATCCATAATCACCAGTGCCTTTGGATAGCCGAGCATTCTGGCACTGTCAAAGATGGTGCGTTCGAGTGTGGTCGCCCGCAAGCCCTGAACCTGCACGACATCGTCCTCAGTGAAGCTTTCTGTGTGTCCCCGAACATCCTTGCCCCAGCGGTCGGAGGATGGCCGGGCCGGGTGCAGGATGTGAACCCTGTCATCCACGCCCCACACGAACAGGCCGTGGAGTCGCGCAGCCGACAAATGGCTGTAGACGAACCCGCCTGTTGACGTTGTCAGCGTCCCATGCGCATGTGCCAGGATCCGCTCCTTGGCCTGCCTCCTCGGACCAAGGGCATTCCACTTGTTGCCCCTGATGTAGCAGCCGTACCTCAAGCGGTGCAGCTCACCGGAGTCCACCAGTGCCTGGATCCTTCGACCGTTCAGGCCGAAACGGAGTAACTCGTCGGTTCTCCACATGTACCCGCGCACAGGAAGCGGGTGGACTAACGGGGCGGTGCCTTCAAGCGATGATGTTGGATCCATGGATTTAGCATGCCGACGAAACATCCAGTCCTTAAAGGGGTGCGCCACGCTATGTGGACATCCAGTGCCGAGGCTCCGAGGGCAGGCTCGCACTTGAGATGTCAGGGGAGGCAGCCAAATCGCCGGAAAAGTGCGAGATCGCCGAAACGCCCGTGTGTGTCAGGCTGTTGTGTGACAGGTTTGCTGTTCCCACCAGGTGATACACGCGGCAGGGAAAGGTCCGTCATGGATTTTATTGTTCCTCCCCGTCGTTCGAAGCGGAGCCACTTCACTCTCGATCAAAAGCACGCGATTCTGGA
>NZ_JBFTJK010000028.1:0-41930 GCF_056395385.1 Paenarthrobacter sp. 10L420 | reverse complement strand
TTCACGTAGTCGGCCGGGGTCAGGACCTCGGACTCGTCGATGTAGTCCACGCCGAGGGACTGCAGGACCTGGGCTTCGACGAAGTGGCCGATGCGGGCCTTGGCCATGACCGGGATGGACACGGCAGCGATGATCTGATCGATCATGTCAGGATCGGACATGCGGGACACGCCACCCTGGGCGCGGATATCGGCGGGTACGCGCTCGAGTGCCATGACGGCGACGGCACCGGCATCCTCGGCGATGCGGGCCTGCTCGACGTTGACGACGTCCATGATGACGCCGCCCTTGAGCATCTCCGCCATGCCCCGCTTAACACGGCCGGAGCCAGTAAGCGTGATGTGTTCGAAAGGGCGTGGTGTAAAGGTCACGTGATACTCCAAGGGACTGAAGCCTGCGATTTCATCACAAGCGCCCGGTACTGCACGCCGGGCGAAGAGCCAGGAGACTGATATCCGGGTGATATATTAGTTAGTTTCAGTATGCAATCGCCGAAGCGGGGAGTCAATCCCGGAATTCCCGCGAGGCAATTACTACGCGGCGAAGAGGGCCGTGCGGACGGCGTGCTCAAAGCCTGTGACGTGGGCCTTTGCCAACTCCGCCGCTTTTTCCTCATCACCGTCAATGACCGTGCGCAGGAGGTCCAGATGTTCGCGCACGTGATGCTCAAGGTCCGGCAGTCGATCCAGGACCATGCACCAGATTCGGGTGGCCAGGTTGTCATAGCGGATCAGGACGTCCTCGAGATGAGGATTTGCGGCGGCCGCGTAGATGCCCTGATGGACGCTGGCATCCAGGCGCAGGGTCTCCACAACCGAGGCGGCGGCCACATCAAAGGCCTCCACCTCCTTCAGGACGTTACGCAGGTGCTCCCTCGTGGCCGGAGAAGCCACCCGCGCCGCGCGTGCTGCAGCCAGTGGCTCGAGTTGCGTGCGGATCTCTGAAATAAAGGCCAGGTCCGTCACATCAACGCGGGTGGCAAATGTTCCGCGGCGCGGATAGGTGACCACCAGGCGGTCCAGTTCCAACCGCTTCAAGGCTTCACGCACCGGAGTGCGCCCGATCCCCAGATCCTTCGCCAACTGGTCATCGTTGAGGAGGTCCCCGGGTTTGATGTCCAGCATCAGGAGCCGGTCGCGCAAACGCTCATACGCGACGTCGGCCAAGGATTTCCTGCTGGTATCGTCCGAGATTGCCAGAGTTCCAAATGCCACAGTGCCAGCCCTTTCCGCAGTTCCCGAAAACCTATTGACCTGTCCTTGAGACCAGTATACGCTGATTCCCAATCCTAATATATCAGTACGGGACCCAAGAATATATCTAAAGGAGGAGACATGACCCTCGTGGCGACAGACTCACCAACAAGCACCCTGCCCCAGCCAGCAGTGCTCAAAGACGAGCAAGCACAGAAGTTCGTACTCACATTGTCGTGCGTCGAACGCGCCGGAATCGTGCAGGCGGTCACAACCTTCCTGTTTGAGCGCGGCTTCAACATTGACGAACACCAGCAGTTCGACGACGGCATCCGCCAGACGCTGCACCTTCGCACAGCCTTTTCCGGCTCCCCTGAATACTCGGCGGACCGGCTTGAGGAAGAGTTCAGTGCAATCGCTGACCGCTTCGACATGAAATTCAGCTTCCATGACAAGACCAAGAAGCGCGTGCTAGTCATGGTGTCCAAGTTTGGGCACTGCCTCAACGATCTCATCTTCCGCTGGCGCGGCGGCAGCCTGGGCGGAGACCTCGTAGCTGTCGTTTCCAACCACGAGACCCACCGCGCCATGGCCGAGGCAGCCGGACTGCCTTTCATCTACGTCCCTGTCACCCCTGACACCAAGGCCGAGGCGGAGCAAAAGCTCTTGGAACTCGTGGATGAATACAAGGCTGACCTGGTGGTGCTCGCCCGCTACATGCAGGTACTCTCGGACAACCTGTGCCGCTCCCTCGAGGGCCGGGCCATCAACATCCACCACTCGTTCCTGCCCGGTTTCAAGGGCGCCCGCCCCTACCACCAGGCCTATGACCGCGGCGTGAAGCTCGTTGGAGCAACCGCGCACTACGTGACGGCAGACCTTGACGAGGGCCCGATCATCGAGCAGGAAGTCATCCGCGTGGACCACAGCTACGGCCCCAACGCACTCTCAACAGTGGGCCAGGATGCCGAAGCCCTGGCGTTGTCCCGGGCTGTCCGCTGGCACTGTGAACACCGCGTGCTGTTGGATCAGACCAGCACAGTGGTTTTCCGCTAAGCCACCCATCCCACCAGTCCACACACGAACTTCAGCAGGAGAAACTTTCATGACATCGACGCCTCGCATTGTCATCATCGGCGCTGGGATTGTCGGCACCAACCTCGCCGACGAACTGGTCACCCGCGGTTGGAACAACATCACCGTCCTGGATCAGGGGCCGCTGAATATGCCCGGAGGATCCACGTCCCACGCCCCGGGCCTGGTCTTCCAGACGAACCCTTCCAAGTCCATGGCACTGTTTGCCAAGTACACGGTGGAAAAGCTGCTCTCCCTCACCGAAGATGGTCAGAGCTGCTTCAACCAGGTGGGCGGCCTGGAAGTCGCCACTACCGAGACCCGCCTGGCTGACCTTAAGCGCAAGCTCGGCTACGCACAGTCGTGGGGCATCGACGGCAAGATCCTCTCCCGCGAGGAATGCAAGGAGCTCTACCCCCTCATCAACGAGGAAGACATCCTTGGTGGCCTTCACGTTCCCACCGATGGCCTGGCGCTTGCAGCCCGCGCCGTGCAGTTGCTCATCAAGCGCACCGAAGCCGCTGGCGTGAAGTACATCGGCAACACTGAGGTGACCGGAATCGAGCAGTCAAACCGCCGCGTGACCGGCGTCGAGACCGCCGATGGCGTACTCCCCGCGGACATCGTGGTTTCCTGCGCAGGCTTCTGGGGGGCCAAGGTGGGCGAGTTGATCGGGATGTCCGTTCCGCTCCTTCCCCTGGCCCACCAGTACGTGAAGACCACCCCGGTTCCCGCCCAGAAGGGCAAGAACGAACTCCCCAACGGCGCCCAGCTGCCGATCCTGCGCCACCAGGACCAGGACCTCTACTACCGCGAGCACGGCGAGCGCTACGGTATTGGCTCCTACGCACACCGCCCCATGCCCGTGGACCTTGACGAGCTGGGCAGCTACGAACCCAGCAGCATCAGCGAACACAACATGCCCTCGCGCCTGGACTTCACGCTTGAGGACTTCCTTCCCGCGTGGGAAGCAACCAAGCAGATCCTGCCGGCACTGCGGGAAAGCGAAATCGAGGATGGCTTCAACGGCATCTTCTCCTTCACCCCTGACGGTGGCTCGCTGGTAGGCGAATCCAAGGAAGTGGACGGGTTCTTCGTTGCCGAGGCCGTGTGGGTCACCCACTCTGCCGGCATCGCCCGCGCTGTTGCCGAACTACTGACCACAGGCAAGTCTGAAATTGATCTTGGTGACTGCGACATCCACCGCTTCGAAGAGGTCCAGCTGACACCTGAATATGTCAGCGAAACGTCCCAGCAGAACTTCGTGGAAATCTACGACGTAATGCACCCGCTCCAGCCCAAGCTCTCCCCCCGCAACCTTCGCGTCAGCCCGTTCCACGCCCGCCACAAGCAGCTGGGAGGCTACTTCCTGGAAGGCGCAGGATGGGAACGTCCCTACTGGTTCGAAGCCAACGCGGAACTGCTGAAGGAAATGCCGGACGAGTGGCAGCCGCCGGCACGCGACGCCTGGTCCGGCATGTTCAGCTCACCGATTGCTGCCGCCGAGGCCTGGAAGACGCGTACGGCCGTGGCGATGTACGACATGACGCCGCTCAAGCGCCTTGAAGTCAGCGGCCCGGGCGCCCTGAAACTGCTGCAGGAACTCACCACCGGAGACCTGGCCAAGAAGCCCGGCGCCGTAACCTACACCCTCCTGCTGGACCACGCTGGCGGAATCCGAAGCGACATTACCGTTGCACGCCTCAGCGAGGACACGTTCCAGCTGGGCGCCAACGGCAACATCGACACCGCCTACTTCGAGCGTGCTGCCCGCCACCAGACAGAAAACGGTACGGCCAGCGACTGGGTGCAGGTCCGCGACACTACCGGTGGCACCTGCTGCATCGGCTTGTGGGGTCCGCTTGCCCGTGACCTCATCAGCACGGTCAGCAACGACGACTTCTCCAACGACGGCCTGAAGTACTTCCGTTCCAAGAAGGTCACCATCGGCGGCGTCACCGTCACCGCAATGCGGCTGTCCTACGTGGGCGAACTCGGCTGGGAGCTCTACACGAGCGCTGACAATGGACAGCGTTTGTGGGATGCATTGTGGAAGGCCGGCCAGCCGTTCGGCGTCATCGCTGCCGGGCGCGCCGCCTTCAGCTCGCTGCGCCTGGAAAAGGGCTACCGCTCATGGGGCACCGATATGACCACGGAGCACGACCCCTTCGAAGCAGGCCTCGGTTTCGCCGTAAAGATGACCAAGGAAAACTTTGTCGGCAAGGCCGCCCTTGAGGGACGCACCGAGGAAAGCTCCGCGCGGCGCTTGCGCTGCTTGACGGTCGACGACGGCCGCAGCCTGGTCCTGGGCAAGGAACCTGTGTTCTACAAGGACCAGGCAGTCGGCTACGTCACCAGCGCCGCCTACGGCTATTCGGTGAAGAAGCCCATTGCCTACGCGTACCTTCCTGCCGCTGTTTCGATTGGTGATTCCGTGGAGGTCGAATACTTCGGACGCCGTATCCAGGCGACAGTCACCCAGGACCCGCTGTACGACCCCACCATGAGCAGGCTCCGCGGCTAAGGCCTGACGGACGCTTCAGTAGGCCAGCGGCCCGGACTCATCCCCTCGCAACGGGGTCCGGGCCGCTGTCTTACCCGTTCAACCCCAGCCTTGCTTCGTCAGCCAGCCTCTCTTCGTCAACCAGCCCAGGAAGACACATGATCAGTTCAGAAACCATCAACGACTACCTCGCCCGGCTCGCTTCACGACAGCCCACCCCCGGCGGAGGTGCAGCAGCCGCCCTTCACGCTGCCCAGGGCGCCGCCTTGGTGGCCATGGTGGCCAGGTACACCACGGGTGAAAAGTATGCGCAGCACGCAGAACCCGTTGCCCGCATCACCAGCGCTGCCGACCATTTGATTGTCGAAGCGCTGCGCCTCGCGGACGCCGATGAGCACGCCTTCCAACGAGTTATTGATTCGTACAAACTCCCGTCCGGGACCGAGGAACTCAAGGCCATGCGCGCTGCCGGCATCCAGGATGCCCTGGTCCAGGCAGCCCATACACCTGCTCAGCTGATCAAGCTTGCCGGTGAGGTGGTGGAACTCGCCACGGAACTCTTTGACATGGCCAACCCCAATGTCATCAGCGACGTCGCGGCAGCAGCAGATGCTGCCCGTGCCGCCGCCACAACCGCCCGTGTCAACATCGACATCAATGTGGTGGCCATTAAAGACGGCGACGCCCGCTCCCGCTTGGCAGAACAGACCGACGGCCTTGAGGAGAAGGTGGTCCTCGCGGCCGATTCCCTCGTCAAGCGCGTCCGCGAAAGGATCCTCGCGTGAGTACTGAAGTGCTTTCCGGAAAGGGATTGGCCGCCCTCATCCAACAGCGTGCCCAGGATGAGGCCCGCCTCCTTGAATATGAGGGCCAGCGCCCCTCCTTGGCCGTGGTGGTGGCAACCGACGACGAGTCCACGCACTGGTACGTCCGGTCCATTGAGCGCGCCGCGGAACGGGCCGGCATAGGTTGCCGGATCCTGGACCTTGGGCATGACGCCACGGAGCAGGTGCTGGCGAGCGTGTTGAAGGACCTTAGTGCCGAGCCGTCCGTCAACGGCATTATTCTTCAAACTCCGCTGCCCGCGGGCGTTCGAACGGACGGGCTCGTGGGCCTTATCGCTCCGGAAAAGGACATTGACGGCGCCAACCCGCTCAGCCTTGGCCGCCTCGCTGTGGGTCAGCCCGCCTTCGCCCCCGCGACCGCACAGGCCGTGGTGGAACTCCTCGAGCATTTCCAGGTTCCGCTCGCCGGACGTAACGTCGCCGTCGTCGGGCGTTCCGCTGTGGTGGGAAAGCCGCTGTCCCTGCTGCTGCTCGAAAAGGACGCCACGGTTACCATCTGCCACTCCAAATCAGGGGCGCTTGAGCGCTATACCCTGCCCGCCGACGTCGTGGTTGTTGCCGCGGGGCGGACCGGACTGCTGACGGGCAGCCACGTTTCGCTGGCGTCGGTAGTGATCGACGTCGGTACGAACGTCCTGCCCGACGGTACCCTCGTGGGAGATGTGGACGAGGCCAGCGTCACCGGAGTGGCCGCTGCCCTGACGCCGGTGCCCGGCGGCGTGGGGTCAGTCACCACCGCATTGCTGCTGCTTCACACCGCAGAAGCAGCCCGGGCACAAACACAGCTTCTGGAGAAGCCGGCCTTGGTTTCGGGAACCGCTGGTTAACCATGGAAACGCCGATCCGCCTGGAGGTCAGTCCCTCCGCTGACCTTGCCCGGCAACTGCCTCCCGCTTATGAGGCGCCGGGGATGGTCAGCGTGACCTGCCTGCCGCACCACGGTCCGGCCAGGACGGTTGCTGCGTCGATTGAGCTTGCCCGGCTGGGCTACCACGTGGTCCCGCACCTGGCAGCGCGGAGCATCGCCAGCCAGGCAGAGCTGCACCTGTTCCTGCATCAATTGCGCGATGAGGGTGTCCGGGAGCTTTTCCTCATTGCCGGGGACCGCAGTGCGCCTGCCGGCCCGTATTCCTGGAGCGGCCAACTGATGGAGGACATCAAGGCTTTCTCGGAAGAATTCTCCCTTGGCATCGCGGGTTACCCGGAAGGCCACCCACAATTGAGCGCAGAACAGTTGCGGAGCAGCCTGGCCGGCAAGTCACCCTTGGCGTCGTCCATGGTCACGCAAATGTGCTTTTCGGCGGAATCCATCAGCTCCTACCTGCAGGAGCTGCACCGGGTCGGTTCCCGGATTCCCGTGTGGGTGGGCGTTCCCGGGCCGGTCTCCGTGCAGAAGCTGCTGGCCATGGGTGCACGATTGGGCGTGGGACGCTCACTCAAGCTGGCCCGCGGCACAGGAATGGCCAAGGCACTCCTGCGCGGTGGTGACGTGCTGCGCTACGACAGCTCCGGCCTGATCCGGGACGTTCATCAGGCCCTCGACGGCCATCCACTGTTTGCCGGCATCCACCTCTACAGCTTCAACGACCTCAGCCGCCTACCCAGATTTGAAGGGAAGATCGCATGGCTTCCAAAGCCCCCCGTGAAAACATCGACGAGTCAAAGCTGACTGTCACCAAACCCAAGACAAAGGCTGTCGGCATTCCAGCCGTTGCCAACGCACTGAAGATATCCCTGGAACAAATGGGTCCGGTGCGCAGCGTACAAACGCTGCTGGCAGTGAACCAGATCGATGGATTCGACTGCATGGGCTGCGCTTGGCCGGAGCACGAGAAGCGCAATGCAGCAGAGTTCTGCGAGAACGGGGCCAAGGCGGTAGCCGAGGAAGCTACCCGGCGACGTGTCACGCCTGAGTTCTTTGCCCAGTACTCCGTAGCTGATTTGAAGACCCGCGATGACTACTGGCTGGGCCAGCAGGGCCGCCTCACACACCCGATGTTCCTGGATGAGGGCGCCACCCACTACACGCCCATCGAATGGGACAAGGCCTATGACCTCATGGCCGAGGAACTCCGGGGCCTGGACCATCCCGATCAGGCCGTTTTCTATACCTCCGGGCGAACCTCCAACGAGGCAGCGTTCGTTTACCAGCTCCTGGTGCGCGGCCTTGGCACCAACAACCTTCCGGACTGCTCCAACATGTGCCACGAGTCCTCGGGCTCGGCGCTGGTGGAAACCATCGGCATCGGCAAGGGGTCCGTCAGCCTGACCGACTTGGAGACCGCGTCACTGATCTTCGTAGCGGGCCAGAATCCAGGTACCAACCATCCGCGCATGCTCAGCGCCCTGGAGAAGGCCAAGAAGAACGGCGCGGTCATCGTGTCCGTCAATCCCCTTCCCGAAGCCGGACTCCTGCACTTTGAAAACCCCCAGCATGTTGCCGGCATGATTCAAGGGACCCAACTGACGGATGACTTCCTGCAGATCCGTGCCGGCGGCGATCAGGCCCTCTTCCAGGGCCTCGGTAAATACCTTGTGGAGGCCGAAGCCGCGGGTCGCAAGACCCCGGGCCTGGAAACCGTCCTTGACCACAGGTTCATCGAGGACCACACGGTGGGCATCGACGAATACCTGCGTTTCCTGGAAAAGGTCGAGTGGGACGACATCGTGGAAGCAACAGGCCTCACCCTGGAGCAGATCCACTCCACAGGCGAACGGCTGCTCGCCTCCAACGCCACCATCGTGTGCTGGGCCATGGGATTGACCCAGCACAAACATTCGGTACCCACCCTCCGCGACGTGGTCAACGTCCTGCTGCTTCAGGGGAACATCGGCAAGCCCGGTGCAGGAGTTTGCCCGGTCCGCGGCCACTCAAACGTCCAGGGCGACCGCACCATGGGCATCTTCGAGAAGATGCCGGAGAAATTCCACGACCGCCTGGACAACGAGTTCGCGTTCCTGTCCCCACGGGAGCACGGCTATGACACTGTTGCCGCCATCCGCGCCATGAGGGACGGAAAGGTCCGCTTCTTCATGGGGATGGGTGGAAACTTTGTTCGCGCCGCCCCTGACTCGGAGGTCACGGAACAAGCGCTGGCCAACACAGGGTTGAGCGTCCAGATCTCCACCAAGCTGAACCATTCGCATCTGTCCACGGGTCGTAGGGCGTTGATTCTCCCAACACTCGGACGCACGGAGAAAGACACCCAGCGGACCGGTGACCAGAGGGTCACAGTGGAAGATTCCATGAGCGCGGTCCATGCATCCCGTGGACGCCTCAAGCCCGCGAGCGAGCACCTCCACTCGGAAGTTGCCATTGTCTGCAATCTTGCCCACCGGCTCTTCACTGATGGCGACGTGCGCCTGCCCAACGTCCCCAAGGCCGCGTGGTTGTCCATGCGTGATGACTACTCGCTGATCCGCAAACACATCGAGGCTGTCTTCGATGGCTTCGAGAACTTTGAAGAGCGGATCCAGCATCCGGGCGGCTTCGTGCTGCCGCACCCGCCGCGCGATGCCAGGAAGTTCGACACCGCGTCAGGCAAAGCACACTTCACTGGCAACGAGCTTGAATACATCAAGGTCCCGCCCGGCCGGCTGGTGCTCCAAACGCTGCGGTCACACGACCAGTACAACACCACCATCTACGGCAAGGACGATCGCTACCGCGGCATCCACGGTGGGCGACGGGTGGTCCTCATTAACGAGTCCGATATCGCCGAGCTGGGCTTTGCTGATGGTGAAATGGTCCACCTGATTTCAGAATTCCAGGGAACCGAGCGCCGGGCAGAAGACTTCCGCATCGTTTCGTACTCCACTCCCAAGGGGTGCGCCGCTGCCTACTACCCGGAAACAAACGTCCTTGTACCGCTGGACTCTGTTGCCGATACCAGTGGGACGCCGACGTCCAAGTCCGTCATAGTCCGCCTCGAACGGGCTTGAAAGGCTCTGGACACAGTGTGATGCGTGCCATAGTATGTGACTGATATATCTTTCCTAGTAGTGCAGAGATATCAGATGGCCAAGGACTTCCAAACCCGTCCAAGGGCCATCTCGTCAAGAAGACATCTATCAATGGAGAAACAATGTCTGACATCACCCAAGTCCAAGCAGATGCCGTACTTGTCGCAGCCCGCGACGCCGCCCGTGAAACCGGAACCGACATGAACATCGCCGTGGTGGATGCCGGTGGCAACCTCAAGGCCTTCACCCGCATGGACGGGGCGTGGCTGGGCAGCATCGACATTTCCATCAAGAAAGCACGCACCGCCCGTTTCTTCGACATGCCAACGGGGGCAATCGGCGAGCTTTCGCAGCCTGGAGGACCGCTCTACAACATCGAAGTGTCCAACGGAGGACTCATCACCTTCCCCGGAGGCATCCCCCTGCGCGGGGAGGACGGCACTGTGATCGGTGCGATCGGCGTCAGCGGCAGCACCGTGGAGAACGACCACACGGTCGCATCCGCAGGAGCAGCAGTCCAGCTCCAGGGCGCGGCTGGGCTTTAGCCAAAACATTAGTCAAAAACACTAGGCAAGACTGTCCAATTGCCCGTGAATGGTGCTTCGGTGGCCTGAAACCTGGGGAGGTATTTCCTCATCGAAGCACCGCTCTCGGGCAATTGGACAGATCCAATTTCCGTACCACAACCCGCCCCAGGAGGAGTGTCCATGTCTGGAAACCGAGCAGTCGCCTACAAGGAACCCGGCGTAGTCGAAATCATCAACACTGACTACCCGACGTTCGAACTCAAGGACGGACCGGGCGTCAACCCGGCCAACGTCGGCCGGAAGGTACCGCATGGCGCGATCCTCCGTACTGTAACAACCAACATCTGCGGTTCCGATCAGCACATGGTCCGCGGCCGCACCACAGCCCCGCAGGACCTGGTCCTCGGCCACGAAATCACCGGCGAAGTGGTGGAGGTGGGTCCCGACGTCGAGTTCATCAAGGTGGGCGACATCGTCTCGGTGCCGTTCAACATCTCCTGTGGCCGGTGCCGGAACTGCAAAGAGCAAAAGACCGGTATCTGCCTCAACGTCAACCCTGACCGCCCCGGCAGCGCCTACGGCTATGTGGACATGGGCGGCTGGGTGGGTGGACAGGCCGAGTACGTGCTGGTTCCCTACGCCGACTGGAACCTGCTGCGCTTCCCGGACCGCGATCAGGCCCTGGAAAAGATCATGGACCTGACCATGCTCTCGGACATCTTCCCCACCGGCTTCCACGGCGCCGTTACGGCCGGGGTTGGCGTAGGGTCCACGGTGTACGTCGCCGGTGCCGGCCCTGTGGGTCTCGCTGCCGCCGTCGGCGCCCAGTTGCTTGGCGCCGCCGTCGTGATTGTGGGCGACATGAACGAGGACCGACTGGCACAGGCGCGCTCGTTCGGCTGCGAAACCGTCAATGTCTCCAACGGAGACCCGAAGGAGCAGATCCTGCAGATCCTCGGGGTGCCGGAGGTGGATTGCGGCGTGGACGCCGTTGGCTTCGAAGCCCGCGGCCACGGACGGGACGCCTCGCACGAGGCTCCGGCCACCGTGCTGAACTCCCTCATGGACATCACCGCAGCGGGTGGGTCCCTGGGCATCCCGGGCCTCTACGTCACCGGCGATCCGGGCGGAATCGATGAAGCAGCCAAGCACGGCTCCCTGTCGCTCTCGCTGGGCACCGGCTGGGCAAAGTCCTTGTCCTTCACCACGGGCCAATGCCCGGTGATGAAGTACAACCGCCAATTGATGATGGCCATCCTCCACGACAAGGTCCAGATCGCCAAGGCAGTCAATGCCCAAGCCATCCCGCTTGAGGACGCTCCCCGCGGCTACGCCGAGTTCGACGCCGGAGCGGCAACAAAGTTCGTACTGAACCCGAACGGCTACGTGAAGGCTTAGTACGCAAAAACACCAGGAAGGGGGCATCCATGCTCGCACAGGAAATCATCTGCGGCACGTCGCCAACGTCCCATGTGCCGTGCGAGCGGATGCCTGCCCCGACGTGGTCTGAAGCCCGGCAGATGGCCTTCGATTGCGCTGTTCCGCTTGCGTCGGCGTCGGTGCGACTGGCGGACGCGATCGGATACATGCTGACCACTGAAGTGACGGCGCAGCAGGACCTTCCGCACTATGCGTCCTCTGCCATGGATGGCTGGGCTATTCATGGCAGAGGACCGTGGAAGATCACGGCGGCGGGGCTGCCGCTCTCACCGGGGCAAGCCAGCGTCATTGCCACCGGAGGCCTGGTCCCTGAGGGTGCCGTAGCGGTACTTCGGAAAGAGAGCGGACACGTCCTCGACGCCGGATACGGGCTGCAGCTCTCACTGAAACCAGATGCGAAACCCGGCGAGACCCTCCCCGGCCGTCACATACGGCCAGCCGGCGAAGAAGCCCGAGCCGGCGACGTCCTCGTACCCGCCGGCACACTCCTTAATCCTGCACACATTGCCCTTGCTGCCGTAGCAGGCCACGACGAACTGCAGGTACAACGCAAGCCGCGGGTCGCCGTCGTACTTACTGGCTCCGAGGTGGTGACCTCGGGTGTGCCAGCAGCGGGGCAGGTGCGCGATACCTTCGGACCGCAACTGGGCTCCGTGATTTCGCAGCTGGGCGGAATTCGAGGCAGCCAGCAACGGATCGGCGACTCGTACGATGAGTGGCTGTCCGCACTGGACGGCCCGCCCGGAGGTGAACGCGCCGATGTCACGATCACCACCGGCGGGACCGGCAAATCCGGAACCGACCACTTCCGCGCCGCAGTGGCCGCGCTCGATGGGCGCCTGCTGCTGGACGGCGTCGCCATGCGCCCCGGTCATCCTGCTGTATTGGCTGACCTTCCGGACGGCCGCTTCATCATCGGCCTCCCAGGCAACCCCCTGGCCGCCATGATGGCCCTCATGACCATCGGCGAACCACTGCTGGCTGCCCTCCAAAACCGGCCGTTCCAGACAGCTGGCCACCTCACGTCCGGGGCGGACGTCGATCCGGGCCCCGGCCGGACACAACTCATTCCCTGCACCCTTGTCCACGGCCTCGCCTTTCCTGCTTCACACACAGGCCCCGGCATGATGCGTGGCCTGGCTTGGGCCGACGGCTTCATGGCCGTTCCCCCTGACGGCGTGGAAGCAGGCAAACCCGTCCCGGTCATGCCGCTGCCCTGGACAAGCGCCTGGACAAGTGTCTGGTCAAGCGCCTGGTCACAGGCGCAAGCAACCATCGATTTCCCACACCAGCCAGGAAGGTACGCACCATGGCACGGATGACACAGCGCCGGAAGATCCACCGCTTCCATCTCGACGGGACAGGTACGGAATATCCGGTGCGGTTCAAGGAAGACGTCCTGGCCGCCGAGGAGCCCCTGGAAATCAGGATCGGGGGCCGCTCCTTCGCCGTGACCATGCGGACTCCGGGAGACGACTTTGACCTGGTGGCCGGGTTCCTGGTGTCCGAAGGCATAATCCGCAGCCAGTCCGAGCTGATCTCCCTACGTTTTTGTGCCGGCGAGAAGGACGGGACGCAGACGTTCAATGTCGTGGAGGCCCAGCTTCGCTCCGATGTACAAATGCCGGACACCATGCGCCACGTGTACACCTCCAGCTCATGCGGCATCTGTGGGACGGACTCCATCGAGGCCGTCCGCAAGACCCTCCACTTCGACCCCGCCCAGGACGGGCTGCGGGTTCCCGTTGACATCCTGGCCGAACTGCCCGAACGCCTCCGGGAAGCCCAGGCAGTGTTCGACAGGACCGGTGGCGTCCACGCGGCCGGGCTCTTCAGGGTGGACGGCGCAACGCCGGAACTCCTCTGTTTGCGGGAGGACGTGGGCCGCCACAACGCCGTGGACAAAGTGGTGGGCTGGGCTTTGCGCCAGGATCTGCTGCCACTGACGGGATTGGTCCTGCAGGTTTCAGGGCGGGCATCGTTCGAGCTTGTCCAGAAGGCGGCCCTCGCCGGCATACCTGTCCTTTCCGCAGTGAGCGCGCCGTCCAGCCTTGCCGCCGACCTCGCCACTGAGACCGGCGTGACACTGGTTGGCTTCAGCCGCGGACACAGCCTCAACGTCTACGCCGGACGTGACAGACTGGTCCGCCCCCGCAAGGTGGCCAGGGAGGAGGCTTTGGTCGGGATCTGACCGCCCCTTCTGCCGGTTTATGTGCAGGGCCCGTGTCCGTGTCGGACTAGGATGAGGAAAGACGAGGAGCAGGCCGGGCAGGGCTTTACGGCCCGGACCACCTGCTTGGGACAACGACACGAGGCATCATGGCCCCAACTAACAATCCGGACATCGAGAAGGACGCAGACGCCCAGGGCGGAGGCGTCCAGTCGGTGGACCGCGCGCTCCAAATCCTGGAAATCCTCGCCCGCGAAGGCGACGCCGGTGTCAGTGAAATTGCTGACGAGATGGGCGTCCACAAATCCACGGTGTCCAGGCTTGTGGGCTCGCTGGTTAACCGCGACCTTGTCCGGCAGAACAATGAGAGGGGCAAGTACCAGCTGGGTTTCGGCATTCTCCGGCTGGCAACATCCATCCCCGGCAGGCTGAGCGTGGTGCGCGAGGCAAGGGAAGTACTGGAAGCGCTCGCGGCTGAGTTCAAGGAAACTGTCAACCTTGCTGTGCTTCGATCCAACTATGCCGTCAACGTGGATCAAGCCATGGGCCCCTCAACGCTTGCCACCTACGACTGGGTGGGCAGCCTGACGCCACTGCATGCCACGTCCAGCGGCAAAGTGCTCCTGGCCGCGCTGACAGCTGACGAACGGAACCAAGTCCTTAAGACCGTCGGACTCCCAGCCCGCACACCCCGAACCATCACCAACCGTGGGGAGCTGGAGAAGCAGCTGCTCGACGTCGCGCGGAACGGCTACGCGGTGGTCCATGAAGAGTTCGAAATCGGCCTGACGGCCGTGGCCGTGCCTATCTTCAACCACATGGGCAGCGTCATCGCCGCAGTGAGTATCTCCGGCCCCGCCTTCCGCTTTGCTCCCGAGGAGCAGCCAGGGCTCATAGAGGCCCTCCGCGAGGCTGGCCTAGCCATCAGCGCCAAGATGGGCTACCGACGCCGCTAGGCGCTGCCCGCCCGGCCCGCCGCGTAATGCACGCCTTTAAGTAAAGCTAGCTGGCGTCGCCAGCGTGCCAATTTTTCGCCTTGAATGTCGCTTGTTACGCAACAGTAACCACTATGCGCAACTGCCCGAGGCGCCTCGGGGCGAGTGTCAAGATGCCTGAAGTGGAAAAGAAACACCTTGACATTGACCTGTGACGGGGCGCACTCTGTTGCATAACGCGAGAACTGTTGATCCTTGCGAGACGCAAGAAGGCGACTAAGCCTAGGCGCCACAAATCCCGTTCGCCGACCAAAAGAGGTGCACCATGCACAAGGCCTGCCCCATCAGTGAGCTCGATTCGGGGCAGGCGCTCCGACTTGATACTGCTCCACAAATGATGGTCATGGAGTCGGAAGAAGCCCCCAACCCTCTACCCGCTCCCACCCTCCAGGGCCATGTATAAACCCAAGCCCATGACTCGCCGAGCAAAGGACCCGCTCATGGCTATAAATAGTGATCTAAAGCCTCTAACTCCCGAGGAAGTGCCCGCCACGGATAACCTGGCCGTCACTCCTTCATCACGTAGAACCAACCGCCTGGAAAACTCCGGGGACGTCATCAGCGTCTCCCCGGAGGAAACCAACCCCGCAGTCCTCGACGATGAGGACGGGGGCGCAGAAACGCTGCCGGATACTGAGGAATACGCACAGATCCTTGAAGAACTGCGCCATGCCAGGACCGAGCAGGCAGTTACTGCCCGCCGGAACCAGAAACTTACGCTGGATAAAGTCACCTTCGGAATCACGGGCGCCATCGCCGTCGCCTTCGTGGTCTGGGGCTTCGTCGGCCGGGACAGCCTTTCCGAAACTTCCAAAGGCGCCCTGAACTGGGTCATGGAATACACCGGCTGGCTCTTCATGGTTCTTGCCTCCTTGTTCGTCGTCTTCGTCCTCTGGCTCGCCCTGGGCAAGTTCGGCAACATCCCGCTGGGCAAGGACGGCGAGAAGCCGGAATTCCGTACCGTCTCCTGGGTAGCGATGATGTTCGCCGCCGGCATGGGCATCGGGCTCATGTTCTATGGCGTGGCTGAGCCGCTCTACCACTACATCTCGCCACCACCGGGCACTGTGGACGGCCGCACCCCTGCTGCCATCCAGACGGCCATGGCCACCTCGATCTTCCACTGGACCCTGCACCCATGGGCCATGTACGCAGTAGTGGGCATCGCCATGGCCTACGGCACCTACCGTTTGGGTCGCAGGCAACTGGTCTCTGCAGCGTTCACGTCGCTCTTCGGTATCAGGATGGTGGAAGGCCCGCTCGGGAAATTCATCAACATCCTGGCCATCTTTGCCACCCTGTTCGGCACCGCCGCCTCCCTGGGCCTCGGTGCGCTTCAGATCGGCAGCGGCATGACCTCCAACGGCTGGGTGGGTGAGATCGGCACCCCGGTACTCGTGGTGATCGTAGCCATCCTCACCTTCTGCTTCGTCGCGTCAGCAGTCTCCGGCATCAGCCGCGGCATCCAGTGGCTTTCCAACATCAACATGGTGCTGGCAGTCGTCCTGGCACTCATCGTGTTTGTTGCCGGCCCCACCCTGTTCATCCTCAACCTGATCCCCTCCGCAATCGGCGACTACGCCCGGGACCTGGCAGAGATGTCCTCCCGGACAGAGGCGGTCGGCGACGAAGCACTGCGTAGCTGGATGACCAGTTGGACCATTTTCTACTGGGCCTGGTGGATCTCCTGGACGCCCTTCGTCGGCATGTTCATTGCACGCATCAGCCGCGGCCGAACCATCCGCCAGTTCGTCACCGGCGTTCTGCTGGTGCCAAGCATCGTCAGCGTTATCTGGTTCGGTATCTTCGGTGGGGCTGCCTTCCACGTCCAGCAGGAAGCTGACAAGGCCGGCACACCCGGTTTGGTGACCATGGCCAACGGTGTGCCCTCCGTCAATTTCGACGGCGCACTCTTCGATCTGGTCAAGAATCTCGGCATGCCCGGCTGGGCCACGGCAGCGGTGATCGTGCTGGCCATGGTGCTGGTGGCAATCTTCTTCATCACTGGTGCAGACGCAGCCTCCATCGTCATGGGATCGCTCAGCTCCAACGGAGCAGAACACCCCCGGCGTGGAGTAGTGATCTTCTGGGGAAGCCTTACCGGTGCAGTAGCAGCGGTCATGCTCCTGGCTGGCGGCGACGAACCATCCGAGGCTTTGGCCGGACTTCAAAGAGTCACGATTGTTGCCGCGCTGCCGTTCGTCATCGTCATGCTGCTGCTCTGTTTCGCCCTCACGAAGGACCTGCGCCGTGATCCGCTGTCACTGCATAAGCGCTTGGCGACATCCGTTGTTGAACGCGCGATTCGTACGGGCGTGGAACAACATCGGGGCGTTCAATTTGACTTGGTGACCAGGCACGAGTGTGCGGAGGACTGCCCTGACTCCGACTGTCCCGGCGGAACTCCGACCGGAAGCATCCCCAGGGTTCAGTCTCCCCGGACCGACCCAACCGACAAGTAAGGTATCCCGCCATGACTCAAACCCATGAACAAGAAAGCACTCTCCGTATCTCCACTGATTCCGGAGACACCGTGAGCTTCACCCTGGATGCAACGAAACCCGTAACGGTCAAGCTCCAGGTTGACGGTGGTTGCACTTGTGGAAGCACCGCCACCGTCCAGGGCTCCTACGTAAATAGCGACCTGGGCAAGCGCTGACTATTCATTTCCAACACAAAAAGCAGGCGCCGGATTGATTCCGGCGCCTGCTTTTTTGCGGACTGGTTTTTTGTTTGCGGCCTGGCAGGTTACTTGGGCATCAGCACGGAGTCGATCAGGTAAACCGTTGCGTTGGCCGTGTGGACGCCGCCGCAAATCACGTTGGCGCCATCAACTGTGAGTGCATCTTTGCTGCCGCCAACGGTCACCTCGCCGCCCTGGACTGTCTTGTGCATACCGACGATCTGGTCCGGGCTCAGCTGGCCAGGGACTACGTGGTAAGTGAGGATCTTGCTCAGCAGGGCATCGTCCGTCTTGAGAGTCTCAATGGTGGCGGGGTCGATCTTGGCGAACGCATCATCAACAGGTGCAAACACCGTGAATTCGCTGCCGTTGAGAGTGGAGACCAGATCCACCTTCGGGTTGAGCTTGCCTGAAACAGCGGCAGTCAAAGTCTTCAGGAGCGGGTTGTTCGAAGCGGCAACGGCAACCGGGTCCTGCGCCATTCCCACTACCGAGCCGGCACCATCCGGAACCTGGGCGGCGTAACCGGCACAGCCGGGGCCAACAAGATCACGGGCGGGATCCATGGCGGCGCTGGTCATGGCAGAAGCCGACGGCGACGGTGCCGCGGACGTCATCTCCGGCGCAGGGGACGACGCCGACGACGGAGGCGTGCTGGAACTGCTTGTACCACCACAAGCCGTGAGTCCGAGAAGGGCGGCTGCAGTGAGGCCAACGAAGGCGAGGGCGGGGCGCTTTGTGGACAACATGTCATTCTCCTTGTTCGTGGAACCAGGGCATTGGGTCCATTGGGTGTGGGCACTTACTCCCCGACGCTGCATTTGCGTCGCCGGCGGGTTGTGCCTCACCTGCTATTCGGAGGTCGCACCGGCGTGGATGGGTGCGGATTGAAAAAGTTTTAGACCAAGCCATCGCGGCTTCGGCTCCGAACTGCCTACAGATATCCGGAGCCGGCACCCTTCACGGCCGGTCCGGCGACGTTGGGAGACGCAATGCTGCAATTAGCACTTATCGGCCTGCTGGGTGGGCTGATTACAGGAATCTCGCCCTGCATCCTGCCCGTCCTGCCGGTCATCTTTCTTTCCGGAGGTGTACAGGGTGCGCGCAAAGGCACTGTAACTAGCTGGCGCCCGTACTTAGTGATCCTGGGCCTGGTGATCAGCTTCAGCACCTTCACGCTGGTTGGCTCGTTCCTGCTGACGTTGGTGAACCTGCCGCAGGACCTGCTTCGATGGATCGGGCTGGTGGTGCTGGTGCTCATTGGTTGCGGCCTCATTTTCGATCGTTTCCAGCACATCCTGGAGAAGCCGTTCTCCTGGATCCCGCAACGTAAAGTGGGCACCGAAAACGGCGGGCTGGTGCTGGGACTGGCGCTCGGCGTCGTCTATGTCCCCTGTGCAGGACCAGTGCTTGCTGCCATTGCCGTAGCCGGCGCCACAGGCCAGGTGGGCCCCGAAACCATAGTCCTCACGTTGACGTTTGCCCTCGGCGCAGCCGTTCCGCTGCTGGTGTTCGCGCTGGCTGGCCGCCGCGTCGCAGAGCGCGTCAAGGCCTTCAGGAAGAACCAGCGCAAGATCCGCATCGCCGGTGGCGTCATGATGATCGCCCTCGCAATCGGCCTGGTGTTCAACCTCCCGCAGCTGCTGCAGAAACTCGTGCCCGACTACACCTCCACACTCCAGGAGCAGGTCCAGGACAACGAGGCCGTGAAGAAGGCCCTGGATCTTGGTGGACTGGTAAATGACCAAAACCGCGAGCTGGACAAGTGCAGCAACGGCTCCACCGATCTGGAATCGTGCGGGACGGCGCCGGATATCAAGGGCATCCAGGAGTGGTTCAACACCCCCGGCGGTCAGGCCGTGAACTTGAAGGACCTCAAAGGCAAGGTGGTCCTGGTGGATTTCTGGGCCTATTCCTGCATCAACTGCCAGCGCTCCGTTCCGCATCTCACCGATTGGTACAGCAAGTACAAGGACTCCGGCCTGGAAATCATCGGTGTCCACTCCCCCGAGTACGCGTTCGAGAAAGAGACCCGCAACGTCATGTCTGGCGCGCAGGACCTGGGCATCACCTACCCCGTTGCCATCGACAACACGCTCTCCACATGGACCAACTACCGCAACCGCTACTGGCCGGCCCACTACCTGATCGATTCCGAGGGAACAGTCCGTCACATCAAGTTCGGCGAGGGCGGCTACCAGACCACGGAGAAGCTGATCCGCGAACTCCTGCAACAAGCCAACCCTTCAGCGCCGCTGCCAGCGCCCATTGAAGCGTCCGACGACGGCCCGGTAGCAGGTGCCACCACTCCGGAGACGTATTTGGGCACCACCAAGAAGGTCAACTATGCGGGCACGGAAACCTATAAAGCCGGGGTGGGACTGTATTCAATGCCGCCGAATCAGCCCGGTGACAGCTTTTCGCTGAAGGGTTCGTGGGATCTCGGAACGCAATCCATCACCCCTGCCAGCGCCGGTTCTTCCATTGCCCTGAATTACCACGCCAAGCAGGTGTACATCGTGGTCAGCGGGGAGGGCATGATCGACGTTGTCCGCGACGGCAAGACCACGTCCGTTGCAGTCTCCGGGACGCCGACGCTCTATCAGATCGTGGACGACTCCGCGATCCGCGAGGGCAAGCTCGAGGTCAAGATCCCACAGGGCATCCAGGCGTACTCCTTCACGTTCGGATAGGGTGCGCTGCTGGAAGCTGGGTTGGCCGGGCCCACTCTTGTTCGCTCTCCTCACCCTTGTACGGCGGGGGAAACGAACAAGAGCAAGCTCGTGGCGTGGAGAGCCTATTTGTTGGCGAAGTACACGGCAAGGAAGATGGCACCACTGACGAAAGCCAGGATTCCCAAAACCTTCCCGGCCGTAGCCTTTACTCCGTATCCTTCGGCCTTGCGGGCGGTGAGGAATGCCATGGCTCCAAAGCCCACGCCGAAAATGAACAGGCCGATGATGCCAAAAATGATCGAGTTCTTGCGGTATTTAGTCCCCAGGATGAGGTCTTCTTCAGGGCCAACTACATACTGACGGGTGGTGGTCATGGTTCTCCAAAAAGTGGGGCGAGCTGGATCAAGCGATCGGTCGAACATTATTTCGCCGTTTGAAGAACTCCAAATGGCTCGGACACAATGGCGAAGGCTTAGACATACGGCTTCGTGATCAGCTCCAGCGCGTGGCCCGACGGGTCCTTGAAGTAGACGCCTCGGCCACCGTGCTCGGTGTTGGTCTCGCCTGGACGGGTCATCTGCGGATCCGCCCAATGCTCGACGCCGGCACTCACCAGCCGCTGATAGGCCCGGTCAAAATGCTGATCGTCAACCAGGAAGGCGTAGTGCTGCATCTGGATCTCAACCGGGGGCTCGGCGAACTGGAGCATTACGCCGCCAGCCAAAGTCAGGTTGGTGAAGGGCCCCCAGCTGGGTGCTTCGTCCGCTTCGAGGATGGACCGGTAGAACTCGGCGGAAGCGACGCGATCGGTGGACGCGATGATGGTGTGGTTAAAAAGGGCGGGCATGCATGACTCCTAGTTGTGTGGATTTCGTTCGATGGGTTTCAGGGTCATCAATCCACGGGGAGGAGCGCGCGCAGCGCTGGCACATGTCACGGCGCCAGCACCCGTCAGAACTCGGCCGGGTAGCCAATCCGTGCAGGGCAGGTGCCCGATCCGGTCATCACGTCCGCCAGTCTAGCGAAGAGTTGGGCGGCGGTGACAGGATGGGCGGCATGGGAATCGAGGTTCGCCCGGCAACGGTGTTCGAGGACGTGAACACCATCGTCGGCCCCAAACGTTCGGACGCCAATGTGTGCTGGTGCCTGAGTTACCGGATTCCCTCGAAGCAGAACCTCGAGCTCCAGCGGGAGGAGCGCGGGAGGTTCGTGGAAAAGCTGGTTTCGGAGGATCCGCCACCAGGCGTTCTCGCGTACGACGGCGGCGAAGTAGTTGGGTGGGCCGCCGTACACCCCCGGGCTGACACCAGCTTTGCGACGAACCGAAAGATCCCTCACGTGGACAACGCCAATGTGTGGTCTGTCTGGTGCATCAGGGTGCGGCCCGGGCATCGCGGCAAGGGCATTTCGCACAAGTTGCTGCAGGGTGCAATTGACTTCGCAAAGAGCCATGGCGCGCCAACCATTGAGGGCTACCCCGTGGACAACAAGGGCAACAAGGTGGATCTGACCATGGCGTACGTGGGGACCCGCAGGCTGTTCGAGCAGGCCGGCTTCACCAAGGTCGCCGAAACGACGTCCGTCCTCAACGGCTTCCCGAGGGTGCTGATGCGTCTGGACCTGCACAAACCCAACTAGGGGACAGCAAACGGTCCACTGGGCTCTCATTGGAGCATGTGCTGTCCCCTACTTGGGTCAGCCTTGGAGCCTTGCCGTCATGCGATGAGCTTCCTCGAGCAGCAATTTGCCGAGGAATTCCTGTCGATCAGGACGGAACCGTGGTTCGATCCCGGTCAAGGAAAGGGCCCATGCCGGACGCCCCTGTTGGTCAAAGACGGCCGCGCCCATCCCCCAGCTCCCTTCCAGGATCAGCCCCGGGTTCACCGAGTAGCCTGCCAGCCGCGTGCGCTCAAGGTTGTCCCGCACCACGTCAACGGAATGCCCCATGGCAAAGTCGCCAGCGTGCGCAGGCCAGTTCTCAAGCAGGGTTTCCTGCTCGTCGGCGGGCAGGAAGGCCATGATCGCTGTTCCTGCCGAGGCAACTCCCAAAGGAAAACGTACGCCTTCATGCAGCACGAAGGACCTCACCGGGAACGAGCCTTCCTCACGCAATACGCAGACGGTTTCGTTGCCACGTCGGATGGAGAAGAACGCGCTCTCGCCAGTTTCGGCGGCGAGGCGGCGCAGGCTGGGCCGGGCAATGTCCTCCATGGGGAAGCGTGCCGCCGCTACCGATCCCAGGAGGAAGATTTCCGGGCCAAGAACCCACTTCCCGGCGGCTGAATCGTGCTCCAGCAATCCCTCCGCAGCCAGCGACGTCAGCAACCTGTGCACTGTTGGCCGTGTCAGCCCTGATTCACGAACCAACCCGGCCAACGACGTCCCCTCGGGTTTGCGTCCCACCAGCCTCAGCAGCAGGGCAACACGGCCCACAACCTGGGCACCCTGAACCGGGTTGTGGGTGGATTTCTGTTCGGCCACAAAGCCTCCTTGAAGATTTCGTCCACAATATGGACGCGATTGAGCCTACAGTCCACAGCGTGATTAGCCAAGCACTGAAGCCGTTGACCACAGCGAGGATCCCTCCTAGGCTCCTTTACAGATAACCAGTCCACAACGTGGATACTTCCACAACAAAGACTCAAAGAGGAGTTCCAATGTCGAAGATGCACGCCAGCGCAGCCCAAGCGCTCCAGGACCTGATGGCAGACGGCCTGACCATCGCCGTCGGGGGCTTTGGCCTCAGTGGCATCCCGGCCGACCTCATCGACGCCGTCCGGGAGTCCGGCGCCAAGGATCTCACCATCGTCTCCAACAACATGGGCGTGGACGGCAAGGGGCTCGGTGTGCTGATCGAGGCAGGCCAGGTCAGGAAGGTCATCGCGTCCTACGTCGGCGAGAACAAGCTGTTTGCCGAGCAGTATCTGGCCGGCAAGCTCGACGTCGAATTCACTCCGCAAGGTACCCTCGCCGAGCGCCTCCGCGCTGGCGGTGCCGGCATCCCTGCTTTCTACACGCGGACTGGCGTGGGCACCCTGGTTGCCGAAGGCAAGCCGCTGGAAGAGTTCGACGGCGTGACGTACGTCCGCGAGCGCGCCATCACCGCCGACGTCGCGCTTGTACACGCCCACACCGCCGACACGGATGGAAACCTGATCTACCGCTACACGGCGAGGAACTTCAACCCGGTGGTGGCAACAGCCGGCGCCGTCACCATCGCTGAGGCGGAGATCATTGCGCAACCGGGCGAGCTCGACCCCAATCACATTGTCACGCCCGGCGTCTTCGTCCAGAGGCTGGTGCAGGCCAGCGCGCGGGTTAAGGACATCGAACAGCGCACAGTCCGCCCGCGGCGCGAAGCGTTCACGGTCTAGAGAAGCGCTCACGGTCTTAGAGAATAAGGAGCACACATCATGGCTTGGACACGAGACCAGATGGCCGCCATCGCGGCTGAAGAATTGAACGACGGCTACTACGTCAACCTCGGCATCGGCATCCCCACGCTGGTGGCCAACAACCTGCCCGACGGCGTGCGGGTGGTTCTTCAAAGCGAGAATGGCCTGCTCGGCATGGGCCCGTTCCCTTTTGAGGGCGAGGAGGACGCGGACCTGATCAATGCGGGTAAGCAGACCGTCACCATCACAGCGGGTGGAAGCATTTTCGATTCCGCCACGTCCTTCGGCATGATCCGGGGCGGCCATGTGAAGGTGGCCATCCTGGGTGCCATGCAGGTGTCCGGCAGCGGCGACCTCGCCAATTGGACCATCCCGGGAAAGATGGTCAAGGGCATGGGCGGCGCCATGGATTTGGTGGCCGGGACACCGCGGGTGGTGGTCCTCACCGAGCACAACGCCAAGGACGGTTCGGCCAAAATCGTCAAGGAATGCACGCTGCCGCTCACCGGGCTGAAGTGTGTTGACCGGATCATTACAGACCTCGCGGTCTTCGACATCGAGGCGGACGCTGAAACGCTCGTGCCGGGCGCGGAAAAGCACGACGGCGGCACGAGCCTCCTGCTCACCCGCCTCGCCCCAGGTGTCACGGTGGAAGAGATCCACAGCAAGACAGGGGCGGAGTTCACGGTAGCGCTCACGTCTGAAGAACACACACTTGAAGGAGCAAGCGCATGAGCTTGAAAGACCAGTTCGGCAAGGACATCCTGCTCGCAGGGTGGGGACACAGCAAGTTCGGCAAGCTCACGGACCACACCCTCGAATCATTGATTGTCCAGGTAGCCGGTGAAGCGATCCGCAATTCCGGCCTTGAGCCCAAGGACATCGACGAGGTCTATCTCGGCCAGTTCAACTCAGGCATGCAGCCGCTGGGATTCACGTCGTCGCTGGCACTGCAACTCTCGGCAGACCTCGCCAACGTCCCGGCAACGCGCACGGAGAACGCTTGCGCTTCCGGTTCCGCCGCGTTCCAGCAAGGCGTGAAGGCTGTGCTCGCCGGAACTGCCCGCAATGTTTTGGTGATCGGCGCGGAAAAGATGACCGACGCCGGAGCGGACGTAGTGGGGGCAGCCTTGCTTGGTGCGTCGTACGAAATGGCGGGTAAGGCGTCCACCACAGGGTTCACAGGGTTGTTCGCGGAGGTGGCGAAGCACTACGGGAAGCGCTACGGCACGGGCATAGACGCGGCCACCTACCCCGGCGGCCTGGGCGATGTCCTCGGTTCCATTGCAGCCAAGAACCACCACAACGGCATGGATAATCCCTACGCCCAGATGCACCGGGATTTTGGCGAGGAATTCTGCCGCACCATCTCGGACAAAAACCCCATGGTCGCGGACCCCTTGCGCCGTACGGACTGTTCGCCGGTCTCGGACGGTGCGGCCGCCGTCGTGATTTCAACATCGGCTACCGGCGGCGCAACCGCACCTGTGCGCTTGGCGGGCTTCGGTCACGCGAACGATTTCTTCCCCTCGGAAAAGCGAGATCCCACGGAGTTCGCCGCTACCCGTGTCTCTTGGGAGCGGGCGCTGGGCATGGCGGGCGTGGGCATCGATGGACTGGACTTCGCCGAAGTCCACGACTGCTTCACCATCGCCGAGCTCATCATGTACGAGGCCATGGGCCTGACTCCCCGCGGCGAGGGTTCGCGCGCTGTCCAAGAAGGCTGGGTGTATAAGGACGGCAAACTTCCCGTCAACGTGTCCGGCGGTCTTAAGGCCAAGGGTCATCCCGTGGGGGCCACCGGAGTGTCGCAGCATGTCATTGCGGCCATGCAGCTCACCGGCACCGCCGGCGACATGCAGCTTCCCAATGCCCGGCGAGGCGCCGTCCAGAACATGGGCGGCGTGGGCATCGCCAACTACGTCAGCGTGCTGGAGGCTCTGTAACCCGCCCAAGTAAGTCGCAGCACTGCGCGTTTTGAGGGCTGAAAACGCGCACAGCTGCTACTTACTTGGGCTACTTTGCAGCCGTGGCCAGGGCTTCGGCACCAGCAGTCGCGCACGCCTCGTCCAAGGCGCCGTCGGGAGCACCGCCGACGCCGATGCCAGCCACGGATACGCCGTTGACCTTCAGCGGAACACCACCAGCCAGGAAAAGCGTGCCGGGAAGGTCCGCGATGGACGGGCCGGTGCCGTTGATGCGCTTGGCCAGTTCACTGGTGGGGGCACCGAAGGCAGCCGCGGTGTATGCCTTCTGCTTGGCGGCCTCGATGGTGTGCTCGGCGGCGTTGTCACCGCGGAGAAGGGCCTGGACAGTGCCGAAGCGATCCACGAGGGCCACAGTCACGAACGGAAGCTTGTCTGCCTGGCACTTGGCAAGCGCGGCATTCACGGCCTTGCTGGAAGCACCCACGGTGATTCGATTCTGGGAAACCACATTCTCAGGTGCCGGCTGGACCTCGGCACTGACTGGCGCAGCGGGTACGTTAACAGGCGCGGCACCGGGGGCTACGGCATTGGCTACGGCGGTAACCCCACCTGTGAGCAACAGTGCTCCGGCAGCAGCGGCGGCAATCATCTTGTTGGACTTCTTCATGGACTTCTCCTCGTGGCAAGCATTGGCAATTTCGGGTACATATCTATGCTTCCGGGAGCACCCCCCGGGCACATCGGCCATGCGCCGGTTCCAAGCTCAGCCTTTCCGCCAGCCGTATCAGCCAAAAGGTGGAGAGACCAGCAATCACGCGGGATCTAGCATGGAAAGAGCGCTTACCACCGACCGATACGGAAACGGGAACCACCCCATGCCAGCAGCCCCTCAACGGCAGGATCCAAGCAGCCGCCCCGGTCCAGGCGGCCGGATCGATACCCGCATTGACGCCGTGGTGCATCTGGGTTTCGCCGTGCTGATGGTCGCCTCTGCTGTCCGGTATGTCATGCGCCACTCCCCCGCGGACAACCTGTGGACTGTGGCCTTGGCTGTCAGCGTGTGTGCCCTGTACGTCCTGACAGCGTTGCTGGCCCAACACCGCCAGCTCACCCAACACGGCAAATCCATGCAGAGCCAACAAACCCAAAACCGCAAGCTGTGGATGTTTGCCTTGGTGGCCGCGTGGGCTGCCCTGGTGATCGCGGCGCCCAGCTTCGCATGGTGTTCCTTCGCGATTTTCTTCCTCAGCCGCACCGCGTTCCGTGGGTGGGCGGCGTATCTGGCGGGCGGCGCGACCGCGACGGCAACCGCCGTCGGGCTTTTCCGCATGAGTGGCTGGACGGACGTCGCCATGCTGCTCGGACCGCTCGCTGCGGGGGCCCTGCTCACGTTGATTTACGACAAGATTGAGCGCGACGGCGCCCTCCAGCGAAAGCTCTTCGAAGATGTAAGCCAAGCGCAGGAACAGCTGGCCGCGAGTGAACGGGAAGCGGGAATCGCGGCGGAACGCGAGCGTGTTTCCCGTGAAATCCACGACACCGTCACCCAGGGCCTCGCGAGCAGCTTGCTCCTCCTCGAGGCAGCCCAACGTTCCTGGCCTGATCCCGCGGCGCACCACGAAGTCAACAGAGCAACCAGCCTCCTCCGCGGGAACCTTGCCGACACCCGGAGCCTCGTGCACGAGCTCTCGGTGCCTGGCCTCGAAACTGCGCCCCTTCTCGAAGCCTTGGAGCGGGCGGCCCAGCAGTACCTGGACCACGTCCTTGTGCAGGTCACTGGCGAGACCCGTCCCATCCCGCCCGAGGTTCGGCATGCCCTGCTCCGCGTCACCCAGAGCGCCGCGGCCAACATCAAACTTCATGCCCATGCGGACAACGCCAGCGTGACTCTTGGGTACCTTCCGGACGCGATCACCCTTGACGTGTTCGACGACGGCCGCGGCTTTGATCCCGGAGCGGTACCTCCGCCGTCGGAAGCGGGAGGATACGGTCTGCGCGCCATGCGGCAACGCATTGAGCAGCTGGGCGGAGAATTGTCCGTGGAGAGCTCTCCAGGCGAGGGCACCATCATCGCAGCCCAGATCCCGCTGCCGGCTCTACCTGAAGGTACGCCTGAAGACAGGTCGCCTGAAGGTACATCGCCCGCAGACATATCGAAGGAGTCCCTGTGACCACCATTTCCGTGCTGCTCGTGGACGACCACACGGTAGTCCGGAGCGGGCTCAAGGCGCTGTTGGGCACCCAGGCCGATATCGTCGTCGTCGGCGAAGCATCGTCGGGTGAGGAAGCGTTGGTGGCGGCACAGCAGCATTCACCGGCAGTGATTCTCATGGACCTGGCCATGGGTGCGGGAATCGATGGGATCGAGGCCATCAAGCAGTTGCGGCAGCGCAATCCCCGGCAGGCGGTGATCGTGTTCACCACCTACGATTCCGACGCCGACATCGTCCGTGCCGTGGATGCCGGCGCCATGGGGTACCTGCTCAAGGACGCTGCACCGGAGGAGATTTTTGCCGCCGTAAGAGGTGCCGTGCAGGGCAAAAGCGTGATGAGCGCGCCCGTGGCTTCCCGGCTTTTCCAACAGCTACGGAACCCGGACGAAGTCCTTACACCCCGGGAGGCGGAGCTCCTGAGCCTCCTGACCGAAGGCCTCAGCAACCGCGACCTGGGCAAACGCCTCTTCATTTCCGAAGCAACCGTCAAAACCCATCTGGCCCACATCTATGCCAAGCTCGGCGTGGAGACGCGGGCGGCCGCTATCGCAACCGCCATTCGTCGCGAGGGCATGCGGTAGGCCAGCCGCATGCGGTAGGCGGACCGCGCCGCGATTCAGGGCTCGTTCCTATATATCCACGGCCCGCATTCCGTTAAGCTGGCACTATGTCCGACGCTTCGGAACGCAAGATGTTCAAACATTCCGGAACTGCCCTGCTGTTCCGCGGAATCCTGGCCGTGCTCTTTGGACTCTTAGTGGCATCTTTGCCAATAGCCACGGTCTTCGGACTGGTTTTCGTTTTCGGTGTCTTCGCAATCGTGGACGGCCTCACCAACGTGGCCCACTACTTTTACGACCCTTCACGCCATTCCGGCTGGACGATGGTGGGCGGCTTCATCTCCATCGCCGCCGGTTTAGTGGCGGTTGCGTGGCCGGGAATCACAGCTGCAGCCCTTGGCATCCTGATTGGACTCTGGGCCTTGGTCCTGGGGCTTTCCGAGATCATCTTCGCGTTTGCAGCAAGGAGCTCCGTCAATGGTTGGAGAGTCTGGCTGCTGACGGGTCTTGTGACGGCGCTTTTTGGACTGTTTGTCCTGATCAACCCCGGCTTCGGGTTCCTGGGCGTGGTGGGTTTGCTGGCAGCCTTCTCCGTAGTTGCGGGGCTGTTGTTGATCGTTTGCGGCGTCAAGATGCGCAGGGGCGCCTCGTCTTCGTTCATGTACGCCCACTGATCGTCTGTGTCGCGGCAGGCGTGCCGCAGCCCAGCAATCCTTCATGAGGGGATGCGCTGGGCGCCAAGTTCGGTAAGTTAGTGGCTGTGAAGATAGCTACCTGGAATGTGAACTCCCTCCGTGCCCGTGCCGACCGCGTTGAAGCGTGGCTTGAGCGCAGTGACTGTGATGTCCTGGCCATCCAGGAGACCAAGTGCAAGGACGATAACTTCCCGTGGGAGCTCTTTGAGCGCATGGGCTACGAGGTTGCGCACTTCGGCGTGAACCAGTGGAACGGCGTCGCCATCGCCTCGCGTGTTGGACTGGAGGATGTAGAGCGCACCTTCCTGGATCAGCCGATGTTCGGCAAGGCCGGCAAGGATCCCGCGCAGGAAGCCCGAGCCATCGCCGCAACCTGCGGCGGCATCCGCATCTGGAGCCTGTATGTTCCGAATGGCCGCTCGCTGGACGACGAACACATGCCGTACAAGCTCAAGTGGCTTGACGTCCTTCAGGGCAACGCCGCAGAGTGGCTCAAGTCCGCGCCTGCAGCACAGGTCGCACTCATGGGCGACTGGAACATTGCACCGTTCGATGACGACGTCTGGGACATCGAACTGTTCCGCAACAACAACTACACGCACGTCAGCGAGCCGGAGCGCGCCGCTTTTCATGCCTTCGAAACCGCCGGCTACACCGACGTCGTCCGCCCGTACACACCCGGCCCCGGCGTCTACACCTACTGGGACTACACGCAGCTGCGCTTCCCCAAGAAGGAAGGCATGCGCATCGACTTCTGCCTGGCTTCCCCGGCCTTGGCAGCCCGGGTTACCGGCGCTTCCATCGACCGCGAGGAACGCAAGGGCAAGGGCGCCTCGGACCACGCTCCCGTGATCGTGGAGCTTGCAGACTAATCACCGCTGATGGAAGAAAGGGGCCGGCTGGAGATGACTGGAAACCTGTACAGGGGCCAGGCAGGACTGCCGTTCTCTTCGTCCCTGCGCATTTACGAGCCCCTTGAGGCTTTTCCTCCCGAGCAGCAGCGCCAACTCGTGGCGGACAGCAGCAAGATACGTTCCCGCGCCGCCGTCGAAAATGCGGAGCTCCAAGCCTCGCTGGGCCGCATCACGCGGACCGGCGGGGACCCTTTCCCCACGGGGCGGACTGATTTGGTGCGAATGACGCGGGTCCCTGGCGGGCGGCACACTGCGGTGGACAGTGCCACAGACGCGACCGCTGGCGCGTCACCGCAGGATAAGGACGCCCACGACGCCGGACGGCTGCTTTACTGCCCCAGCCAACTGGTGATTCGGGCAGGGTTGGCAGCGAACGCCCTCATGGATGGTGTGCACAGCCCGCTGGCTGATCTGCTGATTCCGGTTTCGCAGCGGGACAAGCATCAAGCCAGGATTGATCGCATCAACGCCGGGGAAGAAGCCAAGCGTGTCCATACTCGGGCCTCCACCTGGGGTATCCCTTTTAGTTGGTTCTCGCTTTTCGCTGAGTCTGACCGCAAGGATGTGGTCGAGTCGGATGGGCATATCCTCACGGTCCGGGTGTGGACACCGTTGACGGAGGCCCTGGACCGGGCACGCTTTGCTGTAGCCCACCTTGCCTTGGCAGCTCCGGACCTGGACATGCTGGACGATCTCACGCAGCTCACCGAATGGCTGGAGTTGTTCCACGTCCAGTCCATGGTGGAGTTGGATTACGGGGCTGTGGCGGACAAGGTGTACCCGGACGAATCGCCCATGGATGTGCGCCTCGGTATCGAATGCCTGGCCGAGGGAGATATGACGGGCGCGGCTGCAGCTTATCGCCGGCTGGCCTCGCGCTGGATCCCCATCCGGCAGTTGGCGCGGGCCTCGTAGCCTTTCTTTACCGGCTCTTTACCGGCACGGCGGTGCCGTTGTCTCCCGGACAATCAGTTGGTGCGGCGCTACCTCTGAATGCACTGCACCTGCAATGCCATCGAGTTCATCCAATAGCATCTTGGTTCCCAGCTCGGCTTGGTTGTCCGGCCGTTGACCCACGGTTGTGAGGCCCATTGCTTCGGAGAAGTCGTGATCGTCGATGCCGATGACTGAGAGGTCCTCCGGCACGCGAACGCCGTGACGCGTGGCTTCGAAGATGACTCCCATGGCCATCTCATCAGAGGAACAGAAAATAGCTGTTGGCTTGCGTCCGGGTTGATTCCAGAGCCGAAGGAATGCCTGCTGCCCGCTGGCAACTGTGAAGTCACCCCATTCGTCCCATTCAGGACGGACTTCCAAGCCGGCGTCGGACATGACTTCCTGGAAGGCGCGGATCCGGACACGGGGAACGTCGAAGTTCAGGTCTGTCTCGTCGTCGCCGTGAAGCAGCGCGATGTCCTTGTGTCCCAAGTCCAGCAGATGCCGCACGGCTGTGGACGCGGCGTCGTAATCGTTAATACCGATGTAGGCGCAATCCTCAACGTGCCCGCCAACCACTACCAGCGGGATGTCGATCTTGTGGAGGTGTTCCAGTTCGTCCTCGCTGAGCGCCATACACAGCACCAGCAGCGCGTCGATCTGTTTGTAGACCATGGTGGAGCTGAAGAGCCGCTCGCGATTGCTGCCATGGCCGCCGAGGTTGAACAGGGAGAGGTTGTACTTGCGCGAGTGCAGTTCCCTGTCCGCGCCTTCTATTGCTTTGGAGAAGAACCAACGGCTGACGAAGGGCGCCAGGACTCCGATAGTGCGCGTGCGCCCAGTGGCCAGTCCCGACGCCGACGACGACGCCACATAGCCCAGCGACGCCGCGACTTCCAGGATCTTTTCACGCGTTGCAGGCGAAACCCGGGGCAGCCCCCTGACAGCCCTGGACACGGTGGCCGTAGACACTCCCGCTGCTGCTGCGACGTCCTCGATGCTGACGCCTGTATGACCACCGCGCTGGGACCTACCCGTTGTTCGTGTCACAGGCCCCCCTCTCCGGCTGCCTTTACTTCGCCGTTTTCTTATCTTTCGGCGAAGAATCAGTCTATTTTGTGCAGGGCTTGGTTACGCAGCGGAGTCATCCGCTGCGTAACCAACGCTGCAATTGTCTAGCCCTTGAGACCGCCGGACAGCAGGCCTCGGACGAAGTACCGCTGCAGGCCGAAGAACACCAGAAGCGGAATGATGATCGAGACGAAGGCCGCAGCCGGGTTCAGGTAGTCCCTGGCACCGCGCGTACCGGAAATCTCGGCCAGACGCTGGGTGATAGGTGCTACGTCGGCCGTTCCACCGGAGAACACCAGTGCAACCAGGAGGTCGTTCCAGACCCACAGGAACTGGAAGATCGCCAGTGAAGCCAGCGCCGGAACGGAAAGCGGCAGGATGATGCGCCAGAAAATGGTGCTGTGTCCCGCACCGTCCACCCTTGCCGCCTCGATAACTTCACCAGGAATCTCGGAGATGAAGTTGTGGAGGAGGAATATACCCAGGGGAAGCCCGAACATCGTGTGCGCGATCCACAGCTGCGCGTACGAACCCGCCGGCAAATGCAGGGTTTGCGTAAAGAGTTGCAGGAGCGGAATCAGTGCCATCTGGAGCGGAATGATCTGCAGGGCGAACACGAAAATGAAGAGTGCGTCGCGCCCCTTGAACTTGCCCCACGCGAACACGTAGGCGGCCATGGATGCCAACACCAGAACAAAGATGGTGACCGGGATGACGATCGCTACGGAGTTGGCGAAGTACTGGGACAGGTTGGCAGATTGCGAGCCTGCCGGGGTAAGGACGTCCGTATAGTTCTTGACTGTGAAGTCCCAGTCCAGGAAGGCATTCCACCAACCGTTTGAGCGGGGGCCCACCTGCTTCGGGGCAGGACGGAACGAGGTAACAAAGAGTCCAAACGTCGGGACAGACCACACGACGGCGATGATGATCGCTGCCGCTGTTGCCCACTTGGAAGTGAGCTTGGTCTTGACCCTGCGCATCATCGGCTGGGCGTCCTCCGTGGGGTCCGATCCAGGACGCTGCCGGGTGGCGGCCTTGGACGCCTCTTTCGGGGCTGGCGTGGCTGTCAATGGATCTCCCTTTGCTTGCGAAGGACTCGAGCGTTGTACACGACGATGGGCAGCACCATGAGGAACAGGATCAGGGCCAAAGCGGCACCTCGTCCTGGCTCACCGGCGCGGAAGGCTTGCGTGTACATTTCGTTGGCCACAACCGACGTGTCGTAGTTACCGGCCGTCATGGTTCGGACGATGTCGAAGACCTTCAGCGTGGCGATCGTGATAGTAGTCAGGACCACCACCAGCGCCCCACGGATACCCGGGACCGTAACGTTGCGGAACTGCTGCCAGGCGTTGGCCCCATCCAAACGGGCTGCCTCGATGAGTTCCACCGGGACACCCTTGATGGCCGCGGAAAGAATCACCATGGCAAAGCCTGTTTGGATCCACACCATCACGATGATCAGGAAGATGGTGTTTTCCGGGGCGTCCAGGAGGAACTGCTTCGGGTTCATTCCCATGGCGTCGCGGATGAAGTTGATGACACCCGTCTGTTCAATACCGGGGCCGCGGTAGTCATAAACGAGCTTCCAGATGATGCCGGCTCCTACAAAGGAGATGGCCATCGGCATGAAGACCAAGGACTTCAGAACCCGCTCTCCACGGGCCTTATCGATGAAGACGGCGTAGGCCAGCCCAAAGCTGGTCGACAACAGGGGAACCAGGATGGTCCAGATGATGGTGTTCCGCAGCGTGGTCAAAGCCTCAGGCTGCGTGAACATCCAAACAAAGTTATCGAACCCGTTGCCTTGGCCACTGGCATCCGTGAAGGCCAACATTGACGTCCGTACAGCGGGATACACAAGGCCCACCAGCATCAGGATTCCAGCCGGAGCCAGGAATCCGGCCACCGTTACCTTGTCCTTGACCGACTTTGGTGCCCTATCCACCACGAGCATGAGGATGCCGATAATTGCGGCAAAAATCGCCAGGGCGATCACTACTTGAAGGAGTTTTCCTCCGATAAATTCCATACCCAACCTCCGGGGCGTGAGTGAATCACTAAGTTCCGGGAAACACACTGCCTCCCCGGCTGGGCAAACCAGCCAAGGGAGGCAGTGCCTTCGGAGTTAGCCCTTGGGCCAGCTGGACTCGATGCTGTCAGTTACCTGCTGCGCAGAGCTGCCGTTGATCCAAGCAACGATGCCCTTCCAGAACGAGTTGGAACCCACGGCGCTCGGCATCAGGTCCGAACCGTCAAAACGGAAGACGGTCTTGGGATCCTGGAGGAGCTTGATGGACTGCTTATCCAGGGCGGACTGTGCATTGTTCGGGTCAAGGCCCTTGTTTGCACTGATGGCACCGCCGAGCTTCACGCGGTTGTTGGCGAAGTCCGCGCTAGCCATGAATGCCAGGTAAGCCTGGACTTCAGGGGTGTCCTTGTAAGCAGCAACCGACTCGCCACCACCGGTGATGGCTGTGCCCTTGGATGCATCCACCGGCGGCGTCATGAATGCCCAGACGTCGCCGTCCTCGGCCACGTTGGTACCGGCAGGCCAGTTGGCTGCCTGGAACGATGCCTGGTGGTGCATGGCGCACTGTCCGTCCAGAACGGGCTGACCGGCCTGGGCAAACGCGGTGCTCAGGATCGAGCGCGGGTCACCGAAGCCACCGTTTACGTAATTCGGGTTGAGGAGGATATCGCCAACCTTGTTGAAGGAGTTGACGATCTTGGGGTCATTGAACGGAATCTGATGCGTGATCCACTTGTCATAGACTTCCGGGCCTTCGGCACGCAGGACAACGTCCTCGATCCAGTCGGTACCAGGCCAACCAGTGGCTTCGCCCGATTCAAATCCGGCACACCATGGCTTCATGGTCTTGTCGTCCGCGATCTTCTTGGTCAGGTCCATCATTTCATCCCACGTCTTGGGGACTGTCCAACCCTTGTCCTTGAAGGTCTTGGGCGAGTACCAGACGTATCCCTTGACGTTTGCAAGCATCGGGGCGGCGTAGAACGTGCCATCCACCGTGCCGTACTTCTTCCAGTCTGGGGACCAGTTCTTGTCCACAAGATCGGACACAGCCTTGGGAGCGGGCTTCAGGTAGCCGGCCTTTGCCTGGGTGGCCAGAAGACCGGGCTGCGGGAAGATCGCGACGTCAGGGGCCGTACCGGACTGGGCCCGGACGCCGATCTGGGTCTCGAACTCCTTGCTGCCCTCGTACTTGACCGTAATGCCGGTGCACTTTTCGAACTGTGCCCAGGATTCCTCGAGGTTTGTCGCTTCGACGTCGACGATCGTGGAGTACACGGAGACGGTCTTGCCGTCATGCTTGCCGTAGGTGTCGTAGGCCGAACAGTCATTCGACGCCGTGCTTCCGCCGCCGCCGCTGTTTCCGCTACATGCGGACATGGTAAGTGCCAGAACGCCGGCCGCTGCGACCGGGAGCAGGTACTTGGATTTTTTCATGCTGAAGACTCCTCGCTGAGTACAAGAAAATCGTGGCGCGATTTGATGTGGTGGGCCTCACACTAGTCATGATCAAGGTGGGAATGCAAGCGCTTACACCTAACGTAACCACAACGATACAAAGTAACCTTTGCATCGTAACGGAGCGACCAGGCTGGTGCCGGAACCACTCGCCGTCGAAAGGAAGCCCCTGCCGCGCCGCGAGGAATACATTGGCCGAGCAGGCACGTCATCAGATTTGGTTGCCCAGTGTTGCCTATGCAACAGTGGGAAGTGTGGATGAACTTGAAGCACTCCAGACCATTGGCCGCCTGATCAAAGAAGAGCGCTTGGCCCAGGGGCTGAGCCAGGTGCAGTTGGCCAAGCAGGCTGGAACCGCCATCAAGACTGTCCGGACGCTGGAATCCGGTACGCGGCGAACCCAGGAAATCAATCAGCGCAAGCTTGAGCACGCCCTCGGATGGCGCGCTGGCTCGGTGGCTGAAGTACTCAAAGGAAAATCCAGTTTCGCTCCGGACCAGATCACGCCGGACGACATGCGCAGCGGCGAGGATTCACGGCAGTCTTCGGGGCCCCGCGTCATGGTACCGGCAGCCCCTATCGCCCGCGCCTCGCATCTTTCAGACGAGGAGCTGCTCGCCGAACTGACCTACCGGATGATGCACCGCAACAGGGGCTAGCTGGTTGCTGACAGTTGCTGCCGGCGAACCATCTCGTTGATCCAAACAGGCGCGAACGGAGAGGTGCAGTTGGGCGGAGTTGGATAATCCTTCAGCACCTCCAGTCGCTCTCCAATACTCAAGGCGCGGGCGCGATGCTCCGGGTGTTCGATGCCGATCTGGGCAAGACAGGTGTTCATCGCCCACTGCAGGCGATCGGGGGCTTCCTTCATCCCGGCTTCAATTGCGTCCAGCAGCCCGATGAGGTCAAGGCCTGCCGGATCCCTCACGATGCGCTCCGACGTCAGCGCCCAACCGGCACTCGCCACCACAGGATCCTTGTCCGCAAACCAGGCGATCCGCAGCCCTTCGGCATACGGACTCTTCTTGACCACGTAGTTCACAAGCCAGTCGTGGACTTTGGGTGTGCGGGCCTCGCGCAGCATGGTGTCCAGCTCGTCGGATCGGAACGACTTGGGCCGGCAGATCAGCAGCGCCAGCAGCTTCGCCGCGGTGTCGTCCGTCGCCCAGAGCTCACGTGAAAGCTCTTGCTGTGTCTTCAAACGCTTCGCGATGGCGCGCAACTTACTGAGGTTCACACCGTGATCGTCACCGTGCTTCTCGTTCACCTCGCGCCATCTCGGGTCTTCCAGCGCGGCCAACTCGGCCATCACGTCAGCCAGCGTCGTCCCAGTCGCGGCACTACCAGTCGCAGTTGTACCAGTCACAGTTGTACCTGTCGCAGTTGTCGCGGCCACTGGAGCCTCCCGTCCATCGCGTGTAAAGCTCAGCCTACTAGGCGTGGGCGTGCTGGTCCCGGGCGCACTGGATCAGCCGCTTAACCACAGCGGGATGGCAGCTCATGGAGTGCAGTCCGCACGTTCCTTGATCTGCCATCCTCGCGCCATGTGGCGTAAAGTCTACTTCCCGCCCTTGAACAGACCTGCGATCTTGGAGCCGAGACCCTTCACGTTTTCGGTAACATCTCCGGCGAATTCCTTGGACTTCTCCGCAACGTCACCAGCAAGTTCCTTGGCGTTTTCCCCGACGTCACCGGAGAAGAATTCCTTGACGTTTTCTGCTGCATCTCCGGCGAATTCCTTGACGTTTTCTGCTGCCGCGCCCGCGAACTCCTTGACATTTTCCGTGGCCTCGCCAGCAAATTCCTTCGCATTTTCAAGCGCCTCGCCAGCTACATCCTTGGCGTTGCCCGCCGCGCCCGCTGCTGCTTCTGATCCCGTGGTTTCTTCACTCATGGTGCTCTCCTTCGTGACGGTTTGAACGCCGATTGTTTTTGGGGCTTTGTCCCGCAAAGCAATCAATCGCATCAGGGAGTTTTTCCCCCTCTGCTTTCAAACTATGGGCATACGCAGCGGTTAAGCAACGCAAAACACCCTATGCGAAATATTCGGCAAAATTAGCGGGGATAGTCACCGAACCCGTTCAGCTTTTGTAAATTTTGCCCGGGCCCCGGACGCCATATGGACCAATACGGGGGTCTTCTTGCCAATCACCAGGTCCAAGGCTTCGACCAGGCGTGAGATTTCGGCAGCTAGGAGGTGCGGTGCAACTCCCTGCCGGGGCTGGATGCGCAGCCTCAATCCCGGCTGGCCTTTGACCTCATAGGTTGCCACAGACGCTCCCGCGAGGTCCGGCCGATCTGCCAGGGCTGCCCGAAGCGCTTGTTCTGCGACTCCGCCACCGATCTGGACCTCACCCTCCACATGGCTCTCGTCGTCGCTGGCCACCAGAAGGTTGGCCCTGCCTTTCCCCTGTTGCGCCAGCCACGCGACCATCGCAATAATAATGGCCACCAAAACCACCCCGGCCACGATCCACAGCCAGCTTTCTTCACGGCCGGGGAACCGGGTTTGCCGGAAAGCCTCCTCCGCACGAGCCCACATGTCCGCGGACCAGCCATGCCACCACGTTGCCACTGCAGGAACGGTGGCCAGTAGCAGAAGCAGTAGACCCACGGCCAGGAGTTTTACGCCAATGATGAAGAGAAGGACCCGGTTAAGGGCACGCGGTGTCCCGTTCACGCGCCCACCACCCCCGAGGTAGAGAGGTTCACCCGAACAGTGGGCATGGGAACGGGCGACATTTCATCGAGCTCGGCCTGCACTGCTTTAAGGACGGCTTCTTCACTGACCCTGCTTCCTGAGGTGGGTCGGACGTTGACCACCACTGATTGCCTGGACACAATCACCATGACCTGTTCCGGTGTCACGTTGGCGGCAGTCCGCGCGCGACGCGCAAGTGCCGAGGCCAGCACTTCGTCATCAACCACGACGGCGGTCCGTGGGTCCCTCAGCAAATGCCGGGCTCGCCTGCCGGGTAATACGGCTTGAAGGAGGAAGAACAGCCCGACCATCGCAACGACAGCACCACTTGCGCCGAGCAGAAGGGGTTGGATGCCCGCCGGAAGGGCGATGATACGCTCCGCTGCTGTACTTGGGTCAACAAGCCACGGCGGTTGCCCGATCGCCCGGAGGGCAGATTCCAGAAGTGCGAGAACACAGAGAATTATCACGAGCACTGCAGCGATGGTGGCTGCTCCTGCCCGGGACGAGTGTGTTTCCCTGCGCAGGATACGGCTCATGGCCGGGTCCTCGCCGGCGATGGGGGTGGCTCCGGAGTCGGTGCCAGAAGGTTCAAAGGCTGTTTCCTGGTCCTGCGTCAACGGACACGGCCTCCCTCTGAAACGTGGGCTCCACTGATCCTGATGTCCACCCGGCTTATGCGAAAACCGCTGAGCCGAGTGACACGCTCCAACACTGTTGCCTTTGCCGCCACGGCACGGTCCCAGATGGAGCCGCCGAAGCCTTGGACGCGCTGCGGATTACGCAGCACCTCACTTAAAGCGGGGATGCTGATAGGTGCCACGATGGACAAAGCCAGCAGACCGTCGTCGTCCGACCAATCGGCGCGGATGTCACCGGGTTCCACGCCGAGAGCCTCGGCGGCCGCGGCCTGTGCCAGCGATGTCAAAGCCTGGGTACTGATCCGGTTATGGCCGGCCAGGCTGGTGGTAGGTTCCACAGCCTCAGCCACGCTCATGACGAAGAGCGCCGGCCCGTAATGGCGTCCAGGACGCTGCGGAGATCGAGCTTGCCTTCAGCTGCACGGCCCAGAAGGGCGCCAATGCCCATAAAGAGCAGCGAGATAAGGAAGCCCCACAGCCCGAACTGGAAGGACATGAACGCCACGAAGGCGCCGATCGCGATTCCCACGACGGTCATGCTCATTGCAGTGCCTCCTTTTCGACCACGACGGTTTTGGGCTTGGGAGGCGGGGCCACATAGACATCGTTGATCTCGATGTTGACCTCGATGACCTGGAGCCCGACGAGTTCCTCAACAGCCCGATATACAGCAGCGCGGACCTGGTTGGCGACGCTATGTAAGGGATGCCCGTAGAGAGCCACAAGGTTGATGTCCACAGCTACTTGGGTCTCCCCCACTTCGGCGCGAACGCCCGCGGCATGGTCCGAACTTCCCACAGCGTCGCGGATAGCTCCTAGTGCGCGGGATGGACCTGAGCCCAGGGAGTAGACGCCTGGAACCGCGCGTGCAGCGATGCCGGCTACTTTTGCTACTGCCGCCTCGGAGATGATGGTGCGTCCGGTACCGAGGACCTCGCCCTCAGGCACAGGGTCGATCTGCAAGTTCTGGTCTGACATCGGGCACTCCCCTTCTCTTGAGTACCACCCTAGCGTCTAGCTCCGACGCTTTGTGAGAGGTGCCCGGAGTGAAGGGAACGCGCGCGGCGACTACTTGCAGTTCTTATCCATCCAGTCCTGGATCGGCTTCATAAGTTGCTCGAACTCGGGCTCCCCGTACTTGCGGAAATCCGTGCCGGCCGACTCCGTATAGGCCCTCAGCTTTTCAAAGCTCGGCTTCAGTTCCTCGGGCACCTTGTCCTGCGTCCGGGACAGTTCCTCCTTGGCCTTCTCTATATCTTCCGGGTCGCCGCCCACCAAGGCCGCCAACGGCAGGATGGTCACGCTCAACATCGCGGCGCTCACGGAGACGCATGCTTCAGACAAGGACGTGAATTCGCCGTAGACGCCGCCCGTGCCTGTAGTCGCGTCCGGGCTTGCACTGATCTCCGCGGTCGGCTCAGTGCTGGATGTTGGGGCGTTGCTGGCGCTTAGGGCGTTCGACGACGACGCTATGGGCGTGGGCTGCGCAACCGGCAGCGGGAAGGAGCAGGCACTGAGCGCCAATGTTGCGCTGAGAAGACAACCGAGCAGCAGCGGGATCGTAATTCGCCGGCCGGCACCTTTCCTGTGATTTCTGCCAAGAAGCCTGGACGTGCTGAAGCGTGTGGTTTCGATCATGGTGTCCCCCGTTGGATTGCCTGCGATGACGAACCGGCGAGGGCAAGACTACGCCCGGCTTGCCGCAGTGAACAGAGGTTGAGTTATCCACAGGCAGTTCACTTCGAGAGGGCCCTTGGAGCCCACCCCACCTAGACTGGCCGACACATCATCAAACAGCCGCTGGGGAGCCTGTCATGCCACGCCTTTCGTTCGCCTCTTTTACCGTTCTCACCGTCCGCATTGCAGCTGCTGCGCTCGGGATTTCACTGCTGCTCACCGGCTGCCAGGGCGGCAGTTCACCGGGTAGCCCACCTTCAGAAACACGCTCGACGACGGCGTCCCCCACCCTGGGTGCCAGCAGCTCAGGCGCTGCTTCAAGTCCTTCTCCGAGCACCGCTCCATCGGGTGTGTATAAGCCCGCAGATGCGAAGGGCAAAGCGCAGAACGTTCCCGTGCCCGTCATGCCCGAGTTGGCGAAGGAGAACACGAAAGAGGGGCTGGAGGCGTTTATCCGGTATTGGTTCGCACTCCTGAGCTACGCGTACGAAACGGGAGACGTCTCCGGGGCGAAGGCCCTCGCGGACGACGGTTGCGTGCTCTGTTCGGACCTTTTCGCGGGAGTCGCGACCAATTATTCGGAGGGTCGCTGGCTGGTCGGTGGTACATACCAGACGCCGATAATTGAGGTTCTCTGGAGGACATCTGCCACATCGCAATCTGCAAAGGCTCAGGTGCTCCAGAAAGAGATCCTCTACATGAACCCGGACGGATCCTATGGACGGGAGCCGACTCCGGCTACCAACGATGCTGCCGCCATCTTTGGGGTGTTCAGGAATGATGCTTGGTTAGCCATCGATCTCGGCGTAATTCGTTGAGACGGTACCCTATGCGCCGACTAGCGACAGTACTTTCGCTGGTTCTTTTATTGCTCACTTCGAAATCTGTATGGGCCTCGACAGAGCCGCCGACACCAAGCCCCGGAACAGGTTTCACTGAACGATCAATTGTGGTCGGCGCGAGATTTCGCCTAAATCCAGATACCGGTGTGCCGTCAATATCACTAAGTTCCGATGCCGCATCTGAAGATCCAAATCAGTACATGCCGGATGTTCACTGCCGTTCGGGAGGAACAGATACTCCGGACAGGGGATGCCTGGCGATGGAATGCCCTGCTAAAACACCCGGCGGTGAAGAAGGAACACCCGTGATCTGGAGGCAGGCACCAAAATCAATCGCAAACCCGCAGTGGACAGACTATCCGGCCATCAGTGGACCCACGTGCCTGTACGACGCCAAACCCGAGAACGTCCTGGCCAACATCGCAGCCCGGATCCTGAACGACTTCCGCCAACTCCCCGTCAACCCAGGAACCCTCGAAGCCCAACCCTTCCCTCACACCCTCAAGGGCGGACCCACGAACTTCTACACCACCGCCACCAAACAAGCCTTCGACGTCACCATCCTCGGCCAAACAGTCCACCTGACCGCATCCCCCGCAAGCTTCACCTACAACTTCGGCGACGCCACCACCCTCGGCCCGACACCGGTCGCCGGCTACTCGATCCCCGAAGCCGACTGGCTCCTCAACGACACCCGCACCAGCCACATCTACACAGCAACAGGGAACTACCCCGCCACCATCACCACCAGCTTCACCGGAACCTACTCCGTGAACAACGGACCCCCACTGCCCATCAA
>NZ_JBFTJK010000027.1:0-44985 GCF_056395385.1 Paenarthrobacter sp. 10L420 | reverse complement strand
GGTTACGGCGGTCATAGCGTGGGGGAAACGCCCGGTCCCATTCCGAACCCGGAAGCTAAGACCCACAGCGCCGATGGTACTGCACCCGGGAGGGTGTGGGAGAGTAGGACACCGCCGGACACACATTAGGTCGAGACCCCCCAACCCACACCGGGTCGGGGGGTCTCCCACATTAACCAACAAACCAGACAGGACAAGCCCCGACCACCACGGCCGGGGCTTCCCCCATTTAAGACCCCAAAAGGCGCAGCGCCAACAAGGCTGTGAGACTTGCCACGGGATGCCCCTGCAGGTGCCTTGACGTTCGGCGCCTGAGGCGCTGTCGCCTAGAATTGCATAAGACATACGAGTCGGCAGCCCAGTGCTGCAGACGGCGTGACAACGAAATAAGGGTTATGAGCGACTACGCACGCGCCAGTGGTCGGCTCGCAACAGGAGGAATCCACCATGGCTGAGCACAACGGCGGCAATCGCGACGGCAACCGCGGAAACTTTGGCGGGAATCGCGGTGAGCGCGGTTCTTTCCGCCCCAACAACAACTCCGGTGGAGACCCTCGCGGATTCCGTTCCAGGGAGAATCGCGACGGTAGTGAGCAGGGTCGTTCCTTCGGTGGCGATCGTGATCGTAAGCCCTTTGGTGACCGCGGTGACCGCGGCGAGCGTCCGGCGCGCGATGGTGAGCGTCGTCCGTTCAACAGTGACCGTGGCGAGCGCAAGCCGTTCGGTGACCGCCCGCCCCGCGATGGTGAGCGTCGTTCCTTCGGTGGCGACCGTGATCGTAAGCCCTTTGGTGACCGTGGTGATCGTCCGGCCCGTGATGGTGAGCGTCGTCCGTTCAACAGTGACCGTGGCGAGCGCAAGCCGTTCGGTGACCGCCCGCCCCGCGATGGTGAGCGTCGTTCCTTCGGTGGCGATCGTGATCGTAAGCCGTTCGGTGACCGTGGTGACCGTGGTGACCGTCCGGCCCGTGATGGTGAGCGTCGTCCCTTCAACAACGACCGCGGCGAGCGTAAACCCTTCGGTGACCGTCCCGAGCGTGGCCCACGGAACTTCGATGGCCCGCGTCGAGATGGCGATGAGCGTCGTCCCTTCAACAATGACCGTGGTGACCGTCCCGCGCGCGATGGTGAGCGTCGTCCGTTCAACAGCGACCGTGGCGAGCGTAAGCCGTTTGGTGACCGTCCCGAGCGTGGTGGCGAGCGTCGTCCGTTCAACAGTGACCGTGGCGAGCGTAAGCCCTTCGGTAGCCGCCCTGAGCGTGGCCCGCGGAACTTTGATGGCCCGCGTCGTGATGGCGAGGAGCGTCGTCCGTTCAGCAATGATCGTGGCGAGCGTAAGCCGTTTGGTGACCGTCCCGAGCGTGGTGGCGAGCGTCGTCCGTTCAACAATGACCGCTCCAACTCCTGGGAAGACCGTCCCGCCCGCGTTCCCAACGCGAAGGACATTCGCAGCGCCAACCGCCCTGACCGCGAACGTTCTCCGGAGATCGATGAGGATGTCACGGGCAAGGAACTTGACCGCGCCACCGGGCACCAGATCAAGACCCTCGAAGAGCAGAGCGCAGGCTGGGTGGCGAAGCACCTGGTCATGGCTGGTCGCTTGATCGACATCGAGCCGGAGCTGGCCTTCCAGCACGCTTTGGCCGCCAGTCGCAGGGGTGGCCGGCTGTCGGCTGTCCGGGAAGCTGTTGGCTTGACGGCTTACGCTGCAGGTCACTATGGCGAAGCGCTGCGCGAATTCCGTACGTACCGCCGCATCAGCGGATCCAACGTTCACCTGCCCGTCATGGCGGACTGTGAGCGTGGCCTTGGCCGCCCTGACCGTGCACTGGACATGGTCCGGTCTCCTGAAGCGCAGGATCTGGATGCTCCGGGCAAGGTAGAGCTGGCGATTGTGGCTTCGGGCGCCCGTGCTGACCTCAACCAACTTGATGCTGCTGTAGCCGAGCTTGAGATCCCGCAGCTGGACATTAACAGGGCATTCTCTTACAGCCCCCGTCTGTTCCGCGCGTATGCAGAAGCACTGACTGCTGTGGGTCGCACTGAGGAAGCCGAAAAGTGGGCTCGTCAGGCACTGGTAGCTGAGAATGCCCTCGGCGTTGGTGACTTCGCCGAACCGGAAATTCTTGACCTCGGCTGGGACGAGCAGGAAGAAGCAGCGGCTGCGCGGAAGCCACGCTTCGAGAAGCGCGGCGAGGATTCCGATGTCGTGAGGCCGGAAAGCGAAACGGTGATCGCGGAGGCGGCTGCTGCAGACGCCGAACACGACGACGTTGACATTGATGATGCAGAGTCGGACTACTTCGAGTCGGACGACGCCGAGTCGGACATTGATTCAGCCGACGAAGCCGAAGAAGCTGACGAATCAGAAGAAGCCGAGGAAGCAGTGGCCCATTCGGAATCCACCGAGGAACAGGGCACTGACTCACAGCATGGCTGATTCACTCATTTCGTCCTTTGACGCGGTTCTTTCCGATCTTGATGGTGTCGTTTACGCAGGTCCCCATGCCATTCCCGGGGCTGTGGAGTCGCTGCAGCGCCTGGAGACCGTAGGCGTCGGGTTGGGTTACGTGACGAACAACGCCTCGCGTACTCCGGCCCAGGTTGCCGCGCACTTGCGGGAACTGGGGGCTCCTGCGGAGGATCACCAGGTGGTCAGTTCTTCGCAGGCTGCCGGGGAGCTGCTTGCTTCCATGCTGCCTGCGGGGGCTCACGTGCTCATTACTGGCAGTGCGGCGTTGGCCCACGAGATCGAACTGGTGGGCCTCAAGCCCGTGCATAGTGCGGCGGAATCGCCGGTAGCTGTTGTCCAGGGCTTCAACCCTGAGATCGGCTGGAAGGACCTCGCTGAGGCCTCCTATGTTGTTGCCGGTGGCGCCCAGTGGTTTGCGACCAACACGGATATGTCGATCCCGCAGGCGCGCGGTATGGCTCCTGGCAACGGTACTCTCGTTGCCGCAGTTGCGGCCGCAACGGGCAAGACGCCGATGGTGGCCGGTAAACCGGAGGCGCCGTTGTTCCACGCTGCTGCCAAGCGCCTGAAGTCTGATCGCCCTTTGGTGGTGGGGGACCGTTTGGATACGGACATCCTGGGCGGCAACCGTGCCGGATTTGCGACGGCGGCGGTACTCACCGGCGTCGATACGACGCTGTCGATTCTGGCTGCCCGGACGGAAGAGCGTCCCGACTATCTTCTGGCAGACTTGGGGGACCTTTACGCCCCTTACCCGGAAATCGTCAACGACGCCGGCACTTACCGTTGCGGTGCAGCGTCAGCAGTTGCTGAGGATGGCAAGGTCACGTTGACCGGGGATAAGGATGACCTCGACGCGTGGCGTGCTGCCTGCGCGGCCTGGTGGGCTGCGGTTCCGGATACTGCTGTAGCGCAGGCGCCCCAGCTGGAATGGCGAACTTACTAGACTGGTGCGATGACCGAGCCCAACAATTACCCGGAAGCTGAGGCTGAACGGCCCCCTGTGCGCTGGCCAGAGGCTCTTGAAGCCACCGGCGACGTCCCTGTGGACCGCGCCCTTGGCTTGCTGGAGGGCGTTCATGGGGCTCCGGTGGCAGACCACGCTGGGTTGTACACGGCAATTCATGACTCCCTCCTGGAGGCTCTGGATGCTGAGCCCGGCCTGCCGCCGGTAGTGGACCGGGATACCGCTCGTACCCGCCCGGAAGGCGAGAATTAGCGAATGGCAAGACTTGATCAGGAACTCGTCACCCGTGGGCTGGCGAGGTCCCGGACGCACGCTGCCAAGCTCATTAGCGACGGCAAGGTGAGTTCAGGCGGGGTTGTCTTCGCCAAAGCGGCCCAGCAAGTGGACGCCGACACAGACCTGGACGTCCAATCCCACCTTGAGGACATTTACGTGAGCCGCGCCGGGCACAAACTGGCCGGCGCGCTGGCCGCGTTTCCGGCGGTAGCAGTATCCGGTCGCCGGTGTCTCGACGCCGGAGCCTCCACTGGCGGCTTCACGGACGTGCTGCTTCGGCAGGGAGCCGCGCAAGTGGTGGCGGTCGACGTCGGGCATGGCCAACTGGTGCCGCTGCTCCGCGATGATCCCCGGGTGGTGGTCCATGAAGGGCTCAATGTCAGGTATATGACGCCGGACCAGATCGGTGGCACCGCAAGCCTGACTGTCGCAGACCTGTCCTTCATTTCCCTGACGTTGGTCCTGGGCCCCCTTGCTGCCTGCACGGAACCTGGCGGAGACCTTGTCCTGATGGTCAAGCCGCAGTTTGAAGTCGGCAAGGAGCGGCTAAGCCGCACGGGCGTCGTGTCTTCCGAGAATGAACGACGCCGGGCGGTGGCCCAGGTTGCCCGCGCTGCAGTTGATGCGGGGCTGCAACTTCATGGCCTGGCGGCAAGTCCACTTCCGGGCCAGGACGGAAATGTTGAGTACTTCCTGTGGATGAAGCGCAGGATGTCCGCTGTGTTGCCTAAGATCGAAGAGCGGGACGAGGACGTTGCTGCATTGATAAAGAACCTCTGGCCAAACGACTAGAAAGCAGAACCCGATGAGCAGGCATGTACTTGTCCTTGCCCACACAGGGCGGGAGGAATCGCTCCGGGCGGCGTGGGATGCTTGTACGCAATTGCACTCGTCGGGCCTGGTGCCGGTCCTTCAGAAGTCAGAATTGGCAGATGTCGAGCGCTTCTTTGGTGCCGTTGATACCCCCATTGAGATCCTCCACGACGACGTGAGTTTGGAAGACGTGGAATTGGTGATGGTTCTGGGTGGCGACGGAACCATCCTGCGCGCGGCGGAACTTGTGCGGGAAGTGGACGTTCCCTTGCTGGGCGTCAACCTCGGCCATGTGGGCTTCCTTGCAGAGAGCGAACGTGCTGACCTGGCCCAGACGGTCGAATGGATCGCGAGCCGCCAGTACACCGTTGAAGAGCGCATGACGATCGATGTCCAGGTGTGGATCAAGGGCCAGAAGATCTGGCATACCTGGGCCTTGAACGAGGCCGCAATTGAGAAGGCCAACCGGGAACGGATGCTCGAAGTCGTCACTGAGGTGGATGAACGGCCGTTGACCTCGTTCGGCTGTGATGGCGTGGTCCTTGCGACGCCAACGGGATCGACGGCGTACGCGTTTTCGTCTGGTGGGCCGGTGGTGTGGCCTGAGGTGGAGGCGCTCGTCATTGTGCCGATCAGCGCCCATGCCCTTTTTGCCAAACCCTTGGTGGTCTCTCCGCGATCCAAGCTGGCTGTGGAAATCATGAACCGGACGGATGCCTTGGGGGTCCTCTGGTGCGATGGCAGGCGCTCCGTTGACTTGCCTCCGGGAGCGCGTGTCGAGGTGACCCGCTCAGCCACGCCTGTACGACTCGCACGGACGCACAAGACTCCTTTCTCGGCACGGCTTGTGCGCAAGTTCCAGCTTCCCATCCACGGCTGGCGTGGTCCGGCTCCCCGCTCAGGGGAAGTCCACACCGGCCCCATCCCCGTGATTCGAACACTTTCACCGGCTCCTTTGCCTACCCCCCGGGACGCGAGTGATCTCCGGGATACTGAAACGTCCCTGAACCCGGGGCACGGTGAGCCATCCGACCCCACGAATGCGAAGTGAAGCATGCTTGAAGAACTCCGAATCCGTGATCTCGGTGTCATCACCGATGCCGCCCTGCCGCTAGGGCCCGGCCTCAGCGTCGTAACCGGTGAAACTGGTGCCGGCAAGACCATGGTGGTGACCGCCGTCGGGCTTCTCCTGGGTGCTCGTTCGGATGCCGGCGCAGTCCGGAGCGGCGCCAAATCTGCGTCCGCCGAGGCAGTCCTGAAGCTTGATCCAGGCCACACCGCGGTGGAGCGGGCCAAGGAGGCCGGCGGTGAGGCTGAGGAGTTCGACGGCGTCGCTGAACTCCTGCTGGCCCGCACCGTTGGTGCCGACGGCCGCAGCCGGGCTTACGTTGGGGGACGGGCGGCACCGGTAGGGGTTCTGGCCGAACTTGGCGAGAGCCTGGTGGTGGTGCATGGACAATCGGACCAGATCCGGCTGAAAAGCGCTACGGCACAGCGACACGCCCTGGATCGCTTCGCTGGTGCACCGCTGGCCAAGGTCCTGGGGGAGTACCAGAACCTGTACAACCACTGGAAGTCCATTCAGGCCGAGCTGGAGACACTTCGCAGCGAAGCGCGGGAACGGCTTCGTGAGGCGGAATCGCTGGACGCCGCTCTCAAAGAGATCGATGACGTGGATCCCCAGCCTGGCGAGGATGAGACCCTCAAGGCTGAGGCCGTAAAGCTTGCCAACGTTGAAGAACTCCGGCTCGCAGCGGCAGCGGCACATGAGTCGCTCATCGCCGAGGAATTCGGCGATGCCGGCGATGCCACATCGATGGTGGATGCGGCCAAGCGGACGCTGGAGCACGTTGCAGAACACGACGAGGCGTTGGGGGCTGCTGCTGCACGTCTTGCAGAAGTTGGCTTCCTGCTGAACGATATCGCCGCTGACTTGTCCAGCTACCAAGCTGCATTGGACACTGAAGGCCCGGAGCGGCTCTCTGAAATTGAGGAACGCCGCGCAGCCTTGGCCAAACTGATCCGCAAGTACGCCCCCAGCATCGACGAGGTGTTGGAGTGGGCGACTACGGCCCGGATGCGTTTGGACGAGCTGCAGGACGATTCAAGCCGCATCGAATCCTTGGATGCCGAGGTGGCTTCGAGCGAAGCTACCCTGCGCAAGCAGGCCGCAGCGATCAGCAAGGCCCGGCTGAAGGCGGCCAAGGACCTCTCAGCCCGCGTGAGTTCAGAGTTGAAGGCTTTGGCCATGGCGGATGCCACATTGATCATCCAGATAGAGGACAGCGGATCGCTTGGCCCCTGGGGGACTGACGAGATCGCCTTCCTCCTCCAGCCACACTCCGGCGCTCCGGCGCGCCCACTGGGCAAGGGAGCCTCCGGCGGTGAACTCTCAAGGGTGATGCTGGCCATCGAGGTGGTGCTCGCGGCGGTGGATCCTGTTCCTACGTTCGTCTTTGACGAGGTGGACGCCGGTGTGGGTGGACGGGCCGCCGTCGAGATCGGGCGTCGGCTGGCCATGTTGGCCCGCCACGTCCAGGTCCTCGTGGTGACGCACCTGCCGCAGGTTGCCGCCTTCGCTGATCAGCACATCCGGGTTACCAAAACCTCAGTGCGGGGCGCCGACGGAAAAACGTCCACCGGATTCACCTCCAGCGATGTGCAACTGCTGGATGACGACGAGCGCGTGAAGGAGCTTGCCCGTATGTTGGCCGGGCAGGAGGACTCAGAATCTGCCCAGGCACACGCGCAGGAATTGTTGGACGATGCGAAATTGCTTCCCCAGCGGGCCTAGGAAATTCCCGGCACGGGGCTGATTAAGGACTGCGACCACTATCACATCCGTGCACTTGGTCCCGCCCGGCTCTTGATTGCAGGCATGGTCTTGGGCAACTATTGACCATTTGGGGAATCCGGACGGACGCTTGGAAGGCGTAATTGATGATAAGCTCGAATTCCGTGGTGCAGCGATCAAATTCCCGTGTAAATTCCCGGTTCCCGGGCTCGTCCAAGACGACCAAACACATCTTCGTCACCGGTGGTGTGGCGTCCTCGCTCGGTAAGGGTCTGACGGCTTCCAGCCTCGGCCACCTGCTGCGGGCACGCGGTTTGTCTGTAACTATGCAGAAGCTCGATCCCTATTTGAACGTGGATCCGGGCACGATGAATCCCTTCCAGCACGGCGAAGTTTTCGTGACTGATGATGGCGCCGAAACCGACCTCGACATCGGACACTACGAGCGCTTCCTCGATGAAAACCTCGAAGGTTCGGCCAACGTCACAACGGGCCAGATCTACTCCACGGTCATCGCAAAGGAACGCCGCGGTGAATACCTCGGAGACACCGTTCAGGTCATCCCGCACATCACGGATGAAATCAAGCGCCGCATGCGCCTTCCCGCCGAAGGCAAGAACGCTCCGGATGTCATCATCACTGAAATCGGTGGCACGGTGGGCGACATCGAATCGCAGCCCTTCCTTGAGTCGGCCCGCCAGGTGCGCCAGGACATCGGCCGAAACAACGTCTTCTTCCTCCACGTTTCCCTGGTTCCGTACATCGGTCCTTCCCAGGAACTGAAGACCAAGCCGACGCAGCACTCCGTGGCAGCCCTTCGTTCCATCGGTATCCAGCCCGAAGCCATCGTGATCCGTTCCGACCGCGAAGTGCCGGACGCCATGCGCGAGAAAATCGGCCGCATGTGCGACGTCGATATTGACGCCGTGGTCAACGCCGCTGACGCACCCAGCATCTACGACATCCCCAAGACGCTGCACTCCCAAGGCCTGGACTCCTACATCGTCCGTGCGCTGGACCTGCCGTTCAAGGACGTTGACTGGAGCAAGTGGGACAAGCTGCTCGAAGCTGTCCACAACCCCAAGCATGAGGTCGAAGTTGCCCTGGTGGGCAAGTACATCGATCTTCCCGATGCTTACCTTTCGGTGACCGAGGCCCTCCGCGCCGGTGGGTTCGCGAATGAAACCAAAGTCAAGATCCGTTGGGTTCCCTCTGACGAGTGCGAAACCCTTGCCGGCGCCACCAAGTCCCTTGCCGGCGTCGACGCCATCTGCGTGCCGGGAGGCTTCGGCATCCGTGGCCTGGAGGGCAAGTTGGGCGCGTTGAAGTTTGCCCGCGAATCCAAGCTCCCGGTTCTGGGCCTGTGCCTTGGCCTTCAGTGCATGGTGATCGAGTACGCCCGCAACGTGGTTGGCCTGGAAGGCGCCTCGTCCAGTGAGTTCGAGCCGGACTCCAAGTACCCGGTTATCGCCACCATGGAAGAGCAGCTGGACATTGTGGAAGGCAAGGGAGACCTCGGCGGCACCATGCGCCTGGGCCTCTACGAAGCCAAGCTGGACGAGGGCTCCGTAGTCGCAGAGACGTACGGCACCACTTCGGTGAGCGAACGCCACCGCCACCGCTACGAGGTTAACAACAAGTATCGTGACCAGATCGCGGCAGAGGGCCTGGTCTTCTCAGGTACCTCTCCTGACGGCAAGCTGGTTGAGTACGTTGAACTTCCCCGCGAAGTGCACCCGTACTACGTCGCGACGCAGGCACACCCTGAGCTCAGCTCCCGCCCGACGCGCCCGCACCCGCTCTTCGCAGGCCTCGTGAAGGCTGCCTTGGAGCGTCGTGAAGGCGCCGTTGTGGGAACCAAGACGGGTGCCCGCGCGGTAGCTGCCAAATAAACGGTAAACGCAAGCACTAACGAAGGACGGCGCGATGCCCGGCATTTCTGAAACCCCCAGCACCTCAAGGCAGGTTTCGGATATGCCGAGCCCGCGCCGTCTTTTGTCCACCAGCAAGGTCTACGAAGGCCGTATCTGGGATGTGGTCAGCGACGCCTTCCAGCTCAGCGAGGATACGGACACCCTGGTCCGGGATTACATCGACCACCCTGGGGCGGTGGCCGTGCTGCCCATGAACGTTGACGGCGAAATCCTGCTCCTGAAGCAGTACAGGCACCCCGTTGGTATGGACCTCTGGGAAATCCCCGCCGGCTTGCTGGACATTGAGGGCGAGGATTTCGTCGTGGGTGCTGCCAGGGAGCTCGCTGAGGAAGCTGATCTTGTTGCTGCCACCTGGAATGTCCTGGTGGACTTCTTCAACTCTCCGGGATCCTCCAGCGAGGCTGTTCGCATCTATCTGGCTCGTGGGCTGAGCGCTGTTCCCGAGGCTGACCTGCATGTCCGCACGGACGAAGAGTCAGAAATTGAGTTCCACTGGATTCCGCTCGACGACGCCGTGAAAGCGGTCCTGGAAGGGCGCCTGCACAATCCGTCCGCGGTCCTGGGAATCCTTGCAGCCGCCGCCGCGAAGGCCGATGGCTTTTCCAGCCTGCGCCCCGCTGACGCGCCGTGGCCCGCGCACCCGAGCCAGCGCTGAGAATGGCCGAGGCCGCCACCCGCACCGCCAACGGCATCGATCGCGGAGTTACGGACTACCTCCAGCACGTCGGGGTGGAACGTGGCCTGGCTGCCAACACCTTGGCTGCCTATCGCCGTGACCTTGCCCGCTATTCGAACTTCCTGGCGGGTCAAGGAGTGGAACGGCCCGGAGACATCACACGGCATCATGTCACCGCCTTTGCCCAGGCCTTGTCCGACGGCTCCGATGGGGCTGCGGCCCTCGGCGTCCGCTCTGCCGCCAGAACCGTCGTGGCCGTGCGGGGGCTCCATAAGTTTTGGGCCCTTGAGGGAACCACGACGTCGGATCCCGCCAGCGATGTCCACCCGCCGATGCCGGGCAAACGGCTTCCGAAAGCCATCAGCGTTGGTGAAGTAACGCGGATCCTTGAAGCTGCGGGTTCGGACTCTGCGACCGGCCTAAGGGACCGGGCCTTGCTTGAATTTCTCTACTCCACCGGTGCGCGCATCAGTGAGGCCGTAGGGCTGGACGTTGACGATGTATCCCTGGAGCACGCCGGTGGCGAACCTGCAATCGTCAGGCTCTTCGGCAAAGGTTCCAAGGAGCGGTTGGTTCCTTTGGGCTCTTACGGTGCACGCGCAGTCGGAGCCTATGTGGTCCGGGGAAGGCCGCTGCTGGCATCCAAGGGCAAGGGCACTCCCGCCTTGTTCCTCAATGCCCGTGGCGGCAGGATCAGCAGGCAAAGTGCCTGGACAATCCTCAAGACTGCCGCGGAGAAGGCAAACATCACCAAGGATGTTTCGCCACACACCTTGCGGCACTCTTTTGCCACGCATCTTCTGGAAGGCGGGGCTGACGTGCGCGTAGTCCAGGAGCTGTTGGGGCACGCGTCGGTGACTACCACCCAGGTCTACACGTTGGTCACGGCCGATACTTTGCGGGAAGTTTACGCTGCTGCCCATCCCAGGGCGCTCGGCTGAACCTGTGGTCGGCAGGAGTCGCAACTAGTCCAGGACACTGAACGTCAATTCCACGGCATCGACGAACAAGGCCAGCAGCGACGTCCCCAATCCGGCCACCAGCAGCAGCCCGGGGTGGGCCAGCCCCACCACCACCCGCTTCAGCCGTGGCTGACCCTTGAGGAACTTTTTGGGTACCCGCGTCTTCAGGGGTATTTGCCGCCAACCGCGTAGCCGGCGGAGGAACCAGGCGCACCGCACTATGAACGCCATCCACAGGACAGAGAGCACCAGCGGGACCGAAGCCAGCATGAGGTTGAAGCCGAGTGCGGTCACCTCCTTTTCGGAGTCGCCGATGACGGTTTGCACGGTGGTCGAGATGGAAGCACTCATCACCACAGAGGCGGCCCACACCATGAAGGCCACTACCAGGGCGAGGAAGCGGACGAAAAAATGGCCCAGGACAGTGGCATCCACTGCCTTGAGGTGGCTGCGGGGCGTGGCATGCAGCACAGCCAGCGTGGACAGCAGCGTTGGCAAAGCAGCGGCGAGGACCAGCAAATACCAGGTCCATCCGGCCAGGTCCACCACTTCATCCAGAACAATGAGCCCGGCCCAGACCACCGTCCAGGCCCAGCCGACGTATAGCGGATGCGCTACCACCCAACGGGGCAGCCAGGCATCGCGCTCCTGCCCGGCTCGGACGTGTGCTGGTGACTCGGCCACAGGAACTGTTTCGACATCTTCCGCTGCCTGAGGCTTCGCAGGGTGATTGATGGCCTGCGCCTGCGTCTCGGCGCGCGCTTCGCTGCCACCTTCGTTCATGGGCTCACTGTAGGCAACTGCGCTCACGGTAGCAATTGGGCTGACGGTCGCAATGCCAGCCTTGGTAGAGGAGATCGGGTTAAGGTAGGCAGCATGACAGCAGCCCATGTGACACTGTGCTTCCTCCTCCGCGATGACGCGGACGGGGAACACGTCCTCCTCGGCACCAAGAAGACCGGTTTTGGGCGCGGCAAAGTGGTGGGCGTGGGTGGGCACGTGGAACCGGGGGAGACCGCAATCCAGGCGGTGTGCCGCGAGGTCATGGAGGAGATCAGCGTGGTGGTCCAGGCTGCGGACCTCATCCCCGCCGGCATCATTGATTTCGTGTTTCCTGCCAGACCGGAATGGAACATGGCCACCACCGTCTACCTGACGCGGATTTGGGAGGGTGAACCGGTTGAAAGCGATGAGATCGCGCCGGAATGGTTCCCAGTGTCCAAGCTACCGGTGGAACGGATGTGGGCCGACGCCGAGCATTGGCTGCCCGCGATGATTTCCGGGCAGCGGATCGCAGTTCGAGTGGACCTGGCTGCCGATAACGAGAGCGTGGCCAATGTCCACACCATCGATTGGATCGGAACAGAGCAGTAGAAAAGGTTTCCCAGCGTACGACGGCGGGCCGGTCGCCTTTCGGTGACCGACCCGCCGTCGTTTGCTTCCTTGGCAGTCAGGCGCCAATAGGCTAGGGCACGTGCCGCTCTTCGGGTCCGTTGTATTCGCTGAGCGGACGGATCAGGGAGTTGGAGGCAAACTGTTCCATGATGTGCGCTGTCCAGCCCGTGATCCGGCTGGCGACGAACAACGGAGTGAACGTCTGGGTGTCGAAGCCCATGAGGTGATACGTGGGTCCGGCCGGGTAATCCAGGTTGGGCTTGATGGCCTTGGCTTCGTCCATGGCTTGTTCGAGGCCGTTGTAGAGTCCCAGGAGTTCGGGCCGTCCGTAGTGGGCGATCATTTTGTCCAGGGCGGCCTTCATGGTGGGCACACGGGAGTCGCCGTGCTTGTAAACGCGGTGCCCGAAGCCCATGACTTTCTTCTTCTGGGCCAGGGCGTCTTCCATCCATGCCCGGGCACGTACTGCGGCTTCCTCCATGGATTCTTCGCTGCGGATGCCGATCTCATCGAACGTGTGCATCACGGCCTCGTTGGCGCCGCCGTGCAGCGGGCCTTTGAGGGCGCCGATAGCAGCGGTCACGGCCGAGTGCAGGTCCGAGAGCGTGGAGGTGACCACGCGGGCTGTGAACGTGGAGGCGTTGAAGGAGTGCTCCGCGTACAGGATCATCGAGACGTTGAACGCCTCCACAACCTCCACCACAGCTTCTTCACCGAACGTCATCCACAGGAAGTTCGCGGAGTAGTCCAGGTCCTCCCGCGGTTCCACTGCGTCCTGGCCGCGTCGGCGGCGCTGGTCATAGGCCACGACGGCAGGCATCGCAGCCCAGAGGTCAATCGCCTTCTTCATGTTGGCATCGGGAGATGAATCCTCGGCCAGCTCGTGCCGGGCTCCCAGCACGGACGCTGCCGTACGGCAAACATCCATGGGATGTGAGGTGGTGGGCAACGTGTCTATAACTGACTTGACCACAAGGTCCAGGGCACGCCCCGCGCGTTCGCGGGCAACAAATTCAGCCAGTTGGGCATCGTCGGGCAGTTCGCCGTTCCACAGCAGGTAGGCAACTTCTTCGAAGCTGCACTTGGCGGCCAGTTCCTGGACCGGGTATCCCCGGTACAGCAGCGAGTTGGTGTCCGGGTTGACCTTCGAGACGGCGGTGTAGTCCACCACGACGCCGGCAAGGCCTTTTTTAATGTCTTCAGCAGCCATGCTGAACTCCTTCGTTCATTATGCAAGCGCCCCGGTTTGCCGGAGTGCCTGCTGTCCCCTTGGTGATTCCCGGACCTAGCGGATGCCAGGAACCTGGAAGTTGAAAACGCCGGTATCGAACTGGTTGTATGCCTCGTAATCCACGAGTTCATAGAGGCGCGCACGCGTGAGCATGTTTTCCACTTGTGCCTCTTGAGTCCCCGCAGCCTTAATCGATTCCAGCGTACGCTCTGCAGCGCCCATGGCAATGCGGAGGAGGGTGACGGGGTAGATGACCATGTTTACCCCGACGCCCTGGAGTTGGTCCACGGTGAAGAGGTCGCTTTTGCCGAACTCTGTCATGTTGGCCAGGATGGGCACGTCCACGGCGTCCCGGATGGCCTGGAATTCGCTCAAATCGGCCATGGCTTCGGGGAAGATCGCGTCGGCGCCGGCGTCCACGAGGGCTTTGGCGCGGTCCTGGGCTGCTTGGATTCCTTCGACGGCGCGGATATCGGTGCGGGCCATGATGAGGAAGTTCGGGTCCCGGCGTGCGTCTGCTGCGGCGCGGATGCGTTTGGTGGCGGTGTCGATGTCCACGACGTTTTTGCCGTCCAGGTGGCCGCAGCGTTTGGGGTTGAACTGGTCCTCGATGTGGCAGCCGGCCAGGCCTGCGTTTTCGAGTTCCTGGATGGTGCGGGCCACGTTCATGGGTTCACCGAAGCCGGTGTCGGCGTCCACGAGGGAGGGCAGGTCGGTCATGCGGGCGATCTGCCCGGCGCGGGTGGCCACCTCTGTGAGGGTGGTCAGGCCGATGTCGGGCAGGCCGAGGTCGTTGGCCAGGACCGCGCCGGAGATGTAGACCCCCGCGAAGCCCTTTTCCTCGATCAGGCGTGCCGAGAGCGGGTTGAACGCGCCGGGGAACTGGTGCACGGTCCCGGAGGCCAGCAGTTCCCTGAGCTTCAGCCGTTTCTGTTCCGGGGTGACTTTGGAGTACAGCATTTAGAACAGTCCCTTCGGCGCGTTGGTGGGGTCGATGATGCCGGGGGCTGCGGTGATGTTCAGCTGGTCCAGTTCGCCGGCGGCCAGTTCGGTGACGCGTTCGACGGCGGTGAGGAACCGTTCGATTTCGGCTTCCTCGACCAAACCGGCAGCGAGGGTGCGGAACTTGTTGATGTATTGCTCGCGGGCGAACGGCCGGGCGCCGAGCGGGTGCGCGTCGGCCACGGCGATTTCATCGGTGATGACGGTGCCGTCCGTGAGGGTGATTTCCACAGTGCCGCCGAAGGCCTTCTCGGCGATGTCCAGGGAGTGGTAGCGGCGGGTCCATTCGGGGTCTTCCACGGTGCTGACTTTCTGCCAGAGTTCCACGGTGTCCGGGCGGGAGGCGCGTTCAGGGGCGTAGGAGTCCACATGGTGCCAGGCGCCGTCCTGCAGGGCGACGGTGAAGATGTATGGGATGGAGTGGTCCAGGGTTTCCCGGGACGCGGTGGGGGAGTACTTCTGGGGATCGTTCGCGCCGGAACCGATCACGTAGTGCGTGTGATGGCTGGTCTTGATCAGCACCGAGGCTACGTTGGCAGGGTCGGTGGTTTCGGGGTGCTCGCGGTTGAGCTTGCGGGCGAGGTCGATCCAGGCCTGGGCCTGGTATTCGGCGGAGTGCTCCTTGGTGTAGGTGTCCAGGATGGCGCGCTTCGCTTCACCGGGCAGCGGCAGCGGGACCTCGTAGGAGGCGTCCGGGCCGTCCAGCATCCAGGCGATCACGCCGTCTTCGCCTTCGTAGATCGGCACGGGCGAGGTCTGTCCGCGCATGGAGCGGTCCACGGCTTCGACGGCCATCTTGCCCGCGAACGCCGGGGCGTGGGCCTTCCAGGTGGAGATTTCGCCCTTGCGGGACTGCCGGGTCGCTGTCGTGGTGTGCAGGGCCTGGCCCACGGACTGGAAGATCGTCTCAACATCCAACCCCAACAACGTGCCGATCCCGGCTGCGGCGGACGGGCCGAGATGGGCCACATGGTCGATCTTGTGCTTGTGAAGGCAGATGGCCTTGACCAGGTTTACCTGGATCTCATACCCGGTGGCGATGGCACGGACCAGGTCCTTGCCGTTGGAGCCTACGTGCTGGGCGACGGAGAGGATCGGCGGGATGTTATCTCCCGGGTGGGAGTAGTCCGCGGCCAGGAACGTGTCGTGGTAATCCAGTTCGCGCACGGCCACCCCGTTTGCCCACGCCGCCCATTCGGGAGAGACCCGTTCCGTGATCCCGAAAACGTGTCCGCCCTTGCCGTTCGTGGACGGCCCATGCGTCAATGCCTGGGCACGTGCCGCGACAATCGGGGCCCGGTTCAACGAGGCAATAGCCACCGACGCGTTGTCGATGATCCGGTTGATCACCATATCCGTGACCTCGGGAGTGACGTCGACGGGGTCAGCGGCGACCACGGCGATCTTGTGCGCCAACTGCTCCTCACGCGGGAGGTTCTCTTCGGACTTGTAAACGCGGACGTGGTTGTTCTTGACCATGGTGCTCCTTCTAGGCAGGGGGTGGTTCTAGGCAGGGTCTTTAGCGGGCCACATGAGCGGCTTTGACGTGGGTAAGGCTTCGGTGCAAATGAAGTGTGGTGGCTGCTTCGGCCAGCCGGGGATTCCCTGCCGCGATCGCTTCGGCAATGGCCGCATGCTCCGCGGCCGCGGCATGAAGCCTGGCAGCATCATCGGCTGCCAGCCGGCGCACCCGTACCAGATGCACGCGCAGGCTCCGCATCGCCTGGGCAAGGTAGGAGTTGGAGATCGCAGCATCGATGGCCTCATCGAGCCGGCTAACCAACGCGTAATACTCGTGCCGGCCAGGATCCTTCTCGCTGAGCAGATCCGGAGCCCTCAGCAGCTGCGCCTGCAGCTCGGCGAAGACGCCCGGCTCTCCGCGCTGTGCGGCCAACGCTGCGGCCCTGACTTCGAGTGTTTCGCGCAGTTCAAACAGTTCGTCGATGCTGTCCAGCGAGATATCGGTGACGACGACGCCGCGGCCGCCTGCCGCCGTCGTCAATCCCTCAGCCATCAGCCGGCCCAACGCCTCCCGCACCGGCGTGCGGGAGACCCCCAGCCGTTCGGACTGCTCGACTTCTGCCAGAACCGTGCCGGGCCGAAGGCGCCACTCAATGATGTCTTCACGGAGGGCCGCATAGGCCCGATCACTGGCGCGCATGATCTCAGTGTATACACAAACTTGAGGAAATTGGATAAATCTTCAAAAAGAGTGGAGCAATGTATACATTTGCAGGCTCTGTGGGGAACTTGAGGTCCAGATCGCGGGCGGACCAGTCGTTAAGGCGCGTGTTAGCCCCGGTTCCAGCCGTACTCGTTCTCCGGGCGGCCCGGTGTTCCGTAGCGCGGAGCCCTGGTGACCGTCCCGGCGTCGGCCAGGTACTCCAGATACCGGCGCGCTGTGACCCGGGACATTCCAAGGGCATCCATCACTTCACTAGCGGATACGGCTTGTTGCCGTGCGCGGACAAGATCCTTCACCGCCTCCAATGTGGAACCCGACAACCCCTTCGGCAGTGGTAGTTCCGTGGGTGCCCGGAGACTCGCGAAGGCCTGGTCCACGTCGCTCTGGGATGCTCCGGCCTTGGAGATGCCGGACACCGAGCCCGCCAGTTGATCACGGAAAGTGCGGTAGCTGTTCAGCTTGTCGGCAAAGGTCGCGTAAGTGAAGGGCTTGATCAAATACTGCACGACGCCGATGGAAACGGCGCTGCGCACGATGTTCAATTCACGGACGGCTGTGATGGCAATAATGTCGGCGAAGACTCCCGCCGAGCGCATGCGTCGGGCAACATCCAACCCATGAAGATCCGGCAGGTTCATATCGAGCAGCACCAGGTCCACCGGCGAGCCGGACGCAGCGAATTCGCCAAGGATGCGCAGTGCAGACTGGCCATCCGGGGCCGTTCCCACCAGCGTGAACCCTTGGAGCCTGCCCACGTAAATAGAGTGGGCGTCTGAGGCGATGGGCTGGTCCTCGACCACCAGGACGCGGATGTCTGTCATGCCTTCTCTTCCTCGGTAACGGGCGCGGGCAGCACGACATGGAACTGGGCACCGCCTGGATTGCTGATCGTCATAGTACCGTTCAGCCGCTGGACCGCCTGCCGGACCAAGGCAAGGCCGACACCACGCCCATGGGCTCCCCGCGGATTGTCCTGGGCGGACTTGGTGCTGTACCCGTACTGCAACACATCATCGATCGAACCAGGATCGATACCGGCCCCGGAATCCCGAACAGTGAATCCAACACCGGCCACACTGGCTTCGACGTCCAGTTCCACCTTTCGGGGCATCTCACCGGACGCGGCAGCATCAATGGCGTTGTCCAGGAGGTTTCCCAGAATCGTCACAAGGTCCTGGATTTCCAGACCGCGGACGCCAGAACTCCCTGATGTCCGAACCACCAATTCCACGCCACGCTCATGTGCTTCGGCGGACTTGCCCATCACCAATGCACTCATCACCGGTTCATCCACCGAAGCAAGCATGTCGTCCGTGAGCTGCTGGCTGAGCTCCAGGTCCTTGGTGGCGAACTCGAGCGCTTGGGGCGTGCGGCCCAACTCAAGAAGGGAAACGATCATATGCAGGCGATTGGCATGTTCGTGGGTCTGGGCACGCAACGCATCCGAGAGAGTCTTCATGGTTTCCAGCTCGGTTCCCAACGACTCAATCTCAGTGCGGTCGCGAATGGTGGCCACTGTGCCGTAGACCGATGGCTTTTGCCGGCTCCGGGCAGGGACCGGGCCCACGGCAGGGGCTTGGTTGACCACCAGGATCCGTGAACCAGTCAAATGGATTTCGTCATGGGCTGGCCTGCCGGATTCGAAAAGCGCTCGCAGGCTCCCGTCGAAGGGGAGGTCGGACAGCTTGGGAGCATCATCGGGGGAGCGGTCGGCCTCGGAAGGTTCCAGTCCCAGCAACTCCGCGGCTTGATCGTTGTACATCACTGCTTTTCCGCGGGTATCGATCAGGATCACGCCTTCACGGACGGAGTGCAGGACTGATTCGTAGTAGGCGAAGAGCTGCGCGAGCTGTTCGGGACCCCAGCCGCGGGTCACGGATCGCAGGTAACGTCCGAGCAGCCAGGAGGCTATGGAGCCGAAGAACAAGACCACCAGCGCGATGCCGCCAATCACTCCCAGCCTTTCGGCGACATCGGTATCCACGGTTCTTACGGTGATGCCTGCCGCCACCAAGGCCTTGACGGTTCCACCGGAGTCCTTCACAGGCACGATCGTGCGGACCGAGGGCCCCAATGTACCCGCAGTGACTTCCGTGAAAGTCTCACCCCGCAGGGCAGGATCGATCGTGCCGATATAGGGCTTGCCCAGCTCTTCGGGACGGGGATGGGTCCATCGGGTCCGGTCGGGAGCCATGATGGTGATGAAATCTGCGTCCGCGTCCTTCATGACCTCCAGCGCATAGGGCTGCAGTATGGCTGACGGATCAGAAGTTGCCGCCGCCTGCAACACCAGTGGGTTGTTGGCAATGGACGTCGCGATCGCAAGCATCCGGCTGCCCGCATCCTCGTATGCCCTGTCCCGTGCCTCCAGTACCGAGAACGCGCCGAAGACAGCTGTCAGCACCAGCACGAACAGCAGGTTTGCCACAAACAAGCGGCGGGCGATGCTCCAGCGATGAAACAAGTAGGCCTCCCATGACCAATATGACCGCAACGGTGATGTGTGTCACCCATGGCTGAATGATGGATATCACACAAGGGCAGCGGATTGGACACAAGTGCAGGACCGCAGCGCCTTACACAGTATCCAGAAGGAGAATCCCATGACCTCTCAACGAGGAGAGTCGGCAGTAGCCACCACCGGTGGACGCAGGGGGCTCGACAAGTCGCATTACCTGTACATCGCGGTCATCCTGGCCGTAGTGCTCGGTGCCGTGGTCGGCCTGCTGTTCCCTGAGGTTGGAAAGTCCCTGAAGCCGCTCGGTGATGGCTTCATCAAGCTCATCAAAATGATGATCGCTCCGGTCATCTTCTGCACCATCGTCCTGGGCATCGGTTCCATCGCCAAAGCCGCAACCGTCGGCAAGGTAGGTGGACTCGCACTTGGCTACTTCGTAGCCATGTCAACCTTCGCACTGGCTATCGGCCTCGTGGTCGGCAACCTCATCCACCCGGGTGAGGGCTTGAAGCTGACTCCGTACGACCCCAACAAGAAGGCGGCCACGGACAGCACCGTGGACTTCCTTATGGGCATCATCCCCAGCGACATTCCCGTCCTGCCCACCCTCCTTGCGGCCATCCTGGTGGGCTTCGCGCTCCAGAAGATGGGTAAGCAGGGCACCCCGATCCTCACCGCCATCGGCCACGGACAGCGACTTGTCTTCCGGATCCTCATCATGATCATGTGGCTGGCTCCCGTCGGCGCCTTCGGTGCGATCGCCGCCGTCGTTGGTGCCACTGGCGTCCAAGCAATCCTCGGCATGTTCACCCTGATGGTGGCCTTCTACATCACCTGCGCAGTGTTCATCGTGGTCATCCTCGGCTCCCTGCTCCGTGCGGTGGCCGGTGTCAACATCTTCAAGCTGATGAAGTACCTGGCCCGTGAATACCTCCTCATCTTCTCCACGTCATCCTCCGAGGCAGCCCTGCCCCGCCTTATCGCCAAGATGGAACACCTGGGTGTCTCCAAGCCGGTTGTCGGCGTGACCGTGCCCACCGGCTACTCGTTCAACCTTGACGGCACGGCCATCTACCTGACCATGGCCTCCCTGTTCGTCGCCAACGCCATGGGTACGCCGCTGGACCTGGGTGCCCAGATCTCACTGCTCGTGTTCATGATCATCGCTTCCAAGGGCGCCGCAGGCGTCACTGGAGCTGGCCTGGCAACGCTTGCCGCCGGCCTGCAGGCACACAGGCCCGAGCTCCTGGGCGGCGTGGGCATGATCGTTGGCATCGACCGCTTCATGTCAGAGGCCCGTGCACTGACGAACTTCACCGGCAACGCCGTTGCCACCGTTCTGATCGGCACCTGGGTCAAGGAAATCGACAACGCCCAGGTGGAGCGTGTCCTCTCCGGCAGCGAACCGTTTGACGAGACGACAATGATCGCCCACGGCGCCGAGGCTGAGACGGCTCCGGAAGCTGAAACCCGTCACAAGGCAACCATCTAGCAGGATCAGCTTCACGCGCTACAAAGCAACGAGGGCCGACACCCATGCAGGGTGTCGGCCCTCTGCCGTTCGCGATGGAAGCCACGCAAGCCAGGGAGCCCAGGAGGCCAAGGAAAACAAGCCTCCATTCTCGTAACCTTCGACCTCAACTAGAGGGTCAAGGCTCAAAGATCAACGAAAGTCAAGTTCCCCGAAATGCCGTGTCGGGCGCTGTAGCCTAGGTGGGTAGCAGCGCTGTACCCAGGGGGACAGCGGCAGGGAAGATCGTCGTCGAAAGAGTGGTTAGATACGTGAGCAGCGAACGGGGAACAGCTACGCTGGGAGACACCGAGCTCGATCTGGAAGACGCCATCATGGGGCCTACGGGCCGTCCTTACCGCGACTTCCCGGAACCGGCTCCACTAGCCTCCCACGGCCCGGCCAGGGTCATCGCCATGGTTAACCAGAAGGGCGGGGTGGGCAAAACCACGTCCACCATCAACCTCGCGGCGGCGCTCGCGGAATATGGCCGGCGGGTGCTTTTGGTGGACTTTGATCCCCAAGGTGCCCTTTCGGCAGGGCTCGGCGCCAATCCGCACGAACTCGATCTCACCGTCTACAACGTCCTCATGGACCGCAAAGTGAACATCCGGGATGCTATCCAGCAGACCGGCGTGGAAGGTGTGGACCTTCTGCCTGCAAACATCGACCTCTCCGCTGCTGAAGTACAGCTCGTCAACGAAGTCGCCCGCGAGCAAGTCCTGGACCGCGCACTCAAGAGTGTTGAAGATGACTACGACGTCGTGCTGATCGACTGCCAGCCGTCGCTCGGCCTGTTGACTGTCAACGCACTGACCGCCGCCCATGGCGTCATCATTCCGTTGATTTGCGAGTTCTTCGCGCTTCGCGCAGTGGCCCTCCTCGTGGAAACCATCGAGAAGGTGCAGGACCGTTTGAATCCACGTCTGCAGGTGGACGGCGTCCTCGCCACCATGTACGACGCCCGCACCCTGCACAGCCGCGAAGTCATCTCGCGCCTCGTGGAGGCCTTCGGTGACAAGGTTTTCGAGACCGTCATCAAGCGTTCCATTAAGTTCGCGGACGCCACAGTGGCCGCGGAACCCATTACGAGCTACGCCGGCAACCACATCGGTGCAGACGCCTACCGCCGCCTCGCAAAAGAACTTATCTCGCGCGGCGGCGCGCCGTAGCGGACACGTGGGACGGTCACTCGCCGAGGCGGCAAGTCCGGAGAAAACGTCCGACGCCGGCACCTCCGACACCCGTAAGGCGGGCTTTGAGGTTCGGCTCGCAAACTTTACCGGGCCGTTCGACCTCCTGCTGGGCCTGATATCCAAGCACAAGCTGGACATCACCGAGGTTTCCTTGGCCACCGTCACCGATGAGTTCATCAAGTACATCCGCCGCCTCCAGGAACTGGGGGAGGACTGGGCGTTGGACGAGGCCAGCGAATTCCTGGTGATCGCTGCCACTCTCCTGGACCTCAAAGCTGCCCGGCTCCTTCCCGCTGGCGAAGTAGAGGACGACGAAGATATTGCTCTCCTGGAAGCCCGGGACTTGCTCTTCGCCCGGCTGCTCCAGTACAAGGCGTTCAAGCAAGTGGCAGGTCTCATCAGTGAAACCCTGGAACAGGAAGAGCGGAGATACCCGCGCCAAGTGGCACTGGAGGCCCATTTCGCCGCGCTGCTGCCCGAACTTGTGTGGCGGCACACCCCTGAACAGTTCGCGGAGCTTGCCGCCAAGGCACTGAAGCCAAAGGACTCGGCGCCCGCAGAGGTGGGATTGGACCATCTCCACGCACCCCCGGTGAGCGTCAAGGAGCAAGCCGAGATCATCGGATACCGGCTTCAACTTGGAGCCCCCCTCTCCTTCCGCGTGCTGATAGCCGACGCCGAGACAACATTGGTGGTGGTGGCCCGCTTCCTGGCCTTGCTGGAGATGTTCCGGGACAGGGTTGTGGCATTCGAGCAGGCAGGTCCGTTGGCAGAACTGACAGTGCGATGGACCGCGGATGTGGCCGAATGGGACAGCTCGAACCTGAGCGAAGAGTACGAGGAAACGACCGAAGGGGACAGCGAATGACTGAGCAGGACATGGCCGCAGCCGGCCTTGCTGAGCTCGAAACCCTGCCTGGCGGGGCGCGGGCAGCGTTGGAAGCTGTGCTCATGGTCATCGATGAGCCAGCCACCTCGGAGGAGTTGGCTGCGGGATTGAACGTAACGGTCGCCGTCGTCGAGGATTTGCTGCAGGACCTGCAGCGGGAGTATAGCGGCTATACTGTTAAAGCCCCGGACGTGGATGCTGTCGGCTTTGCCGTTGCCAGCTCTGCCCCCCGGGGTTTTGAATTGCGGAACGTCGCCGGTGGGTGGCGGATCTATTCACGGTCTGACTTTGCGGACATCGTGGGCAGGTTCGTCCTCGAAGGGCAGACCACCAGGCTCACTCAGGCAGCGCTTGAAACTCTGGCGGTCATTGCCTACAGGCAACCGGTCTCCAGGGCCCGGGTGTCCGCAATTCGAGGCGTCAACGTCGATTCTGTGGTCCGGACTCTTACCCAGCGTGGTCTGATCGAAGACTCCGGGAACGATCCCGAATCAGGGGCTGTCCTGTACAGGACAACCTCCTACTTCCTGGAACGGATGGGCATCGGCTCGGTGGCGGAACTGCCCCAACTCTCGCCGCACCTTCCGGGTTTGGAAGGGATCGACGAGTACTACGACGCCAGCCGGATGTAAGCCCGGCAACGCACGAAAACTACATACTGATTCACGGCACCGCATGGACGGTGCCACGGCAACAAGGGGCAGACGATGTCTGCCCGGCTGGCTAGTGTTGATTGCAGCACTAATTGCCGGCCATTACTACACAAGGACGGGTCATGACACAGGCGGGACGCCAGGGTTCACCACGTAACAGTTCGGGACGCAACAGTTCTGGACGCAATGAGGCAAGGGGCGGCACAGGCCGCTCCAACGCCGGCGGCTTCTCCGGCCGCGGCGGCAGTGCCGGCGCTGGAAAGCGCAACTTCACTCAGGGCGAGGGCCGCCCGTTCAAGGCTTCAAAGCCACGGGAAGCGGCCCCATTCGATCCCGATAACCCTACAACGGCTGGCGATTACGATCGCGGCCAGGCCGCCAGGCCTGCCAAGCCCTTCCGCAAGCCCGGCTCCAACAAGCCCGGTTACGGCAAGGCTCCCGGAACACCCGGTGCGTTGAAGCCCAAGGCGAAGCCCGCCAGGCAGTATGGCTCCAAGGCTTTCGGCAGCGAACGCTTCGGCCAGAACCTGGGCCCCATCCGCAAGCCTGCCCGCAACCGCGGTCCGCGCCAGGAAGTCCCGCAGTCGGACCTCCACGATGTCGACGGCGTGCGCCTGCAGAAGGTCATGGCCCAGGCCGGCGTGGCTTCCCGCCGCGTGTGTGAGGAAATGATCCTCGAAGGCCGCGTCGAGGTAGATGGCGTGGTCACTACCGAGCTTGGCATGCGTGTGGATCCCAAGACCGCCGTGATTCACGTTGACGGTATCCGGATCCAGCTGGACGAAACCCTTGTCTACATGGTCTTCAACAAGCCCAAGGGCGTTGTCTCCACCATGGAAGACCCCGAGGGCCGCCCGTGCATCAGCGATTTCCTGAAGAACGCCAAGGGGGAGAGGCTCTTCCACGTCGGGCGCTTGGATGTCGGCACCGAAGGGCTGCTGTTGTTGACCAACGACGGCGAACTCGCCAACCGCCTGACCCACCCGTCCTATGAGGTTCCCAAGACGTACCTGGTTCAGGTTCGCGGTCCCTTCCCGCAGGGCGTCGGCGCGCAGCTGAAGTCCGGCGTCGAGCTTGAAGACGGTCTGGCAACAGTGGATTCCTTCCGCCTGGTTGACTCCACACCTGGCCACGTCCTCATTGAGGTTGTCCTGCACTCCGGCAAGAACCGAATCGTTCGCCGTATGTTTGATGCTGTTGGTTTCCCGGTAGAGCGACTTGTCCGTGTCAAGATCGGTCCCATTGGCCTGGGAGACCAGCGCCAAGGAAGCATCCGCAACCTCGGCAGGCAGGAAGTCGGTCACCTTCTGGCATCTGTGGGGCTCTAGGGCATGTCGGCATTCCGCTCGCACGGCCGCGGCCATCTTGATGGCCCGGTCGTGGTTCTTGGTACAGGCTTGCTTGGAGCCAGCATTGGCCTCGGCCTGCGCGGACGCGGTGTTCCCGTTTTCCTTTTCGACCCCTCGCCGACCAACCAGGCGGTCGCGGTGGACATTGGTGCCGGCAGGCCGTTGGCCGAGCTTGATGAGCAACCTCAGTTGGTTGTTGTCGCTGCACCGCCTGACGTGACGGCCGACGTCGTGGAGAAGGCCCTGGCGGACTACCCCTCCGCCGTCGTCGTTGACATTGCCAGCGTCAAGGCCACTATTCAATCCCAATTGCGGGAGCGCGGCGTGGATTTGGCCAGGTACGTGGGGACCCATCCGATGGCCGGCAGGGAGAAGTCGGGGCCCGTTGCGGCCAGGGGCGAGCTTTTCACATCCATGCCCTGGGTCGTTTGCCCATCCGAGGAAACCGACACCGACGCCCTGCAAACGGCACGTTCGCTGGCGGGGGATTTGGGAGCAATCGTCTCCCAGTTCACCGCTGATGAGCACGATGAAGCGGTGGCTCTCGTGTCTCATCTGCCGCAGATCATGTCTTCGCTTCTGGCGAGCCGCTTGCAGGGAACGCCCTTGCATGCCCTGTCCTTGGCCGGGAACGGGTTGCGGGACACCACCCGCATCGCTGCCAGTGATCCAACCCTTTGGGTGCAGATACTGGGTGGCAATGCGGAAAAGGTTGTTTCCATCCTGCACGGCGTTCGTGAGGACCTAAATCGATTGATTGGGACTTTGGAAGCGCCGCTTGCACCGGGAGCGCGGTTGGATCTTGCACAGCTCATCAGCGAAGGGAACGCCGGGCAGGCCCGGATTCCGGGCAAGCACGGCGGGCCTCCACAAGCGTATTCCTGGCTTACGATCCTCGTGGATGACAAGCCCGGACAGATCGCGCAGCTCCTTACCGAAATTGGCGAGATCGGCGTGAACGTCGAAGACCTCCGGCTCGATCACTCCTCGGGTCAGAACGTGGGCATGGTGGAGCTCTCAGTCCTGCCGAGCAAGCACGACCTCCTTGTTGAAGCCTTGACCGATCGTGGATGGCGGGTACTCCAGTAATGACGCGTGAATTCTTTGGGCCGGAGACAGTTGCCCGCCCCGGCAAGCCGCTCGTGATCGCGATCGACGGCCCCTCGGGGTCGGGCAAATCCAGCGTCAGCAAGGAAGTTGCCCGGCGCTTGAAGCTGGCGTACCTGGATACCGGTGCGATGTACCGCGCACTCACGTGGTACTGCCTCAAAACAGGGCTCGACCTCCAGGACGGCGCCGCTGTGGAGCAGGCTTCCAAAGTCATGCCCCTGGAAATCAGCACCAGCACTGCTACCGAGTACGTGGCAGTGGACGGTACGGACATTACCGATGAAATCCGCGATCCCTTGATCTCGTCCTCCGTGAGCGCCGTCGCTACTACGCTGGGTGCCCGCACGGAGCTGATCCGCCGCCAGCGCCAGCTCATCGATCAGCACCATCACCGGATGGTGGTGGAGGGACGCGACATCACCACGGTGGTTGCACCCAACGCCGAGGTCCGTATGCTCCTGACCGCGAGTGAAGAAGCGAGGCTCCGGCGTCGTGGTATTCAGTTGGGCGGTACGCAAAGCAAGGAACAGCTTGCCGCACAGGTGACACAGCGCGATGCCAAGGACTCCACAGTGGTGAACTTCACCCAAGCGGCCGACGGCGTTGTGACCCTCGATTCCTCGGACCTCGACTTTGAGGAAACAGTGGAAACAGCGCTGGCGATCGTTAGCAAGGTCATCTATGGCGACTAAGAACCAGCTTTCAGCACCACTCCTTCCAGCCAAGTGGACACGCATCTGGAGCCGTCCCGTTGGCTGGATCCTGGATCATGTCATCTACCGGACGGTCGTGGCGGGCAAGGGCAACATACCCGCTGCTGGTCCAGTGATATTTGCAGGCAACCACATCAGCTTCCTCGACGGTCCCGTGATGTTCGGCGCTTCGCCGCGCCCCATGCACATCCTGGTCAAGAAAGAGATGTTCCAGGGATTCCTGGGCCGCGTCCTCAGGGGATCAGGGCAGATTCCGGTGGACCGAAGCGGTGACCGCAGCGCACTGCACATAGGCAAGCAATTGCTCGACGCCGGCCGTTGCGTTGGGATCCTTCCTGAAGGAACCCGGGGGAGCGGCTCCGCTGACAACATCAGCAATGGTGTCGCCTGGCTGGCTATCAACTCCGGCGCCACGGTCATACCCGTCGCGATTCTCGGAACCCGTGCGGGTGATGAGCACCGCGACCATATTCCCAAACCCCGCCGCAGGCTGTATGTCAGCTTCGGCGAACCCCTCACGGTGCAGCGCCGGAAGGGCGAACCGGGGCGTGTTTCAATGGACAGGGCGGCTGCGGCAATCCGCGATGCACTGGCCGGACACGTCCAGGATGCAGTCAGGACTACAGGGCAGGGCCTTCCCCAGGAACCTCCGTCCGGACCATCCACAACGCAGCACCGCCAAACAGAAGTAGCCGGGACGCCGGCAGACCACCATTAAGGAACGTGCAATGAGCGATACGACTCAAAAATCCGGCCTCCACGGAGCCGGCGACGACGAATACACGCCCACCGGCACCGACCAGGTGGCTGAAAACCTGGCTGCCCTGGACGATGAAGAGGCCGAACTCCGTGCGGCCACCCTCCGGGCCGGTCTGGATGATTACGACCTCGACGAAGACGACGCAGCGCTGCTTAGCGGCGATTACGACGACGAAGGCGACGAAGGTCCCCTCAAGCTGGACCCGGTTTTGGCCATCATCGGCCGCCCGAACGTGGGCAAGTCCACCTTGGTCAACCGCATCCTTGGCCGCCGCGAAGCCGTCGTGGAGGACACCCCGGGTGTTACCCGCGACCGCGTCATGTACTCCGCACGTTGGAATGGCCGTAACTTCACGTTGGTAGACACCGGCGGATGGGAACACGATGCCAAGGGCATCCACGCCCGAGTTGCCGAGCAGGCCGAAATGGCTGTTGAGCTTGCCGACGCTGTTCTCTTCGTGGTGGACTCCGCCGTTGGCGCGACTGCGACGGATGAAGGCGTCATGAAGATGCTGCGCAAGAGCAAGAAGCCGGTCATCATGGTGGCCAACAAGGTGGATGACTTCGCACAGGAAGCTGACTCCGCTGCATTGTGGGGCCTTGGTTTCGGCCAGCCTTACCCGGTGTCCGCCCTTCACGGCCGCGGCGTAGCCGACCTCCTGGACCACGTCATGGACACGCTTCCCGAGTATTCCTTGGTGGAAGGTGTGGAGCGCTCCGGCGGTCCTCGCCGCATCGCCCTGATCGGTCGCCCGAACGTGGGTAAGTCCTCCTTGCTGAACAAGCTTGCAGGCTCCGAGCGCGTAGTGGTTGATCCGCTGGCCGGCACCACGCGTGACCCGGTTGACGAGTTCATTGAACTTGGCGACCGCACGTGGCGCTTCGTGGACACCGCAGGTATCCGCCGGCGCCAGCACATGGCACAGGGCGCCGACTTCTACGCGTCCCTGCGTACGCAGGCCGCCCTCGAAAAGGCGGAGGTCGCCGTCGTGCTCCTCGCAGTGGACGAGGTCCTCAGCGAACAGGACGTCCGCATTCTGCAGTTGGCCATTGAGTCCGGCCGTGCGCTGGTACTCGCGTTCAACAAGTGGGACCTGCTGGACGACGAACGCCGCCGTTACCTCGAGCGTGAAATCGAGCAGGACCTGGCCCACGTTGAGTGGGCTCCCCGGGTCAACATTTCCGCGAAAACCGGTTGGCACAAGGACCGCCTGGTTCCTGCCTTGGATACTGCGCTGGAGAGCTGGGACCGCCGTATCCCCACTGGCCGCCTGAACGCGTTCCTCGGTGAACTGGTTGCTGCCCACCCGCACCCGGTTCGCGGTGGCAAGCAGCCGCGCATCCTCTTCGGCACCCAGGCCTCCAGCCGGCCGCCGAAATTCGTGCTGTTCACCACCGGTTTCCTGGACCCCGGATACCGCCGCTTCATCACGCGTCGCTTGCGCGAAACGTTCGGCTTCGAAGGCACGCCCATCGAGGTCAACATGCGTGTCCGTGAGAAGCGCGGCAAGAAGCGCTAAATGAGACGGGCATCACAGTCGAGTTTGGCTCTGATGGCATTGGCACCCTCCAACTTCGTGTAAGCTTTTGGAGGTGGTTCGGCCGGACTGCTTAGGTGGGATTCTTCGGAGGAAAACCTAGGCGGAGAACGGTGGAACCAGCGGGCTGTAGCGCAGCTTGGTAGCGCACTTGACTGGGGGTCAAGGGGTCGCAGGTTCAAATCCTGTCAGCCCGACCATAAAGGCCGGAATCACGCGGAAACGCGGGGTTCCGGCCTTTGGTCGTTAACGTTTGGCTTGGTCCCGGTCTTGTTCGTATCAAGGGGTTGAATGCCGGGGATACAACCAGGACCGGGATCGTGCTAGACCTTCTACAGGCGCCGAGCTCGAGCTCGCGTACGGACGGCCATTCGTGGATGCCAAAGTCTCATGGTGCACCGGCTTTGCTCCCCGGCTGGCCGGGTATCCGCTGTGTATAGGATGGCTCGTTTATGAGAATTCATTGCTGTACCGCTGACCCTTGTCGTCATGGGGGCAGACACTGAGGCGACGTTGCACTCGAGGTCGAGTTCCACGTCCGAGCTGATAAGTGGGTCCATGTTTCGTCCCATGATGGCGAACAAGGCTGCATGTTCAACATAGGCTCAGAATCGTCCTGTTCCTGCCGTATGGGAGGGGGAGGGAGGTGCGGCTCTGGCTTTCATATCAAGAGATAGCCCACTGCAAGCAACCACTACAATCAGCGTTGAGGGGTCAGAGGGTCCATTCTGACCCCTCAGCATTTTGGTTCGCACTCCTCTTGCGTAGCTATACAAATTGGGCTGACCCCTGACATCCTTGGAAACCAAAAGATTCAGACCTACGCTGACACGTCAACCTTGGTTCAGGACTTGCCGAGGCTGTTATCGACCTGTTACCGTGTCTTGCCATAGGTGGCTGCTATACGGCCCCTAGCCTGAATTCGGGTGGCAAAGGTGTCAGTCGATTCTTAAAGAGTGCAGACGCGGAGGACCGGATGATTCCGATTAAAACCACCATTGACGACCTTGAAAAGTTGACTTCATACCTCCGCCCCAACTTCGGATGGGTGTCTCTTGCGAAGGTGAAGTCGAACCTAGAGAAAGTCAGCGACAATCGCAAGATCGAGGCCGCTCGGTGGCTCGGTCTGATTCAGCGCGATGGTCAGAACGTCGAGATCACCGACGTTGGACGAGCCTGGGCGTCGGCGCAGGAAGAGGATGCAAAGGCAAAGCTCATGGCTGGGGTGCTCGCCTCCGCCCCGCTCTATTGTCAGACCTTGGAATGGATGTACCATGCCAACAAAACTGATGCCACGAAGACGGACGTTGGCGATCAGTGGTATAGGCACTACACGGACCAGCTGGAAGGCGCGCAGGGCGCGGCCTTGGGCGACGGAGTCATCATGTTTATGCGAGTCGCTGAGAGTTCGGGGCTGGGTAAATTCATTACTGCAGGCAAGAATCGCCCTGAGACATACTTCAAAGGCGACCGCGCCGCAATCGAGCAGTTCTACAACGACTACGTTCTCAAGCGAGCCGGAAGCCAGGCGGCGCCCGAGGGTTCGGTAGACAAAGAAGCCGGTGAGCAGTCGGCTTCGCCCCATGGCACCAAGCCCGTTGTGTCTTCCCATCAGGAGTTGCCGAGCACTTTCGGGCCCTCGCAGGTTACGTTGCAAGCCAGTCCAGCGGTTCATGTCAATCTTGAGATTCACATCGCCGCAGACGCAACGGCTGAAACGGTGGCGGAGATCTTTCGGAACATGCGTAAATACGTCCTAAATGATGGAACGGTCGAGGCTGCGACCGGTGAATAACGCCGCGCCGCGACTTGCCTCGCTAGCCGAGTTCCAACGGCTACATGCAGTGCCGGTCAAGGACGTGACGCGGGAAGCTCCGGCGCAGGCGCTTCATTCTCTTCATCAGGCGGCAGCAGCAGCCCCCTCGGACTACAGGGACTACTTGGAGGAGGCGGTACGGTGCTACGAAGGAGGTATGTACAGAGCCGCTGTCCTAATGGTGTGGTCGGCGTGCATCCAGCACCTGCTGTCAGTGGTCCAAGACCATAGGGGCGGGATTCGAGCGGTTGAAAAGGCGAACTTCGCGCGCTTCGGTACGTCTACCGCCTACCGTAAGGTTCGTAAGACGGATGACCTGCTATACCTCAAAGAGTCCGCCCTCATTTTGATTGCAGAAGATGCAGGGATGCTAAACAGAAACGCTCGTGCCCTGCTTGATGAGAAGTTAACCCTTCGTAACCGCTGCGGCCACCCGACTCGATACAAGCCAGGTCGCGAAGAGACGGTGATATTCATTGAGTCTCTCGTGCTCAATATCATCGGAGGGGCCATGATTAACTGGCAGATGAAGCCTGGTGCGGGGTAGTTGGACTCCTTCGGTTAGGTGTGGGGTCTGGAAACCAGCCCTCACCGACGATTGGTGCAGGATCTGTAAAGAATCCACAGCTGAATAGATCTTTGATCTCAGTCTTTTCGCGGAAGGGCTGTTGAGTTTATCGCGGTAGAGATCGGGCTAGGCCTTCTGCAGCGCTCCCAGTGCGCGTACCAGGGGTTCGAGTTCCGGAACCTGCTCAGCGGCTTCCAGGGCCGACGCCAAGGTCTCATCATGGACAGGCTTTGCTGCCTCAAGCAGCTTTTGGCCGGCGACCGTGAGCTCGGTGTAGATCCCACGACGATCATCCGCGCAGAGGATCCGCGTCAGCAGTCCCCGGTCCTCCAGGCGGTTGACCAGTCGGGTGGTTGCACTGCTGGAAAGAGCCGTGGCGCGGGCAAGCTGCTGCATGCGCATGTGCCATCCGTCCTGACGGCTCAGGGCGTCAAGAACTGTGTATTCGACGACCGACAGCTCGGTGGAAGCCTGGAGTGCTTTCTCGAGTTCAGCCTCGATGCTTCCGTGCAGGGCAGCGAGGGTGCGCCATCCCTGTGCGCGTACTTCTACGGCGTCATCCTTGATGCCCATGCTTATTGTGCTCCTGCCTTGGTTTGCGTATCAGTGCAGCCGATCGAAAGTAGTTGCTTGCGCAATTATCTAGCGTGTGCAACTATATATACAGCGTCTGCAACTATTATTCTACGGGTTTCCAGAGGCGCACATCTACCTTGCTTTTGGGAGCCACCCAACTAAGGAGTTCCACATGCCCGCAGGGTTGATAGCCCTCGCCCTTGGCGGATTTGGCATCGGATTAACCGAGTTCGTCATCATGGGCCTTTTGCCGGAAGTAGCGGCAGATTTCCAAGTGAGCGAGGCCTCGGCGGGCTGGTTCATTTCCGGTTATGCGCTAAGCGTGACAGTCGGCGCCCTTCTGGTTACTGCCGCCGTTACCAGGCTTCCGCGCAAGCCCGTCCTTGTTGGGCTGCTTGTTCTGTTCATCGTCGGCAACTTCCTCTCCGCCATCGCCGACTCGTACACGGCGATGCTTGTAGGCCGCATCATTGCGGCGTTGTGCCACGGTGCGTTCTTCGGAATCGGCTCTGTGGTGGCAGCCAGCCTGGTTCCTCGGCACAAAAAAGCCGGTGCCATTGCCATCATGTTCACAGGACTTACTGCCGCCAACGTCCTCGGCGTTCCGTTCGGTACCCTCCTTGGCCAGAACCTGGGTTGGCGTTCAACATTCTGGGCCATCACCGGAATCGGCGTGGTGGCACTGCTCGGAATAGCGCTGATGGTGCCGAAGGGGAGTACGGAGCCGACCAAAGACCTCCGAAGCGAACTGGGAGCCTTCAAATCCGGCCAGGTCTGGCTGTCCCTCGTCGTGACGATTTTGGGCTTTGGCGGCATGTTCGGCGCGTTCACCTACATCGCATTCACGCTTACTGAAATTTCCGGGTTTGAGCCGGGCGCCGTCCCATGGTTGTTGGTGCTCTTCGGTGGCGGACTGTTCGTCGGCAACTTCCTGGGCGGGAAGGCGGCCGACAAAAACCTGGACGGATCCCTCGTCATAATCCTCGCCGGCTTGGTGCTGGTCCTGGGCTTCTTCGCCCTCACCGCGTCCAGCAGCATCGCTACCTTGATCTCGCTGGCCCTCATGGGCGGCTTCGGTTTTGCTACCGTCCCCGGTCTGCAGATGCGCGTGATGCACTTTGCCTCCTCCGCTCCCACCCTGGCATCCGGGGCCAACATTGGCGCCTTCAACCTGGGGAATGCGCTGGGCGCCTGGCTCGGAGGGGTCACCATTTCAGCCGGCCTCGGCTACACCTCGCCCATCTGGGCAGGGACCGCGATCACTGTAGCCGCGTTGTTGGTCATGCTTGCTGCCACCGCAGCAGCCAAGCGCAAGGAAGTTGGAGCAGCAAAGACCAGGCCCGACGTCGAACGCGAACCTCAGGGGGCGGCAGTCTCCTGACGCTGGGCTGCAAAACTGCCGCTGGGCTGCAAAACCAAAAAGCCCGCCACGGACAATATCCGTGGCGGGCTTTCGCGTCCTAGGGGTTGGGGGCAGCGTCCCGGGCTTCCTGCTCTGCTCTCTTCGCAGCCTTGGTTCGTTCGCTCTCAGCCTGCCTCAACGCCCGCATTTGCTTGCCTCGCCGGCGCCACAGGGCCCAAAGAACAGTAACCACCGCAAAAATCACCGCAGCCGCTACCGCCGAGATCGCCGTCCACGTAGTGAAGAATCCGGCATCCACGCTCAAGGTGCGCTGGCCGGCGTGCGCAGATTCGGTTGAACCGAACACAATGCCTGCCGTCAGCAGGTTCGGCGTGGCGATTGCGACAGCCGCCAGCAGGATGACTATCTTCCAAGGCCAGGAGACAGCCTTGTGGGTTGCCTGCCACGCCACCACGAGGGGAACGAAGGTGAAGACGAAGCCGTAGAACATGCCCACCAATACGCTCGCGCCGAGGTCCCGCCGGATCTGCCCCGCGACGACGTCGGACCACCATCGGGGCAGAATGGCCCCAAGGATAAAGTAGGCTGCCACAGCGACAAGCAATGCCACCAGGATCAGAATAATTTTGACGCCCCAATTGCGTTTTTTCCGAGCCGGTACTTGTGCTTGTTCAGTCATGGGTCAATCATGGCAGAGACCTCATCAGGCACAGGGGAATTGTGCCTATACTTTCAGCGGTGGCCGGATGCCCGGGCCGCCGTCGAGATCCGTAAATGTCCCGATGAAAGGCGACCCATGAGCAATATTCCAGCCGATCTTTCCTACACCGCAGAGCACGAGTGGGTTTCTGCCCCTGACGCCGATGGCGTGGTGCGGATTGGTATTACCGACTTCGCGCAGGACGCCCTGGGTGACGTTGTTTACGCCCAGATGCCCGAACCCGGGACAAAGATCACCGGGAATGAAGTTGTTGGGGAGGTTGAGTCCACCAAGAGCGTCAGTGATATCTATGCTCCCGTTAGCGGTGAAGTCATTAACCGCAATGACTCTTTGGACCAGGATCCGGCCCTGATCAACTCTGATCCTTACGGCGATGGTTGGCTTTTTGAAGTAAAGCTTGCAGAAGCCGACGCAGTGGATTCCCTGCTCAGTGCATCCGAGTACGAACAACAGGTAGGCTAAAGTTATCTGGCCCGCCCGGCTGCATTCTTTTAGCCAAGGACGCGGGAAGGCGGGCCAGCAACCGATTTGCCCGGCGGTACCGGGAGGCGGAAGTGGCCGGCAAGGTTTGGAATTGCCGGCGGATGAGGAGGAAATTCCATGGTTGGCGGCGAACAGAACCAAGCCAATGTCGGAAGGGGCGCGGAAGAGCAACCCACGTCGGAGACCACCTCGATCAGCATCACGCCAACGTGGGACGAGCCAAGCGTTGCACCCCGGCTCGCACCCGAAGAGCGTGCCTCCGTTGATGCCCTGCCGCCGGACTCTGCCTTGCTCATTGCGCACAGCGGACCAAACGCGGGGGCCCGGTTCCTTCTGGACGCCGATACCACTACGGCCGGCAGGCACCCGGACGCAGACATCTTCCTGGATGACGTCACGGTGTCCCGCAAGCACGTGGAGTTCCACCGCACCCCAACGGGCTTCGAACTCGTGGATATGGGTAGCCTCAATGGAACCTATGTGAACCACGACCGCGTGGATCGGGTGCTGCTGAAGAGTGGCAACGAGGTGCAGATCGGCAAGTTCCGGCTGACCTACTACTTCAGCCCTGGCCGCCCGGCGGGCCAAGTCTGACCCCGGGGTACCTGCCTGTGGCAATGGCCCAGCCGGAACGTCGCGGACCGCAGGTCCTGAACATCGGGGAAGTCCTGGCGCAGTTGAGCGACGACTTCCCAGGGATGACTGCGTCCAAAATCCGCTTTCTTGAGGAAAAGGGCCTCATTAATCCGAAGCGGACCCCTGCCGGGTACCGGCAGTACGCGGACAGTGATGTTGAGCGCCTCCGTTTCGTCCTTGCCCTTCAACGGGACCAGTACTTGCCGCTCAAGGTCATCAAGGATTACTTGGACGCGATCGATCGCGGGGAGCGTCCCGAAAACCTGCCTCCAGGCGTCACGGTGTCACCCCGCGTAGTTTCGGCGGAAATGGCTGCCGAAATCCAAGGCCGTGCCCGCGCATTGACCGAGGAGCAGCTCCGGGCCGAATCGGGTGCAAGCGTACCCTTGCTGGAGTCACTCCTGAGCTTCGGACTAATAAGCCATGTTGGCGGCAAGTTCGACGAACACGCCCTCCAGGTTGCGCGTGCCTGCGTCCAGTTGGAGGGTCATGGTTTGGAGCCGCGCCATCTCCGGCCGTTCCAGGCTGCAGCCGAGCGTGAGTTCGGCCTGGTGGAGAGAGCGGTTGCGCCCCTGACGTCCAGGCGCGACGCCGCCTCCCAAGCACGGGCTGCCGAGGCAGCACGTGAAATCAGCGAACTGTGCCTGACGCTGCACAGGGCGCTCGTCCACGACCGTATCTCCCGGATGGACACCTGATGATCGAAGTTGAAATTGTCGGCGTCCGGATCGAACTGCCGTCCAACCAGCCTTTGGTCCTCCTGCGGGAGATCAAGGGTGAACGGCATGTCCCCATCTGGATTGGAACACCCGAGGCCAGCGCCATTGCCCTGGCCCAGCAAGGTGTGGTCCCACCGCGGCCGATGACCCACGATCTCCTGATTGACGTCGTAGAATCCTTGGGGCATTCAATCATCAGCGTTAACATCGTGGCGGTCGAAGACAACATCTTCTACGGGCAACTGCAATTCGACGACGGCACTGTAGTGAGTTCGCGCGCTTCCGATGCGTTGGCCCTTGCATTGCGGGCCAAATGCCGCATTTGGTGCGCGGATGCGGTGATGGAGGAAGCAGGAGTCCGGATCACTGAGCATGACGAAGGCGAAGATTCAGAGCCGGATCCCAGTGTGGACGAAGAACGTGAAATGCGGCGTTTCCGCGAGTTCCTGGACGACGTGGAACCTGAGGATTTCGAAGGCTGAATCACCCTAAGCCTAAAGTTGAGGGTGAAACTTTCGACACGACCGGATTTTGCGCCCGAGGTCTTTGACCTAACGCCCTCCCGGGCCTAACGTCGAAGGTATCAAGTTCCCGTTGCATACACTGCCCGCGCAAGTCACACTGGAAGGTGCCGACTTGTGGGAATTACACGGCTGAATTTCGGCGTTGTGATCAGTGGTAAGCACCGTCCCCAAGGGAACTGAGAACAAGGAGGTCACGTGAGTCCGAAAGGCGAAGCAGGCGAGCTGAAGCAGGCCTCGACCGGCATTGCTGCGCCCGCATCCGGCGCCCAAGGTTTGCTCTTCACAGAGGACCTTCCAGTGCTGGACGAGGACGCGGGCTACCGTGGGCCCACTGCCTGCAAGGCTGCAGGTATCACGTACCGTCAGCTGGACTATTGGGCGCGCACCGGTTTGGTTGAGCCGGCCGTCCGTGGTGCTGCGGGTTCCGGCTCGCAACGTCTCTATGGATTCCGCGACATCCTGGTGCTCAAGGTAGTCAAGCGACTACTTGATACCGGTGTTTCCCTGCAGCAGATCCGCACAGCCGTGGAGCATCTTCGCGAGCGTGGTGTTGAAGACCTTGCGCAGATTACGCTTATGAGCGATGGCGCCAGTGTTTACGAATGTACCTCTGCCGACGAGGTCATTGACCTCGTGCAAGGCGGACAGGGTGTCTTTGGCATCGCGGTGGGACGTGTATGGCGGGAAGTCGAGGGAAGCCTTGCCGCGCTTCCGAGCGAGCACGCCGCCGAGCAGTCCTTTCCGGACGACGAATTGAGCAAGCGGCGCGTTGCCCGCCGTATCGGCTAAATAAGCCCAACTGGATGTCTTGGTAACGGATGAAGCCGCCCCTTGGATAGAGGGTGCGGCTTCTTCCGTCATATGGCTGGCGCGTGGGGGCTAGCGCTGCTGGCGATTCCGCAAGCCGGCTTGACCCTCAAGTAGGCTCTGCAAGAGTGCGTCGAAGAGTTTTGCGGAGTTCTTGGCTGAATCGCCAGGCCAGTGGTGCACGGAGTGGGCTGCGCCTTGGATTTGCTGCCAGTTTGCCTGCTCCGGAATGTGCGGCGTCAGGAGCAGCTCGCCGAACATGGACTCCATCTCGGACAGCCGGAAGGTGTGCTCTGCTGAGCCGGTGCGAACGCGGTTGGCGACGATTCCCGCTGGCGCCAGATGAGGAGCGAATTCCTGTCGGAACAACTGGATGGCGCGCATGGTCCGTTCGGTACCGGCCACGGAGAACAGGCCGGGCTCGGCCACGAGCACTACGCGGTCGCTGGCGCTCCATGCCATGCGGGTGAGCCCGTTCAGCGAAGGAGGGCAGTCCACAAGAATCAGTTCATAGTTGGTGGTTCCTGCAAGAACGGCCGAGAGCCTGCGAAGGTCGCGGCGGCCGAGATCCGGGCGGTCATAGATACCCGTGAACGCTGATCCAACAGCAACGTCAAGCTTGCCGCCGCTGGAACCGTTGGAAACCCAGCTGCTGCTGGCGACGTTCTCGGGAAGTTTCGCTTTCCGGGGACTCTTGAGCATGCGGCCAATGTCCAACTGGTCACCTCGCTGGACGCCGAGTGCCGTCGTAGCGTCGGCATGGGGATCGAGGTCCACCACGAGGGTTGGAATGCCGGCCGCGAGGGCCGCGGACGCCAGGCCGGTGGTCACTGACGTCTTTCCCACTCCGCCTTTGAGGCTGCTGATGCTGACTACTTGCACTTGAAAACCCAAAACCTAACGCCGGTTGCCGTATCGCGCTGTTTTCCGCTCCGGGACCGCCGGAGCCGGGGCTTGCCGAAGCCCCTCCAACATCATATGGGGCGGGGCCGTGGATTCCCGCTTTCTACGCGCCCGGGTGCCGGAGGATGCTGCGGCCATTAGCACGGTGGGGAGTCGCGCGCACGCATATACAGCCCAGATGACGATTCCATTGTGATGGTTGCCACAAAGATTTGTGTTTGATGCTGGCGGCACTACACACTGTGACCACCGACCGATCCACCCGCAATGATGCAGGAGAAGTATGTTTTCGAAAATTCTGGTGGCCAATCGCGGCGAAATCGCGATCAGGGCGTTTCGCGCTGGTTATGAACTGGGCGCCAAGACCGTAGCCGTCTTTCCGCATGAGGATCGCAACTCGATCCACCGGCAGAAGGCCGACGAAGCTTACCTGATCGGCGAGGTGGGCCACCCTGTCCGCGCCTACCTGGACGTCGAGGAGGTTGTCCGCGTCGCCAAGGAAGCCGGCGCCGACGCCATCTACCCCGGCTATGGCTTCCTCTCGGAAAACCCTGACCTGGCCCGTGCGGCCAAGGCCGCGGGAATCACCTTCGTGGGCCCGCCTGCCGAGGTCCTGGAACTCGCAGGCAACAAGGTTGCTGCCCTGGAAGCTGCCCGCAAGGCCGGTGTCCCCGTGCTGAAGTCGAGCAAGCCTTCAAAGGACCTCGATGAACTGATCGCGGCAGCCGACGAAATCGGCTTCCCGATCTTCGCCAAGGCTGTTGCCGGCGGTGGTGGACGTGGCATGCGTCGCGTGGAGACCCGTGAAGCCCTCCCCGAAGCCCTGCAGTCCGCCATGCGCGAGGCCGATGCTGCTTTCGGCGATCCCACCATGTTCCTCGAGCAGGCCGTGTTGCGCCCGCGCCACATCGAAGTGCAGATCCTGGCCGACGCCGAGGGTAACGTCATGCACCTGTTCGAGCGTGACTGTTCCTTGCAGCGCCGCCACCAGAAGGTAGTGGAAATCGCGCCGGCGCCCAACCTGGATGAAAACATCCGCCAGGCGCTCTACCGTGACGCCGTGGCCTTCGCCAAGGCCCTGAACTACGTCAACGCCGGAACGGTTGAGTTCCTGGTAGACACCGAAGGCGAGCGTGCAGGCCAGCACGTGTTCATCGAAATGAACCCGCGCATCCAGGTGGAGCACACTGTCACCGAGGAAATCACGGATGTGGACCTCGTGCAGGCACAGATGCGTATTGCCTCGGGTGAGACCCTCGCGGACCTTGGCCTGAGCCAGGAGACAGTATCCATCAAGGGCGCCGCCCTGCAGTGCCGCATCACCACGGAGGATCCGGCCAACGGCTTCCGCCCGGACGTCGGAAAGATCACCGGCTACCGTTCCGCAGGTGGCGCGGGCGTGCGTCTCGACGGCGGCACCGTCTACTCCGGTGCCGAGATCAGCCCGCACTTCGACTCCATGCTCGTCAAGCTGACCTGCCGTGGCCGCGATTACCCGGCTGCAGTTGCCCGTGCGCGGCGTGGCCTGGCGGAATTCCGCATTCGTGGCGTGTCCACGAACATTCCTTTCCTGCAAGCCGTCCTCGCTGATCCGGACTTCAACGCCGGGAACGTGGCCACGGACTTCATCGACAAGCGCCCTGAACTGCTCAAGTCGCACATCTCTGCCGACCGTGGAACCAAGCTGCTCACGTGGCTGGCCGAGGTCACTGTGAACAAGCCGAACGGTGAGCTCAAGGTCCACTCCGACCCCGCCAGCAAGCTGCCCGTGATCGAGGGACCGGTGCCCACGTCCGGTTCGCGCCAGAAGCTCCGGGAGCTCGGCCCTGAGGGCTTTGCGAAAGCGCTGCGTGAGCAGCAGGCAGTCGCCGTCACGGACACCACGTTCCGTGACGCCCACCAGTCCTTGCTGGCTACCCGTGTCCGTACCCGCGACCTCGTGGCTGCCGGCCCGGCCGTCACGGCGTTGCTGCCGGAGCTGCTTTCCGTCGAGGCCTGGGGTGGTGCAACGTACGACGTCGCGCTCCGCTTCCTTGGCGAGGACCCTTGGGACCGCTTGGCTGCTCTGCGGCAGGCACTGCCGAACACGTGTATCCAGATGCTGCTCCGTGGACGGAACACTGTTGGTTACACTCCTTACCCGGAAGAGGTGACCGAGGCCTTCGTCAACGAAGCAGCGGCTACCGGCATCGACATCTTCCGCATCTTCGACGCCCTCAATGACGTCAACCAGATGGCCCCGGCAATCCGGGCTGTGCGTGCAACAGGGACTGCCGTCGCAGAGGTCGCACTCTGCTACACCGGCAACCTCCTTGACCCCAACGAGGACCTGTACACCCTCGACTACTACCTGGACCTTGCCCAGAAGATCGTCGACGCCGGTGCCCACATCCTCGCCATCAAGGACATGGCAGGACTCCTGCGTCCCGCCGCGGCTGCCAAGCTCGTCTCCGCCCTGCGAGAGCGTTTCGACCTGCCCGTGCACTTGCACACGCACGACACCGCCGGTGGCCAGCTCGCAACGCTTCTGGCGGCCGTCGACGCCGGTGTGGACGCCGTTGACGTCGCTGCTGCCTCCCTGGCCGGGACTACAAGCCAGCCTGCCGCTTCGGCGCTGGTGGCAGCATTGGCCAATACACCGCGCGACACCGGGATGAGTCTTGCCAACGTCGGTGCACTGGAGCCTTACTGGGAAGCGGTTCGGCGGGTCTACGCGCCCTTCGAGTCCGGCCTGCCGGGTCCCACAGGCCGTGTGTACCAGCACGAGATCCCAGGTGGCCAGCTGTCCAACCTTCGCCAGCAGGCCATCGCCTTGGGCTTGGGGGAGCAGTTCGAAGCCATCGAGGACATGTACACGGCGGCAGACCGCATCCTGGGCCGCCTGGTCAAGGTGACTCCTTCCTCCAAGGTGGTGGGCGATCTCGCACTGCACCTTGTCGGCCTGAACGCTGACCCTGCGGACTTCAACGAGAACCCGCAGAACTACGACATCCCGGACTCCGTCATCGGCTTCCTTTCCGGCGAACTCGGAGATCCTCCCGGAGGCTGGCCCGAGCCGTTCCGTACCAAGGCCCTTCAAGGCCGCAGCATCAAGGTCCGGGACGTTGAGATCAGTTCAGAGGACAGCGCCGCGCTGAAGGGTGATTCGAAGACGCGCCAGCACACCCTGAACCGCTTGCTCTTCGCAGGTCCTACCAAGGACTACCTCAAGAGCGTGGAGACCTACGGCAATATCTCCGTGCTGGACACCCGTGATTACCTCTACGGTTTCCAGCAGGGCTCGGAGCACGTGATCGAGCTGGAGAAGGGCGTCCGCCTCATTGCCCAGCTTGAGGCCGTGTCCGAAGCTGACGAAAAGGGCATGCGTACGGTGATGTGTACGCTGAACGGCCAGTCGCGTCCAGTGGTTGTCCGCGACCGTTCCGTGGTGAGCAACGTCAAGGCGGCAGAGAAGGCCGACCCAGCACAGCCAGGCCAGGTTGCAGCCCCGTTCGCCGGGGCGGTCACCGTTACGGTCAAGGCAGGCGATGTCGTCAACGCCGGCGACACGGTTGCCACCATCGAGGCCATGAAGATGGAAGCATCCATCACGACGCCGGTGGCCGGCACGGTCTCCCGCCTCGCCATCTCCTCGGTGGAGCAGGTCCAGGGCGGCGATTTGCTGCTGGTGATCGGCTAACGATCAACCAACGAAAAACCCCTTCCGGAGGAATTCCGGAAGGGGTTTTTCGTTTGCTGTAACGCCGTAGCTACTGCGCGCGGGGCGCTGAATACATTTCTTCGATCACGACGTCAAAGTCCTTCATGACTTGGGCGCGCTTGACCTTCAGCGACGGAGTGAGGTGGCCGGAGGCCTCGGTGAAGTCCGCGGGGACTATCCGGAAGGACTTGATGGCCTCCGCCTGGGAAACTGACTGATTCGCTTTGCTGATGAGGTCCTGGACGGCAGCCCTTACTACCGGGTTCTCGGCGGCTTCAGTCAAAGTGGTGCCGGATGCAAGCCCGTGGCGTTCCAGCCATCCCGGCAAGGCCTCTTCATCCAACGTGACCAGGGCGCCGATGAACGGGCGGTTATCGCCCACCACCAGAACCTGGGAAACCAAGGCGTCTGCACGGATCTGGTCTTCCAGCAGCGCAGGAACCACGTTCTTCCCACCTGCCGTGACGATGATCTCCTTCTTGCGCCCGGTGATCTTGAGGAAGCCATTACTGTCCAGCTCGCCGATGTCCCCGGTGCGGAACCACCCGTCGGCAAAGGTTTCCTCCGTGAGGTCTTCGCGTTTGTAGTAGCCACGCATGACACAGACACCCTTGGCGAGAATTTCGCCGTCGTCTGCGATCTTGACGGCGTTGCCCGGAAGCGGGGCCCCCACGGTGCCGATCCTGATCATCGAGGGTGTGTTGACCGAGATCGGTGCTGTGGTTTCCGTCAGGCCGTATCCCTCCAGGATCTGCAGGCCGATGCCTTGGAAGAAGTGGCCCAGGCGTTCGCCCAAGGGGCCGCCACCCGAAACAGCGTGTGCCACATGTCCGCCCATGGCGTCGCGGAGCTTGCCGTAGACGAGTTTGTCGAACACTGCATGCTTGAGCTTCAACCCCAAGCCCAGGGAACCGGCCTGGCGCGCTTTGGAGTACTCGATCGCAGTGTCCACTGCACGGTGGAAGATGGCGCCCTTTCCGCCGTCCTCGGCTTTGGTCAGTGCTGAGTTGTAGACCTTCTCGAAGACACGCGGCACCGCAAGGATGAATGTTGGCTGGAAGCTCTGCAGATCGGCCAGCAGATGCTTGATATCCGGAGTGTGGGCTACTTTGACGCCCCCTGCGACGGCCAGCACGGAGATGAACCGCGCAAAGACGTGGGCCAGCGGGAGGAACATGATGGTCTTGGCGGACTCGTTGATGATCTCGCCCAGCGCCGCACGGGCATTCTCGGAGAGCTCCACGAAGTTTCCGTGGGTCAGCTCGCAGCCCTTGGGCCTTCCTGTGGTTCCGGAGGTGTAGATGATGGTGGCAAGGTCCGTCAGGCCTGCAGCGGAGCGACGCGTCTCCAGTTCCTCATCGGTGACACTGGTGCCAGCGGAGCGAAGGGCATCAAGGCCGGCACCCTCAAGCTGCCAAACGTTGGCCACTGACTGGATGTCTTCGGCTGCGACAGCTTGCCTGATGATGTCCTCGTGGTGGGCGGCTTCACCGAAGGCGGCCACAGCACCGGAATCGCCCAGGTTCCAGGCCACCTGCGATGGGGAAGAGGTCTCGTAAATCGGGACAGAAACGGCTCCTGCGAACCAGATGGCAAAGTCCACCAGCGACCATTCATAACGGGTCCGGGACATGATGCCGACGCGGTCGCCGGCGCCCACTCCACTGGCGATAAGGCCCTTTGCCAAGGCCCTGACATCGGCGAGGAAATCCGTGGCCCGGATGTCCTGCCATTGTGCGTTGCTGTCCAGTTTGGCGAACAGAGCCGGGTTTGAAGGCTTGGCCGCTTCCCGCACAACGAGGTCCGTGATGTTGGTTTCAGGGGCAACATTGACAAGAGGCGGAACACTGAATTCACGCACGGTAGCTCCTTTGATATCCATGGGCCGCGAGAGGCTGCTTTCACTCTAGTATGCCCACCCGCGGAGGTGTGTCCTATTTAACCTACTGGCGAGTAACTTTACGGATGACCGTCCGTTTCGAGCAACTTGGCGTTGTCCAGCGCTTGGCGATGTCTGCCTCCCCGGGCCCGGCAGAATAGGATGTTGGGATGCCTTCATTACGGTCCAGTTCCCGTGCCCGGCCCCGGCCACCAGTCGCTGCCTTGAAGGATGTTCCCTGGGCTGGGCGCAGGAGTCATTTGGGCCGGCGCGGGCTGGCCATCGGCATTGACATCGGCGGCACCAAGGTAGCTGCCGGGGTTGTTGACGCCGAGGGCAGGATCCTTGCCGAGGCACGCAGGTCCACGCCAGGCGCGGACCCCCGGGCCGTGGAGCAGACCATCGTGGAACTCGTTGATGAACTCAGCGCAGAGCACCGGATTGCCTCCGTGGGTATTGGCGCGGCCGGTTGGATGGACCTCGACGGCGGTACCGTACTGTTCAGTCCGCACCTTGCCTGGCGCAACGAGCCCCTGAGGGAAAGCCTTCAGAATCTGTTGAGGCGCCCGGTTTTACTAACGAACGACGCCGACGCAGCCGCCTGGGCAGAGTGGCGCTTTGGCGCCGGCCAAGGTGAGAGCCGCCTGGTGTGCATCACGTTGGGCACAGGCATCGGCGGCGCAATGGTGATGGACGGGAGGGTTGAACGCGGCCGCTACGGTGTGGCAGGCGAATTCGGCCACCAGATCATTTTCCCCGGCGGGCACCGTTGCGAATGCGGCAACCGTGGCTGTTGGGAGCAATACGCGTCGGGGAACGCCCTCGGCCGCGAGGCCCGCCAGCTGGTGCGAACCAACTCGCCTGAGGGCCGCGCACTCCTTGAACGTGCAGGCGGTGTGGAGGAGAGCATCACAGGGGCTGCAGTTACAACATTGGCGCTGGCCGGCGACTCTACGTCAAGGGAACTGTTGGCGGACCAAGGTGAATGGTTGGGCTTGGGGCTGGCCAACCTGGCGGCGGCACTGGATCCCGGGATGTTCGTGATTGGAGGCGGATTGTGCGACGCCGGGGACCTGCTCGCCGGACCGGCCCGTGAAGCATTCGCCCGGAATTTGACGGGGCGTGGATTCCGTCCGATGGCAAGGATTGAGCTCGCCGCTCTGGGACCCCGTGCAGGCATGATCGGCGCTGCTGACCTTTCGAGGGTCAGCGGCCGTGCCCACAGCTAAGCCGGCCGACAACCAAGTGGGCGCGCGCACCTAGTGCCGCGTGTTTGAAGTTGTCTTTGGCTTGGCTTTCGCCAGGATTTCTTCGGGTGATTTGGTCCAGGTGAAGGGGTGGCTGCGTTTGTTCCAGCCGGTGATGAATTGCCGGATCTTGCGCATCAGGTCCGTGACCGAGGTGAACG
>NZ_JBFTJK010000026.1:0-45906 GCF_056395385.1 Paenarthrobacter sp. 10L420 | reverse complement strand
GGGAACGACCCTCTACGACCTACTCGAATTCGGCTCGTATTCCGCGGTTGCGGTGCTTGCCCTGATAATGGCCGCCGTTTCGCTAGTCGGGCTCGGTCTTGCCTTCCTGCTAGGCGGCCGGGGCGCCCTGAAAGGCCTCTAGAGGGAGACTGAGTATTAATCCGATGGAAATCCCAAAGAAAAGGGGACTTCACAATGGAGTGGAACGAGATCGACAACGGGCTCGTGGATCCGAAATTCTACCGCGGAACGGGGTATCGTGCGGCGTTCACGAAACTTCGGGATGAGGTCCGGTCCGGTGGGTTCGGGACGAACGCTATGGCAAGCAACATTGGGCGATCACGCGACATGCGGATATCAGCGAGGTTCTCAAGAACGCACCAGACTTCAGCTCTCGTTGGCATAGCCGAGTACCACTCACATCGAAACGGCTGACCCCCGAGGAGCGACACGAAGCGGGGATCGACGTCCGCATCACGGAACTGGCCCCCATTCATGACCTGTACCGGCGTCCGATCAACAAACACTTCACCGTGGGACAGACCGAGAAGTTGCGCGACGACGTCGAGAGGATCGTGGACGACATCATCGATGCCGTCGCGGAAAAGCGCGAGTGCGATCTCGTCGAGGATATCGCCGCGGTGCTGCCTACGAGGATCACCCTGGAGCTGATCGGCGTGCCTAGGGAGGACTGGGACTAGGTGACTGAGGCATCAGGCAGTTCATGTCGTCCGGCGCCCCACGCTGGATGATCGACAATGATCCTGTCAAGACTGCTGAGCACGGTCATCGGAAGCTCTTGGACTATTGGACGAAGCTAGCGCTGGATCGCCGCCAGAATCCGAAGGACGACTTCGCCACCATCATTGGTGAGCTCGAGATCGATGGTGACAGGCTGAGCATTCACGAGACGAAGAGATGGTCTGTCGCACTCATCGGCGGCTGCTTGGAGACTTCCCGTAACGCCATGGCGGTCGGAATGTGGGAGCTGATGCGGCAGTCCGAGCAGCGCGAGATGCTTCGGAACGATCCGAGCGTGACGCGTAATGCAGTCGAAGAGGTGCTGCGTTGGGTCACGCCGACTAAGAACAAATTGTGGATTGCGACCCGGCATTTTGAGTTCTGAGGAAAGCAGATCAAGCGCGGAGATTGGGTTGTCTGTTACCGGGTGTCAGGTAACAGGGACGACCGAGTGTACGAGAATCCCCAGGCTTTCGACATCCGGCGCAAAGATACGCCGCACCTTGCCCTCGGCGCTGGGCCGCATCTGTGTCTCGGCCGTCCGTTGGCACGCATGGAAATCGGAACACTCATTCCACGAGTATTGGAGGCGTTTCCGGACATGCACGTCACTGTGGACGATCCGGCCTGGCTTCCCGGCACCAGTGTTACGGGATTCTCTGAACTGCCCGTCAAGTACACGCCAAGGCGTGTGCGCACACACGCCTTGGCCTGAGGAGGACATACGCGGCCAGCATCAACTTCCGAATTTCGAGCGATAACGTCAGGAAGGTAGATGCCGAAGACGGGCAGTCCGTCATGCGGGCCGCGGTGGCCGCAGACGTACCCGGCATCATCGGCGAATGTGGGGGCGATCTGTCGCGTGCCACCTGCCATGTCCAAGTCGCCGCGGAGTGGTGGGACCGGTTGATGCCACCCTCTGGAGATGAAGAGGATCTGCTGGATGTGGTAGACCCGCGTACCTATCACACTAGGCTCAGCTGCCAGAGCTCCCTGCGCAGGGTCCGGTGCCAGCGTTCGATCTTCCCGGTGCTCCTGGGCGGGTACGGCTGCTTGCCATTGTCCGTGAGCACCTCAGCCGGCAACCTGGTGGACCCGCTTGTCCTGCACGAACGCGTCGGCCACCGCGCTGCCGGAACGCGCCGCGAGCACCTCGGCGATGACGACGAAGCGGGAGTGGTCATCGATCCCTGTGTGCATCTTGCACTCGCGCCCGTCCGCGAGGTAGATCCCGCCGACCAGGTCCAGCTGCCATAGGTGCATCGGCGCATCTTCGCCTTCCAGCCGCAGACGGATTGCCGGGACACCCCGTAGCGCTGTGCCACCTCGGCCGCCCGGTACCTCTGCTCGGCCAGCCAGTCGCCGCCCTGCTGCTGATTCGAAATCCGTCGCGACACGACGCTCTTGCGGACAGTCAGCGTGTCCGGCGCCGCTTTCTTGACATCGTATTCAAGCGTGGGTAGCGTCAGTCTTTGTCATGCGAACGAGTCGCGACCGCGATTCCTCGCGCACTAGATGGGCGCCCGCTTCGACGTGCGTCAAACTCGGAGAGGGCGGCAATCTAATGGGGCGATTGGCAGACAAGGTGGCGATCATCACCGGCGCCTCTGGTGGCGTCGGGGGGGCCCTTGTGAAGCTCTTTGCCGATGAGGGCGCGAGAGTCCTCGCAACCGGACGCAACGAAGCGCGGCTAAATGAGTTGGTGTCGGACGTTAATCGACAGTTGAACAGCGAGCGAGTGCTCGGCGTCACGCATGACATTACAAACGAAAACGACTGGGCCAGCGCCGTCGCCCAGGCAGTTGATGCCTTCGGCCGATTAGACATTCTCGTGAATAACGCGGCGATCCCCGGCCGCGCGAGCGAGGAGCCGTGGAATTTCGACGCCGAAAACGCCACGACGGTTCTGACGACCAACATCATGGGTGCAATGCTCGGCATCAGGGCGGTCATGCCCGAACTGACGAAGTCCGGCGCGGGCTCGATAGTCAACGTGTCTTCTGCTGCCGCATTCGTGGGCGGGGTCAGTGGTGGATCGGCGGCCTATGCGTCGTCGAAAGCCGCAGTAGGTGCACTCTCTCGAGAGGTTGCTCTTGGCGTTGCCAGGGACGGCGTTCGAGTCAACACGGTGTATCCCGGTCTCGTTCGCACGCCCATCCTCGAGAACTTCCCAGAAGAGAGAATCGCTCGCACGCTGTCGAAGATCCCGATGGGATTCGCTGCGGATCCCATCGACATCGCGTATGGCGTGCTTTACCTTGCCTCGGACGAATCGCGTTTTATGACGGGCGCGGACCTCGTTATCGACGGTGGACACACCGCTCAGTAGCGGGGCGGCGACCGATCCGTGCTGCAACGTCATCCGTCGCCCTTGCATACTCGCGCGGCAATCCGTGCCTCTAGAAAGGAAAATATAGGAATGTTCGGCCTGAGCCAGGACCAAGTGGACCCAATCGCTACGAGTCGCACTTTGGGGCTCGAGAACTTCACAGCAAAAGCGATGCAGTGGCACCGTACTCAGGAGTACCCGGCGGAGAACATCACCCTTTTACGATAGGCGGGGCTGCTGGGGATCTGCGCGCCCAAAGAGTTCGGGGGGGTGGAAGGCGTCCCGAACTCGATGCATTGCTGGTGCCGGATGCGATCGGAAGCGTATGCCCGACCACTGCTGCGGCCATGAACGTCTTCGACGTGGGCCCCTGAGCATCATCACGAAGCACGGAAGCACGGAAGTCTTGACGATCTTCAACACCAGGGCCTCCTGCAGAGCGGCACGCGCGTAGTCGCGATACCAGCCGGCCAGCTCAACCAGCTCGGCCAGGATCCGGGACTTCCGGCACGATCGGCGTTCTTGTAGGCGAGGGCTTTCGTCTTTGTCACAGCTTGCCGTTCGGCCATCGTTAGTTCCATGAAAACGGGCATAACCAACATGCGCCGCCCGAGCCGTCCAGGGGCCTAAATAGATGCAACGTAATGCTCAATTAGCTCGTCAAAAGTCAGGGTGTCAAACTGGCCGAGGGTTCGGACGCTCTCGCCGAGTCCGATCATTAAGGCAGTCGCTGTTGCTGCGAAGCGGCGATCGGTTGAGTAATCACCAATGATATGCGAAATCGCGGCCAGGTACCGTTCACAAGTGTCTGCCCGACAGACGCGGGGTCCGGGGAGTCGCGCACTGCGACGGAAGTGTTGGCCCAGTGCTCCTGCATGCCGCGTTCGCGGCGGATGAGCACCCGAAACTCCGGCTTCTGCGGCTATTTCACGCACTCTGACGGCACGTTATCCGCGTTCACAGAAAAGGTGCGATGCCGAGCGGAGGACTGCGTCGCGGCTCGGGCCGCTCACGCTTCCACCGGGTCTTCCGAGCTTTGCTCGACAGCGGGCGCGGTGAAGTCCAGGGTGACCGAACGGTTGTCCACCGCGAGCTTTTGTGCCATCGCCTGCTCCGTCTGAGGTTCTAGCAGGGTCACGAGGTAGCGGCCCGCGGGGGGCAGCGGAAAGGCGTAGCCGCCGTCTTCGTCCGTCCAGGTGGTGGCGATATAGCCACCGCTGGCTTCGAGCAGGGTCACCACCGCTCCGGCGATCTCGTGACCGCCCGCGCTGGCTGTGCCGCTGATCATTAGCCGGTTCCGTAGCTGGAAGTTGTGCTCCAGGGTGCGGCCGTCGAATGCGAAGACCTCGGCCATCGGCGTCCAGCCAGCCGTGTTGGCTACCATAAGGTATTTTCCAGCACCACCAGGCAGGGCCACGGAATAGTTTCCCTCTGCATCCACGCGGCTCCAGTCCACAGGCTCCCCGCCAGGGTGGAGGACCGTAACTACGGCTGGGGTAAGGGGTGTCCTGTCGGGGGCCAGGACACGCCCTCGGACGACGAGCTCACCAGGAGCGCCAACAGGGACGGAAGGCCCCTGGGGCACAGCAGCATGTGGGATGAAGACCGCCGCCAGCATGGAGGCGGCCGAGGCAAGGGCGGCCATCAAGAACATGTCCTTGAAGGCATCCAAGGCGGGGAACCGACCAGCTCCGATCGTCATGGTGACCGAGGTGAGAACTGCGGCAATCGCAGCGCTGGAGGTCGAGGTACCGATAGACCGGACCAGGCTGTTCAACCCGTTCGCGGAGGCAGTTTCGGTGATGGGCACCGCAGCCATGATCAGGGTTGGCATGGCAGCAAAGGCGATAACCGTGCCCACACTGACCACCGTTGAACCGATGATCACCCAAGCTATGGAATCGTAGAAAAAGACGCGGCCCACATAGCCCACAATCATGACGACTGCCCCGGACATCAGCGCAGTCTTCCCGCCGAAGAGCCGGATGATCCGCCCCGAAATGGGTGCGAACAATACCATTGCAAGCCCGGACGGGACCATGCACAAGCCAGCGCTGATTACGCTCAACTCCAACCCGTAACCGGTGGAGGCCGGCAGCTGCAGCTGCTGCGTGGAGAGGAGCATGTTGGCGAATCCGGCGAACCCGATGAGCAAGGACGCCACGTTGGTCATCAACACCGGGGGGCGAAGAGAGGTCCGCAGGTCCACCATCGGCTTGCTGACTTTACGTTCATAGGGAACCCAAACGGAAAAAAGTATTGCGGCAGCGGTGAATAGCAGGAGAACCGGCTCCGAGCCCCAGCCCCAGGAACCGCCCTTTGACGCGGCCAACAACATGGCGGCCAAAGCCGCGGACAATAACAACGCGCCAACAAAGTCAAATCGGCCCGGCGTGCGGACCCTGGACTCAGGGACCACCAGGACCACGGCAAAGAACAGCAGCGCTCCGGTGCCGGCGCTCACCCAGAATATGGATGCCCAACCGAGACTCTCGTATAGGACCCCAGCAAGGGGCAGACCCAGGGCACAGCCGATTCCCATAGTTGCGCTCATCAACGCGATTGCCGTACCCATCTTCTCCTTAGGCAGCTCATCGCGCAGGATGCTTATGCCTACAGGAATCAGGGCCGTGGCGAACCCTTGGAGAATCCGCCCGATGATCAGCCATACAAACGAACCGCCTATGGCCGCCAACACCGAACCGGACACCATGATGGCCAGGCACACCCCCATCATCTTGCGTTTGCCGTACATATCCGCGGTACGCCCGAGAATGGGGGTTGCTACGGCGCTGGCGAGCAGGGTGGATGTCACCAGCCAGGAAGCGTCATCTGCAGTGATGCCCAGGATTCCGGTGAAATCTGGAAGGAGTGGAATCACCAAAGTTTGCATCAGCGCAACGACGGTGCCACTGAGGGCAAGGACTGTCGTGATGGATGAGGGGGATGGGTGTCTCGGTGTCAAGGCGGTGGGGTGCGGCATCTGTCGCTTTCGACTGTGGCAGGTTCTACCATCGGCGGTGAACGTGCGTTTTCTTTCTCCAGAGGATCATGATTTACCCGTAAGAATCAAGGTTTTTTGCTGTTCGTTCACGGCTTCTGCCCAGCCTGCGCGGATCACTTGTGAACGTACGAGGCTGCCATGTTCAGAAGGAGCCGCAGCTTGGGCTATGCCCGACTCCTCCGCACTTTGGATTGCGGCATACGCCAATGACCCGCGTCAAATGTTTGAAGCATCCGGGGGGCTCGAGGTATAGGTCACGCCCCAGGACGGCCGGCGGCCTCCGCCACCGGATGGCCATAAACAACATTTCCCGACTACCTCTACCCGGAATACAAAGGTGCCTTCACCTCCCTTCTAAAGGCTTTGTTCCAAAAGGCCGACTCAGCGTCAGTTGACCTCAGGTCTTATCCGAACCGTTGCGCCAAACCATGGAGGTCTGGCACACTCGTATTGTGAATACGAAACCATGGGGAAGCCAGGGTCTTGAGGCCAGCGTCGAGGGACTCGGCGCAATGGGCATGTCCGCTGCTTACGGGCGGCGTGACGATGCGGAGTCGGCTGCGACGCTACACCGGGCGCTCGATCTCGGCGTCAGCCTAATCGATACCGCCGAGATGTACGGGCCATTCCTCAATGAGCGGCTGATCGGTGAAACAATCGGCAGCCGCAGCGATGAGTACGTCCTTGCGACCAAGACCGGTTTTGAGATCAGCGATGACGGGAAGCGCGTCGGGCCGAACGGTTCGCCGGCATATCTACGCAAGGCGCTCGAGCGTTCGCTGCGTAACCTTGGCCGCGAGACCATCGACTTGTACTACATCCACCGGGTCGATCCGAGCATACCGATCGAGGAGACATTCGGCACGATGGGGGAGTTCGTCGAAGAGGGCAAAGTCCGCTACCTCGGGATCTCGGAGGCATCCCCAGAGACGATCCGACGCGCGCACGCGACTTATCCACTAACGGCCGTCCAGACCGAGTATTCGCTGTTCGAACGGGCCCCTGAGGTCAACGGTGTCCTTGACACTACCCGCGAGCTCGGCATCGAGTTCGTGGCGTACTCGCCGCTTGGCCGTGGTGTCCTGACCGGTGCGATCTCCTCGTGGGACGACTTGGAGGAGGGCGATTTCCGTCGTGTCAGCCCACGCTTTGTCGACGGCAACCTAGCGGCCAACCTGAAGGTCGTCGAGAAGCTGCGCGCGATGGCCGCGCGGAAGGGCATCACTCCGGGGCAGTTGGCTTTGGCATGGGTGTTGCAGCAGGAGGATGTCGTCGCGATCCCCGGTACCAAGCGTCGTACGTACCTGGAGGAGAACGTGGCCGCCGCCGAAGTCGTACTGACAGCCGACGACTTCTCGGTCCTCGACGAGATATTCCCCGTCGGAGTAGCCGCAGGAGAACGCTATCCGGATTACGCCCTCAAGGGCCTGACGATCTAGCTAGGGCGTGCGGATCGCAATCGTCTCGGCGTCCTCGTCCTAAACTACCCAGACCGAAATCGGACCCTACCTCGACCGATAAACTAACGGCCCTGTTACACAAACAACTTGACAGGTTCAAAACCATCAGCTGACCTGCGGAAATGCTGAATACGCCAAGAGCCGGGAGTTCTGGCAGCCACTTCTACTCCCCTTATGTAGAACGCCGTAATGAAGCTTTCGTCAAGCTCTAGACCACGGCGGGGAAGAGGTCGCCATTTACTAGTAAGGCGGTGGGGCCTGTAAAAATGGGGCTATGGACAAACTGGGGGCGGGGATGCGTATTGACAGGATTCCGTCTTGGAGGTTCGCGTGGCGTTGATCGACAGCGAGCCCGAGATTTTGGCGACGATTCGAGCTCCGGGACTCCCTGACTTTGAGCCAGACACATCAGCTCCTGCAGGCAGCCTTCGGGTAGGAGGACGCCCACTTGCACCGGTTTCTAACCGCCAACCCCTTCGCTCCGCTGCGGCCGCTCGACGGCGAATTCCTGGAAGTCCCGCAGTGGCTTCCAGGGCAGCAGTGTGAAGAGCTGGACGACAGGCCTGAGGAGGACTGCTCCCTGGCCAGCTCCTCGCACTGGGCCCTGGCGGAGGTTTCTACGAATACGACTTCGGTGACAGCTGGGTTCACGGGCTTGAGCTGGTGTCCCGCCGGCCCGCGGACGACGTTACTCCGCCGGCCCCGCTGATCGATGGAGCCCGGCGCGGCCCACGGAGACTCCGGAGGTTTTCCCCGGTTACGAGGAGATCATGGATGCCTGGCCGACCCGTCGCATCCCGGCCACGCAGAACACGCAGCATGGGTGGCTGACATGACCGTTCCGTTGAGCCCTTTGATCCCGCCTTCCTGGACATTGCTGCAGTGAACCAAGCGCTGGCTAGCAGTTCTGACGTTCCGTCTGCGGCAGGAAAAAATGCAGAACGATAGGCGCCGTCGATGAAGGAGGAGTTGTGCTCAATCGGCTGCATCAGTAAACCTTCTCGATGGTGTTGCCGGCAAGCTTGTTCTCGAGCAATCCCTTGACTCTCCTTCGAGTTCTACTCATGATCCGCGTCACGCTCACGACCGCTGACGCAGTTCCCGAACTCGACAAATTGGCTTGAATCCCTGCGTCTTTGGAATCGTAGTCAAGAATGATGCAAGAATGCTAAGGGTAGATGGAGAGGACTCCAAGACGGGTCCGGACGAAAGGTCAATTGTGGCGTATGAGCTTGAAGGAACGGTTGCACTCATCACGGGCGCCAGTAGCGGGATCGGGGCGGCAACGGCAAGACGCCTTGCGCGGGAGGGAGCGCAGGTGGCGCTGGTGGCCAGGCGGCGTGAACGTCTTGAGCAGTTGGCACAAATTATCAGGGGTGAGGGTGGTCGGGCCCACGCAATTACTGCTGACATAACATCCCGGGCTGGCGCAGAGTCCGCTGTCGAGCAGGTCGTTGCCACGTACGGTCGGCTCGATATCGTCATCAACAATGCCGGGGCAATGCTTATCGGCCCCTTCGCAGACGCACCGGAGGGTGAATGGGAGCGAATGATCGATGTGAATGTTCTTGGTCTCCTGTACGTCTCGAAGGCCGCTTTGCCGCATTTGATCAAGGCGGCGGCCGAGGAACCGCGACATACGTCGGATTTAGTCAACATCAGCTCCTCGGCCGGCAGGGTCGCCCATGCAGGCGCCGCTGTATACAACTTGACCAAATTTGGTGTGAATGGTTTCAGCGAGGCACTTCGCCAAGAGATGCGGCCCCTGCGAGTAAGGGTCAGTGTTATCGAACCGGGCAATGTTGACACAGAGCTTGCCTCGCACACCCGGCAGGGGTTGCGTACAGGAGTGCAGTCCCAATTATCTTCCATCGAAAGGCTCCAACCCGAGGACATTGCTGATGCCGTCGCCTATGTGGTCACCAGCAAACGTCGAGTCGCTGTCAATGAAGTCTTCGTGCGTGCCGCCGACCAAACCTGGTAAGCGAATCCCGACCTGAACTAGGAGATTAATCGTGTCTCCTAGGCGGCGCGTTTCGTCAACGTGCTGGGACTACGGCAAGCGGCTTGAGAGTATGGAAATGCATGGAAAAGTTTGCGGCTGCGAACCTCAATGATGGGGACCTACTTCTGGTGGTCCGCTTGGAGCTCGTCGACAGTGTGCCTGCTCTTTGGTGCCACCTTGAGATACACGTTTCCCTGGCCCTGAACCAGATACATGCAGAAACGCAATCTCGCTATTGCGCTGGGCCCGGGGTGTGGCTGGCGCCGCTGGCTGCTTTTGCCCAGCAGCCAACGGCGACCTTGGCTCAGCGCTCTAGCCGGAACCCAAGCTTTATTGTCACCTGCCCGTCCGCGACCTCGCCATCCTTCAAGTGCCCGCGGATCTCTTTGACCTCGAACCAATCAAGGTTCCGCAAACTCTTGGAAGCCTCATTTAACCCACTGCGAACTGCTGCATCGACACTGTCTCGGGACGTGCCAACAATTTCGGAAATGCTGTACGAGTGACTAGACATCAAGGCTCCTTTGACTTCTTCGATGCCCGGCTCTCGGGTGGTTGGAGGGACGCCGCGGACCTCCGTTGGGAATGGCGACGACGGTTGTCACTTGTGCCGCGCCATGCGAGTCAGGTCTCCCTTTCTGTGTTGGTGCCTGGCTGCTGTTTGCCGCGTCCCAGCCTTTCTAAACGGTCAATCGCATTTCAGGGACGGCGTCGTAGAGGGCTTGGGTGTAGGGGTGTGTCGGGTTTGTGAAGAGTTTCGCGGTTTCGCCGTGTTCGACGACGTGTCCGTCTTTCATGACGATTGCGCGGTTGGCGAGGTTTCGTACGACTCCGAGGTTGTGGGTGATGAACAGGAGCGAAACGCCGTCCTGGCGCAGGTTGTCGAGGAGGTTGACGATTGTGGCCTGCACGGAGACGTCAAGTGCTGAGGTGACTTCGTCGCAGATGATGATGCTGGGGCGGGCGGCGAGGGCTCGTGCGATTGCGACGCGTTGTTTTTCTCCGCCGGAGAGTTCGCTGGGGTATTTTCCGAGGACCTCGGATGAGAGTTGTACTCGTTCGAGTAGTTCGGTGAGTTCGCCGGTTGTGGCGCGTGTACCGCCGAGCATTTCCAGGGGACGGCTGATGATGGTTCGGATGGTGTGTGAGGGGTTGAGTGAGCGGTCGGGGTTCTGGAAGACGATTTGCACCTGCTGGAGTTGTTCTCGGGTGCGGTATTTTGCCTGTTTGGGAAGGGGCGTTCCGCGGAAGAGTACCTGCCCGTCCGAGGGCGGGTGCAGACCGGCGATGCACCGGCCGGTGGTGGATTTCCCGCTGCCTGATTCTCCGACGATTGCCACGCATTCGGCTTTGCCGATGCTGAAACTGACGTCGTCAACCGCGATGTTCTGGCGGGATCCGCCCCCGTATTTGGCGATGAGGTTGCGAACCCCGAGTTCGGGCACCCCGATGTCGGGGCGGTCCATCTCCTCACGGTTTCTCACTTCTACCCGAATGGAGTGGGGGTGGAAGCATCGAATGTATCCGTCGCCGTGGGCGGGGGCAGCTGCAGGAAAGTGTTCGCCGCACAGTTCCGTCGCGGCCGGGCAGCGGGTGCGGAAGAAGCATCCGCTCGGGCGCTCGCCCGGCTGCGCAGCTGTGCCTGGGATACCCTTGATGACGCGGCGAGTGATGACGCTGGGCACCGAATTCAATAGTTCGGCGGTATAGGGGTGGGTGGGATCGCGGAAGATCTGAGTGCAGGAGCCTACTTCGACGAGTCGCCCGGAGTACATGACGCCGACCCGGTGTGCGATCTCTTGGACCACCGCGAGGTCGTGGGTGACGTAAACGAAAGCGGATTCGCGTCGCGCGGCGAGTTGGGCGACGAGTTCGATGATCTTTTTCTGGGAAGTGGCGTCGAGCGCGGTCGTTGGTTCGTCGAGCACGATCACGCTGGGTCGTCCCACCAAAGCCATCGCGATCAGGATCCGCTGCTGCTGGCCTCCGGAAAGCTCGAACGGGTAGCGGTTGATGAAGCTTTCATCGGCGGGGAGTTCCACGTCGCGAATCGCTTCGATGCATCTGGCACGCGCCTCGTCTGCGCTGCCGCCGTGCACGGTGAGTGTTTCGACCATTTGCGAGATGATTGTGCGGCGCGGGCTGAGGCCCTTGCTGGGGTCTTGTGGCACGTAGCTGATCCGTGAACCGCGAACGGTCCGCAGGCGCTGGGGGTCGAGGGTGGGCATATCGATGTCGCCGACTCGGATTTCGCCGGCGCTGATCCTGGCACCAGCGCGTGCGAAGCCGAGAAGCCCCATGGCAACACTGGACTTACCGCAGCCTGATTCTCCGACGAGTGCGAAGATTTCACCTCGCGAGACCTCGAAGCTGATCTGATCGACGATCTCGATGCCGTGATCGGTCTCGATGCGAAGGTCACGCACCTGCAGAACGGGGTCTTCCTCAGTGTTCACCGGGCATAGTGGTAGGGATGCGTGAGCGCTCATTATCGGGTCCTTCCGCCCACGGAACGGGCGATTGAATCGGAAACTGTGGTGACGGATACGGTGAAGAGCGCGATGGCTATTGCCGGCACCACTACTGCGATGGGCTGAGTAAGGAGGCCGATCCGGTTTTCGTTGATCATGAGGCCCCAGTCCGCTGCCGGAGGCGATTGGCCGACACCGAGGAAACTGAGTCCTGCGTAGATGAGGGCTGCATAGCCCACCCGGGCACCGAAATCGGCGGCCAGTACGGAGCGGGTGTTCGGCAATATCTCCCGTACCGCGATAGCGAGTCGGCTCTCGCCGCGTGCCAGCGCAGCTTCGACGTAATCAGTCGAGGCCGCATCCAGGGTCGCCGCGCGTGCCACCCGGATCGCGCCGGGCACGAGCACGACCGTCAATGCGACAAGCGACGGCCCGGGGCCGGTACCAAGGCTGGCCAGGACGAGCAACGCGAGGATCAGGGATGGCAACGACAGCACGACATCGACGATCCACGTTATGACGAGATCGACTCTGCCGCCGATGGAACCGGCGAGGGTGCCGACCAGGCCTCCAACCACCAACGAGATAAGAGGAGCCAGCAAGGACAGCATGATCAGGGTGGCTCCGCCGCGCAGGAATCGGCTGAAAACATCGCGTCCGAGGTAGTCGGTGCCCAGCAGATGCGTGGAGTCCGGAGGGCCGAAAGGAACCCCCGCCACATCCGTGATGCCATACGGTGCCAGCAAGGGACCGACGATGACAACGATCAGGATCACCGCCATGCCAGCTACACCGAACCGTCCGCTCACCGTTCCGGTGGCGAGCCTGGGCACATTCCGCAACGCCCGCCATGCCTGCCGCAATGGTGTGTGACTGGTGCTGCCCGGTGTGGGCGCGTTCTTGGATAGGGTCGTCATCAGAAAGCACCTCCCCGGCGCAGTTGCGGGTTGAGCACCATCGCCACCAGATCGGCGGCCAGGTTGCTGAGAATGTACGCGGCGCTGAGCAGCATCGTGAGGCTGGCCACGGTCGTGATGTCGCGGGTGGATACTGCCTGGACGAGCATGGTTCCCACCCCCGGATAGTTGAAAACGGTCTCGATCACGACCACACCGCCAATGAGAGACCCCATCGCCAGACCGAGCACCTGCACCGAGGGTCCGAGCGAGTTCGGCAATACGTGACGGAGGAGGAGGGTGCGGGGCGGCACCCCCCGGAGCACGGCCATTTGTACGAAGTCGGACTGCAGTACATCGATGGTCGACGCCCGCACCAGGCGAGTCACCTGGCCGGCGCCGACGATCAGCATCGTGAGCACCGGAAGCACGAGGAGGTTCGGTTGCTCGAGCGCGGTCATCCTTGGGTTCAGGAGCGAAACGCTCGGCAGGATTCTGAGCCAGCTCGCGAAGATGACCACCAGGAACGTCCCGACGACGAATTCCGGCGTAGACAAGAGCCACATGGTGCCCGCGCCCACGACACGGTCGATCATCGTGTCTTTCCGCATTGCGGACCAGGTGCCCAGCGCCAACGCCACCGGGATGAGCAGGATTAACAGGCACCCTGTGAGAACCAGAGTATTCCCCAACCGCGATCCCACAAGATCCGCGACCGGCTGATGAGTTACCATCGAAACTCCTAGATCCCCGTGGAGCAGCCCCGTGAGCCACGCCCAGTAGCGCACGACGACAGGCTGGTCCAATCCCGCAGCCTGTAAGGCGGCCTGAAGCGCGGCCGGATCGCCCGCGTTAACCCCCAAAGCAACCTCCGCCGCGTTCCCCGGCAGCAGATTCGCACCGAGAAACACCAGAGCAGACACCGCCAAGAGGGTGATCGCGCCAGTACCGATCCGCACCAGCACATAACGCACCAGCGGAGGCAAAGGCACCGGGCCGCGCCGCCGCATCCTCGTCACCGGGGGCTTGGTCGCAGGCGGTGTAGTCACCGTGGCCGTCATTTATTAACCGTCACGTCGGTGAAGTCGTAATCGCCGAACGGAAAACGCATATTGTTTTGGAGCCCGGTGACACTCTTCGAGCTGGCGGTGACGATGTTGTAGAACGCGGGAATAATGTAGGGGTCCTCGTTGTACATTTTGGTTTGAGCTTCGATGAGATGTGTCCGCTGGGCAGCGGGGTCGCTTGTCGAGATCGCCGCCTCGTACGCACTCAGGAAGTCAGAGTCCCCCCAGCTTGTTTCGCTCGTTCCGGCGTCGATCGCCTGCCAGCTCATATGACCGTTGATCTGGGCGCTGATCGACCGAGCTCCCCAGATCGTCGGTGACCACTGCCTGTCATTCTGGGGGGTTCCGTAGAACTCAGCGGCCGGCATCTGCTTAATGTTGATCGTGACTCCTGCCTTAGCTGCTGACGCGGCAAAGAGCGTGACCATTTCGTTGGTACCCGGGCCGATGTTCGACGTCGGCAACGTAAGGGTCAGGTTTTCGTAGCCGGCTTCCTTGAGCAGTTGTCGAGCACGATCGGGGTCATAGGCGCGCTGGGGCAACCTTGCGAATTTCGGATCGAACCAGCCGAACAGGTCATTTCCGATCGTTGCGTTGCCGCCGTAAGCGTTGCTCACAACCTGCTGACGATCAATCAAGAGGCCCATCGCCTCCCGCACCCTAGGGTCATCGAACGGCTTGAGGTGGGTATTCATACGGATACCCACCCACGATCCGGATGGTTCGTTGGAGACCGTGAGCCCTGCGCCTTCAAGCTGCGCGATCCCGCTGAACGGAACCCCGGAGACCGCGTCGACCTGGCCGGACAGCAGCGCGTTAACACGCGTTGTTTCATCGTTGATGGAATTAATCTCGACCGAGGCCAGCTTGGCCGCACCGCCCCAATAGTCGTCGTTGCGCACGAACGTTGACTGCTGGCCCGGCGTGAAGGACTTGAACTTGAACGGCCCGGTACCCACCGGGTGCTCAAAACTCTTCGTGCCGCTCTTGATAATCAGTTCATTGACGTCGACAAGTGTCTCGGGGTAAAGGAAGTTCGGTACCTTGAGCGGGATCTCCAGGGTCAGATCATCGATCTTCTTCAGCTTTGGCCGGTCCACGCTCGACCACACATTGCTGGCCCAGGTCACCTTCTCGACGTTATAGTTCATCGTGTAGATGACATCGTCGACAGTGAGGGGCGTGCCGTCATGCCACGTCACGCCACCCCGGAGCTTTAGCGTCCAGACTGATCCGTCCCCGTTTGGAGTGAGCGACTCAGCCAGCATGTTCTCGACGATCTTGTCGCCGGCGCCCATCCGCACCAACGGCTCGAAGATCTGCAAGTCTCGCGCGATGCTTGCTTCGGCGTCCATATGTGTGGGATCCAGGGTTTCCATTGTCCCCGTGCCGAGTACTCCAACCCGGAGTATGCCATTACTTCCAGCCGACGTGGATGTCTCCGAACCGGATGCGCCCGGGGTGCACCCCGTCAGGGCGCCCACCCCCGCGAGCACAATGACGCCCGACACGGCCACAACAGCTAAGCGACGTCGGCCAACAGAAATCTTTGTCAGTGTAGATGAACTAGTCATGATTATCTTTCAGGTTTGATTGGTGCAATGTTTCGGTGAAGCCTCTACGAGAGGTGGCTGCGAGAGATGACCGGGCGTGGTCCGAACCCCCAGCAGCCGGCCCTCACGACCGCGCCGCGAGTGGCGTCAGCGTGGTTTGCGGTTTCGCTGTCTGGGCGACTCGGTAGTCCGGGCCGTATTGGTCGCGAGCTCCGAGATGTGCGCGGAGGGTGGTGCCTTCATAGTCCCGGTGGAACAGCCCGCGATCCTGCAGGATCGGGATGACCTGGTCAACGAAGGCGTCGATGCCGTCCCGGTACACGTCGATGCATAGCCAGAATCCGTCGACGGCACCTGATTCGAACCATTCCTGCATGTGATCGGCGGCTTCGGACGCGGTTCCGACCTTCGTGGGATGCTCGGCGAAGACACCTTGGGCGAGGATGTCACGCACGCTCCACCCCTCGCTCGCGAGAGTGTGCGCTCGAATGCTGCGCGCCTGAATCCAGCCTGGCGCGTCGGGGTTCGGCGGGCGGAGTGCGCCGAGTTCTGACGGTTGCAGGACCCGGTCCAGGTCTGCCATGGTCAGCGGCACCCCAAGCAGTTCACCCAGCTGCGGCACCCACTGTGGCAGGCGGGAAGCTACGAGCGATGCACGCCGGTCAAGAGCCTCACGCTTCGTCGGGGCGATGGTGGGACTAAACCCGGCCACGTACTTCACCTCGTCGGGGTCCCGTCCCGCTTCGGACGCGTACCGGCGGATCGTTTCCCGGTAGGCCCGTGCCTGCTCGATCGAGGACGCGAGGCCGACGGCGAGATCCGCGTAACGTCCGGCGAGTGCGAAGGAGTTATCTCCCAGACCGGACTGCACGATGACGGGCTGACCCTGTTCAGAGGGTGGGATATAAAGAGGCCCCCGTGAATTCACGTACTTGCCCTCAAAGCTGATCGGCGCGACCTCACCTGGCTTGGTGTATTCCCCGGTCTCCTGGTCGTGAACCCACGCCTCGCGACCCCAACTGGCCCACAACGACTGAACCAGCTCAATACTCTCCCGGGCCCGCCCATAGCGGTCCTCACCAGACAGCACCTCGGACCCGTGGTTCGCAGCGACATCAGGATAACCGGATGCCACCGCATTCCAGGCCGCGCGCCCATGACTGATGTAATCGACGGTCTTCAGCTGCTGCGCGAGAGAATACGGGTGGTTATACGTCGTCGATGCGCTTGCCACGAACCCGATATGCTCGGTCGCCCGCGCAAGAATAGCCATGTGGATCATAACGTCCGGTGTCATATCAGGCCCATAATGCTCAAAGTCTTCTACTTGGTGGTAAGGACCGTTAGGGAAGAAGAGGAACTGAAACTTTCCCCGCTCCGCCGCCCGGGCATACCTGATCCGTGTGTCATAGTCCAAGTACTCGACGGGGTCCACTCCTGGTGCACGCCACGAGTCAGGCTGGGTGCCGGACAAGTTGCCTAACTCCATACCAAGAATCATCTGTTTTGCTGTCATAGAAAGTCCTTTCCGCAGACGCGGCAGAGCGCTGGGCACGCGACCTAGCCACGCCAGCGGGTCATTGAGGGCCGCCGGGAATGTGAGATCCCCAGGCGACGGGAGATCTCGTAGTAGGACTGTATAGAGACATGGCCACGCAGCGTTATCGCAATGATGTCGTTTACTTTGTTCAATCGCGCCAAAAAGTTTCGATAGTTCCATCGGGCGGAACAACAGGGCGCAACAGAGCCTGTTACCGTGTCCTTGCAAATCCCATAATGCTGGTTTGACTTAGAAATCGATTTCACTGACAGCGGAGCCAGACCGGAACTCACTAGGGCTATGGCCGGTCCAGCGGCGGAAGGCATTGCTAAAGCTAGCGACTTCGCTATATCCGACCTGTCTTGCGATCTCAGAGACGGTTAGATCGGTGAAGGAGAGCAGGTCGCAACCTTCACGCATCCGCACCTCATCCCGAAGAGCGCGGAAGCTGATACTCTCCTCGCTGAGGTGGCGCTGCAAGGTCCGCGCGGGGATGGCCAACTTTGCAGATATCTGCCCGAGATTTAGACCGGCGTTGCCGGGCTGTCGGAGTAGCGCAAATACTTTGTCATGGAGCTGTACCGGGTTTGTCCAGCTCAGCCGGGACCGCTCGAGTCGCGTTACGTACTCTTGATGGACCATCTGGTTGGAACGCGGCAGAGGAGTGTCCAGCAGGCTTGTGTGCCAGACCCAACGGAGACCAGATCCGCGGCGTGATACCAGGGGCGCCTTCACAGCCTTTGTGAGGGCGACAGGCAACGGGTCAATGGGGACCTCCACTCGCTCGAAGGGGAGCGGCCCTTGCCAGATGTCGTTGTAAAGCATTACTCCGGTGATGATCTCGTTGATTATGGTGAAACGAAAAAACGCGGTCGTTGGGCCAATATGATGCGGCAGCCTGAATTCATAGCCTGTCCAGAACGGATCGATGTCAAATGCGATATAACGCCCGACTCCGTATCCCAACTTTGTACCTAAATTGCGGAAATGCCTCAAAGTCGGCGCCGTGATCATAGCCAGCCCGAACTCTCCCAACATATGGTACGTATACCGTCGGGCAGCCTCGACCCATATCTCAGGTTGTTCCGATGTTCGTGAGGCGAAGTGTTCCTGGAATACCAGTTCCTGGTTCCAGCCAATTTTTCCGCCCGGCACATCGATCACGTGCGGGGACAGGTTAGCGGCACGCAACGAAGGAGCTGGATCGAGTCCATACTCCATTAACACTTCGCACAGCTGTCGAACGTTCAGAGAGGCAACCTTGTGGGGTGATCCACTGGCAACCTGTCTTCCGGTTGAGGCCCGCTTAGGCAAGGTGCTCCGTTCCGGTGTGTTCGGTAGTTTCAGCTAAACCTCCGATGGAACGCGTTGAGGGGGAACATGCGCCGTAGTTCAGCGCCAAGCTGTCCATTACTCTCGTTTTGTGCACATCAGAGGAAACGGTGGCACGCATCAGGGGATGACGGCCGCTTCCCCCCCGGCCTACCGTAGCATCATTCTTGACTACGATTCCAGGAACGCAAGGCCTCGCTCGTCGTGCTTACGCCTGTTGTGAAGAGGACTGCCACTTTTGCCGGGGGTCGGGCGTCGGTGGTGGTCCTTGAACCGGCCGTTGAGCGCTTCGGTGAGTTCCGGGATCTTGTCGCGCGGTTTCCGTTGGCCAGCTGCGCAAGCACGGCGGGGTTGTCCTGACCATCGATGAGGGCTTGGAGCATCAATCGTCCCGAGACGCCGTTGATGTTCGAAGCCACTGACGAAAGCTTGATGCAGGCGTCCTCAAGGAGCTTCTCCAAGCGTTGTATCTCGCAGGTCCGTTCGCGGGTGATGATTGTCCGCGCACGGGTCAGGCACCGCAGTTCCCGCACCGGTGGCGGTGGCACAAATGATGCCCTCACGAGCCCGTGGGCTGCCAGATCCGCCAACCATGCGGCGTCTGAAACATCAGTTTTGCGCCCTGGCATGTTGCGGGCATCGCGGGCGTTGACCAGAACCACCTCCAGCCCGTCATCCTCGAGCAGGTAGTAGGACGGGCGCCAGTAATCGCTGGTGGCTTCCATCACCACCATGCTCACGCGCTCGTTGAGCAGATAATCGCGCAACTCCAGAATCCAGGACGTTACCGCAGCCCACGTCGTGACCGTGGTTCTCGTGGCATTGCTCGCGGAACCTTGGACCCTAAGGCAGACCTTCGCATCCTTCTTCGAAACATCGATTCCCGCGCAGCGGGGGTGGATGACTTCCACGCCCGATCACCTCCCTTGAACCGTTCTGTTGGGCAGGAAATGTCTTTGTTCCAGGGAGGGCGGGATTCAACAACAAGTTTGACATGGGTGCTCACCGCAACAGTCCACGGTCCCGCGGACAAAAGCTGTGCCCTCCACCACCAGATTGAGCGACAGGATCACAGGCACCACTAAACGGACGGGGTCAACCGAAACACACTCCCAAGTCTGCTCCGCCAACCCAACACCACGCCAGAGGCTCCCCGCGCACATATTTCCGTACCCACGGCGCGGCGAAGCCCCTGAATGACTGAACGGCCGTTACGGCACCCGGGCGGTGCAAGAGCCAGGGATTGCCTGGTTTGAAAGACGGGCAAAGAACGACTAGCCACAAACTCTCGACCACCTAAGATGTGTAAAACGAAAAACAAACAAAGCGCACTAAACGACTCAATGGGAACGCCGTGGCTATGAGCGCCGGGCAGAGAGTGGTCCGACCCAGGCTGGTATGGGCGGGAACGGCGGTGAAAGTCACTGCCTGTCCGTTCCGAGGAGCTCGACGCAGTCGCGCTCGAAGCTGTTGAGGGTGTTGGTCATCCTGCGGTGGGCTCGCGGTCAATCTGTCGAGTCGTGTCATGAGGCGTTTGTACGGTCGGCTTCGGCGATTCAGCCTCGTTGTTCGGCACCGCGGGTGAGTGCATCTGCATTAACGCGTTGCTCAACAAGGAACGGCGGTGAGCTGGTCTCGCGGTGGAAGCTTGGGCAATGCTCACAAATACTTGCGTAGGCGCAGGTGCCCTGGGCGGGTTCCCACAGGTAGAACCGTCCGGCCAGGGGGATTTCAGCGGCGGGGTGTCCTTCCGCTCTCTTCCGCCTGTGTGATACGTGTGAGAGGCAGGCTGGTCCTGCCGGTCGCTGGTGTGGGTGCTGTTGTTTGGCCAGACCAAGGGCCAGTTCGTAATCTTTACGCCCGGTGGGGCAGTCAGTCAAGGCCAGCAGCAGTACCTCAAGAATGCTCCAAGGTCGCTGGCGCAACGAACTTCCATGCGCATCCATTTGAGCGCTCAACGGCGCACCAGGCCTCCTACACATTTTGAGCGTTCAATATAGAGGAGTAAAGTGATGCGGGTCTCTTGTCAACGTTCTCTTCTCTCGGCCGCGGAAGTACGTGGCGGCCACGGCGCCACGACGGATGCGCCGCAGGTCCTGTTGTCACCGGAGGCAAGGTGGGACGGATGTAGGACCGCCAACATAATAATCGATTAGTTAATCGTGCGACGTCAGAACTTTGATGTGGCGCAACGAAGGGATTTACATGAAGATCGGAATTCTCGGGGCAGGATCCATCGGTGCTACGCTCGCTAGCAGGTTGAGCGAAGCCGGGCACAAGATCAAGGTTGCCAATTCCCGCGGTCCAGAATCCATCAACCCCGACATCGTGGCAGCAGGGGCCCGGGCGGTAGAGGCCCCCGACGTCGTCACCGACATCGACGTCCTGATCATTTCCATACCACTCATTCGAGTGCCGGAGATCAAGCCCCTCATCACAACCCTCCCTGCCGAAACGGTCATTGTCGACACCTCGAATTACTACCCTCGTCGGGATGGAGGGGTTCAGGCGCTCGAGGCGGGGCAGGTCGAAAGCCTCTGGGTCACCGAGCAATTGGGCCGTCCGGTTGCTAAAGCCTGGAACGCTATCCCTGCGGAATCCTTCGCGAAAAATGGGAAGCCGGCTGGGGATCCGGATCGCATCGCGATCCCTGTCGCCGCTGACCGTGATCGCGATAAGCAGGTAGCCATGGCTCTCGTCGAGGAGACCGGGTTTGACGCCGTTGATGCCGGTTCCCTCGCGGACTCCTGGCGGCAGCAGCCCGGATCGCCCAGCTACTGCACCAACCTGACGCGGCAGGAGATTCCAAACGCCCTTGCTGCGGCCGAAAAGGCACGGCTGCCACAGCGCCGGGACCTTGTTATTGCAGCCGTCACAGAACGTGCCGGGAGCCACCTGGCTGTCGGCGCCGATTACATGGTGCGTCTGAACCGAGTTATCTTCAGCTAAGCCGGGATCATATACTTTGACGTGCTTGGTAATTCCGCCAGCGTCGACGATCCAGTACGTCCAGGGATATCTGGCTCATGGCGAGTTCGAATGTTCCCGCCATGGGCCTCTTCTTCGTACCGCCGATCACCGGCCTTGGTTCTTGTCATCAAACGAGAGCACGACATTCGAGTTGAGTCCATCCATGGCTGGTCGGATACACGAACTTCGACCGCGGCATTGGCGCCTCATTCTTCCCCTAACGGCGCACGAGTTGCCTGTCAGTATGAGTTCGAAGGAAACCTTTAACCCACGTGTTCCCCAGGTGCGAGCAGCCGACAGTGGCCCCTCAGTGGACTACCGGATCATGGCCGCGGCCCGGGCACGGGATCCCGTGAATTCGCTCACACTCCCTTGGAGCATCCTCATCACCACCACAGAGCCGTTCTTGCTCGCCGCGCAGAGCGGGGGAGCGTGCGCCCGTCGCTCGAGGCTTCGATTTTGTTCTGTCGGCTTGTTCCATTGCGTGGGTCAAAAGCAACCGGGCTGATGAGGAGTCGTTGAGTCGTCTGCGCTAGCTCTTCGCGAGCGGCTACCGCGAGCGGGCGAGGAGTGTTAACCCTTTGGACGCCGTGGGCCAGCTGGTTCTGACCCGCTGGCGTCCTGACCGCAAATTTCATCAAGGAGGAAATGCATGGATAGTTCACCAAGAGTGCTGCCCGCCGATGCCCGCCGTGTTGTGGCGAAGGGTGATCTCGGTTATCTCGAGGGCGCCCGCTGGCACAATGGGGCGCTCTGGTTCTCGGACATGAGCCGTCGAAAGATCTGTCGCCTGTCCCCTGACGGGTTGGTCGAGGATGTCGCTGATGTACCCGGCCGACCCTCGGGCCTCGGTTTTGGCCCCGACGGGGCGCCGATGGTTGTTTCGATCGAGGATGGTCGGCTGCTTCGCGTGGGAAGCAGCGGGCTGGAGGAACTCGCCGACCTCGCGCCGGTCGCGTTTCATCCGAACGATATGGCCGTGGACCGAGAGGGCCGCGCGTACATCGGTCCGCAGGGCTACCCTTTCGGAAGCGATCCTATTGGCGTGGGCTTGATCATCCGCCATCCGGACGGCCGAATCGACACCGGCGGCCAGGATCTCATATTCCCCAACGGCATCGCCATCTCAGGCGACGGGCGAACCCTCGTGGTCGCAGAGTCGTTCCGGGCACCACGGGTGAGACTCACCGCGTTCGATGTGGCGGACGACGGTGCGCTGCTGAACCAGCGTGTGTTCGCTGAGTTCGGGTCACCGGACACAGAGTCTGTGGATGGTATCGGCATCGACAGCGAGGGTGCGGTATGGGCAGCCTTCCCGTGGATCGGAGAATTTCGGCGTGTCTGTGAAGGCGGCGAGGTCACCGACATCATCCGGATTGAGCCGGACACCGTCGCATATCCCGACGGCGGTGCTTTCGCTGTCGATGCGGTATTGGGAGGACCGGAAATGCGTACACTCTACCTGCTCATCTCGGATACAAGTCCCGAGCGACTCGTTAGTGGCTTCGATGCCACGGGCCGCATCGAAGCCATCGAGGTAGAGGTCGCAGGGATCCGGGACTAACGACGCACTCCTGAATATCAGCACAATAGCCCGAGACAGCGCACCGACGCCGTGGTTCGTGGACGGCACGACTGCTCCTCGATCGCCCTCAGCGGCTTCGACGCGTTGACTGTGAAGCGGTCCGAGCCGCGCAGCAAGCCGCCACTTCCACGAGGGCTTTGAGGATATGGCCGGGTAGGCCGGCAGTAATGTGCGGCCAAAGCACCTCAGCCGAGGGCGCACAGGCAGCCCAAGCCTCGTGACATACCCCCAGCGCTCATTCGGCACCGCCACCTGACCACAGGCCGTCCTGCGCACGGCATTACGTGCCTCCCACCGCTTTCATAGGGCCTAACAGCAAGGAACAGACCCATAAAATGTTAGCTCGACGAGCGGGTAGACGTCAGTCCCGGCGGTGAAATGCCGGGGTACCGCCGCCGGTTTGCACCAGATCTCGACCATACCCGGCCCGGCCTGGCCGCCGAACGCGGGAACGGTGAGGCTAACGGAGAGGGCATCGAGCGTGGCCTTCTCTGTCTCGCCAACGTTGGTCAGGAACTTGGCACCGGTGGCGAGGGCTGCGAGGGCCACTGCGAGCACAAACACGAACATTAAGCGCCAGGCGAAGTGCTCCAGGATCAGGCCCGAAACGGTGGGCCCATGGCCGGGGCCACCGAGATGGCGATGCTGTCTGCCCATCACAGCCCTGCGCTTGGCGATCGGAACCAGCGTGAGGATGGGTCATCAACAGCGGCAGCATTGATGGCGGTTCCGCCCGCCTGGACGATGCTCGCCAGCAACAGCCATGGTCAGCATAAACCCGGCGGAGAGCCACTGGACGATGGGTGCGTCCGCCATGAGCCGCTGGAGGGCGACGCGCATGATGGTCTCGTTGAGGATCACCACAAACGTCTCCGGCGCGGCGGGCTTGGTTGCTTAGGTGCTGACAGACTGACCATTGCCGGACGGAGAGACTTCGGTTACATGGGTGTTCCCCCAGGGAGTCTGGTTGAGCGCGTTTTGGTGGATTGATTCTGGCAGCTTTGGTAGCTGGACCCTGCGCGCAGGAGCGCGATGTATTGACCATGGACGTTAGGGACACTCGGCGTGGTTAGGTGACAAGAAGAAGACCTCCGAGTGGAGTGGGGCTTGTCTAAGAGTCCGCTTCACAAGGAGGTCTTCAATGTCCCATGCTAACGCGATCTTGAATCCGAAGGGCCGGCTCCGGCTGGCTCAGTGCATTGTCGATGGGAAGTTGCCGCTGCGGCGGGCCGCTGAACGTTTCCAGGTATCGGTCACGACAGCGGCGCGGTGGGCAGCCCGCTACCGTGAGCACGGTGAGGCAGGCATGCAGGATCGTTCCAGCCGGCCGGTCAATTCCCCGCAGCGGACACCGGCGCGGCGGGAGCGGCGGATCATCGCGATCCGGGTCAACCGCCGCTGGGGACCAGCCAGGATCGGCTTTCTGCTGGGCATCCACCCCTCCACCGTGCACCGGGTCCTGTCCCGGTTCGGGCTGGCGAGGTTGTCGTGGCTGGACCGTGCCACCGGCAAGGTGATCCGCCGTTACGAGCATGCCCATCCCGGGGACCTGGTCCACGTCGATATCAAGAAACTCGGGCGGATCCCTGACGGCGGCGGCCACCGCAGCGTCGGCAGGAGCCTCGGAAACCGAAATAAGACAGGTGCCGCGGCGAACCGGCGACCGGGCTACGCGTTCCTGCACAACGCCGTCGATGACCACTCCCGGCTGGCCTACACGGAGATCCTGGCCGATGAGAAGAAGGAAACCGCTGCCGGGTTCTGGGAACGCGCCAACGCCTACTTCGAATCCTGCGGAATCACGGTCAAACGCGTCCTGACCGATAACGGCTCCTGCTACCGCTCTTACGCGTTCAAGGACGCCCTGGGCCCGGAGATCAAGCACAAACGCACCCGGCCCTACCGTCCCCAAACCAACGGCAAAGTCGAGCGCTACAACCGCACCCTGCTCGATGAATGGGCCTACTCCCGCCCGTACCGATCAGAGACCGAGCGTGTTGCCGCCTTCGCGGACTGGCTCCATCACTACAATCATCATCGAGGCCACACCTCACTCAAAGGTCAGCCACCAGCCAGCCGCGTCACCAACCTCCGTGGGCAATACACCTAGACGATATGTAGGGGGGAGGTAGAGGCTCCCGCTACATATCCGTCCAGAGTCGTGCGTTAGGGCAGTGTCAAGCCAATCGCCGCGCTGAGGAGCAAGCCTCAAGCTACGACCGTCGGAACCGAGCAGCTCTGGCGGCGGACTCCACCAGAGCTGCGTCAGCCAGCAGCGCGGCGGCTACTATTACACTTCTACTTCGTGAATGCGTTCAGTTGAAATCATCCATCAGGGACATAAGGATTTCCAGACGAGCTAGGTCCCCTTGATGTTCGAGCGATGCCTGCGCCTGAAGATCCACCAGGGTAGTAGCGCCGGAAGCGAGTCTGGCGAAGTCGAGTTTGGCCATGCGCAAGCTCAGATCACAGTCGTTGGGACCTGTTACTTGCCGATAAGTCAACACGCCGCGCCCGACAGACACTCTGAAGCTTTCCTCGGAATCAGTGAGGGACAACGCAATAGTAAGGGCGAAGTCCTGCGCTTTTGGCCCATTGAGGCGAATCGCCATGTAGTCCAGAGACATCTTTGTACTAATAGCTGCAAGTAGCTCGTCCCTGGCGTGCCCCGCGACGGGACGCTGCCGGGCTAATGGATCTCCCAGTTCACGCGCACCACTGAGATAGAAATTCCTCCAGACGCCACTTTCCGACAGGTATGCCAACCTCTCGAAGACCCTGGCCTGTAATGCGCGTCCTGCGGAGTGCGAAGGGGCGGCAGCTAGTAGTTGTTTCAGCAGCTCTGCGGCCCATCGCAGGTCTCCGGCCTCCAGGGCAGTCTCCGCCTGTTCCAGAACTACGGCAGCACCACCTATAGCGTTGACATACTTCTGGCCCATCGCTGCTGGCGGTAGTGAGTGCAAGTTTGCCGGATTGCCGTCAAACCAGCCCAAGTATCGTTGCCAGACGCCTTTGACGTTCTGATTCAGTGCGCCGTAAGTGCCCCGATTGGGGGAGAACTCTCCCAGCGAATCCGGCAGTTCGATCATCTCTGCTGCATCGAGCATGCCATAGCCGTGATTGGCAAGCCTCAGAGTTTCATCATGGATATAGCGGTAGAGATCACGCTGCAGCTCAAGGTGTTGGACGACTTTAGCCGTTCCCCACACCGGCCATTGGTGAGTGAGGAACATGACGTCCGAGCGATCCCCGAAGCTGGCTAGGGCGTCGTCAATGGCCCGACTCCAGCCCAGAGCGTCACGAACTTCTGTACCACGCAGGGTATAGATATTGTGCATCGACTGACTGACGATCTCGGCCATGCACAGCGCCCGGTGCCGGGGAAGATAGCAGATCATCTCTGCTGGCGCTTCCGTGTCTGGAGTGTAATGAAACTCAAACGGCACACCGTCCAGAGTCATCTCGCGCACGTCGTCAATAAAGACGGTTGGCTCTATGAGCGTCATGGTCCCTGTGGACGCTCCTGCCCCCAATCCTGTGCCCACACCCCCCTGCGGACCGCGCGGCAGAGAAAAACCAGCCTGATGTCCGGCGCGGCGGAACATGGCTGGGCCTGCATATAGGCTTTCGCCGACTGCATGCTCCCAGAAGCCTGCGGGAGCCACTAAGGGGATTTGGCCGCTCTCGACCTCATCGGCCTTAACAACGCCTCTAATACCACCGAAATGATCGGCGTGGCTGTGTGAAATGATGACTGCCGTCACAGGCCGGTCCCCGAGGTGGGAGCGCGTGAGGGCAAGTGCAGCTGCAGCTGTTTCCACACTCATCAGTGGGTCGATGATGATGAATCCAGTGGCTCCAACCACAACCGTCATATTCGCTGCATCGAATCCGCGCACCTGAAATATGCCGTCTGCGACTTGATACAGCCCATGCCGCGTGTTCAATTTGGAAACACGCCAAAGATTTGGGTTGACACTCGCTGGTGGCTTTCCCTCTAGAAATGCATAATCGTCCACTCTCCAAACAACACGACCGTCGGCCGCCTTAATTATTGGCGGATCGATGGTTCCGATGAATCCCCTGTCCGCATCCGCGGTCGCGTCATCTTCGGTCGGCCATCGTACGTCTAGGCTCCCTGCTCGGATGTCGTCGGAGATTTGATTAGCCACTGGCTTCATTCCTATCTGTTCGGGCGGTATTGCAATGCGCAAGTACATCTAGCTCGAGACGAACGTCAGGAGCTAGATGTACTTGCCTAAAGTGTTCTTGTTGTTCGGATATCAGCGGTCTTCGAACTTATGCCAGTGAAGAAGGCGCTTCTCGATGCGTCGGATGGCGGCAGTCAGCAGCGTGGTGAACGCTGTTAGGACCACCAGTACCGCAAAGAAATTGTCTGCCTGGAACAGGTTTGCGTAATAGGTCATTCGCGAGCCGAGACCATTGCTGCCGGATACTATCTCGGCGGCGATGACGCCGAGGAAGGAATAAATGAGTGCCAGCTCAAGCCCGGAGATAATCACTGGGACGGCGCGCGGCAGCTCAAACTTGACCAGCCTTGTCCGCCTTGAAGCTCCAAGGCTCCGTGCCAGCAGCATGGAGTCGCGGTCCGGTTGGGACATTGCCGTCAGCACCGTGGTCACCATCACGAAGACGACGACGGTAACGGCCATAGCAATCCGGGGGCCCATCCCGAGCCCGAGCCAGGCAACAAAGAGCGGCACAAGTGCGATGCGCGGCACGGAGTTGAGAGCGTTGAGTACCGGCTGGCAAGCCTCACGCAGGAGCTTCGAGCTGCCGAGGGCAACTCCAATAAGCACTCCTAAGGTGACGCCGATCGAGTAGCCGATCCCAACTTCAGTGAGCGTGTAGCCGGCATCAGTCCACACCTGTGACGTTGGCAGGATGCGCTGGAGTGCCTGGGCGACGTCCGTCGGCCGGCTGGCAAAGAGCGGATCGACCCATCCGTTGGCCGCACTCAACTCCCACGCGGCCAGGATCAAGGCGATGATCAGAATGCGGAGTGCAAGGGGCGACTTCCAAAGCGGGCGTGAATTATTGGGGGACTTTGCCGAAACTTGCTCGGTCGGCGTAGCAGTACTGATACTCATGCCTCCCGCACCTCCTCTGCGAGAGTCTGCCAGATAGTCTCATGCAGCTCGTTGAAATGGCTATTGGCCCGAAGGGCCACCGCGTCGCGCGGGCGCGGAATATCGATCCGATATGTTTCACGGATAGTGCCCGGTCGGCGCGACATGAGAAGGATCACGTCTGAAAGGGCAATTGCCTCAGCGAGATCATGAGTCACCATGACCGTCGTGACAGGTTCCTCCTGAGCGTCCAGCATGCGAAGCAGCTCTTCCTGGACGAGCACACGGGTCTGTGAGTCCAGTGCGGCGAAAGGTTCGTCCAGAAGCAGCAGCTTGGGACGGGTCACCAGTGCCCGGGCCAGGGCTACGCGTTGACGCATGCCCTGCGACAACTGGCCTCGGTAGGCATGGAGGTAGTCCCCGAGCCCGACTATCTTGAGCATTTCGGCTGCGCGGGCCCGCCGCGCGGCTTTTTTGACGCCTCGGAGTTCCAGCGATAGGGCGACGTTGTCGGTCGCGTCCCGCCATGGGAGCAGTGCATCTCGAGCGAATGCCATGGCGATCTCGGGGCGACCGGCCGCGGGTGGCTTGCCCAGCACCGAGATGGTGCCGGATTGCTGTTGTTCCAAGCCCGAAATGACGTTCAGCACAGTCGTCTTTCCACACCCGCTCGGACCCACAATGCTGACGAACTGGCCTGGCGCGATATCGAACGATACGTCGTTGACCACCCGCATCGCGGCACCGTGAGCGTTAGGGAAGGCGTGGAAGAGATTGGCCACGCTGATGGCCGCCGTCGACGCTCTGGGCTCGACCGTCTGAGTGTCCATGTTCCGATTCTCTGCTTGAGCGGATCCCACTTCAAGACTCATTTCTCCGCCACCAACTTTTCGACGGCAGCATCGTCCTGCGGCACCACCGACGCAAGTACCGCGGAGGCTGTCAGCGGCTGCGTTCCTTCGGGGAAGAGGCCGTTGTAAACCTCTACATCTCGTGGGCTCACCACTGGGCTGAGCGCCTTGATCATGGGAGCGAGGTCCCCTTCTGCTACCTGTACTCCGGCGATTTCGCTGAAGTATTTGCCGGCCTCGGCCTTATTCGCCGGATTCTTAATCCACGCGACCGCCTGCGCGATCGACCGGGCGAAGGCCTTGGCCTTTTCGGGTTTCTCTTCCAGGAACTTGTCGGACATCCATGCTTCGCTGGTGGTCGCGCCAATCAACTCTTGTGGACCGGTTGTCTGGAAATCCCACAGGATGTGACCGAGTCCCTGCTTCTCTGGACCGTATGATCCTGCGAGATCGGACTGCATGACGTCAATCTTCCCGGCCTGCATCGCGGCACGCTGGGGTGGCACACCCGGGAGCGTCTCGTACTGCATCGGGGCGCCCGCACCATCGACATACCGCTTGAAGAGGCGATCCGTGAAACCGCCAGGGGCCGCAATTGCCGCAGTCCTCCCTTTGAGTACTTTGGCCGATTCGGGATACGGCGCACTCGATTGCGGTACGCGATTGCTGACAAGCACCGTGCTGCCGCCTCCTGCGGTGAGTCCGACGACCGCCTTGGCCTTGACGCCAGAGACCACGGACTGTGTGCCCAGGAACATCGGAATTCCGACTGCGTCAATCTTCCCGGAGGCAAGGGCTGCGAGCATTGCCGGGGCAGCAGTCCCGTCGCTAACGGTGACCTTCAAGCCGTTGTTCTCGAAGAATCCTTGGTCCTGCGCGACTTTCACGGGGATAGTCTGCATGGTCTGCGGGAATGTCTGGAACGAGAAAGCGGTGGGGCCATCTGCCGACGCCTTATCGTTGCTCGGGGCGCATGCGGCAGCCGAGAGCGCCGTGGCCGCAAGTGTGACCGTGAGCGTCAGTAGATTCATTACTTTTCGGGTCTTCATTAACCCTCTCCTCTGGTCTGAATTTGAGTCGCCCCTATCGAATAGATCGCCGCGAAGATGGAATTGGGGCGGAAGCTCAGTCAGGCGACTTTGGCACTTTGACGAGCAATTGGGCGTTCAATATAAAACGGTAAAGTGACCCAGGTCTCTTGTCAAGGCTTCTTGTTGCCTCGTAGCAATTTTCGAGAAGGAGCCGCTGTCTCTTAGCACTCCTGCGGCAGTGGAGGTTGGCCGCGTGGTGGATGTTCAACGATGGCTTCGGCCGGAGTATCGCATCCTTTTCACGCCCTCCGTACAACAAGCATTACATCGTGGAGCAGAAGAACTCTTCCAGATTCCCGCGAGCGGGTTGGCTGTCGCCCTGCACTGCGATCGCGGACCGGGGATGTTCAACCGGGCGTGTGAGCCAGGTCGGGCCTCGGCGGAAAGCAGCACTAATTGAACGCGCAATATGTCAGACTTAAGTCTGCGGAGGCGAGCGAGACGTGCTCAAATGCACAGTGAGGTCCGCGCGTCTTACTTGCGCAGCTAACGAAGCTCTCGTCAGGCCGATCAGTGTTGGCACTGTTATGAGCGATTGAAGTCAAACTCGCTGCATGGTGAAGCCCATGGAACCCGGGGGGGTGAAGGGCAACTTGGTTCCGAAGCGCCGTGACGGTATCTTCGCTTGATGTGAGGATCAGGAACTCAAGGAGAATTTCCTCTCTTGGGAACAATGACCGGAATGGCACCTGAGATCGTCTTGCTCCCGCCCTTGCCGGTAGGCATCAAACAACGGGTAAACATGGTCATGCGGCCTCCTGGCCAGCGGTCTGCCTGTTGCCCCTCGAGCAAAATAAAGCGCCAGTACTTACGCGGAGTTCAGGATCGATGGTGATCTCCTGGGCGACTAACGAAGACTTGGCCGGAGCCCTTGGTCCGACGCCATGGGATACGATGGTTTTTGCTTGGATTGGGCCAGCGACGTGCGGACTAGGCCGCCGCGTCCAGAACGCTTCGTATCTTGGAGAAGAAGATGGATCGCACTGCTGACAAACGCCCTCACCTTTCCCTTCGCTGCCGGACTTCCTGTGTTCCTCTCAGGCCTGGCGGGGATCAGGCGGGTGTGGTGTGACGACACGCCCTCGTACGGCATCGCGTAAACGACGACCTGGCCGCCCACAGGGCGCGGTTTGGGAAGAAACTCGTCGCCATATCCTCGAAACCTCACTCTTACGCTTTTCCACTGGAGGATTCGGGGACACTGCAGTGAGTGCTCTGGCGGGCGACGCTGGTGTCGCCTCTGCGCTCATCTACTATTACTTTGGCTCCAAGAGTGGGTTGTTTCAATCTGTCGTTGAGACCGCGCGGATGAGACTCAAAGAGAGGGTGATCGCACCCATCCTTGCCGTTGTCGCCCACCAGGGATCCTTGGAGGCGCGCCTGACCACGCTCGTGAGCGTCCTCGCTCATCGCGGAGGCGACGACATCGGACTTCACCGGCTCATCCTCGCCGGGGATCTTGAAGCGGATATCCCCGAGGTGCTCGCAGTCCGCGAGACCATCGGTGAAGACATTCAGCGTCTGTATTGGGCGGTCGCCGGCCTCCAAGAACACAGCCCAGAAAACGACGGTGAGCGCCAGCTCGTCGGCGCGATCGAACTACTGGTCCTCGGCATCTGGTTGTTTGGGATGCGCAGGCAGGGCGTAGAGCGACTCCCGATTGTCGTCCAAGCGTTCAAGGACCTCCTTGCCGGGACCCTCTTCGAGGCTGACCACGAGGACGAGCCGCGGGGGAGCATGGAAACGCGCGAGGAGAGGCGGAGGTCATCCGAAGCACTCGATGATGACGCAGCACTTAGGGAGCGCCTAGCATCGATCGCACTGCAGCGGTTCGCATCGAGCGGCTACGGGAAGACGTCCCTGAAAGAGATCGCGACATTGGCCGGCGTGACCAGCGGCGCAATTTTCCATTACTTCGGCTCGAAAGCAGGCCTCTATCGAGCGGCCGGCGCCCTCGGGATCCAGCGCATGGTGGACCGATCTGCATTTTCAGCCTTGGCCGATGTACGCGGCGTGGGCAGCCAGCGCGGGCGTGTAAAGGAGCACTTCCAATCGATAGGCGCGACCGTGGAGGACCTCGTCGACAACCACTGGATGGGGTTGCGCGTTCAGATCGATGCTGAACTTTATCCCGCATTGGTTGAGATGCGGGACGAGTGGGCAGACGCACTTGAGCAGCACTACCACTCGGTGACCGGAGGCCGTGAGCCCACCTCGGGTTCTGGAGAGAAAGCGCCGGCGCAGGAGCCTTTGCCGGTACTCCTGGACGTGCTTACTCTCGGGACATCCTGGTATACCGTTCGCCACGGGACTGATGCTGTCAAGTCCGCGCTACTGGGCCTCGAGCGACTGATCGGCGGGGAAGGCTGAAGTTCCCTTCGCGCGACACTGCGGCGGCATAGGACCGGCAGCCAGCAGTCCACCGTCTTGCCTGAACAAGCACTATCAGGCAACGTATCCGCGCGTTATTAATGCACCGCCCGCAAGGGGCTGGATTCATTTGGCTGGGGGAAACCGGCTGGATATACACGCTTCTGGCCAAGTAATACCAGCAATTTCTAGTACCAGCAATTTCTGTCCCGCGGCTCAGTCGTCGCGGGTTCAACGTCGAGTACCTCACCCATAGACATCGCGCCTATGTCACCTACCTAGCCACTGGGCCAGTCTGAGTTTGGCGGTCATGACTCGGAAGGCGAGGGTTCGAGCGCTGAGCCGAGGGATCCAAACCCGAAGACGAAGCATCCAGCTACCAGTGCTGCGGCACTGCTCTTGGCCTTACGAGTGACTGGCAATACTGACTTTCGTGGGATCGCTTTCTGTGTCGATTGCGTGCCGATCTGTGAGGCGCTTCGGGGCAAGGGAGGCCCAAATGAGGACAAACACGGCTACAACCAGGGCGGCCCCCACAAAGATGCCATCAAATGTTTCCTTAGGAACGAATCCATCGGCACCGGGTACTAGTACGTTCAACACAATTGCGGTCGGTATCGTTCCGGAGACGTACTGGATAATGCTTTGCATGCCAATGGTCACCGCCATGTTGTCCTGGCGCCCGGCGGCCGCGACGAGTGAGTACCCGGTGGTCAAGCAGCTCAGTGTTGCGAGGGCATAGCCGAAGACCCACACCCAGGACATCCAAACCGGGCCGTTAGCGAATGCGAAACCGAGAAAGACACCAATCGAGGCGGTTCCGGAAATGATCAGAACGATCTTCGGACCCAGCCGGTTGAGTCCCCATCGAGTCCAGAGGTATCCCAGCGCGGAGCCGGGAATGATCGCGAGCAGCACGTACGTAGAGTCGAGGGCAGACAGACTGTGGCCGTACCCAGAGGACATTGGGGTCTGCAACTTAGCCGGCAGCGCGAGAAAAATGCTCACCCCGACCACGCTTACCAAGAAGATCCCGGAATATCCGATGATGGCCTGACGTCGGTCCATGTTGCGGAACGACATCAGGGGGTCCTGGCTGCGTCGCTGCTGAATCGACCAGAGAGTCAACGTCACGGCGCTCACGCCAAACGAGCCGACCACGGTGGGTGAAGTCCAGCCCAGGGCTGGTCCCTCGCTGATTCCGACCAGCAGCGCCGTGACCCAAATGCCGAGCCCCAGCGAAGCGAACCAGTTCAAGCGACCGACATAACGGGAAGCAGCGGGCGTTTCAGATGAGACAAGGGCAAGCACCAGCAGCACCGCGTACAGGGCGAAACTCACCCAGAAAACGCTCTGCCACGGCAATCCCAACCCAACAACAAAGCCGCCCACAACGAGTGCGATCGGTGAAAAGATCGCCATCACGAATGAGAGTCCTAACGAAACAATTCGGATCTGCCGAGCGGTAGCCCGTGGGCGCAGGAGCCCCCAGCTCAGAGGAAGGGTAACAGCGAAGCCCAAAAGGAATCGGCCCGCCACGAGGGGCCAAAAACCATCACCAGTCGCAGCCAAGGCGCATCCCAGCAGTGCTAGGAAGCTCAGTGCAATAAGGACCTTGCGATGCCCATAGATGTCGCCCATACGTGCAGTGAGGCCGACAGAGATGGCACTGCCGACCATCATTGCGTTAAAGACCCACCCGATTTCCGACCCCGAAAGGCCGGACTCTGCCGCTATCACCCCAACCAGCGGAGGGAGGGTGCCCCACTGGATGTCTACGGTTACGCCGCCGAGCCATACTAGTGCAACTAACGAAGTGAATCGACCGGCAAGAGCCTGGGCCGATAGAAATTGTGTCATCTTTGACCACCCGTGTTTTTGGACCCAGTAATCTCTGGAGTCATCATTTTTGAGTCAGTTGCGCAACGAAGCGAACCCCATGCGCGTGCAATTTGAAGTGTTCAGTGGAGCAACGGACTTCGGAGCGCTTACACTTCCCGGCCCGGCGTGACGCAGGTACTGGCAAGCCGTCTCGCGGCTCATCCCGTAGTCACGGGCAAGGACGGCTTTCGGTACACCGCGACCGCTGAAGAAGTTCGCGCCGGAGAGATTCCCTCGACTTTGGCATCGTAGTCAAAGGCGGTGCTCCAATGCAATACCCGCGTGGGTGCATCGATCTCACATCTGACGGCTACAGCTGGCAGGCTTGACACTTGCTTGCGCGCCGACGTCAGGTTACGATTGTCTGAATTCGATTCCATGATGACTAGTCGTTGACTTATTCGCCGCGCTTCGAGGAATGGTTCGCCATGCGGGTCTTGATGCGAATGATAAGACAGGGCTGAGGTAAAAGGCATGGGCTTGCTCAAGAACGACGTCGCATTTGTGACGGGAGCTGCTCGCAGTCAATGGCGTTTGCACGCCGTCGGCAATGTGTCAAGACGCCGTTGATCATGAACCGGGCGCTGTTCAACGTGGTCGCGCCGTACATTGACAATCCTGGCGTCGACGATGTGCATGGTGCCTTCTCCTCCCTCAACGCATTCTGACCTGCCGTGGATCGAGTCCAACGAGGTGTCGGACGCGGTCGGGTGGTTGTCATCGGATCACGCCAAGTTCATCACCTGCGTCGCGCTTCCTGTCGACGCCGGCAACATCGTCAAGAAAGGCAACTGATCTATATGATCGAGCGCGATTCCTTCTTCATCGACGGCGCCTGGCGCGCCGCAAAGTCAGACCGTAGCTTCGAGGTGATCTCGCCGCGCTCAGAAGAGCTCGTCGGACGTGTCCCTGCCGCCTCACGGGAAGACATCGACGACGCGGTCGCGGCAGCGCGCCGGGCCTTCGACGACGGCCCGTGGCCCCGGATGAGTCCTGCCGAGCGCGCCGACTACCTCATTCGCATCGCCACTGGCATCGAGAAGCGTCAGCATGAGCTGGCACCCCTGATCTCCGAAGAGCTGGGTTGTTCCATGCTCCTCTCGCAGTACTACATGACGGTAGCGCCCGTGATGAGCTTTAACTATTACGCTGAGGTGGGGCGGACGCTAGAGCTCGAGGAAGTCCGGATCAGTGATCTCACGAGATTCACCGGGGGATCAGCAGGCGGCCCCACGGTCCCGATGGCCGGCAACAGCCTCGTCGTGCGCGAGCCCGTTGGCGTGGTGGCGTCGTTCCCCGCCTACAACTTCGCGATTCCGGCGATCGGACAGAAGCTGGGTCCAGCACTGATCGCGGGCTGCACCGTGGTGATCAAGGTCCCTGAGCCCACCCCGCTTGCCACATTCGTCTACGGGGAGATCTTCGAGGAAGCAGGTCTGCCGCCCGGCGTCGTGAACATCGTTGCTGCCGAGGCGGCCGAATCGGCGTACCTGGTTGAGCACCCCGGCGTCGACATGGTCAGCTTCACCGGATCGGATGCGGTCGGCGCCAAGATCGCGGCAGCCTGTGGTGCCCTGGTGCGGCCGGTCCTTCTGGAGCTCGGAGGCAAGTCTGCAGCAATCGTTCTGGACGATGCGCGGCTGGAGGACGTCGTACCTGCGCTGGTCGGTGGCAGCGTCGGTGCCAACTCGGGACAGCACTGTGTTGCGCGGACCCGGTTCATCGTGCCGGCCGAGCAGTACAACGCGTACGCCGAGGCGCTCGCGCAGGCGTTCTCGTCCCTCAAGATCGGCGACCCTATGGACCCGGACACGGTGGTTGGCCCGCTCGTAACCTCTCGGCAGCGTGATCGCGTCGAGTCCTTCGTCGAGGAGGCCCGTGGTGAAGGAGCCACCGTGGCTACAGGAGGCCGTCGCCCCGCCGACATGTCCGTGGGCTGGTACTACGAGCCCACGCTGATCACCAACGCTCACAACGACATGAAAATCGCCCGCGAAGAGGTCTTCGGCCCCGTCGCCGTCCTCATCCCGCACGACGGCGAGGAAGACGCCATCCGCATCGCGAACGAGACCCCCTACGGCCTCGCGGGATCGGTGTTCACCGCCGACGACGCCCATGGCTTCGAGGTGGCACGGCGCATCCGGACAGGGACCTTCTCTGTTAACACCGTCACCGCCGATCTGGGTTCGCCCTTCGGTGGGTACGGCAAGTCAGGGATAGGACGCGAACACGGCCCGACCGCCGTGGACGAGTACCTCCACAGCCGCACGATCTCGATGGAGCCTGGCAAGCAACTGCCGGATGCGGTGACAAATGGGGTGCGCCGCGGTGACGGACCGGGAAGCCCTGAAGTGTAACCACACCCGTTCGGAACAGGACGACATTGGGAGGCAGAGTGGTAGAACCAACCCTAGCCACCCGAAGCCCTGTCCGTCCCCAGCCAATACTTCACAGATCAAGTCAATTCCGCCTCAGCGGGCCAATCGAAAGGGCCACCAGTGGCAATCTTTTTTAAAGCAGCAAACCTGAGCGTCTCTCCGGAGGCCGCCTGGGACATCGTGGATCGCTTCATGCGGGCCGACATCCGTGTGTTCAGCTTCATCGAAGAGAATCGCATCGAGGGTCCTGTGCGAACCGTAATCTCCAACGGGGGAGGCCTCGAGCAGCCGGAACTGAACATCACGATCGATCCTGAGCACATGTACGCTTCTTACACGGTGCTCGAATCGTCATTCTGGAAAGGCACCTATCACCATGGGTCCATGCGGGTCTTCGACACCGGTGACGGTCGCTGCCGGTTCGAGTGGATCACTGACATCGCTCCGGATTCGTGGGCGGCGGAACTCGGCGGTGAGTACATGGACATGCTGTGGTCTGATCTGGTCAAGGTCCTGGAGACCGGTGAGGAAGCACCGCAGCCCGAGGTTGCCGGCGCCTAGGTGTACTAAACCGGTTGGTTGGGACGCGGCTGGCGGGTGAGGCGCTTTTGAGTGCGGTTTGAGGCCTGGCCCGATTGTTGTGCTCGATGAAGTCCTTCTGAGAGGAAGGGCCAAGCGTAGGCCCACTCTTCCAGGAGGATGCGGTTTGGGGCTGAAGCGAGTTACGCGGTCTGCGGCGGGGAAGCGTTGGGGGCAAACCGATTTTCGCGCTGGTTCTCGGAATTAAGGACAACATAGGCCTCCGGGTGCCGACAGCCACCAGCGGGAACCGCAGTTCGCTTGTTAGAAGGCGTGGCCCGTTCAAGAATTCTGTGCAGGACAAGGCTCGGCCGGGCCAGCACATGCTCGACGCTTACTCCTTTCCGCGCATGTTAGCCGTTTCCACGCTTTCCGTTACCCGCAGTTGGGTTCCGTGGTGGAACTGCATGCCCCTAGGGCAGCCCTTGAATGATTGCCTTGGTACCGGAGATGTCAATAGTGATCAGGCTTTCTGCCATGCGGACATTTGTGATTTGCAGGTCGCCGTAGGATTCGGGGAGCGCGGGACACAACCAAAGGCCACCGCGAGAGACGTCGGCGTAATAGCCGATCAGCGCCTTGATCAGCATGATGGGCGTGGTAGTAGCCCAGGCATGGGGGAGCATGCTGTGGCGTAAGATATGCGTTCATCAAAGTGCTCGCGGCTGAATCCGCAACACAGCTCCGGCAGCCTCCTTTCCGAGTATTCGGCCGCCTCAAACAAGGCTGTGGAGATCCACTGCACCTGCTCGATGTAGCCGTAGCGAAGGAGTCCGGACGCGATGATCGCGTTCTCGTGGGGCCACACCGATCCGTTGTGGTACCTTGCGACGTTATAGGTCCCATGCTGGCCAAGGTTCGTAAGCCGCAGCCGCTGAACATCACCGGGGACATGTGCCGTTCAGCCAGCTGCGCGTTGTTCATCATCGATGATGCCTAACAGCAGGCATTGCCCCATGTTTGGAAGCACTCGCTTCAACCGGCCGCTTCTTCCGTCTACGGCGATGGCGTAGTAGCCGGAGGTCGGGCAACCAGAACTGCTCGTTAAACTGCTTCTTCAGCCGCGGCCCCGAAGTCCCGGTACTCGGCCGCAAGACCCTTGTCACCGGCGTCGTACGCTATCCAGGAGCTAGGTAAATAGGCGCCGTAGACGTAACCCTGAACTTCGCAGAGCGCACGCGGGGAATGAGGCCCGCGGTGGTATCGGTGGCATATCTCCGGCAGCTTACTTCACCGAACAACGCGACAAACTTCGGTGTCGCATCAACGCTGCCGTAGTAGGCGGACTTGCCGCCAAGCGTCAGCGCGTTGGAGACATCGAGCCTTACCTCGCGCAGGATCTTCCCTGGCACCTCCTCGCTCCGCTCATCCACGAGGCTGCCTTGATGGTCCGCCCGCAACTGAACGGTACTTAAAGCCAGAGACGGATCCACAGGCAATGCCATAAGTGCCTATAGTGAGTCCCAGCCGAACCGTGCCATAAACCACGGTTCACCGGCGGCGACCACGACGCTCTCCGGCTTGTGGGGATCCTCAAAACGGAGTGACCCAAGAACATCGTAACTTCGGGGAAGGGACCGCTCCATTGATTGGTTGCCCACGTGCACCATTGGAATTTTGGACACCCATTGCCGCCGGCGAAGGTCCCGTGGAGACAAACGGCTCTCATCAGGCGGAAGAATGCTTGCCACTGATCGGCTTCCTTGCTGCTGGAAGATCTTTCGGCAGGCGCTGGAGGTTGCCCTTCGCGGACAGGTTGCCCCAGTGGTTTAGGTAGTCACCTGCGTCGTAACCGATGACCCGGAGCATGGCCCTAGCCCGCGGTTGGGCGCGGTCGCTAACGACGAAGGTTGTGGAGCCTGAAGCCTCGATTGGGTCTGATCGAGGGGTGCCCGAAATCGTCCTTCCGTCCTCAACTCGCGATTCTCTCGACCTAGTTCGCTGCCTGGGCTTGTTCCTAAGGCGTCAGATCGGGCTCCTTCAATACTTATTCGAGGACCGCGGTCTTGAGGCCGCCATTAGTCCCACAGCAACACAAGCCAGAACCGCTGGCTGGGAAGATAGATTACGCCAGGCGTGGCGGGTCCCTCGTTGGACCAGACAGTCGCCACGAGTGAGCAGCTCGCGCCTTCCCTCGTCCAGTTCAAGCACAATCTCACCCTCGACGACGAAAATGTAGTCATAAGTGGAAGACGTGTGGAATGACGCATCACCATCAGTCTCGTGCGTATCTGCAATACCGAGAAGGTCTCCAGACGACTCACCCTCGCGGTCGGCTACATCGGTAACCGACGAATCAGGCGGAAGCGAGAAGACCGGGAAGCGCGTCCCCCGGGGCCTGGGAAGTTGGGGGAAGCCACTGGTTCCGCGGGATCGTGGAAGCCAGGGATACCGTCTGATGTACCCCAGACCTGCCACAGCGTTCCAGTGCGCTCCTTGCCCTGGTCCCCGACTGGAGTTCGTACGAATACGGGCTCTATCGTGTCGGTCGAACGGAACCTGGAAATACCGGCACTATCTACTTCAGTTATGAATGCCCTGATCGACTCAATCACGCTGAGTCTCCAATTTTAGATTCAATGCCTATTTCTGGACTTTCTGGGCGAAGCTGATGTCAACGGCGTCAGCGGCAGAGACAGTCAGTGTTCCTTGGGTGTTTGCGCAAGGCATCCGACGATGCGTCGGAAGTTAGATAGCTGTCCGGGAACAGGTGTTCCAGGCCGGAGATCGTTTCGTTATAGACCTTGTCGTCCATCTTTGGTCCGACAAGTTTCTTCAGCGATGCCGCATCCTCGGGCGACAAGCCCTTGAGCATGGCCTGCTGCGTTTCATGGAAGGCGTCGAGGAAGGACTGAATCATCTCTGGGTGATTCTTGATGGTGTCCGCAGTGGTCAGGATGCTCTGGTAAGGAACGGCCCGGAGGGCCTCGATGCCCTTCATCGCGGGCAGGTCCCAGATCACGCCGACACCCTGGGCTTTCGCTCCGGCCGCCGCTCCTCCAAGACTGCTGGCGATTCCATCCATGCTTCCGTGGGACAGCGCTGCGAGCTGGGACGCGACGTCGGTCATCGGCGATAGGGTGATGTTGTCTCGCTCAGGATTCAACCCGAATTCTGATAGCAGGTACCGGTACGAGGTCACGACGGCTGACCCGGAGCCGAATGTGGCCAGGGTCAGTCCCGCGACCCCTGTGATCTCCACCACGTAATGGTAGTACGGATTGGATACGATGTCAAAGACTAGTCAATACGAATTCAAATGCCCCTGCGTTTCGGTTAAGATGGCGCGTACGGCGTTCGCCGCCACATGCTGACCGGCTAGGATCGGGCGCACAGAAGGGACCGTAAACATGTCAGAACGCACCATCCGCACCATCGCGGAAGGTTTCACCTACCTTGAGGGACCTCGGTGGCACAACGGCGAGCTGTGGTTCGTCGATTTCTATACGAATAGTGTCAATCGCGTCGATGCCGCAGGCGCGACTCAGAAGATCTGCGAGGTAGAGGGGCAGCCTTCCGGCCTCGGATGGCTTCCTGACGGCCGAATGCTCGTTGTGTCGATGAAGGACAAGCGTGTCCTGCGAATGGAAGAGGATGGGGTACTGGTGGAACACGCCGATATTTCTGACCTTTGTCCCGGCCACGCAAACGACATGGTGGTTGCGCCCAATGGGAACGCCTACGTCGGTAACTTCGGTTTTGATCTTATGGCCGGGGCCGATCACGAATTCACGACTTTGGTCCTGGTCCGCCCCAATGGCGAGAGCGAAATTGTGGGGAAAGATCTTTCGTGCCCTAACGGAATGGTCATTTCCGCCGACGAGCAGACGCTCATTGTGAATGAACTCTTCGGCAACCGTATCTCGGCATTTGACATCCTTGATGACGGAACTCTGGGCGCGCGCAGGGATTTCGCCAATTTCGGGGACCTTGGCGGCGAGCCGAGCGTAGCCCGAAGACTCGAACTTTCGAGGATTGTCCCTGACGGTTTGGCACTCGATGCCGAGGGCGCGGTGTGGATTGCTGACTGCGTCAATCAGCGTGCATTGCGCATCCTTGAGGGCGGGGAAATCGTTGATGAGGTAAGCACCGCTCCCAACGGAGTTTTTGCCGTTGCCCTGGGCGGTGACGAAGGGCGCACTCTCTTCATGTGCGTCGCCCCCGACTTCAACTCAGCAAAGCGCAGCGCCGCGAGGGAGGCGTTCATGGCGGCCGTGGACGTGGAAGTCCCGCACGCTGGAACACCTTAAGGCCCAATACGCAAACCTGCATTCACAGAAACGCAAACCGGGACCATCAACCCAGGCACTGTTGAATACCTATTGGCCAACAGAAGGCCGGCACCCCAGTGAACCCACGAATGACCGCTATGTCTATCGTCGCTCATGCCCATCAATTTGTCGTGGGTGGCGATACGCATGCCCAAAATCATGTCTACGCCATCCTCGACGCGACAACTGGATAGGCAGTCATTCCCGATCACCGCAGCCGAGATCAATCGGGCCATCACTTGGGCTGCACGCCGTACCAACGCTGACGCGGACACCCTCTGAGTCATCGAAGGAGCCGCATCCTGCGGTGCGATCCTCACCTGCACCGTGGCTACCAACGAGTTCCCAGTTGCCGCGGCCCCATGGGATGTATGCCAATAGGAGCCGCGGCGTGGGCAAGTCAGATGTCCTGGACGCTCCCCGGATCGCCATGGCCGTTCTGCTCCTGCCGGTGGACTGGCTACCCCGACCACGCCTTCATGACGGCGTCCCAGAGCGTGCGGATCCTGGTCGCGGCGCTGGGATCCATGAGCAAGGGCCGGACCCGGTCGGACAACGCGCTCAAAGGCTGGTGCGCGGCAACGACTTGGGCATCGATGCCCGCCAAAAGCTTACAGACGCCCAGATCACCGAAGTCTCAAAGTAGCGTTCCCGCGAGGAAGAGCTTTCCTTGTCCATGGCCCGTTTCGAGGCCGTGCGGCCTGGCCAAAGACGTTCTGGCGCTGGATGAGCAACTCACGGCCAACGAGAGCCAGCTGGACGATCGGGCGAAGGTCAGCGAGGCCGCACCGCTGCTTGAGGAGACGGGGTTCAGGGCGATAAGAACTGCGAAGTGCCTCGGCGCGTGGCTTACGTGGGCACGCTGGGTCACGAGCTGGAAGCCCCCATCCATTGCCTTCACGATCACCTTCGAGAGCCAAATCAACAAACAAAGCCCCAGGCGGGATCCACCGGTAATCTGACACCCTCAAACAGCGCCATCACGATTCGAGTGTTCGCTGATCCAATCAACGCATCGGAGATAGCCGCGTCAGGCAGCAGCCCGGCGCTCGTCCAGGGCAACTCCGCGGATGGCTTCACTTCAAGAGGCCACCGCGCCTTTAGGTGTTGAAGACGCGGTGCAGTTGAACCATGTAGTCCTCACCTCTCACGGAGGTAGGGTCGTTCAGAATTTCACGGTTCACCTGGATCATCAGGTCACGTCGAAGGATAGACCGCGATTTGTCGGCTGCCGCAAGGGCCTCCGCGATCTTCTCCTTGGGGAAGTCCGTGCAGTAGACGGGAGTGCCTGGCTGCTGTCGCCACGATTGCTCGAGTTGGCCCGCGTCGAATGCATCGAAGCCTGTCTCCTCGACCAGCGACATGACCAAGGCGCGCTGGGCGTCGCTGTCGCTGGCGACGGGAATGGCAAGACGGTCTGGATGACCCACGGGCGCTTCTTTGGAGTCGAACGAGCCAGTGTTGATGGCGTTCCACGCCTTGTTCACCTTGCGGCCGAACTGCTCGCTGACCCAGAGACTCTGCACCTGCCCCTCGTCGACCGCGGCGATGTTTCCGTCGCGATGGGGGTAGTAGTTCGAGGTGTCGATGACCACTGCATCGTCGGGAAGCTGTTCGATCAGCGGCCTGAGGTCAGGTATCCGCGCAAAGGGGACCGAGGTGATGAGGACGTCGACTCCATCGACGACTTCGCTCGCTGTGACGGCCGTTGCGCCGCTGTTCAGCGCGTTGGGCGGCACCGTTTCGGGGCCACGGGAGTTGGCGACCTTGACCTGGTGACCCGCCGCGGCGAGACGGTGGGCCAGGGTCGTGCCGATGTTGCCGGCACCCAGAATTCCTATACGCACTTTTTTCTCCTTGCTAGTGATCACTCTGATGAAGAGATACCGATTACGACGCGGATCGACGCCGCAAAGTTATTTGGTGAAGAGCCAAGATCGCCCGGACGGTGAACTCGTCGCGCCACAGAAGGTATGAGCACCACTACCCTTGTGGCGTTCTGTACCTTCTATGTGGTCCCAATCCTGGAAGTGCACTCGCGATCGCTGTACACCAACGACGACGTCTTGATCCATGAGTTTTCTATTTGGTTGTGCTTAATTGTTGGGGTCCAGTTGTGTGACTTGATTGCCAGGCGCCACAAAAATCTTGGAATCGCATCCACCAAAATATGGTATCGTATCCAGAAGCGAAAATCGAGCTCCTGATCTATGGGTTCGACCGCGCCATCCTTCACCTGTTGGGCGCCGCGCAGGCGGCGGCCGGGGCGTGGACTCCGGTGGCCGAGATGGACGCCAAGTACGTTAAGTGACTGCCTGGTGATCATGGATTCACTGGCAGGCAAGAACCTCGCTGGGCCGGGGCGGCAGCAGAGCTTGGTCTGGTTGATGCCGTACTCCCGGAACACGGGTTCCTGGCGGCGTCGCTCGTTTCGCCGCACGCGTTCTCGCTACCGTTCAAGGAGAAAAATGAATCGCAGTACTGATGTTGTCATCGTCGGGGCCGCTCGTACACCACAAGGCAGGCTGATGGGCCAGCTCGCTGCACTGTCCGCCGTTGAACTCGGCGGCGCTGCGATCGCAGGGGCGCTGGACAAGGCGAAGATCGGTCCTGACGCCGTTGACGCGGTCATCATGGGACATGTCCTCCAGGCGGGAGCCGGACAGAACCCTGCCCGGCAGGCTGCCGTGGCAGGAGGTATCCCGATGAGCGCTCACGCAGCAACCGTCAACAAGGTCTGCCTCTCCGGGCTGAGCGCCATCATCGATGCTAGCCGGATGCTCCGGCTGGGAGAAGTCAAGATGGTAGTCGCCGGCGGCCAGGAGTCCATGAGTAACGCCCCGCACCTCTTGCGGGGTTCCCGAGTCGGGCACCTTTACGGTGACACTGCGCTGATCGACTCCGCGGCCCATGACGGCCTTACGGATGCCTTCGACCAAGAGGCAATGGGACTGGCGACAGACCGGGCCAACGATGCCTTGAGTATCCTTCGTGCCGATCAGGACCAAACCGCCGCCGACTCCCACCGCCGGGCCGCGGCCGCCCAGGCCGCCGGGCTCTTTGACGCCGAGATCGTCCCGATCAGGGTGTCCCGGCGTGGCGGAGAGGTCGAGCTCGTAGGAAGCGACGAGGGCGTGCGCGCCAACAGCACACCTGAATCGCTCGCCGGTCTGCGGCCGGCCTTCTCCCAAACCGGCACGGTTACCGCAGGCAACGCCTCCCCGTTGAACGACGGTGCCGCCGCCGTCGTCCTGACTACCCGCAGCTATGCAGAGAGCCATAGCCTCAGGATCCTTGCGACCGTCGGTGCCCCGGGACAGTGCGCAGGCCCGGACACCTCTCTGTCAGACAAACCTGCCCGCGCTATCAACAAAGCCCTTGAGACAGCAGGCTGGACCGTGGAAGACCTGGACTTCGTGGAGATCAACGAGGCTTTTGCCTCCGTAGCCCTGCACTCGGCCGAGCAGTTAGGTCTCACCATGGACAAAGTCAACGTCAACGGGGGAGCGATCGCCCTCGGCCATCCCATCGGCGCATCCGGTGCCCGGGTCGTCGTCTCCGCCGTGCACGAGCTCCTGCGCCGCGGCGCTGGTAAAACAGCCGTGGCGCTGTGCGGCGGCGGAGGCCAGGGCGAGGCACTGCTGCTATCCCGCTGACCTACTGCTTTTCCCCCTGGTTCATCGTGCTGGAACCCATCAAGCCGTCGGTCGTACAGCACATCAGTGTCCGCCCGTAGCGGTCGATGGGCAGGCAGCTCCAGGTCGAGATCATGAGTCTCCTTTGGTGACTTCGATCAGGTCCAGCAGTCGATGTCCTCACGTGTCAACGTCCTTGTTGACTGCCACTGGTACGTAATGCAGCAAGCCAAGGGAACGAGATTAGCTCGGCTGCTTCCTCAGGCCTAAGTCGACCTAATGGGATCTTCGCAATCACACCTCCAGGACATCTGGGTCAGCGTCGCGAAGACAAGCTCGATTTTCAGTTCTGGATACGATACCATCAAGCTCGTGGATGCGATTCCATTCGTTTATTGATGATGCAGCTGGTCGCGTGGTGAGTGACGTGTGATTGGCGGAGAGGAAGGCGCCCATGGCGTCGACAACTGACGACTGGTCAACGGACATAGCGGAAGTGCGAGACGACGACGTTCTCATTCGCGGCCACCTGCTGACCACGATGATTGGCAAGCGCAGCTTCGGTGAACTGGCATACCTCCTCATCAGCGGCCGGTGGCCAACGAATGGCCAGGCCCACGTCCTGGAGGCCATCATGGTTTCGGTCATGGAGCATGGCATCTCACCAACGACCACGGTCACGCGAATGATGGCCTCGTACGGGAATCCTATCCAGGTAGGAATCGCTGCTGGGATGCTCACCATCGGTGATCACCATGGCGGCGCCGGAGAACAGATCGCCGGGTGGCTCCGGGAAGCCGTAGCCGG
>NZ_JBFTJK010000025.1:0-54538 GCF_056395385.1 Paenarthrobacter sp. 10L420 | reverse complement strand
AGCCCTGCCCTCATCGCCGAGGAACGGGACCACCGCGACAACACCTCAAAGTCGCCATCACGAATATCCAAAGCAGGAGCGGGAGGATGAGCCATGCCCAATTCTCCCAAACACCAACCATAAAACTACTTTAGACACGCGGCACTAGATGCGTGCGCCGTCGTCGTCCTCGTTTTTCTCGTGCGGTAGCCGCATGATCAGGTAGACGACGGAAGCTGCAAAGGCCACCACTATGCCAAGGATGGCCAGCAAGGGTGCCGAACGCCAGAACATCGCCGTAAAAAGCAGGGCGAGGGGGCCGCCTACAGCGCCGATCCATGCCAGCATGGTCAGCGGGTCCGTTCCCACCAGGCTGGGAGGCTCCTCGGGAACGAAGGCGCCGTCGTCGTCGTCCACTTCGAAATCGCGGGGACCCAGGGGCCTGCCGTCTGATTCTTCCTTTTCTCCTTGTGGCGTCCGGGCATCAGGTGCCGCTGCCGCGGATGGAGAAGACAGTCCCAGCGGATCAAAGTCCCTGAAGCCTTTTGGAGCGTCTTCCCCGGCTGGAGCGTCTTCCCTGGCTGGCCCGGTTTCTGCCTTGTCCCTTTCCTGCCGGCCCGGTTCGGAGGCCTCTCCGAGCGGTAAGGATTCCGTCGCCTCCAGCCGGGCCACCAAATCCAGCCACACGGCGTCGTCGTCTTTGTTGGCGCTCTGATCGGCAGAGTTGGGATCAGGCCTGTTCATCGGCTTTGTCCTTTTCGAGGGAAGACCCGTCGCCGGCCAGGGCCGCCATGGTCTTTTGGATGAAGTCGACGGTTCCCGTGAAGATTTCAGGGGCGTCGTTGTCAAGGGTCGCAACATGATGGCTGTTGCTGAGGTAGGTGACGTCAACGGGCGCCTGGACCCGTGCACGAAGGAATTCGAGGCTGGCGTTGGAGATGACATTGTCCACTGTGGAGCGAAAGACCCGGACAGGGGAACTGATGCGGGGCAATAGCGCGGCAGTGTCTTTGTACATCTTCTTCAACTCGTGGGCCGCTGCAACCGGGGTGCGGGAATATGCCCCTTCGTCCTGGTCCGGCTTCAAAATGTCATTGGCGATTGCCGGAGTGCTCTTCATGACGTACTTGAGGGCCGCAACGATCACGGCGCGCGGGTCATCAAGTACGAGGCCGGGGTTTACCACAATGGTGCCGGCCACGGGCCGTGTCGCCGCAATGCGCAGCGCCAGCGTTCCGCCCATGGACAGTCCAGCCGCGAACACGAAATCGCATTCGCCTGCCAGTTCCCTGTAGGAATCATCAACGGCCCGGTGCCATTCACGCCATGAACGCGTGGCCATATCCTGCCAGGTAGTTCCGTGCCCGGGGAGCAACGGAACCCTGACGGCATATCCCGCCGCTGCCAGGTGCTCCGCCCAGGGCCGGACGCTGTGCGGGCTTCCCGTAAACCCGTGTGACATGACGACGCCAACCCGGGGGCCTGAGCCAGTCCAGTTGCTGAGGAACGGGGAGAAATCGGGAAGCATTTTCATGATGACTCTGAGGCTACTCTGTCCGCGGCATGCTGACGGAAAAACTGCGCCGATTCTTCAAAGATGGTGGGTGCATCCACATCCAACGTGGCTACGTGGCCGCTCGCCGGGAGGGTCACCACTTTGAGTCGGGAGGGGTCCATATGCCTGCTGATCATAGCTACGGAAGTGGGCGGGATGACACCGTCCACTGAAGATTTGAAGACCAGTGCCGGGGCTTGAATTTGTGGGAGGGCGCGGGTTGCCTGGCGGAAGAGCTTCTTCAGTTCGTGCACGGACTTCAAAGGCGTCTTGGAATAGTCACCGTCCTGTGTGGCGGCCGCGGTCGGTTTTTCTTCCTCAATTGGTGAGGTGGTGGGCATGACGTACTTGAGTGCTCCGACGTACCTGACCCGGCGATCGTAGAAACTCAACCCTGGGTTCACCAGGACCAGGCCTGGAACGTCGTGCAGTGAAGCGAGGCGGAGGGCAACGGCACCGCCCATGGACAGGCCTGCCACAAAACATGTTTCGGTCCGGGCGGCAAGGTCCAGATAGCTTCGCTCAAATGTCCTGTACCAGTCCTGCCAGCGTGTGGCGGCGAGATCATGCCAGCTGGTTCCGTGACCGGGAAGCAAAGGCACTGAAACGGAAAAGCCCTGCCCGGCCAGATACTCGGCCCAAGGCAGGACGCTCAGCGGGCTACCCGTAAATCCGTGGCAGATGGCCACTCCGATGGAAGCATTGGCTCCGTGGCCGGGGTGGTGGAAGGCGAGCGGCGCGGCTGATTGGTTGCGTTCCGTCATGGCTCCATCGTGTCACTCTTCCCGACATTTCTCACTGGAGTAGGGTTGCTGTTGAGTGCCGCCGGCCTGGCCGGAAGGACGCCCGTAAACCGGCCGTGAGAGGACAAACGTGTTCTATTGGGTCATGAAGAGGATCTTTCTTGGTCCTGTTCTCAAACTCCTGTTCAGGCCATGGGTGAAAGGGCTGGACAACGTCCCCGAAAACGGCCCGGCGATCCTGGCGTCCAACCATTTGTCTTTTTCGGACTCCATCTTCCTTCCCCTGATGGTGGATCGACCTGTGATCTTCCTTGCCAAGTCCGAGTACTTCACCGGCAAGGGCATGAAGGGCCGCTTGACGGCGCTGTTCTTCAGGTTGACCAACCAACTGCCCATGGACCGTTCCGGCGGGGCCGCATCGGAGCTATCGCTGCAAGCCGGGAAGGACGTCCTGAATTCCGGCGGGCTCTTGGGAATCTACCCGGAAGGCACCCGGAGTCCGGACGCCAAGCTCTACCGCGGCAAGGTGGGTGTTGCACGGCTCGCACTCCAGACCCGTGTCCCTGTGGTGCCGGTGGCCATGATTGGCACGGAAAAGGTCCAGCCCATTGGCAAGAGGCTGCCCAGCATCCGGCGTATCGGTGTGATCTTTGGGCAGCCCTTGGACTTCAGCCGCTATTACGGCATGGAGGATGACCGGCTCATTCAACGGGCTGCAACTGACGAAATCATGTACGAGCTGATGCGGCTTTCCGGACAAGAGTACGTGGACGAGTACGCAGCTGTGGTCAAGGCCCGCCTGGACGGCAAAGGGCCCGGGACCGTAGGTAAAGTCAAAGCGGCCGAGGAGGCTCCTTCAGACATCGCCGATGACAAGGATGAACCCAAGGAAGACGGGGGAGCGGCCAGCGGGGGACTGTGACGCATTCGGCAGGGACAGTTACGCCTGCAGTGCCCCAACCTTGGCGGAGGCTACTACTCTTGAAGGGTGACTGAGCTAACCGCGAACACCGCACCCCCTGTAGTAGACCCACTCGCCAGCACCGCCCAGAGTGGGGCTGCAAATTACCCCGGGCTTGACGCCTGGCGGGACCTGCCCATTTCCCAGCAGCCCACGTGGTCTGACTCTGACGTCTTCAAGGCCTCCGTGAAGGAACTTTCCGTCGTTCCGCCGCTGGTCTTCGCCGGCGAAGTGGACGTTCTTCGGGAGCGCTTGGCTGCGGCCGCCCAAGGCAAGGCTTTCCTCCTGCAGGGCGGAGACTGCGCAGAAACCTTTGAAGCCGCTACCGCGGACAAGATCAGCGCACGCGTCAAGACGATCCTCCAGATGGCCGTGGTGCTGACGTACGGTGCGGCGATGCCGGTCATCAAGATGGGCCGCATGGCCGGCCAATTTGCCAAGCCACGATCGTCCAACGATGAAACCCGCGACGGCGTGACGCTTCCCGCATACCGCGGAGATATCGTCAACGGCTACGACTTCACACCCGAGTCCCGCGCGCACGACGCCGGCAGGATGCTGAAGGCCTACCATACGTCGGCATCCACACTTAACCTGATCCGGGCATTCACCCAAGGTGGCTTCGCGGATCTTCGGCTGGTCCACCAATGGAACAAGGGCTTCACTGAGAACCCGGCGCATGCCCGGTACGAGTCCCTTGCCCGCGACATTGATCGCGCCATCATGTTCATGGACTCCTGTGGTGCTGACTTCGAGGCGCTCAAGCGGGTTGAGTTCTTCGCCAGCCACGAGGCACTGCTGCTCGACTACGAACGCGCACTGACCCGCATCGACTCCCGCACCGGACTGCCCTACGACACTTCCGCCCACTTCCTCTGGATCGGCGAGCGGACCCGCGAACTCGATCATGCCCACGTGGACTTCCTTTCCCGTGTACGGAACCCCATTGGAGTCAAGCTCGGCCCCACCACCAGCGGCGACGATGCCCTGCGCCTCATCGACAAGCTGGACCCCAACCGCGAACCCGGGCGCCTGACATTCATTACCCGCATGGGCGCCACCAACATCCGCGAAAAGCTGCCGGCCGTCGTCGAGCGCGTTACTGCATCCGGTGCCCAGGTCCTGTGGGTGACGGACCCGATGCACGGCAACACTGTGACCTCGCCAAACGGGTACAAGACCCGCAACTTCGACGACGTCATTGATGAAGTACGTGGATTCTTCGAGGTGCACCACTCCCTGGGAACGGTTCCGGGCGGTCTGCATGTCGAAATGACCGGCGACGACGTCGCCGAGTGCCTCGGTGGTGCAGATCCCATCGATCAGGACGCTTTCCTGGACCGCTATGAGTCTGTCTGCGATCCGCGCCTGAACCACATGCAGTCCCTCGAGATGGCCTTCCTGGTGGCAGGAGCTCTCTCCAAGAGGTAGCAGATATAAGAAAGGTGCGGTCCGGATGAATTCGGACCGCACCTTTTTTCGTGAACCTTTCAGATAATCGTCCCGCCGATTCGCTAGACGACCGTCAGCATTACGACCGATCCTTCTGGGACTTCTTTGTCCACCGGATTCTGGTCCCGGACGGTCCCAAAGAATCCACCCAGGATCTCATTCACCTTCACTTCGAAACCCAGTGCCTCCAGCTGTTGCCGTGCTTCCTTGGCCTGCTTGCCAATAAAGCTCGGCACCCTCACCAGCTTGGGTCCCTTGGACAGCGTCAGGGTCACCGTTTCACCACGGATGAGCGTGCCATTGCCAGGGGACTGTGCCACAACGGCGCCCTTGGGCACGGATTTGTCGTTGACCGTCTCTGGGGCGACAACGGCCTTCAATCCGGCATCCTGAATTGCTTTCACGGCAGCATCCTGCGGCAAACCCCGAACATCGGGAACGGGGATGGGCTGGGGTCCTTTGGAAACAACGAAGGAAACCGGCGTGCCGTGGCGGACTTCTTTGCCCGGGGCAGGGTCCTGGGAGATGACAATGCCTGCGGGGATCTTCTCGTCGAAAGCCTCTGTGACGTTGCCAAGGGTCATTTGGGCGGCGTTAAGGGCCGTCTTTGCGTCATCAAGAGTCCCACCCGTCAGCCCGGGGAGCGCGAAGAGTTGTGCACCTTTTGAAACGAAAAGCGCGATGGTTTGAAACTTCCGTACCACTTCCCCGGATTTGGGTTCAGTCCCGACGGCGAGCCCCGCCTGGACGTCGTCGTCGAAGACGTCCTTGGGCTCGGACTGGAATCCTGCCGTTCGCAGGAGTTGTTGGGCCTCGGCCACTGTCTTGTTCTTGACATCGGGAACGGTGCCTGGAGATCCAGGCCCCATGCCGAAGAACCACCCGGCAGAACCTGCCAGCAGCGCCAGGATCACGATCACGACTGTCCAAATAACAGCGCGCCGCCGGGGATTGCCTTCACGCAAGGGGCGCATCGGGGTGGCAGCAGCCCGGGCCTGGTCTTTAGCCTGTTGCCGCTCCAGCTTCTTCTGCTCCCGTTTGCTGGGCTGGGGCAGGTCATCGTCCACACCGGGAAGGGCCAGGCCGGCGTTGCGTGGTTGCCGTGCAGATCCTGCCATCACGGTTGTCGGGTTGCTCTGGTGTGGGATGAATTCGGTGGGCGATGCTGTAGTGGCAAGGGCCTCGGTGGGATTCTCTTGCGGGGTGGCCCCCTGCCGAGCGGCGCCGGAAGCGGGACCCGCGGAAGCGGCTGCCCCGATGGAACCCGCTGCCCCAGCAGCAGCGCCAGGGGAGAGGGGCCGGGAGGAGGGCTGCCGGTGGTCCAGTTGTTCGTCGCTCAGGGTGGTTCGGATGTGGCGAAGTTCCGATAGCAAGGCGGAGCCGTCCACGGGCCGGTTTTCGGCGTCTACAGCAGTACACCACTGCACAAGTTCGTCCAGGTCTTCGGCAAGACCGGGAGCAGCCTCTGAGGGGCGGCCAACCACGGCGTTGACGTGCTGGTAAGCAACTTGAATCGGGGACTCGCCAGCATATGGCTGCTTGCCTGTGAGCATTTCGTAGAGCATGATGCCCGCTGAGTAGACGTCGCTGCGGGCATCGGCGGGTTTGCCGAGCACCAATTCGGGAGGGAGGTACGCGACCGTGCCGATCAAGGCGCCTGTACTTGTGGTGGCCGTGACAGCCCGGGCTAATCCGAAGTCGCCTACCTTGATCCGGCCGTCGTCCGCTATGAGCACGTTCTCCGGTTTGATGTCCCGATGTATGAGTCCTGCTCCATGGGCTGCCGCTAAACCTTCGATGACGGGATCGATCAGAGCGAGGGCGAGGCGCGGTGGAAGTGCACCCTGCTGGTTGATGACGTCACGAAGCGTATGGCCTTTGACATACTCCATCACCAGATAAGCGATATGCCCGTCTTCGCCCTGGTCCAGCACGCTGACAACGTGGGGATGGGACAGGCTCGCAGCGGCCTTGGCCTCGCGGCTGAGTCGCTCCAGGAACGTCTCGTCATTTGCCAGGTGCGGGTGCAGGACTTTGAGGGCCACGTCGCGCTCCAGGCGCTGGTCCGTGGCCAGGTAGACGGTGGACATTCCGCCTCTGGCAAGGCGTGAGCGGACGTGGTAGCGCCCGTCCACCGTGGTCCCGATGAGGTGGTCTTGCGTTTGTTCCTGCACCATACGATCCTAATCGAGGCAGGGAAGAGGCCCGAATCCGCAAAGGACCCAGGCCTCGTCCGAAGGTGCTTGGGAACGGCCTAGCCGAAAGTACGTTGCCGGGCCTTGATCGATTCGACGTAGCGCTTGGTGTCGTCGTACATGCCGTACTTGCTGACCGAGTACTGCCCTTGGTAGTAACCCGCAATGGCGTTGTCGAGGTCTTTGCTGGTGGCGATGAGTGCCCTGATGATGGCGACGCCGGCCGTTGCATTGTCATAGGGATCCAGGAGGTTGAGCTTGCGGCCCACCAAATCAGATGCCCATTGGCCGGAGGAAGGAATGACCTGCATGGTTCCAATGGCGTTGGCGGGGGAGACCGCACGCTGGTCGAAGCCGGATTCCTGTTCGGCGAAGGCAAGTGCCAATGAGGGGCTGACTCCCATGCGCCGGGCGGTATCAGCCACGATTGTTTTCATTTCATCACGGCTCGGGACAGGCGAAGCGTTCAGCAGCGCCTTGTTCTCGTTGGCGGAGCTGACGACAGCGGGCGGGTACGTAAAGCCGAGGAACGAGCTAGGCACCAGGGGCTTGGTTTCCCCGGCGGGCTGCAGTGACGTAGTGCCGGGGATGGTGAGCTTCTGTCCGGGGTAAATGACGGTCGTTGCCGAAACTGTATTGACGCTCATCAGCGCTGACAACGAAACGTTGTGACGCGATGCAATGGAGCTCAGGGTGTCGCCGGATTTGATGGTGTAGGAGCCCGTGTTGGCCACGGGAGTGGCCGCAGGTGCCGGAGCCGGGGCAGGAGCAGGGGGAGTCGCGGGCGAAGAGTCACCACTCACCTTGATCTTCTGGCCAGGGTAGATGATGGAGCTGCCACTGAGATTGTTCCAGCTGAAGATGCTGGACAGTGGGACACCGTACCGGGCGGCGATCGCGCCCAGCGTATCGCCAGAAACCACCGTGTAGGTTGTGGCATTTGAAGGTGCGCTCGGCGCCGGCGCGGGCGCCTGGTCAGGGGCGGCCGGGGCAGTGCCAGTGAGTTTGATGGTCTGGCCCGGGTAAATAAGCGTTGTTGCCGTGAGCTTGTTCAACTGCAGGACGGCGGACGTGTCCAGGTTGAAGCGGCGTGCGATGGCACTGATGGTGTCTCCGCGGACGATCTTGTAGGTGTCCGGTACGGAGGGAGTCATGGGCCGCAGGGCGGACGGAAGGGTCGCCGCAACCGCTTGGGCGGGAATCACATTGCCCACTTTGGTGGCCTGGGCCTTCATGGCTGCAGCGAGGGTAGCGGGAATCTTACGCGGCTGGGGTGCCGGTGCAGCCGTGGCTGGCTGGGCCAAGGCAAGCGAGGACAAAACCACGGCGGGAAGCGCAGCCGTGGTTGCCGCAATAACCGGCATGCTCATGGTTCGTTTCGGCGAGCGGGGCGTCGTCATGGAATGTGTCCTCATCTCAGCAGCGGGAGTAGTTTGTGTTGCCGCTGTTACCAGTGTTGCCAATGTTACTGATGTTATCAATGTTGCAAGTGTGATCAGTGTGAATCTCTCACACTTATTCATCAGGCACAACAATTCGCGCGCTTTGGAAATCTCCTCGCCGAATTCACCCCCATGAAAAGGCGACTTTCTCCCGCGTGGAGGGTCCGCCGTCGTACTTCGGCTAGGCGACAGGCAGCCCGGCGTGGCAACCTTGTTCCGTGAGTAATGTAGAAAGCCTTGTTTCCGACTGGTTGCCGCTGCCGGATGTCGCCGAGCTGCTCGGAGTTTCCATCACCAAAGTCCACGGACTGTTGGATGAGCGTGCGCTGGTTGCCATCAGGCGGGGTGAGCGGAATATCCGCTCGATTCCGGCGCTGTTTATTCAGGATGGACACGTCGTGGACAGCTTGAAGGGAACCATTGCGGTTCTTAGCGATGCCGGTTACAACGACGAAGAACTCATCGTGTGGTTGTTTACCCCTGACGATTCATTGCGGGGACGGCCTGTCGATGCATTGCGCGAAGGACGCAAGACGGAGATTCGGCGTCGCGCCCAGTCTCTCGCCTGGTAACGCAGTCTCGCCTGGTAGTCGGTTAGCCGACAGTTGGATTCCGTCATAAGCAGTTAAACAGCGGACGACGGCGGTTCTTGACCGCCGTCGTCGTCTCAACGCCTGGGAGGCGCCATCAAGCGGCCCGGCTGACAGCTGCCTCAGCCAGTTGGCGCAATGCTGTGAGCGGTAATTCTTCCACCGGCAGCTCTTCCAGGGCGGCGAAGGCTTTGTCGCTCAGCTCGTCAATAAGGGACTCCGTGGCATCAAGCGCTCCGCAGTTGACCATTATGTCGCGGATTGTGGAAACATCGTCCTCACCCAGATCCGGTTTCCCCAGCATTTCGTCCAGGTACGTGGCTTGATCCGTGGGAGCCAGGTTAATGGCAAATCCAACGAGCACTGTCCGTTTGCCCTCGCGGAGGTCATCGCCCGCGGGTTTTCCTGTCGTCTCGGGATCGCCGAAAACACCCAGGACATCATCGCGCAATTGGAACGCTTCGCCCAAGGGCAAGGAAAATGCGGAATATGCCTTCAGCAGCTCCTTGGATGCGCCTGCCAACGCTCCACCCAGGGCCAAAGGGTGCTCGGTGGAATATTTTGCGGATTTGTAGCGAATAATCGAGGTGGCGCGGTCCACGGAACCCGCTCGATCGCGTACAGGGCCGGCTACTTCCTCGAGAATGTCCAGGTATTGCCCGGCCATTACCTCGGCCCGCATGAGGTTGAAAATGCGGCGTGCTTCGCTTCCTGCTGCTGCCCGGGGTCCGATTTCCGTGAAGGATTCCTCGCTGAAGGAAAGGCACAAATCGCCGGTCAGGATCGCCGCTGCATGGCCGAAGCGTTCATTGTCCAGGGCCCAACCATTGGCCTGATGGAGTTGGCTGAAGCGACGGTGCACACTGGGACCCCCGCGACGCGTATCCGAACGGTCAATGATGTCGTCGTGGATGAGGGCCGCGGCTTGGAAAAGTTCCAAAGCACAACCGGCTGTCAGGATGTCCGAGTCACCGACGGGACCGCCCGCACCCCGCCAGCCCCAGTAGCACATCAGCGCACGGAGCCGTTTTCCGCCGGTGACGAGGTTCGATATTGACCCCATGAGGGGAGCGACATCGGGCGAAATCGTAGCCATCATGTCCTGCTGGACCGCCAGGAACTCATTCAGCTTCCCGGCTACACCGCCAATAAACTCGAGTTGCTCCGTGTGGAGTTGGGAAACCGGCGTCACTTGACGGACCCGGCCGCCACGTTCGCGCCGATCGTGAAGGTGGAAACGCCTTCCTTTTGCCTCACGGAAACATTGACCGTTTCACCGTCACCGCGGATGAAGTCGATCGACGTGACGTTGCCTACGGCTTGGGCGCCCGGAACAACCTTGAACCCTTGCGCTTCAAGGGATGTCTTGTAGTAATCCACCACGCTTTCCAGCGGAGCTTTAACCGTTCCTACGAGCGCAACGGTGGCAGGAGACACGTTTTTGTCAAAACTGCTGGAGCGCACGGACGTCTTGGGCATCACCGGGATGAGCTGTTCCGGAAAGCCGGGGACCAAGGCGCCCACTGTGGCCGTCGCGCCCGGCACAGGTCCGGCTGATCCGGACGAGTCAGGAGCCTGTGTCGAGGATGAAGGGGATGCCGGGGAAGATGGCGCAGCCGTGGAGGAATCAGAGGAGCTCCCCGATGCGGATGGGGCCGGGCTGCTGGTGGGCGGAGTACAGGCGGAAACCGCCAGGGCGACACTCGCTGCGAGCAGGGCAAACCCTCGCGATTGAGGAGTTCCAAAGAGCTTCACAGGGGTATCCTTCCTTGGGCTGACGGGGGACTGTGCCTCCAGTTTAGTCAGTGGCCGGGCATAGTATTGCCGTTGTGAGTCAGGAAGCATCCGGTAGCGCCCAAAGCGTGGGCAGCGAACCAGCCCGCAGCGCCCAGGATGCCCTGCGGGAACAGCGGCGAACCAGCATCCTCCACGTGGACATGGACGCCTTTTTCGTTTCCGTGGAATTGCGCAGCCGGCCGGACTTGCGGGGCAAGCCAGTAATCGTCGGCTTCCCTGCTGAACGTTCCGTTGTGTTATCGGCGTCCTACGAAGCCCGGGCCACAGGTGTGAAGTCAGCGATGCCCATGGCCATTGCCATGCGGATGTGCCCGGGCGCTGTCATCATCCACCCGCGCCACAAGCTCTACTACGAGGTTTCGGCGCAGCTCATGGAGATCTTCGCCTCCATCACGGACCTCGTGGAGCCGTTGAGCGTTGACGAGGCTTTCCTGGACGTCGGCGGTGCAATCCGCCGTCTCGGATCTCCCCTGGACATTGGCCATCTCATCCGCAAACGGGTTCGGTCTGAGCTTGGTATCACCGCTTCAGTGGGGATTGCCGGAACCAAATTTGTGGCCAAGATCGCATCCACCCGCTGCAAGCCGGACGGCATCCTCCAGATCGACGCCGAGGACACCATCCGGTACCTCCACAGCCTGCCCGTCAATGCCCTCTGGGGCGTCGGCGGCAAGACCGCCGAGGTGCTGGCACGCCTCGGCATACGGACGGTGGCCGACGTAGCAGCAACGCCCGTGGCATCGTTGAAAAAGGTCCTTGGCGCCAGCGGAGAGCATGTGCACCGACTGTCCCTGGGAATAGATCCCCGGCCAGTCACTCCTACCAGGCTGGAAAAGAGCATCGGGGCAGAAGAGACCTTCGCCACAGATTCGGCAGACGACGCCCTGGTGCAACGGGAGCTCCTCAGGTTGTCCCATCGCACGGCAGCGCGGCTGCGAAGTTCCGGGATGCTGGCCCGAACCATAGCTTTGAAACTCCGATACGCCGACTTTTCCACTGTGACCCGTAGCCGGACGGTACATACTCCCGTTGACAGCGCCCAGCTTATCTACCAGGTTGCCGTGCAATTGCTGGAGTCCTTGGGGGCACGATCCATGAGCGTCCGTCTTGTAGGCGTCCGTGCTGAGCAGCTGGAACCGGCCGGCCAGGCGTCCCTGCAGCTCAGCCTTGACCGGCGGGATGACAACTGGCGGGCCGCGGAGCAGGCCCTTGACCGCGTTGCGGAACGCTTCGGCTCCAAAACCCTGCTCCCGGCCAGGCTCCTGGATCCGGGCAAGACTCCCGACGCCCAATGACCCCCGCGAAGCCGGGCAGGCGCCCTCCGCGCGTCTTTCAGAACAGCGCCTGACAAACTATCCTAATTAGTACAGATATTTAGATCGTCTGGACAGCTGTTTCCTGAGCAGTCGGTCCCAGGATGTCCGCTAACACAGCGGAAATTTTTGGGAACGCTTTTCGTGGCCCGATCGTTTTGGAAGCAGACGCACAGGCCGCGATTCGTCCAGACGCTGGCTGACTAAAGGAGGTCGCGATGCCCCTCTCGGAGCATGAACAGAAGCTGCTTGAGCAACTTGAGAAGCAGCTTCATGAGGACGATCCGAAGTTTGCCAACACCATGGGTTCGGATCCCATCCGCAGCTGGTCAACCCGGCACGTGATAATTGGTGTCCTGGGTGCCATTGCAGGCATCCTTTTGCTGCTGGTCGGCGTGTCACTCCAACAGATTTTCGTTGGCGTCCTCGGCTTTGTCGTGATGGGCGCAGGTGTCTACTTTGCGACTCTTCGGGGCGCGGCGTTCGGCAAGGCCCGGAAGGGGAAAGCCGGAAAGTCAAAGTCCAAGAGTTCGTTCATGAGCAATCTTGAGGAGCGCTGGGACGAGCGTCGCCGCGACGACAATTGAGCGTGACCGCCAGCATTAGCCCGGAAACGGATCCTTCCAAGTAGCGATTCCATAATTACCTGCGTCGTAATTGGCGCATGCCCCTGAGTTGCAGGGGACACAAAAGACCCCTAACGGGTCTTTTTGCGTTTAACTGCACAGTCCTCCCAACTGCCCAGTCCTCCTAGCTGCCCAGTCCTCCTTGCTGCACCATCCTCCACTTTCCACCCCCTTCAGGATTGGCAGCCCACTGTGGAGCCGCAGCGACACCGTGCTGCGCCTGATTCCAGCGTGGCCCATTGAGGCGTGCACCCAGACCTGCCTCTGTCCTCCACTTCCCACCACGTCCGTGGATCCGCGCCATTACGCGCCTTCAGAAACTCAAAGTGGTGGAGAAACACCCTGTTGTGCGTTGACTGTGGGGCTTTGTGGAGTAAAGTGGAGCGCATAAGAGGGTATTGGCAGGGTTGGGTATGAACGGGCACCTTGACTGAGGGGCGGTGGGCCGGTGTTTCTTGGCACCCATTCCCCACGTCTTGATGAAAAGGGCCGGCTCATACTTCCCGCGAAGTTCCGTGAGGAACTTGCCGAGGGCCTGGTTCTCACAAGGGGTCAGGAACGTTGCATTTACGTCTTCAGCCAGAAGGAATTCGAGCGCATTCACGAATCGATGCGGGAGGCACCGCTGTCCTCCAAGCAGGCTCGTGATTACATTCGGGTTTTCCTGTCTGGAGCCTCTGACGAGGTACCTGACAAGCAGGGGCGCGTGACGATTCCGCCGGCGCTCCGGGCCTATGCAGGGCTTGGCCGGGAATTGGCAGTTATCGGTGCCGGTACCCGCGCGGAGATCTGGGATGCCGAGGCTTGGAATGAATACCTCGCCGAGAAGGAAGCAGCCTTCTCGGAAACCGACGATGACAATCTGCCCGGGTTCATCTAACCGGCGGAGGGGGCCTTGGCCCCGGTTCTTGGATGGGATCTCCAGCCGCCCATCGAACTGTCTTCCTGGCTCAACTTCCCCTGAGCCAGGCCGGCGGAACGATAGGCGCGGATGGGGATCCGATCCAAGGAATTGAATGCAAGCGATTGAGGAAAGAGGAGGCAACGTGGAAGAGCAGGACGCGGCAAAGCCCACATCTGAGCGCCACGTGCCCGTCCTGAAGGACCGCTGCATCAACTTGCTCGCCCCCGGCTTCGAAGCAGCACGCACCCGTGGTGAGAGGCCGATCGTTATCGATGCGACGCTGGGCATGGGCGGCCACTCCGAGGCCATGCTGCAACGCTTCCCTGATCTGCACCTCGTGGGTATCGACCGCGATGAGGAAGCGTTGGCGTTGGCCGGTGCGCGGCTGGAACCATTCTCGGATCGCACGGATTTGGTTCACGCGGTCTATGACGAAATCGAGGACGTCCTGGCGGATTTGGGTATCCCTGAAGTCCACGGCATCCTCATGGACCTGGGTGTATCGTCCTTGCAGTTGGATGAACGGGAGCGTGGCTTCGCCTACTCCTACGATGCACCGCTGGACATGCGCATGGACACCAGCCGGGGGCAAACCGCGGCAGACGTCGTCAACAACTACAGCGAAGAAGACCTGGTCCGCATCATCCGCAAGTGGGGCGAAGAGAAGTTCGCCGGGCGGATTGCGAACAGGATCGTTACTGCCCGGGCTGAGAAGCCCTTCGCCGCCACCGGAGAACTCGTTGAGCAAATCCGGGGCGTGGTACCTGCTGCCGCGGCCAAGAGCGGTGGCCACCCGGCCAAACGGACCTTCCAGGCGCTGCGTATCGAGGTCAACGAAGAGCTCGACGTCCTGGAACGGGCTGTTCCAGCCGCCGTCGCAGCGACGGCCATGGGCGGGCGGATTGTCGTGATGTCCTACCACTCCCTGGAGGACAAGATCGTAAAGTCCGTCTTCCAGGCCGGATCCAAGTCCTCAGCACCGCTCGGATTCCCCGTTGAACTCGAAGAACACAAACCCGAACTGAAAACACTGACCAAAGGCACGGAAGTGCCTACGGCCGCAGAAATTGCCGAGAACCCCCGCGCGGCGTCTGCCCGACTCAGGGCCGTGGAGCGCATCAAGCCAAGGAGAGTCGCATGAGCACCGCCGCAGCGAAGACACTGCCCTCCGTGGTAGGCAACACGGCCAGGGCACTCCCGGCTCCAGCAGGCAAGCCCGACGTCGGCCGCAAGGCGCGCACGCCGCTTTCGCTTGTGCGCAGCGCCCCCGGGAAGCGGCGCACTCCCTTTGTTGTCCTGTGCTTCGTGGTGATGGCGGCCGCCCTGCTGACGGTGCTCGTTCTTAACATCTCTGTATCCACAGCCCAGTACCGGTTGGTGCAGCTGAAATCAGAAGCAGCCACGCTGAACAAGGAAAACCAGGACCTGACACAGAAGAAGCAGAACTTCGAGGCTCCCCAGAATCTGGCTGCAAAGGCTGCAGAATTGGGAATGGTACAGTCCACCGTCAAGGGTCAGATCGATTTGAGCACCATGACGGTTACCGGAAAGGCAACCCCGGCTGTCAAGGGAGACACCCCCGCGGCCGTGATCGCCGCTCCGGCCGTTGCCGGCCAGCTTGATGTGGTGCCTTCGGTGACTACCAAGGATCCGTTGGAAAACCTCAAAGCGGCAACACCTGCAGCGCCTGCGGCCACACCGGCTGCTCCTGCTGCGAAGCCGGCTGCGCCTGCTGCCAAGCCGGCAGCACCCCCTGCGGAGCTTCACGGGGGATCAGTTCCCGCTCCCCAGCAGAAGGCACCAGGGCACTAGCCCACAAGATCACCGACGCAAGGCCAGCAGCAAGGAATCCACGTGGCGCAAAACCCCGGCAAATCAAAAAAGACCAAGGTGCCGGCGGCGAGGAAGCGGCTCCGTGTTGGTCTTGGCATCATGCTGACCCTGCTGTTGGTGGTGGGCGGAAAACTCTTTATGGTGCAGGGCCTCGATGTCGGTGGCATGGCCGAGGCCGCCCTTGCGAACCGCCTCACGCCGCAGGTACTGCCGGCCGAACGCGGCAGGATCCTGGACGCCAACGGTACCGTCCTCGCCAGCAGTGTCATCCGCTACAACATTGTTGTGGACCAGGTCCTGAACACTGCTACAGCTGAATTCAAACGGTACAACGAGAAGACTGAAGAAATAGAGACGATCTCCCGGGACCAGGGGATCTCCGAACTGGCTTCGCTCCTCGGGGCTGACCCTGCCAAGGTCAGGGAGTCGCTCACTGGCGACAAGAAGTACTCTACGGTGGCTAAGGACGTGAAGCCGGAGCTTGAAGACCGCATCTCCAAGCTGCACATTCCGGGTGTGGCCGCCGAAGGCGTCAGTAAGCGTGTCTATCCGAACGGCAGCGTTGCAGGCGGCGTGGTGGGTTTCCTCCAGGATGGCACCACAGGCCAGGCAGGCATCGAGCAAACCCAGGACCAAGTGCTCCGCGGTACCGAGGGCAAGCGTGTTTTCGAGATTGGCGCGGATGGCCTCAGGATTCCCGTGGCCACTGATGAGCTCACGCCAGCTGTCGATGGAAGCGACGTCAAGCTGACCCTCAATACAGACATCCAGTACTTCGCACAGCAGGCCATCCAAAGCCAGGTCAACAAGATGAACGCTGAGTGGGGTTCGATCATTGTGATCGACACCAAGACGGGCAACCTCATCGCCTTGGCCGACACGAACGCCCCGGACCCCAACGACCCCGGGAAGGTTGATGCCAAGGACCGCGGTGTGCGTTCTGTGACGGCCGCCTACGAGCCTGGATCCGTCGAGAAGATGATCACTGCCTCTGCCGTGATTGAGGAGGGAAAGTCTTTTCCGCTGGACCACTTCACCATCCCGCCCTCATATACCATCGACGGTCAGACGTTCACCGATGCGTTCGAGCACGGCACCGAAGAACGCACGCTGGCCGGAATCCTGGGCTGGTCCATGAACACCGGCACCGTGATGGCGGGAAGCAGGCTGAGCAAAGAGCAGCGCTACGAATGGTTGAAGAAGTTCGGCGTCGGCGAACAAACGGACATTGGCCTTCCCGCGGAAGCGACGGGTATCCTCGCCAAGCCTGATCAGTGGGATGAACGCCAGCAGTACACGGTCCTGTTTGGTCAGGGAGTTTCGCAGTCGACGCTGCAAACCGTCCGGGCCTTCCAGACGATTGCCAACGACGGCGTGATGGTGCAGCCAAGGCTCATCGATAGTTACATCACGCCTGAGGGTGAAGAGCAGAAGGTGCCTGCCAAGGAGTCCCGGCAGGTGGTGTCCAAGGAGACTGCCCAACAAATGAAGGACATCCTGGAAAGCGCAGTGACCGAAGGACAGATCAAGGACGCGGCCATTGACGGGTACCGGGTGGGAGCAAAGACAGGCACCTCACAGGCGCCCCGGGAAGATGGACTCGCCGGTTTTGACGGGTATACGGCCTCGATGGTGGGGATGGCGCCCATGGATGACCCGCGCTTCATCGTGGAGGTAGTCCTGCAGCGTCCCAGGGGAAATATCTACGGCATCACCAATGGTCCCGTGTTCCGTTCGGTCATGTCCCAGGTCCTCAGGACCTACAACGTGGCGCCATCCACCGGCACCCCCGCGCGCCTGCCGCAGTTCGTCAAGTAAGCTTCTTGGGCGTCTGTTTCGGCCAAAGAATTTGATCCATCACTATCGGCTGGGCGCCGCTGGCCCCAAGCCGGTCGTTCCACCGAGCATCAACGGAGAACCACGTGTCAGAGCACAATGAGGCCGCTTTCCATTCCGAGGCGCCCGAGACGGGCACCTCCGGCTTTCGTCCGGCGTCTGTGGCTGCAGTGCCTTTGTCGACCCTTGCGGAAGCCCTTGGTGTCCCCGTCCCGGCGGACGGGGACAACAAGGGAGTTACGGGGATCTCGCTGAACTCCCGGGCCATTGAACCGGGTGACCTTTACATGGCCCTGCCCGGCGCTTCGCGCCATGGAGCCGACTTTGTCCCACAGGCGGTCGAGGCCGGCGCCGTCGCCGTAGTCACTGATGACGCCGGGGCACGGCAGCTCGCCCTGGCAGGCGAGCAGCCCGTACCCGTCCTCATCGTCGACGAGCCGCGCGCCGTCGTCGGACGTTTGGCGGCCCTGATCTACCGCAGCCAGCCGGACGACGGCGGGTTCCCGACGCTGTTTGGAGTTACCGGGACCAACGGTAAAACGACTACAACATACTTCATCAATTCCTTGCTCCGTGCCCTGGGTAAAACCCCGGGACTCATCGGAACAATAGAGATCCTGGCCGGGGGAGACCCTATTCCGAGCCTGTTGACCACGCCGGAATCCACCGACGTCCATGCACTGCTCGCCTTGATGCGGGAACGCGGGCTGGAGGCGGCCTCCATGGAGGTGTCCTCCCACGCCGTTGCTTATCACCGCGTCGATGGCGTGATGTTCGACGTCGCCGGCTTCACGAACCTCACCCAGGACCACTTGGACCTGCACGGCAGCATGGAAGAGTACTTCCGCACCAAGGCCGAGCTGTTCACTGCCGGACGGGCACGCCAGGCTGTGGTGATGGTCGATGACGAGTGGGGGCGCAACCTGGCGCGAACAGCGGACATTCCGGTCACCACACTTACTGCCACGACAGGTGGCAGCCCTGCCGATTGGTCCGTTGCCTCAACAACGTCCCGTGGACTCGGCACCGATTTTGAACTGCGGCACACAGACGGCCGTGTCCTACGCGTACACACTGGCTTACCGGGTGACTTCAACGTGGCGAACGCGGCCCTTGCCACGATCATGGTGCTGTCATCAGGCATGGATGCTGAGACCCTCCAAGGCGCACTGGGCGCCCACGATCCCTTCACCGTGGCCGTTCCTGGACGAATGCAGCTCATCTCCACCGCGCCGGCGGCCGTGGTTGATTTTGCCCACAATCCCGATGCCCTGGCCCGCGCACTCCAGGCTGTGCGGTCACGTGAGGAAGGCTCCCGGGTCATCGTGGTGTTCGGGGCCACCGGGCAGCGGGACCAAAGCAAGCGTCCGACCATGGGCGCCATCGCGGCACGCTTGGCGGATATTGTCATTGTCAGTGACGACGACCCCCATGACGAGGATGCTGCGGCTATCCGGTCAGAGGTCCTCGCAGGTGCCCATGCCGCTCGTGAATCAGGGAACCTGAGCAGTGAAATCATCGAATCATCACCCCGGGATGCCGCCATCCGACTCGCCGTGGAGCTGGCCACTCCGAAGGACACCATCCTGATCGCTGGTCGTGGCCACGAGGTATGGCAGGAGGTCAAGGGCGTCAACCTGGCTCTCGACGACAGAGTGGAACTGCGGACCGCCTTGACATCCAGGGGATTCAGCGTTTCAACGGACCAGCGGATAGAGTCCTAAACCGAGATGATTGCACTTACTGCGGCGGATATCGCCCACATCACCCATGGCCGTTTGACCGGAGACGGGGACATCGCGCCCACTTCTGTCGTCACTGATTCCCGGGAAGCTACACCTGGTTCGCTCTATGTGGCGAAGCCGGGCGAGCACGCAGATGGTCATGACTTCGTTGACGCTGCCTTCGAGCGGGGTGCCGTCCTGGTGTTGGCCGAACGCGAGGTCACTGACGTTGACGGTAAGCCGTATCCCGCCGTCGTTGTTGATGACGCCGTGCTCGCCATGGGAGCGCTTGCTGCCGAAGCAGTCCGCCGCATCCGCTCTGCCCGGGAACAGCGCGGCGAGCAATTTACAGTGATCGGTATTACTGGCTCGGCCGGCAAGACCACCACCAAGGACTTACTCGCCGGCGTGTTGTCCCAAGCCGGGCCCACAGTTGCTCCCCGGGGCTCATACAACGGTGAGGTCGGCGTGCCCCTGACCGTGTTTGCCGCCGATATGGACACCCGCTTCCTCGTCATTGAGATGGGAGCCACCGGCATCGGGCATATCAAGTACCTCGCTGGGATGGTGCAGCCCGATATTGGTGTGGTGCTGGTGGTCGGCACCGCCCACGCCGGGGAATTCGGCGGTGTCGAAAACATCGCTACGGCCAAGGGCGAACTTGTAGAAGGGCTTAGTGAGCACGGCACAGCCGTCCTGAACCTGGATGATGGCCGCGTTGCTGCCATGAAGACCCGCACCACGGCCAAAGTCCTCGGCTTCAGTGCCTCTCCAGCGACGAACGAAGACGTGGAAGCGCGCAACGTTGTGGTCAACGCCGAAGGCCACCCCGAGTTTGAACTTGTACTGCCCGACGGCGGCCCTTCCGTTCACGTCCGAAGCCGCCTGATCGGCGGCCATCACGTGACGAACCTGCTGGCGGCTGCTGCTGCGGCATTTGCCGCGGGCATCCCTGCGGCAGACATTGCCTCCTCGCTTAGTTCCCAGTCCGCTGCCAGCCGCTGGCGCATGGAACGAACCGAGCGCCCTGACGGTGTCACCATCATCAACGACGCGTACAACGCCAATCCTGAGTCGATGCGGGCTGCGCTGCGCACCCTCGCTGATCTTGGCCAAGGCAGGCGCACATGGGCCGTCCTTGGAGCCATGCTTGAGCTCGGCGAGGATTCCATCAGGGAGCACACTGCAGTGGGAACACAGGTGGTGCGCTTGAACATCTCCAGGCTCGTGGTGGTGGGACGCGAAGCGCGGGCCCTTTACATATCGGCCATCCAGGAAGGTTCGTGGGGGGACGAATGTTCGTTCACGGAGACTGCCGAAGAAGCCTACGAACTCCTGCAAAGGGAGCTGCAACCCGGAGACCTGGTCTTGTTCAAGTCCTCCAATGGCGTGGGGCTGAGGCATTTGGGCGATCGGATAGCATTACCCCCACGGGCCGAGTCCACCGGGGAAAGCGCGGCTGAAGATGCCGCAAGCGAAGGGAACGAGCTGCTGTGATTGCACTTTTGATCGGCGCCGGCGTCGCCCTCCTAGCGGCCCTGATAGGGACGCCCCTGTTCATCAGGTTCCTGGTGGCCAAGAGCTATGGGCAGTTCATCCGCGATGACGGTCCCACCTCGCACCACACCAAGCGAGGCACGCCTACCATGGGCGGGACCGTGGTTGTTGCCGCGGTTCTGATCAGCTACTTCGTGACCCACTTGATCATGTGGATGATGAATCCGCGGTCCGCGGGACCCTCCGCGTCCGGGCTGCTGCTGCTGTTCCTCATGGTGGGAATGGGCTTCGTTGGCTTCCTGGATGACTACATCAAGATTTCCAACAAGCGCAGTTTGGGCCTGAACGCCCGCGCCAAGCTGATCCTGCAAGCCGCCGTCGGCATCATTTTTGCCGTTCTGGTGCTGCAGTTTCCGAACGAGGACGGACTTCGTCCGGCTTCCACGCAAATTTCCCTCGTCCGCGACATCCCCTGGCTGGATCTCGCCTTTGGTGGGACCGTCCTGGGCGCAATTCTCTTTGTCGTTTGGTCCAACCTCATCATCACCGCAGCTACCAACGGCGTGAACCTGACAGACGGCCTGGATGGGCTCGCGTCGGGAGCATCCATCATGGTGTTCGGCGCCTACACCATCATGGGGATCTGGCAGAACAACCAGGCCTGCGGTTCGCCGCGTGAGGCCGGCAGCGGTTGTTATCAAGTGCGCGACCCCATGGACCTGGCGCTCCTCGCGGCCATCCTGAGCGCTGCTTTGGTGGGCTTCCTTTGGTGGAATACATCACCGGCCAAGATCTTCATGGGTGACACCGGTTCCCTGGCAATCGGAGGCGCCGTTGCCGCTTTCGCGATCCTGTCCCGAACGGAACTTTTACTGGCCTTCATCGGTGGCTTGTTCGTCCTGATCACCCTTTCCGTCATCATCCAGGTGGGTTTTTTCAAGCTGTCAGGTGGCAAACGCGTCTTCAAGATGGCCCCATTGCAACATCACTTCGAACTGAAGGGGTGGGCAGAGGTCACGGTTGTTGTCCGCTTCTGGATCCTTGCCGGGCTCTTCGTGGCCGCCGGCCTTGGAATCTTCTACGCTGAATGGGTGGTGCTGCTGTGAATGCAAACCAGGAGAGCGCGCCGTCGGCCAACGACCGCCTTAAGGATCTCACCAGTTGGGATGCCGACTGGAGTGGCTTGCGTGTAGTGGTGACGGGAATCGGCGTGTCCGGTTTTGCCGCCGCAGATACCCTCATCGAACTTGGCGCAAGAGTTGTGGTGGTGGATGCCTCCACCACGGCGAAAGCAAAGGCGCAGGCCGACACCCTGAAAATCGTGGGGGCGGTGGATGTGCTGTTGGGCGAAGAGTCCGTGAAGGTCCTTCCCCTCATTGACGGCAACAAGCCGGAGCTCATTGTGACCTCGCCGGGCTGGCGCCCGGACCAAGCCCTGCTGGCCGCCGCCGCACGCAAGCACATTCCGGTGTGGGGCGACGTCGAATTAGCGTGGCGCGTCCGCGAACGGGCGGGCCGGAAGACCGCTGATTGGCTCACCATCACCGGCACCAACGGTAAGACCACCACGGTAGGGATGACCGAGTCCATGCTGCAGGCCGCCGGACTCAAAGCCATTGCCGTGGGGAACGTGGGCACGCCCATCCTTGACGCTCTCAGGGACCCGGTGGAGTACGACGCTTTTGCGGTGGAACTCTCAAGCTTCCAGTTGCATTGGAGCCATTCGTTGTCCCCGGTGGCCAGCGTATGCCTGAACGTGGCCGAAGACCACGTCGACTGGCATGGCTCCTACGCCTCTTACCTTGCCGATAAAGCCAAGGTCTACGAGAACACGCAGAAGGCGGCCATCTACAACGCCGACCAAATTGAAACCGAACGCATGGTGGAGAACGCTGACGTCGTGGAAGGTTGCCGTGCGGTGGGATTCACCACGAACACCCCCGGCGTCAGCATGCTGGGTGTGGTGAATGGATTGTTGGTTGACCGCGCGTTCATCGAAGAGCGGAAAAACTCAGCCGCCGAACTCGCGTCCATCTCCGATCTTGGGCCAGTGGCACCACGCCACATGGTGGCCAACGCCTTGGCCGCCGCGGCCCTCGTGCGTGCTTATGGGGTTGAGCCTGCCGCCGTGAAGCAGGGCTTGGTCAACTATCTGCCTGGCGAGCATCGTATCCAGCTCGTGGCCAAACACGACGACGTCCTGTGGATCAATGATTCAAAGGCCACCAACCCCCACGCCGCTTCGGCCGCGCTTTCAGCTTTCCACAACGTGGTTTGGATCGCAGGGGGCCTCTCCAAGGGCGTCAATTACGATGACCTCGTCAAGGAGCACGCCCCCCGCTTGAAGTCCGTGGTGCTCATCGGCACTGACACGGAGGCCTTGGAAGCGTCCCTCCAGCGACACGCACCGGATGTCCCCGTGATAGCCCAGCCCAAGGGCGACACTGAAAGTGTGCAGACCGCAGACGGTAACGCCTCCTCGCCGATTTTTGGTGAGACCATCATGGTCCAGGCTGTGAGGGCAGCGGCCAGCGTGGCGGAACCAGGTGACACCGTGCTCATGGCTCCGGCGGCTGCATCCATGGATCAGTTCTCTTCCTACGCTCACCGTGGCGACGCTTTCGTCCAGGCAGTACGCGAGCTCGTGGAAGGGCAGGCAAAGACCACCGAGGAGTAACAATGGTCAGCACGCCCACCCGCAGCCGCGGCAAGGTTTCCGGGAACGTCGGAGCCGAGGCTCCGTCGGCTGCCCGCAAGAAGCCCGTCCGGCTCCGGGGCCATGTTCGCTCCTTCTGGGAAGGCCTGGAGGGCAAGAGCAAAGCGCCCAACAGCTCCACGTACTACCTCATTCTTGGATGCGCCCTGGCCCTCACGGCCATCGGTGTCATGATGGTGCTCTCTGCTTCCAGCGTGGAAGCGATCTCCGAAGGCAAGTCCCCGTACGCAGACGCGTTGAAGCAGGCGATGTTTGGCGTCGTTGGACTTCTGGCGATGTACCTGATCTCCCGGACCAACGTCAGCTGGATGAAGAGGCTGTCCTGGTGGGGACTCGGTGCCGTTGTGGTCCTGCTGATACTTGTCCAGGTTTTCGGCCGCAGCACACTGGGCAACCAGAACTGGATCGACATCGGCGGGATCAGCATCCAGCCCTCGGAAATTTCGAAGCTGGTTCTTTGTGTTTGGATAGCGGCGGTCCTGGCACGCAAGGAGAAGTACCTGCATCGCTGGATGCACGTGATCATCCCGGTGGTCCCCGGTGCTGGCCTGGTCCTTGGGCTGATCCTCGTGGGCAATGACCTGGGCACGGCGATCGTTGTCATGGCCATTGTGGCTGCGGGGCTGTACTTTGCCGGGGTTCCCACCAAGATGCTGGCAATTGCCGGCGTGGCAGGAGCCATCGGCGCGGCAGCGATGACAATCATCAGTCCCAACCGGATCTGCCGGGTGACGGCCTGGTTGGGCATGGCAGGGGATTCCTGCACCGCAGACTCCGACTTCACCTACCAGTCCACCAACGGCATGTATGGATTGGCGCAGGGCAGTTGGACCGGACTTGGTCTGGGGCAGAGCAGGCAAAAATACAACTGGCTTCCTGAGGCCCACAATGACTTCATCTTTGCCATCATCGGCGAGGAACTGGGACTGGTGGGCACCCTTGTGGTCCTGGTGTTGTTCGCCATCCTTGGCATCGCCATTTTTCGTGTCGTTGTCCGGCAGACGGATCCGTTCCAGCGCACGCTAGCCGGTGGCATTATGGTGTGGCTCCTGGGACAGGCAAGCATGAACATGGCCGTGGTGACCCAGCTGCTTCCAGTGATCGGTGTCCCGCTGCCTTTCATTTCTGCAGGTGGCTCGGCCTTGGTGATGTCGCTGTGCGGCGTGGGCGTAGTGTTGTCCTTAGCCCGCGGACAGTTGCCACCACAACAGCGTCCCAGGCTCTTGCCGCGTCGTTTGTCCAAGACCGCACGAAAGCGTAAATAGCACTTCATGACTTCAGATTCCCCCCACGCGTCCAAGCCGTTGTCCGTCGTGCTTGCAGGCGGTGGTACGGCCGGCCATGTCAGTCCTTTGCTGGCCATCGCGGACGCAATCAAGGTAAAGCGTCCGGAAGCTGCCATCCTGGCTGTCGGCACGCCGTCGGGCCTGGAAACCAGGCTTGTCCCGGCGGCCGGGTACGAGCTCGCCACTATTGACCGTGTCCCATTGCCACGAAAACCGTCCCTTGATCTCGTGAAGCTTCCGGGGCGCTTGAGGGGAGCAGTCAAGCAGGCGGAACGAATCCTGAATGACGCACAGGCCGATGTCCTGGTGGGTGTGGGCGGCTACGTGTGCACGCCCATGTATTTGGCCGCCCGCAGGCGCGGTACGCCTATCGTGATCCACGAAGCCAACATGAAGGCGGGGCTGGCGAACCGGGTGGGTGCACGGTTCAGCCGCCATGTTGCCGTGGCGTTTGCCGGTACGCGCCTTCGCGGCGCCCGCCACGTGGGAATGCCCATGCGCCGCGCCATCTCAGGACTGGACCGCACCAAGGCCGCGCCTGCTGCCAAGGCTTCGCTGGGCCTCAATCCGGACCGTCCTGCCTTGATCGTGACTGGCGGGTCCTCCGGAGCACTGAGCATCAACCGTGCTGTGGCTGCTGCGTTGCCCGCGCTGGCAGCTGCCGGGATCCAGACACTGCACATCACCGGTACTGGCAAAGCTGTTCTGGATAACCACGGCGGACTCCTCGCCGCTGATGGCTACCGGCAGGTGGAGTACGTGGATGGAATGGAGAATGTCTACGCTGCTGCAGACATCCTGCTCGCCCGTGCCGGGGCCGCAACCGTTAGCGAAGTGGCAGCAGTAGGGGTTCCAGCGGTGTTCGTGCCCTTGCCGATCGGCAACGGTGAGCAAGCCCTTAATGCAGCTGCCTTGGTGGAGGCCGGCGGAGCGCTGATGGTCCAGGACAAAGAATTCACCCCGGAATGGCTCAAAGAAGAACTCATTCCACTCGTATCGGACCGCGGCAGGCTGGACGACATGGCCCGCAGGTCCGAGGCCCTTGGCATCAGAAACGCCGATCAGCGCATGGCTGATCTTGTCTTGGAAGCGGTATCCGCATGACGCACGCGATTGCACCACTCGAGTCCCTTGGACGAGTACATTTCATCGGCATCGGCGGCGTGGGAATGTCAGCCATCGCCCGGATCATGGTGGCCCGGGGTGTTCCCGTGAGTGGTACGGACGCCAAGGACCTTCCAGTCATGCATGACCTGGCCGCAGCAGGTGCCCGTATTGCCGTGGGATACGACTCCGGCAATTTGGGTGACGCCCAAACTGTTGTTGCCGGCTCCGCAATCCGTGCTGACAATCCTGAGTTGTCTGCGGCGCGTCAGGCTGGTTTGCCCGTGCTGCATCGTTCCGAGGCATTGGCTGCGACCATGGACGGCCACAGGGTGGTCACCATCGCCGGTACGCATGGCAAGTCCACCACCACGTCCATGGTCGCGGTCCTGCTCAAGGAAGCAGGGTTGGATCCGTCGTTCGCCATTGGCGCGAACGTCCCGGCACTGGGAGTCAACGCGGCTCATGGTTCCTCGGATATTTTCGTGGCTGAAGCGGACGAGTCCGATGGTTCGTTCCTCAACTACCGTCCTCTGATCGCCGTCGTCACCAATGTGGAAGCGGACCATCTGGACCACTACGGAACCGCTGAAGCTGTTTATGCCTCCTTTGATAACTTCGCGGCGCTCCTGCCGCCCCACGGAGTCCTTCTGGCATGTGCGGACGACGAGGGCGCCCGCGCCTTGGCGGAGCGGACAGCCGCCAAGGGAACCACTCGCGTGCTTACGTACGGGACAAGTCACGACGCCGATATCCGCCTTCACGATGGTGGCCCGGGTGATGTCTCGGTAGCAGTGGATGGAGCCGGGTACGACTTGGACCTGCAGGTCCCGGGAAGGCATAACGCGCTCAATGCGGCTGCCGCGTTCGCCGTGGCCTTGGAGCTTGGCGTAGCGCCCGGGACGGCGGCTACGGCACTTGGACACTTCACCGGTGCGTCCCGGCGCTTTGAACTCAAAGGGCAGGGGAGGGGCGTGCGTGTATACGACGACTACGCCCACCATCCAACTGAAGTGCGTGCGGCCCTTTCCGCCGCCCGCTCTGTGGCCGGCGGCAACAAAGTCCACGTTCTCTTCCAACCGCATTTGTTTTCACGGACCCGGGAATTCGCTGCGGAGTTTGCAGCGGCACTGGACGCAGCGGACACGGCGCTGGTCCTGGACATCTACCCTGCCCGTGAAGACCCCATCCCCGGCGTCACGAGTTCGTTGATTGCTGACCGGCTCTCCCAAGGACGGCTGGTCTCTGGTGACGAAGCTGTGGATGCTGTTGTGGCGTCCGCTGGCGAGGGGGACATAGTGCTGACCGTGGGAGCCGGAGATGTCACTGCTTACGGCCCGGTGATTGTGGAGGCGCTGGGTGGCTAGCACCCGTAAGCCAACCTTCAAGCCCGGGGCAGATTCCAGCCGGGAGAACAAGAGCCGTTCGGCCGGTGGTTCCCCGGACAGTGTCATCAGCGCCCAACGGTCAGTCGGGCCATCTCCAGTGACGAGTACGGTCAAGCAGAGCAGCGCGGACAACGTCATTGCTTTTCCCGAGCCAAAGGGCAAACGCAAACGCAGGCTCCTGCTGTGGACGCTCTGCATCATTACGGCTTTCGTAACGGTGCTCATAGTGGGTGCCATCTATTCGCCCGTGCTCGCGGTCCGGACCATCACTGTGGACGGCACCAAGCTAGTGACGCCTGAGACTGTGCAGAAGGCTTTGTCAGGTGTCGGGGGCAAGCCGCTGCCGCAGGTGAGCGAGCAGGAAGTCAATGAGCTCCTGAAGCCCTTGGTCCAGGTGCGTTCGGCAACTGTGGAGGCAAGGCCGCCGTCGGAATTGCTCGTGCACGTCAATGAGCGCGTACCAGTGGCCCTGTTGAAGCAAGGCGACTCGTTTGTGATGGTGGATGTAGACGGAGTCCAGTTGGGAGCCACACAGGATCAGTCTGCGGTTGCGCTGCCCCTGATCGACGCTGGTGCAGGTGCCACCAACACTGGGTTGTTTAAAGCCATTGCGGCTGTCCTGAACACTTTGCCGGCCGATGTGCTTGCGAGGATGTCCACCGCATCCGCTGCGTCGCCTGATGCCGTGGAGCTGAAACTGGTGGACGGAAAGACGGTAGTGTGGGGCAATGCCGAGGACAAGGAACTGAAGGCGAAGGCACTTGAGGCACTACTGAAGATGCCGCCGGATCCCAAAGTTCCCGTGAACGTCTACGACGTCAGCGTGCCCCGGCATCCATTCACCAAATAAAGAGCATTGAGCACGTAACCTGCGGGCCTCGGTGACCTTATTTCGCGACAATCAAGCGACACGCGCAAGCGGTCATTGCATGTGCGAAGCGGAGGAAATACCGTCGCAGTAGAGTTACTTGACATAACTATAACCTTCAACTAGAGGGTTAAGGTCCAAGGATTCAAGTTGGACTCGATCAGTTTCGCTATAGGACACAAGCAAGGGGCACGAAACGTGGCAGCACCGCAGAATTACTTGGCCGTCATCAAGGTCGTCGGCATCGGCGGCGGTGGCGTGAACGCAGTCAACCGCATGATCGAGGTCGGCCTCCGGGGCGTCGAGTTCATTGCCATCAACACTGACGCGCAAGCGCTCCTCATGAGTGATGCCGACGTCAAGCTCGACGTCGGTCGCGAGCTTACGCGCGGCCTTGGCGCCGGAGCCAACCCCGAGGTCGGCAAGCAGGCCGCCGAAGACCACGCTGACGAGATCGAAGAAGTTCTCCGCGGCGCTGACATGGTCTTCGTAACGGCTGGCGAAGGTGGTGGCACCGGTACTGGCGGAGCCCCTGTAGTCGCACGCATCGCCCGCTCCCTGGGTGCGCTGACCATTGGCGTGGTGACCCGCCCCTTCACTTTCGAAGGCCGCCGTCGCGCGGGCTCTGCCGAAGCCGGCATCGACGCCCTGCGTGATGAAGTCGACACCCTGATCGTCATCCCCAACGACCGACTCCTGTCCATCAGCGATCGCAACGTCTCCGTCCTGGACGCTTTCCGCTCAGCTGACCAGGTACTGCTTTCCGGTGTCCAGGGCATTACGGACCTCATCACCACCCCGGGCCTCATCAACCTCGACTTCGCCGACGTCAAATCCGTCATGCAGGGTGCGGGCTCCGCGCTCATGGGTATCGGATCCGCCCGTGGCGAAGACCGCGCAGTGAAGGCTGCCGAGTTGGCCATCGCCTCGCCGCTCCTGGAAGCCTCCATCGACGGCGCGCATGGCGTGCTGCTGTCCATCCAGGGTGGTTCAGACCTCGGCTTGTTCGAAATCAACGAGGCAGCCCGCCTGGTGCAGGAAGTCGCGCACCCGGAGGCAAACATCATCTTCGGCGCCGTCATCGACGACGCCCTTGGCGACGAAGCCCGCGTCACCGTCATTGCCGCTGGATTCGACGACGTCAAGGCAACCTCTCCGTCCATGGACCAGTCGCGTCCGGCGCAGAACCCCGTGCCTGCCGAGCGTCCTGCTGCACCAAACACGGCTCCTTCCAACGCAAACGCACCGCAGCATGCAACTGCAGGCATCGGCGCGGCAGGCTTGAGCAATTGGGGCCAGCAGCGTCCGTCGGCGCTCCCGGCGGACTCCGGCTTCGACGTCGACCTTCCTGCCGTTGTCGAGCCGGACCTGTCGGGCAGCCGCTCGGATGACCTCGACGTTCCTGATTTCCTGAAGTAAGCGGGCTTCGAGAGTCAATATCCCGTGTTTTGGTGGCGCAATGAAGTACAGCCCGGCGTTTCTGTGGCCTTCACGGACACAGGCGCCGGGAACCTGGCCCTCCATGTGGGGGACAACCCCGGGGATGTGACCGAGCGTCGTGCCCGGTTGGACGATGCTGCGAACCTGGGAAACCGTAGCTTTCAGTACATGGACCAGGTTCATGGCAATGAGGTCGCCCTTATTTCGAGCTACGGTCCCGGTCCCACTGCGGATGCAATGGTTTCCACGCCTTCAGGTAGCCAGGCTGCGCAGCCATTGTCCGTCATGGTGGCTGATTGTGTTCCTGTGGTCCTTGTTGGAGATGCAGGCGATCGTGGTCCCATCATCGCTGTCGCGCACGCAGGACGGCCAGGCGTGGCCTCTTCGGTTGTCCCGGCAACCGTCAACGAGCTGCGCAGGCTCGGTGCCCTGAACATCCGCGCCTGGCTGGGGCCCTCTATTTGTGGATCCTGCTATGAGGTTCCCGAGCAGCTTCGCGAAGATGTTGCCGCGGTGGCACCCGCCGCTTGGTCGAGTACATCGTGGGGAACGCCTGCTTTGGACCTTCCTGCCGGTGTTCGCGCCCAGTTGGCTGAAGGCGATGTCACGGTTGAGTATTCAGGGGAGTGCACCCTGGAAAATGACTCCCTTTTTTCCTACCGGCGGGATTCCCGTACGGGTCGATTCGCAGGTTTGGTGTGGACTCATGACTAACCTTGGACATGACGATGCCCTGTCCGGCGATGCCCTGTCCGGCGTTGCCCCGTCCGGCGTTGCGGCTTCGGATGCACGCACCACTGAACTCGCCCGCCGGCTCGAGGTCGTTAAGACACGGATTGCAGCGGCGACGGCTGCGGCGGGACGTACGGATCGGCCCGGGCTGATCGTCGTGACCAAGTTCCATCCGGCAGCTGATGTCCGGCGACTGTCCACGCTCGGAGTCCGGGATGTCGGCGAGAACCGGGACCAGGAGGCCGCAGGGAAAAGTGCCGAGCTCGCAGACCTGGACGTCCGATGGCACTTCATTGGCCAGTTACAGAGCAAAAAAGCGAAATCCGTGGCCAAATACGCCTACTCGGTGCAGTCAGTAGATCGTCTACAGGTGATCGACGCCCTGGAAAAGGCAGTCGCCCGTGAACAGGACGTCACCGGGCGGAAAGACCTTGAGTGCTACATCCAAGTCAGTTTGGATGACGACGCCGGGGCGCACCGTGGTGGTGCCCATCCCTCGGAGGTGGAATCCCTGGCGGCAAAGATCGCTTCCGCGCCGGGACTGAGGCTTGCTGGAGTAATGGCTGTGGCCCCGCTGGGCGCCGATCCGGAAGCGGCGTTTGAACGACTTGCGGTTGTTTCCGCAGAACTGCAGGCCAATCATCCGGCTGCTTCAGGAATATCAGCAGGCATGAGCCAGGACCTTGAAGCCGCTGTCAAGTTCGGGGCGACACACCTGAGAATTGGCTCCGATATTCTCGGTTCGCGTCCGGCCGTGGGGTAGCGTCAAAGTATTGGAATGACGGGCCGGGGTTCCAATATGTCAAGTCATGGCGGCCCGCCTACTGCAGAAACGATAGGAGTGCACCATGGCTGGCGCTCTGCGCAAGACAATGATCTATCTTGGGCTCGCCGACGGCGATGAACACTACGAATCTGAGCAGGCCGTCGCGCACCACGACGAAGAACGCCCCCAGGCACAGGACCGGGAAGAGCGCCGAGCGCCTGCACCCGTCCGGGAAGTTGTCCGTGAAATGCCCACTGTTGACGCCGAAGAGGAATACCGCGCACCCGTGACACCCATTAAGCGTGCGGCGTCCAGCCGCGAAGATGCCTCGGGTTTGAGGCAGATCACCACAGTTCATCCGCGTTCTTATAATGACGCCAAAATTATTGGCGAGAGCTTCCGGGATGGCATTCCCGTGATCATGAATGTCACCGACATGGGCGAGGCAGACGCCAAGCGCCTGGTGGACTTCTCGGCCGGTTTGGTCTTTGGCCTCCACGGCAGCATCGAAAGGGTTACCAACAAGGTCTTCCTGTTGTCGCCGTCGTATGTGGAAGTCATTGGGGACGACAAGAAGGCCAGCGAAACCCAGGCCAGCTTCTTCAACCAGAGCTAAGAACGATCGCTACGAGGATGCCAGGCGGGTCAACCTGCCTGGCATCTGTGTTGCAATAGTAAGGACCGATCGGCGTTTCAAGAGCAGGGACTGATCGGCATTCCGGAACAAGTGGGAGATCTGAGCTAACTCGTGGGCATTGTTTTCGGCCTTATCTATATTGTGTTGTTGCTGTTTTTCATTGCCCTTATCATCAGGCTGATCTTCGAATGGGTTCAGATGTTCGCCCGTCAATGGCGGCCCCGCGGTGTGGCATTGGTAACAGCCCATGTTGTCTACTCCGTGACAGACCCACCACTGAGAAGGCTTCGCAAGTTGATACCGCCACTGCAAATGGGTGGAATCTCCTTGGACCTGGGCTTCCTGATCCTGATTATCGCCGTGAGCATCGCCATGGCGGTGAGCAGCGGCCTGGCATAGCTGCGCACTGAAGCTGTACCGCGGAACCGGGGGCTCGCGAGGGTTCGAAGGCCGCAAATTCTCCAATTCAACACGATGGTGTTGAATTGGAGGAACCAGATGATATTTAGGTACCGTAGTTTTGAACGGCCGGAAGGCCTACTGACTAACTAGACCAACGAGGTGACCAGATGGCTTTGACGCCAGAAGACGTTGTCAACAAGCGCTTTCAGCCGACCAAGTTCCGCGAAGGCTACGACCAGGACGAGGTAGATGACTTCCTCGACGAGATCGTGGTTGAACTGCGCCGCCTGAACCAGGAGAACGACGAACTTCGCAAGAAGCTCGGCGAAGCTGGCTCGGCTGTGCCCGCGGCAACTGCGGCGGCTCCGGTCGTCGAGAAGGTTCCGGCCCCGGTCAAGGTGGACAAGGAAGCCGAGGCCAAGGCGGAAGCCGAGGCGAAGGCTGCTGAAGCTGCCAAGAAGAAGGAAGCCGAGCAGGCCGCTGCGGCTGCCGCCGCTGCCAAGGCACCTGCTCCCAGCAACGGTGTGACGCCTACTGCTGAGTCCGCTGCAGGACTCCTGGCCATGGCGCAGCAGATGCACGACAAGCACGTTGCCGACGGTGCGCAGCAGAAGGAAAAGATTATCGCTGAGGCGCAGATCGAGGCTTCCAGTCTCGTCAACGACGCCCAGGAGAAGTCCCGCAAGATCCTTGGCGCCCTTGAGCAGCAGCGTTCGGTCCTGGAACGCAAGGTTGAGCAGCTCCGTGGCTTCGAACGCGACTACCGCTCGCGCCTGAAGGCCTACATCGAGGGCCAGCTGCGCGACCTCGACGCCCGTGGTTCCGTCGCTGCCCCTGAGGTCGGCGAAGCAACCGCAGACGTTTAGCAAGTATTCTAAAAGCCGGTGGCTGAGGTCTCCTCTGCCACCGGCTTTTGCTGTTAACACCCTGGTAGCAGCCCACAACGCTCCACGAACGAAAGCACTATGACCGACGACCTCACCGACGACGCATCGCGGCCGGCACTTCCCGTCCGACGCAAATGGCGTCCTGCAATGATCTGGCTCTTTGCGGGTTTTGCAGTTTTTGCCTACGCCTTTGACCAGCTCACCAAGCTTTGGGTGACCAGCACCATGACGGAAGGTGAGCGTATTCCAGTGCTGCCACCGTTGCTGCACTGGTACTACATCCGCAATTCCGGGGCTGCCTTTTCCATTGGTGAGAATGTCACATGGGTCTTCACGATCGTCATGGCCGGGGTTTCCGTTGCCATTCTTTTGCAGTTGCGGCGGCTCGGCTCCGCTTGGTGGGCATTGTCGCTTGGGCTGCTGCTCGGTGGCGCATTGGGCAATCTGACGGATCGATTGTTCCGTGAACCGTCCTTTGCCATGGGTCATGTGGTGGATTTCATCCAGGTACCGAACTTTGCCATCTTCAACATCGCCGACTCAGCCGTGGTGTCCGGCGTTGTGATCATTTGCCTGCTGACCCTGCGCGGGGTGGGCATGGACGGCACCCGGCAAGTGGCAGCACCAAAAACAGCCAAGCCAGCCAAGCCAGCTGGGGGCTCCAATGAGGAGAGCGTCGGTGAGTGAGTCGCTTGTGGTGCCTGAGGACCTTGCAGGAGCGCGGGCTGACGCTGGACTTGCACGTTTGCTGGACATTTCCCGTTCTGCTGCGGCACTGCTGATTGCCGAAGGCAACGTCACCAGTGGCGGTGCGGCTCTCGGCAAATCGGCAAAGCTTGTTGCGGGCGCGGTGTTGGACGTCACGGTTCCCGAGCGGCCGGATCCCCTGGAAGTCGTGGAGGAAGTTGTGGAAGGCTTGAAAATCCTGTTGGATGACGAGGAATTCGTTGTCATCGACAAGCCAGTGGGAGTAGCGGCCCATCCATCGCCGGGCTGGGTGGGACCCACGGTGGTCGGCGGCCTGGCTGGAGCCGGGTACCGGATTTCGACGTCGGGAGCACCCGAGCGCGCGGGCATTGTCCATAGGCTCGACGTCGGCACTTCCGGCGTAATGGTTGTGGCTAAGACGGAGCATGCTTACACGGTCCTCAAAAGGGCTTTCAAGGAGCGGACGGTGGACAAGGTCTACCACGCGGTTGTCCAAGGACTTCCGGATCCACTCGAGGGCACTATTGATGCCCCGATCGGCCGCCACCCTGGCCACGACTGGCGCTTTGCAGTTATAGAAGACGGCCGGCCCTCGGTGACCCACTACGAGGTTCTGGAAGCCTTTGGTAAAGCTACGTTGGTGGAGGTGCACCTGGAAACGGGCCGGACGCACCAGATCAGGGTCCACTTCTCTGCTTTGCGGCACCCTTGCGCCGGCGATCTCACCTATGGTGCTGATCCCCGGCTCGCAGCAAACTTGGGACTCACCCGACAGTGGCTTCATGCACGGCAACTGGGCTTCACGCACCCGCGGACCGGCGAGTGGGTGGAAGTCACCAGCGACTACCCGGCGGACCTTCAATACGCCTTGGACCTGCTGGCCACGGGCTCAGCCTAGGCAACCCTTCCGGGCCGGCCCGGTCCAAGGTTCCCTATTTTGTCGGAGGCGGGACGGTAGACTGTCGTGGTGACTTCCAGCAATGATTCGTTCGTCCACCTGCACACCCACACCGAATACTCCATGCTGGATGGAGCGGCCCGCCTGGGTGAGCTGTTCGATGAAACCGAACGCCTGGGCATGCCGGCCCTGGCCACCACTGACCATGGCTACCTCTTTGGTGCGTTCGACTTCTGGCGCAAGGCCACGGACAAGGGCATCAAGCCGATCATCGGCGTCGAGGCGTATGTGACCCCGGGTACTGCCCGCGGGGATAAGGAGCGCGTGCGCTGGGGCGACGAAAGCCAGCGTAAGGACGATGTCTCTGGTGGTGGCTCGTATACCCACATGACGCTCCTGAGTTACAACAACGTCGGCATGAGGAACCTGTTCAGGGCCTCGTCCATCGCATCGCTGGATTCTGTCTTTGGTAAGTGGCCGCGGCTGGACCGGGAATTGCTCAATACGTACTCCGAAGGGCTCATTGCGACTACCGGTTGCCCTTCCGGGGAAGTCCAGACCAAGCTGCGGCTCGGCCTTTACCGCGAGGCTGTCGAAGCCGCCGCAGAGTTCCGCGACATTTTTGGGGCGGAAAACTACTTCTGCGAACTGATGGACCACGGGCTGGACATTGAACGGCGCGTTACCGGGGATCTCCTGCGCCTTGCCAAGGAGCTCAACCTCCCGCTGGTGGCCACCAATGACCTCCACTACACGCATGAACACGATGCCAAGGCCCACGAAGCTTTGTTGGCCATCCAGTCCGGCTCCACGCTCCTGGAACCGACGTACGACAACGGCGGCTCCCGCTTCGCCTTCTCGGGCAGTGGCTACTACCTGAAATCTCCGCAGGAAATGCGGGAGCTGTTCCGCGATCACCCGGAGGCCTGCGATAACACGCTGCTCATCGCTGAGCGCTGCGAGGTTTCGTTCAACACGGGCGCCAACTACATGCCGCGCTTCCCTTGTCCTCCCGGGGAAGACGAGACCTCCTGGCTGGTCAAGGAAGTAGACACCGGCCTTAAGTACCGCTATCCCCAAGGCATTCCGGACAATGTCCGCAAGCAGGCTGACTACGAACTCGGGGTCATTACCTCCATGGGCTTCCCCGGGTACTTCCTGGTGGTCGCCGACTTCATCAACTGGGCCAAGAACAACGGGATCCGTGTTGGTCCGGGGCGTGGTTCCGGTGCAGGTTCCATGGTGGCCTACGCCATGCGTATTACTGACCTTGATCCGCTCCAGCACGGCCTGATCTTCGAGCGCTTCCTCAACCCGGACCGCGTTTCCATGCCCGACTTCGACGTCGACTTCGATGATCGCCGTCGCTCCGAGGTGATCGACTACGTCACCAAGAAGTACGGCGACGAGCGCGTGGCGATGATCGTCACCTATGGAACCATCAAGACCAAGCAGGCGCTCAAGGACTCCTCCCGTGTGCTTGGCTACCCGTTCAGTATGGGCGAGCAGCTGACCAAGGCACTCCCGCCGGCCGTCATGGCCAAGGACATTCCCTTGGCGGACATCCAGAACCCGGAATCCAAGCGCTACAGCGAAGCGGGAGATTTCCGCCAGCTGATCGCCACCGATCCCGAGGCCGCCAAAGTCTTCGAGACCGCGCTGGGTATTGAGGGACTGAAGCGCCAGTGGGGTGTTCATGCGGCGGGCGTCATCATGTCCTCGGATCCCATCATCGACGTCATTCCTGTCATGCGCCGTTTCCAGGACGGCCAGGTCATCACCCAGTTCGATTATCCGACGTCCGAAGGCCTTGGCCTGATCAAGATGGACTTCCTGGGGCTCCGAAACCTGACGATCATTTCGGATGCCCTGGAAAACATCAAGATGAACCGCGGCGTTGACCTGGACCTGGAAAACCTGGAACTCGACGATCCTGCATCGTATGAGCTCCTGGCGCGTGGTGACACCTTGGGTGTGTTCCAGCTTGATGGTGGACCCATGAGGTCGCTGCTCAAGCTCATGAAGCCTGACAACTTCGAAGATATCTCCGCAGTTCTCGCGCTGTACCGGCCTGGACCCATGGGCGCCAACGCCCACACCGACTACGCCCTGCGCAAAAACGGGATCCAGGAAGTAATTCCCATCCACCCGGAGTTGGAAGAGCCGCTCAAGGAAATCCTGGGTGGGACCTTCGGCCTGATTGTGTACCAGGAACAGGTCATGGCGGTGGCGCAGAAGCTTGCCGGCTACTCGCTGGGCCAAGCCGACATCCTGCGCCGTGCCATGGGCAAGAAGAAGAAATCGGAGCTGGACAAGCAGTTCGCCGGCTTCTCCCAAGGCATGCAGGACAACGGCTACTCCATGGCCGCCGTCAAAACGCTCTGGGACATTCTGCTTCCGTTCTCCGACTACGCCTTCAACAAAGCGCACTCGGCCGCTTACGGGGTCATTTCTTACTGGACTGCATACTTGAAGGCACACTATGCGCCCGAGTACATGGCTGCCCTGCTCACGTCCGTTGGCGATGACAAGGACAAGTCCGCTATCTACCTCAACGAGTGCCGCCGGATGGGCATCACCGTTCTTCCGCCGGATGTCAATGAATCCTCGTTGAACTTCACTCCCGTGGGAACGGACATCCGTTTCGGCATGGGGGCCATCCGAAACGTCGGCGTGAACGTGGTGGAAGCCATGGTCTCTGCACGGACTACGGAAGGCAACTACACATCCTTCAAGGACTTCCTGATGAAGGTCCCTGCAGTTGTCTGCAACAAGCGCACCATCGAATCCTTGATCAAGGCTGGCGCTTTCGACTCACTGGGACACCATCGCCGTGCTTTGGCCATGATCCATGAAGAGGCCATCGACTCCGTCATCACCCTCAAGCGCAACGAGGCAATCGGCCAGTTCGATCTCTTCGCCGGTTTCGAGGACCAGGAACCTGAAGCTTCGCTGACCACGGAAATTCCGGACCTCCCCGAATGGGAGAAGAAGGACAAGCTGTCCTTCGAGCGCGACATGCTGGGTCTCTATGTTTCGGACCACCCCTTGCAGGGCTTGGAAGGCGTCCTCAGCCAGCATGCGGAGCAGTCCATTACTTCCATCATTGCCGAGGACGGACCGCACGACGGCGCGATTGTCACCATCGCGGGCATGATCACGTCGTTGAGCCGCAGGATCGCCAAGGCCAGTGGCAACGCCTACGCCCGTGCCGAGATTGAAGACCTGGGCGGCTCCATGGAGGTCATGTTCTTCGGTCAGGTGTACGGGCCCATCGCTTCCGTCCTGGCTGAAGACTTGATCGTGGTGGTCAAGGGGCGCCTGCAGCGCAGGGATGATGGAGCCGTGACGCTGAACTGCATGGAACTCTCGGTGCCGGACCTCAGTGAGAGCGTGAACGGACCGGTGGTGATCACCATTCCAACGTTCAAGGCCACCGAGGCAGTGGTTACCGACCTTCGGGATGTGCTGCGGACACATCGGGGCAACTCCGAGGTGCGGCTTAAGCTCATGGGGGACACCAAAGTGGAGGTCATGGGGCTTCCCGTGCACATGAGGGTCAACCCCAGCCCATCGCTCTTCGGTGACCTGAAAGTGCTGCTGGGTCCGGCCTGCCTGGATAATTAGTCCAGTGGGCTAGATTTCGTAGTCCAACGGCCTCGGCTGGCTATAGCCGCCACCGTGATAGAGCAGGGGAGCGCCGTCGTCGCCCACCTGGCCGTCGACGACCTCCACGACCACCACAGCATTGTTCTCAAACGACAACCGCATTTGGATCTTTCCCACCAGCCAACCTGCTACGTCCTTGAGAATGGGCACATCGTAAGGACCTGGCTCCCAGTGGTCGCCTTCGAAGCGGTCCCGTGTCTTGGCGAAGCGATCTGCCAGCGCCTGGTTCTCCAGTCCGAGCATGTGCACGCCAATGTAGTTGGCATTGGCGATGGCCGGCCAGGAACTTGAGCTTCGGGCCATGTTGAAGGTGAAACGTGGCGGCTCGGCGGACAGGGATGCAACGGAGGTGGCAGTGAAGCCAAAAGGCTTGCCATTCAGGTTGGCTGTGATGATGGCCACCCCGGCGGCATGGCGGCGAAACATTTCCCTGAACGTCTTTTCGAAGCCGGATAGTTCGCTTGCCACGGTGATGAATCTCCTGGAACTGGGTCGGGGGCGTCTTTCTCTCAGGGTATTCCTCCCTGTGCCCCACTTCTCCATTTTAATGAGCACACACGAACCTTTGTTAATGTGAGTTCCATGACTGAGCCCACTGTGCACGTTCCCGCGGAAGTCCAGACCGACGCCGCAACTCCCCGGCGTTCGCGGGACGCCCTGTGGCTTGTCCTGCCGGCGTCATCGGGGGTAGTCATAGGCATTCTCTGGTGGATCCTGGCCCCGGGCGGGGGGAACCTGGTTTCGGGCAACCCGGATCTGGCAAATCCTGCCAACCCGGCTTCGTGGCTGCCGCGCGATCTGGCCCTTGCCGCCCTGATGTTGGTGGCCGGGTGTGTCACTGGCCTCTTGCTCGACGGAAAGCTCCAGGGGACTGGGGTCGGCAGGCGGCTGGCCTTGGCACTGGCAGGGGGAGCCGCCGGCGCTGCGGTTGCCTGGGTGGTTGGCTTGGTTGCAGGGCAGCTGTGGGGCCCCGCTCCGGATCCTTCACTGGGTGCGGAATACGGTTTCACCCTCCGCTCGTACGCCGTCCTCGTCTTGTGGCCGGGCGCCATCGCCTTCGTGACGTTCGTACTTGCGCTGTTCGGGGTTCTTTCCAGGAAGCCCGTAAAATAGGCGGGTGACCACTTCTTCGGATACTTCCGCCCCTGCCACTGCATCCTTGAATTTCCGCAGTATCGATTTCCGCGGCCGCCACCTCTCCCTGGCTGAGCTGCGCGCCGCGGTACCCAGGGCCAAGCATCAGACGATGGCCGATGCGGAGCAGAAGGTCCTGGACATCATGGGAGCTGTTCGTAGCCGTGGCTTCGCCGCGCTGACGGAACTTGCAAGGAACTTCGACGGCGTTGAACAGTCCCACCCGCGTGTACCGGCGGAGGCACTTGCCAAGGCCCTGGCTGATATTGATCCCACTGTCCGTGCCGCGCTGGAAGAGTCCATCAGCCGGGCCAGGCAGTTCGCCGATCAGCAGCGTCCAGCAAATGTTGACGTCGCTTTGGCTGATGGTGCGGTTGTCAGCCAGAACTGGATTCCCGTGGAGCGTGTTGGGCTGTATGTTCCCGGCGGTCTCGCGCCCTTGGCCTCTTCGGTGATCATGAACGTTGTTCCCGCGGTGGCTGCGGGTGTCGAATCCATCGCTCTGGCTTCACCGCCCCAAAAGGACTTCGGCGGCCTCCCGCACCCTACAATCCTTGCGGCGGCAGCGCTGCTGGGGATCGATGAGGTCTATGCAATTGGCGGTGCCCAGGCAATCATTTCGTTTGCCTACGGCATCCCCGGTTCGGAGGGAGTGCCTCCTATCGAGCCTGTGGATCTCGTCACCGGGCCTGGCAATATTTTCGTCGCCACTGCCAAGAGGCTGGTGAAGGGAGTCGTTGGCATCGATTCCGAGGCGGGGACTACCGAGATCGCTATCTTGGCCGATTCCACTGCCCAGCCCGCGCTCGTGGCTGCCGATCTCATCAGCCAGGCGGAGCACGATCCCAAAGCCGCCTCTGTCCTGGTGACGGACTCCGCTGACCTGGCGGACGCCGTCGTGGGTGAATTGGCGCGGCAGGCAGCCGCCACGAAGCACAGCGCACGCGTCCTTGAGGCACTCTCCGGTCCGCAATCGGGTGTGGTGCTGGTGGATGACCTGGAGCAGGGGATTGCCGTGTGCAATGCCTACGCCGCTGAACACCTTGAGATCATGACGGCGGACGCACCGGCGGTGGCGGCGCGGATCCGTAACGCGGGCGCCATTTTCGTGGGGGATTACAGTCCCGTGAGCCTTGGCGATTATTGTGCCGGATCCAACCACGTGCTGCCCACCAGCGGTACCGCTGCCTTCTCCTCGGGGCTGAACGTCACCACCTTCCTGCGCGCAGTGCAGGTCATCAACTACAACCGTGCGGCACTGGAACAGGTCAGTGGCCACATCGTGAGTTTGGCTGGGGCCGAGGACCTTCCAGGCCATGGTGATGCAGTCAGGATCCGCTTCAGCGGGCAACGCTGACATCGAAACCAGCAGGGTAAACGGGACCTGACCACAACATATACGGGTCAACACCACTACATGTAGTAATTACAAGCTTGTCATTACAGTGTCATCGAACGTAAACTGGTGCCGGAAGAGAATCTTCCGGCACCTTTGCGTTTCCGGCACACTGCCGCTGGGACGTGGGCCGGAGCTGATCAGGGAGGCCCAGCGTGTACTGTCCGTTCTGCCGGAATCCTGACTCACGCGTCGTCGACAGCCGCATGGCCGACGACGGAACTTCCATCCGGCGCCGCCGGCAATGCCCTGAATGCGGGCGACGCTTCACCACGGTGGAAACCACCAGCCTGTCCGTCATCAAGCGCTCAGGAGTCGGGGAGCCGTTCAGCCGTATCAAGGTCATCAGCGGTGTGCGCAAAGCGTGCCAAGGCCGCCCTGTCACCGAAGACGATCTCGCCATGCTGGCGCAGGAAGTCGAGGAGAACATCCGCTCTTCGGGTGCCGCTGAAATTGACGCCCACGAAGTAGGCCTGGCCATTCTCGGTCCGTTGCGGAAACTGGATGAGGTGGCATACCTGCGATTCGCCAGCGTCTATCAAGCATTCGAGTCACTCGAAGACTTCGAATCCGCAATATCCTTGCTACGGCATGAGGCCGAGGCGCACGCAAAAGCAGGGACCCACGCAAAAGCGGGGACCAAGGAAGCCAAAGGCTCCGAGAAAAGCCAGCTTTAGCGGCCGCCGGATACGGGGAGGACCGCTCCAGTAATGTAGCCGGCCTCGCCGGACATTAGCCACATCACAGCCGCGGCCACCTCTTCAGGTTCAGCGCCCCGGCCCATGGGAATGGTTGGATTGAGCCTCTCTACGCGGTCGGGCATTCCTGCAGCTGCGTGGAGTCCGGTGTTGGTACTGCCCGGAGCCACGGCGTTGACACGAATGCCCTGCTTCGCCACTTCCGCTGCCAGGCCCACCGTCAAAACGTCCACCGCACCTTTCGACGCCGCGTAGTGAACCCATGTCCCGGGGGAGCCTGCTTTTGTCGCCGTCGAGGAGATGTTGATGATCGAACCGCCGGGGCCGCCGTTCTCGGTAGAGAGTCTCCGAACCGCTTCCTGGCACATGAAGATCATGCCAGCGACGTTAACGTCCATGACACGCTGCACGGCCAGTGCCTTGCCCCCTTGTGCCTGGATGTCCTTGACCACTGCATCAGCACCCTCGGCATCCAAGGAGTAGTTGACCACGACGCCATATCCGGAACGTGCCGCCGCGTTTGCAACTGCCGCGCCGATTCCGCGGCTGGCACCTGTGACGATCGCGATTCCGGCTATGGCGTCGTTGTCCACAGTCACCCTGCGGCTACTTGGCGAGTTTGTGGTGCAAGGCGACCTCAAGGGCGGCGCCCACGATGCCGGCGTCGTTCTTTAACTTGGCTGTGACGATGTTGGTGCGCAATTGCAAGTGCGGGAAGTATTCATCCGAGCGCTTGGAGATGCCGCCGCCGATAATGAAAAGCTCGGGGGAGAACAGGAACTCGACGTGCTGCAGGTAGCGGTTGAGCAGCACGCCGTACTCGTCCCAGCTCAAGCCATCGCGTTCGCGGGCCACGGCTGATGCCTTGGTTTCGGCGTCGAATCCGTCCACCTCGAGGTGGCCGAGCTCGGCGTTGGGAACCAATTGACCATTGAAAATGAAGGCGGAGCCGATGCCGGTGCCGAGCGTGATGACCAGGACGGTGCCGTCCACGCCCTCGCCGGCGCCATAGCGGGCCTCTGCGAGACCTGCTGCGTCGGCATCGTTGATGACCTCAACCGGCCGACCCAGCCGCTCCGTAAACTTCTTGTCGATGTCCGTGTCAAGCCAGGACTTATCCACATTTGCAGCGGAGTGGACCACGCCGTGCTGGATAATGCCCGGAAAGGTGACACCCACTGGCGAATCAGCGGCAGGGGCGTCGGGGCGGCTGGAAAGTTCTTTGACGATCTCTGCCACCACTTCGGCGACTGCCTCGGGGGTAGCCGGCTGCGGCGTGGGAACGCGGAAGCGTTCGCCGATCAGCTTGCCCTTCTTCAGGTCGACGATGCCGCCTTTGATGCCCGTGCCGCCGATATCGATTCCGATCAGCGGAGGGTTCTTGTGGGTCTTCTCATCCTTCTTGGACAATGCAATTCCGATCATGGCAGGAGGGGTGGGCATGGCGCAGCCGCCCGCGGCTGCGATGGACCTTCCAGACAGCTTAAGGAAGGGTCAGGATTTCCGCGCCGGTCTCGGTGACCAGCAGGGTGTGTTCGAATTGGGCCGTGCGCTTGTGGTCCCTGGTTACAACCGTCCAGTCGTCGGACCACATGTCCCATTCGATCGTGCCAAGGGTCAGCATGGGTTCGATGGTGAAGACCATGCCTGCCTCGATCACGGTGTTGTACGCCGGGGCTGCGTCGTAATGCGGAATGATGAGGCCCGTGTGGAACGCCTCACCAACACCGTGGCCAGTGAAGTCCCGCACCACGCCATAGCCGAAGCGCTTGGCGTAGGACTGGATCGCGCGGCCGATTACGTTGATTTCGCGGCCTGGGGCCACGGCCTTGATGGCCCGGTTGAGTGACTCCTGCGTCCGCTCAACCAGCAAACGGGATTCCTCGTCCACGTCGCCAACCAGGAAAGTGTAATTGGTATCTCCATGCACCCCGCCGATGAACGCGGTGATGTCAATGTTCAGGATGTCGCCATCCTGTACCACTGTGGAATCCGGGATGCCGTGGCAAATGACTTCATTGAGGGAAGAGCACAGGGACTTCGGGAAGCCCCGGTAGCCCAGCGTGGACGGGTAGGCGTTGTGGTCCACAAGGAACTCGTGGCCAACCTTGTCCAACTGGTCCGTCGTTACGCCGGGCTGGATGTGCTTGCCAACTTCAACGATGGCCTGGGCAGCGATCCTGCTGGCAATACGGATCTTCTCGATGGTTTCCGCTGACTTCACTTCGGAGCCGGTGAACTTGCTGGGTGCCTTCTTGCCCACGTACTCGGGGCGGGGGATCGACGCAGGGACAGCCCGTTCAGGGCTGATGATTCCCGGAGTGAGCGTGCCGATGGGTGCGGTCGAAGCAAGAGAAGGCATAGATTGATCATATAAGGCAGGCAAGAGACGCAAGTAACAAAGTGCGGCCGGGTCCGCGTGACTGACGCCAACGTTACGCGTTTGAGGGCCGACGCAATGAGGAGGAGACGTGACGGAGTACTGGTACAACGTCAAGACGCATGAGATCGAAGAGGACGCCATGTCCGATTGGACACAGCTGATTGGCCCTTACAAGACCAGGGAAGAAGCCGAACATGCGCTGGAAAAGGTCAAGCAACGCAACGACGCCTGGGACGCCCAGGACGACGACTAGCTCTACTGGCGCACCACGGACTTAGCTAAAAGGAATGCTCGGGTCCGGGGAATTCTCCGGACCTGACGTCCTCTCCAAAGGCTGCTGCGGCGTCGGTGAGCGTGGTGCGAAGGTCTGCATACTGCTTGACGAACTTGGCCATCTTGCCCCCTCGCAGTCCCGCCATGTCCTGCCAGACCAGCACTTGGCCTGTGGTGCTCTTGCCGGCCCCGATACCAACGGTTGGGACGCGCAATGCGGCATCCACGGCAGCGGCAGTTTCCGCAGGCACCATTTCCATGAGGACGCTGAAAGCGCCAGCGTCTTGCAAGGCCACTGCGTCCTCGATCAGCCGCTGGGCGTCCTCGCCCCTGCCTTGGACCCGGTAGCCACCCAGGGAATGTTCGCTTTGGGGAGTGAATCCAATGTGGGCCATGACAGGAATGCCTGCCTGGACCATGGCCTTCACTGTCTCCGCATAGTAGGCAGAGCCTTCGATTTTGACCGCGTGGGCCAATCCTTCCTTGAGGAAGCGGACGCCTGTTGCGACTGCCTGCTCCGTTGAAACCTCATAGCTGCCAAAGGGCAGGTCCGCCAGGACCAGGGCGCGCTTGGCTGAGCGGCTTACGGCACGGCACAAGGGCAGCAGTTCGTCCACAGTGACGGGAAGGCTGGTCTCGTTGCCGAAGACGTTGTTTGAGGCGGAGTCACCCACCAAGAGGACTTCGATCCCTGCTTGGTCGAAGATCTCGGCGGTGTATTGCTCGTATGCGGTGAGCATGGCGAAGTGCTCGCCGTTGTCCTTGGCCTGCTGGAGGTGATGGATGCGCACCCTGCTGACCTGCTTCTTGGCGCCCGCTGGCGATGCCTGGGCTGCCGCCGTGGGGCCGGTGCCATAGGGCGCGGGGACTTCGGCGGGCGTGGTGGACTCAGGAAGGTTGCTTGGGGCCATGGATAGAGCCTAAGCCGTGCCGACGGCGCCTGCCAGCAGTGTGCCAAGGGTCACTGTTTGTAAACGCTGTGTTACGCGCAGCTACTGCGGCGGCATTCCTCCCGAATGCTTAGTAGAGTGAAGTCTGAGCTGCCGTGGCTTCAATGATGGGAACTGCGGCATGGACACCGAACCGGAAAAGAGGCCCTATGGACCGCCAGCAAGAGTTCGTTCTGCGGACGATCGAAGAGCGTGACGTGCGCTTCGTACGCTTGTGGTTCACCGACGTCGTGGGTTCACTGAAGTCCGTGGCACTTGCGCCGGCTGAAGTTGAAGGTGCCTTCGAAGAGGGGCTGGGATTCGACGGTTCAGCGATCGAGGGCCTTGCGCGGGTTTTTGAGTCCGACATGCTGGCACAGCCGGACCCCTCAACCTTCCAGATCCTGCCCTGGCGCGGTGAGACCGAACAAACGTCCAGAATGTTCTGCGATGTCTTAACGCCGGACGGGGAGCCCTCGGCAGCAGATCCCCGAAACGTCCTCAAGCGGACCCTGGCCAAGGCCGCGGATATGGGTTTCACCTGCTACACGCACCCGGAAATCGAGTTCTACCTGCTGAAGTCAAAGGAGCTTGGCCCCAATGGTGCGCCGGTTCCCGTTGACGAAGGCGGCTACTTCGACCACGTCCCTGGTGGTGTTGCGCAGGACTTCCGCCGCACCGCGGTGACCATGCTGGAATCGGTCGGTATCTCGGTGGAGTTCAGCCACCACGAGGGCGGGCCGGGCCAGAACGAGATTGACCTGCGGTACGCGGATGCCCTGCAGACCGCGGACAACATCATGACCTTCCGCACGGTCATCAAGGAAGTCGCCCTGCAGCAGGGCACGTATGCCACCTTCATGCCCAAGCCGTTTACGGACCACCCCGGCTCCGGAATGCACACACACTTCTCGCTCTTCGAGGGCGACACCAATGCCTTCTTTGAGGCCGGCGCGGAGTTCCAGCTGTCCAAGACTGCCCGCCAGTTCATCGCCGGGATCCTCAAGCACGCTCCCGAATTCACGGCGGTCACCAACCAGTTCGTGAACTCCTATAAGCGTCTCTGGGGCGGCGGTGAGGCACCGAGCTATCTGAGCTGGGGCCACAACAACCGCTCCGCGCTGGTGCGAGTGCCGTTGTACAAGCCCGGCAAGGGCCAGTCGGCGCGCATCGAGTACCGCGGCATCGACTCCGCCACCAACCCATATCTGGCATATGCCGTCCTTTTGGGCGCCGGTTTGAAGGGTATCGAGGAAGGCTACGAGCTTCCGGCAGCTGCCGAGGATGACGTTTGGTCGCTAACCACCGCGGAGCGCAAAGCCATGGGCCACGCTCCGCTGCCGGCCAGCCTCCACGATGCCATTCGTGCCATGGAGGAATCGGAGTTGGTAGCCCAGATTCTGGGTGAACAGGTCTTTGAACACTTCTTGCGCAACAAGCGCGCGGAATGGCAGGACTACCGCCTCCAGGTCACGCCGTACGAGCTGCAGCGCAACCTCGGCATTCTGTAGGCAGGGCGAATGAGCCTTGCACGTCGGCTCATATCAGCCGGATTCAATGACCTGGAAAAGGGCGAACGTTTTCTCGCTGCCCCGGAACTCGAAGGCATCGAGCAGGATGCCCTGTTCGCCGGGCTCTCCTTGGCGGCGAGCCCGGATACCGCGTTGCAATCACTGGTCCGGCTGATTGAGAAGAATCCCGGCCTCAAGAAGTTGGCCGGCGCGGACCCTGACACGAGCGAATCCTTGTATCGGCTGTTGGGGGCATCGGAGGCGCTGGGGGAGTTCCTCATGCGCAGGCCGGAGCACCTGGATGTTTTTGAGGCCCGGGTAAGCCCGGAGCCCCTTCCGGCATCAAGCGAAGAGCTCAGGTCCCTCCTCCTTCGTTCGGTCAAGGCCGAGCCGGGTGCGCAGCGTCCAGTGGCCGGGTTGACGGGGCTTCCGGCGTATGCGGCCTTGCGGACGGCATACCGCCGCGGGCTAACAGAGCTTGCCATCAAGGACCTCTGCGCTGCCTCGCCGCAAGACTTCATGCCCGCCGTGGGTGCAGAGCTTGCCGACCTCGCCGGTGCTGCCATTGAAGCTGCCCTTGCCGTTTCCCGGGCCGAGGCAGCGGTCCAGTTCGACGCCTCGGAGGTGGCCGACGTCGGACTCGCAGTCATTGGCATGGGCAAATGTGGTGCCCGCGAGCTGAACTACATTTCCGACGTCGATGTCATTTACGTCATTGAGGCAGAGGAGTTGGACGACGCCCGCGCCGCGACCATCGGCACCGCCCTGGCATCCGGCATCTCGCGGGCGATTTCCTCATCCGCACCCGAGCCGGGTTTGTGGGAAGTGGACCCCAACCTTCGCCCGGAAGGAAAATCCGGGCCGTTGGTGCGGACCCTCCCCTCACACCTGAGCTACTACGCCCGATGGGCTGAGAGCTGGGAATTCCAGGCGTTGCTGAAGGCCCGCACGATTGCCGGTGACCGGGAACTGGGCCAGCGCTATGAAAAGGCAGTGGAGCCACTCGTGTGGGCGTCCGCCGGCCGTGATGGCTTCGTCGAATCCGTCCAGGCCATGAGGCGCCGGGTCACCGACTACATTCCGGCCGCCGAGGAACAGCGGCAGATCAAGTTGGGACGTGGTGGGCTGCGCGACGTCGAATTTACTGTGCAGTTGTTGCAGCTGGTTCACGGCAAGTCGGACGAGTCCCTTCGTTGCCGTGACACCACGTCGGCCATTGCGGCATTGTCGGCCGGGGGCTACATCGGGCGTGCCGACGCCGCCGGCTTCGACAACGCCTACCGCTATCTTCGGCTTTTGGAGCACCGGATTCAGTTGTTCCAGTTGCGCCGGACCCATCTCATGCCCGTGGCGGAGGATGCGCAGCGGGTGTTGGCCAAGGCTGTCCTGGGGCCCTTCTCACTTGAACGCCCGCATCCCGACCAGCTGATGGCGACGTGGCAGAAGACCAAACGGTCCGTGCGGGATTTGCATGAGCGTATTTTCTACCGTCCATTGCTCAACACAGCCGCGAAACTCAGCAGCGAAGACGCCAAGCTGAGCCCGGAAGCTGCCCAGGGCCGTCTTGCTGCCCTCGGTTACCTCGACCCCAAGGGTGCAATGCGTCACATTGAGGCGCTGACTGCCGGGGTCAGCCGGCGTGCGGCACTTCAACGGCAGTTGCTCCCTATTCTTCTGGGCTGGCTTGCCGAGGGCGTGGATCCCGACGCAGGGCTCCTGGCCTTCCGAAGGGTCAGCGAAGCGTTGGGGACCACGCACTGGTACTTGGGAATGCTTCGTGACTCCCAAGCGGCAGCCGAACGCCTCTGCCAGGTACTTGCCAATTCCCGCCTCATTTCGGACCTCCTGGAAGTCTCACCGGAGTCCGTGGCGTGGCTTGGCAGCGACAAGGACCTGGCTCCTGTCCCGTTCGAGGCGCAATGGCAGGAAATCCGGTCCAAATTGTCGCGGCACCCGGATCCGGAAAGTGCCATGCGCCTCATCCGGTTGATTCGTCGCAGGGAGATACTGCGGACCGCGATTGCCGATAGCGCCGGGTTGCTGGACCAGGACGCCGTGGGGCTGGCGTTGGCCGAAACAGACCGGGCGGCCGTGCTCGGAGCCCTGCACGTGGCAGAAGCTATCGCTACCCAGTCCGATCCTCTGAAAACAGAGGTTCTGGTGGTGGCGATGGGACGGCAAGGTGGCCGTGAGATCGGCTACGGCTCAGACGCCGACGTCATGTACGTTCACCGAGCACGGCCCGGGTTCACGGATGAGGAAGCCCAGGAACAGGCGACGGCGATAGTCGCCAAAGTCTCCAGCCTTCTCACCCAGCCGCTCAAGCCTGCCATCATGGCCGAGCGGGTGTTGATGGTGGACGCAGACCTGCGGCCCGAAGGCAAGAACGGCGCCATGGTCCGGTCCTTGGAGTCCTATGCCGAGTACTATCGCCGGTGGTCCCTCATCTGGGAATCGCAGGCACTGCTGCGGGCGCGTCCCATGGCCGGTTCAGACGACTTGGCAGTGGCCTTCCTCCAGCTTATTGATCCCATTCGTTACCCGGCTGAGCTCTCCGAACAGGACGTCAGGGAAATCCGGCGCGTCAAGGCCCGCGTGGAATCGGAGCGGCTGCCTCGAGGTGCTGATCCGGCCCGCCACGTGAAGCTCGGCCGGGGTGGATTGAGCGACGTTGAATGGCTTGTCCAGCTCATCCAGTTGCAGCATGCGGGGAAGCAGCCTGAGCTGCGCACTACGTCCACGTTGGAGGCACTTGCCGCGGCCGAGAACCTTAGGCTTGTTGGCAAGGACGACGCCGGACTGTTACGGGAGGCGTGGAAGCTCGCCAGCCGCATCCGCTCGGCGAACGTCATCGTGACAGGCCGGGCATCGGATGTACTTCCATCGTCCCGGAGGGATCTTGAAGCTGTGGCACGTTGGTGTGGCTATGCGCCCGGAACCGCAGGGCAGTTCGAGGAGAACTATCTGCGCCTTAGCCGGCGGACCCGGGCTGTCTTTGAAAAAGAGTTCTACGGCAACTAAGGCGGGCTGATGATGAGTATCTGGCTTATTCCGCTCAAGCTACTGGATGATGACGCCCGCGCCATTCAGTTGGGAGCGGTTGCGGAAATGGCGGTGGAGCCAGCCCAGTGTGATTTCGTCGGCGACCCCCTGCGCATGATGCTGATCAGCATCGAAGAGGAATCCCGGCTGCCCTACGTGATTGAGGCCGACGGCACGGGTGTGGGCGTCCTGACACTCCAATCCGGGGCGGCACGCCTTGCAGGCTGGCAGGATGACGATTCCGTGTGGCTTCTCAGGGGATTCCTTATCGATTCAACATGTCAGGGTCGGGGCCTCGGGACGCTGGCTGCGGAGGCTGCGGTAGGCGAGGCCCGCAAACTGACAGCCAGGCGCGGTGGCGGTCAGGCCGGCGTCGTGCTTTCCGTCAACGAGCGCAACCCTGCAGGCATTGCAGCCTATGCAAAAGCTGGCTTTGTGGATGCTGGCCGCTACCTCGGCGGGAACTCCGGCCCGCAACGCATCATGTACAGGGCCTTTGAGCATGCTGAAATTTCGTCCCCGCGTGAGCCGTCAACAAATGTTGACGAAGATCATGGAGTCAACTATGGTTGACGGCATGGAGGTGGACAGAATGAAAACCCTTGTTGGATCAATGGATGGCATGGGGCCGGCGGAGGCGCTGTATGCGGTAGCTGAACTCCACAAGGAAGTTGGCAGGGCCGAGGCCTCCCTTGTACGCGCAGCCCGGCAGTCCGGTTTATCGTGGGAGGCAATCGCACTTTGCCTCGGCGTGACCAAGCAGGCGGTACATAAGAAGTACGGGAAGCAGTAGGACCAGTTCGGACGGACCAATGCCGGGCATCCCCTAGGGTCTGTTCGAGCGGGCATGCTGTCCCTTAGGATTCTCGCGTGACAGTCAGGCGGGATTCGGAGGGGGCACCCTTCTCAGATGCGTCGTGCTTCCGGTGTGAGCAGGCGGGGCCGCACTGGTCTTCGCCGCATGGCCGCGGCGACGTCTATGCGTGCCGGCGCTGCTTCGCAACTTTTACTGACGCCGAATGGCGGCAGGGTGACGGGGGAGCGCAGGGCCTTTTCGAAACCAAGTAGCCGGCTGTGCCCGAAGGGTAAAAAACGAGTACACACTACTCGTGCCCTGACCTGCCCTTGGTAGGCACCATGTTTGCTATGACAACCTATGTGATTGAGCAAGCGGCACTGATTCACCGCTGTCAGTGCTGCGGTGAAGAAACCGATCAGGTGTTTTGCGCGGACTGCGCAGCCCCGGAACAACCCGGTGAAGTCCCGAAAACAAGGCACTAAAGACCAAGGCAAGGTGCTGGTTCGTCCGTTGAAAAGCCTTATAGACTCGTTCCGTAACTGCTCTCGATGCTTAGGAGAAGTACATGGAATACAACGGAAGTTCGTTTGAGAAGGCTATTCCTGCTGGAGAGTTGGATCGCCGCCACGTGGGTCAATCCATTAGCTTTCAGCCCAACGATTTCACGGTTGTCTTCGGGACGATCGCGGGCATCGCAAGAACCGAGGCGCTCGTATATTTATCGCTCGATGGTGTCTCTGGCGGCACGCATTTGAAGGACGAGTACGACCTCCCCATCGATCGGCACGTCTACCTGCAATTGGATCCCCTGAGCAGCGCGGAAAAGGGTCTTGCAGATGCCGCAAAGGTGGTGAAGGAGAAGCTGGACGAGTTCGGAAAAAACATCCGGGACCGGGATCAGGGCAAGGAATCCGAGTAGTTAGCACTTCGCCACAGCCCTACGGATCTAGCTGATTCGGCGGTAGCAGCGGGTTATAGGACAAAGAGAAGGGCCGGCATCAGGTACAAAACCTGTTGCCGGCCCTTCTTATTCGGGAACCTTGGTGGGTTCCGCGTGGGCTAAACCTGGTTTAGCCGCGGGAGTTGCTAGACGCCGTAGTAGAGCTCGAACTCGTACGGGTTCGGGCGCAGCGACAGCGGGCGAATCTCATTCTCGTACTTGTAGTCAATCCAGGTATCGATCAGGTCCTGGGTGAAGACGCCGCCAGCCTGCAGGAACTCGTTGTCCTCGCGGAGGGCCTCAAGGGCTTCTTCCAGGGAACCCGGAGCCTTGGGGATGTCCTTGGCTTCCTCGGCCGGGAGCTCATAGAGGTCCTTGTCGATGGGAGCCGGGGGTTCGATGCGGTTGCGGATGCCGTCAATGCCGGCCATCAGCTGGGCAGCGAAGGCCAGGTAGGGGTTGGACGAGGGGTCCGGAGCGCGGAATTCGATGCGCTTGGCCTTCGGGTTGGAGCCCGTGATGGGGATACGGATACCAGCAGAGCGGTTGCCCTGGGAGTACACCATGTTGACCGGAGCTTCGAAGCCCTTGACCAGGCGGCGGTACGAGTTGACGGTCGGGTTGGTGAACGCGAGGACCGCGGAGGAGTGCTTCAGCAGGCCGCCGATGTACCAGCGGGCAGTGTCGGAGAGGCCGGCATAGCCCTTCTCGTCGTAGAACAGCGGATCGCCGTTGCTCCACAGCGACTGGTGGCAGTGCATGCCAGAGCCGTTGTCACCGAAGACCGGCTTCGGCATGAAGGTTACGGACTTGCCCCATGCGTCCGCAGTGTTCTTGATGACGTACTTGAACTTCTGGAGGTCGTCAGCAGCTGCAGTCAGCGTGGTGAACTTGTAGTTGATCTCTGCCTGGCCGGCGGAGCCAACTTCGTGGTGGGAGCGCTCGACCTCAAGGCCGGCCTTGTCCAGTTCAACGCACATGGCGTCGCGGAGGTCAGCCTGCTTGTCGGTGGGGGAAACCGGGAAGTAACCGCCCTTGACGGGGGTCTTGTAGCCGAGGTTTCCGCCCTCTTCCTTGCGGCCGGTGTTCCAGTGGGCTTCTTCGGAGTCAATCTTGTAGAAGCTGCCCTGCGGGGAGGACTGGTACTGGATGTTGTCGAAGACGAAGAACTCTGCCTCGGGAGCAAAGAACGCCGTGTCCGCGATGCCGGTGGAAGCCAGGTAGGCTTCAGCCTTCTCGGCTACGCCACGGGGGTCGCGGTGGTAGGGGTCGCCCGTACGGGGGTTCACGATGGAGAAGTTCAGCGCCAGCGTCTTCTCAATGCGGAATGTGTCGATGAAAGCCGAGGTCACATCCGGGATGAGCTGCATGTCGGATTCAGCGATGCCCTGGAAACCGCGGATCGAAGATCCGTCGAAGAGCTGACCGTTCACGAAGAAGTCGTGGTCTACGCTCTTTGCCGGCACATTGAAGTGCTGCTGGACGCCCGGAAGGTCGGTGAAGCGGATATCGACGAATTTGACGTCTTCGTCTTTGATGAACTTGAGGACTTCGTCCGCAGTCTTGAACATCTATGCTCCTTATGCATATCAAGTAACAGGCCCGGAAGGCCGCGTGAGCCAGCCCATGCCGGAGGCCCGGAGACACAAAAAATTCCCCTTGCCGCGGTGGCTAGCAACTCATACCACCTTAGGGAGATGGGATTTCCCGGGAGTGTCAGTATTGTTTCGGGCAGGTTACAGAATGATCTGTTGTGTAAACGGTAGTCGGCTTTCCTGTGTCAGGTCCAAGCAGGTCCAGTGGGCGAACACTTTGGCCCCAGCTAAGCGAAGGCGCAGGCACGATGGGTGCCCTCCGACGTCGGACCGTCAGTCCGGCAGCCGTTAGGCTTGGAGGGTGGTTGATCGAAAAGACATAGGCTCCTGGCTGAGCGGGCCGGACACATCCGGCATCTCTAAATACCCGGGTGAGAGACTCGGCCTTCCTGAGGCCGGACCAGGCTCGATGGCGCGGGCCGGACGGCGAATCCTGGCAATCGTGATCGACTGGACGATCGCCCTGGTCATCAGCAACTTCGCATTTAGTGGAAACCAGTGGGCAACGCTCGCCATCTTTGCTGCGGAGCAGATTCTGCTGATCGGCACCCTCGGCTACAGCATTGGCCACAGGATTGCCGGCATCCATGTGGTCCGCTTGGGGGGAGGCCCGGCCGGACCCCTCGCCGCTGTGGTGCGCACTTTGCTCCTGTGCCTGGTTATCCCCGCAGTCATCTTTGATCCGGATCAGCGTGGAATTCATGATAAAGCGATGAACACCATCCTCATTCGGATGTAGCGTTTCAGTCCGTGCGGTTGGAAGCAACCCCATAGAAGCACCAATAAATAAGCAAAACCAACAAAACCGCCCTTGTCTCGTTTGAGACAAGGGCGGTTTTTCGTATATAGGCAATCAAGCACCTACGGACCATCAGCGTCCGCGTGCAGCCTTGCGGTCCGGGCGGGCCTTGTAGGGGTCAATGCCCTTGGGGATCGGCAGGCGGGTACCGAGGGAGTTGATGCGCTTGGACACAGCGTTGACCTCCACCTTGGTGAGTTCGTTCTTCATCTTTCCCATGGTCTTGGCGAGTTTGTTCAAAGGCACCTGGCCCTCACCGCGACCGGATTCCAGAACGTGGATGGTGACGTTGGGCAGGATGCGCGTGAGTCGCTTCCGTTCAGCTTCCACCAGCGGCTTGACACGGTGCGTGGGACCTTCGCTAACCAAAACGACGCCGGGACGACCAATTGCCATGAACACGGCGTCCTGGGTGCGAGGGTTAACCGCGACAGGCTGGTCCTGGGTGACCCAGCCGCGGCGGAGAGTACCCAAGGCCGCGCCGGAAGCACCAGGCTGGTTCTCGATCTGCGCGAATGCAGCCTTCTCTGCGCGACGGGAGAGGATGAAAACGGCGGCCAGGAGACCCAACGGAATACCGATGATGAGGCCGGTAACCCAGTTGTCCAGGAGGAAGCCGATGAGGAAGGCCACGGCAACCACTGCCAGGAATGCCAGCAGCATGATCCACACAACCTGGGGATCATTCCGCCGCGTCATCTTGAAGACTTCAGCGATCTGCTTCAGCTGGCTCGGCTTCTTGGCCTTGGCTTCCTTGGGCTTGCGCTGGAACAGCCCACGCTTGGGGGCGTCGGCCGAGGGGGTCGATTTGCTGGAATCAGAGGAATTCGCCATAGTGCCTTAATTCTACGTGATGGACGTCGAAGGACCGGACGCCATTACGCTTGGCATCCGGCCCTTCGGTACTGCTTCATGGTGTTGCCGGTGAGGTGTTGCCGACCCGGGGTTAGGCGTGGGCGGCGAGGATGGTGGAGGCTTCCTGGCGGGTGGTGCCGGAGGACTCGATGTGGGCCAGGGCGGCGGGGATTTCCCAGCCCTTCTTGCGCATTGCGGTGGCCCACAAACGCCCGGCCCGGTAGGAGGAGCGGACC